>NJBG01000001.1:0-600000 GCA_005222965.1 Candidatus Woesearchaeota archaeon B3_Woes
TCAGGACTCTGGGTGTTCTGGATTGATAGGTGTTTGTTCAACTACTGCACAGAGAGGCGCTTTAGATTGGTTACCCCAATTTGAGAGAGTAATTAGTGCAGCATGGCCTGAGAAAGTTGTTGGTTCAAACGTTCTACAAGGATATTCACCCACAAATGTTTGGCCTGTCGGAGAAATTGTTAGAGAACTAAGACCTGAGAATCAGGCAAAACGATAATATGACATTAAACTGGAAAGATAATTCTAAACTCGCCGAGGCATTATTATCTTCGATTAAGAAATACTCTTTAGGTTTTACTCCAGGAGAAATTCCTAGCAATCCAATTTCTCCTCATGAATCTGTTAATCTTTTGTATTATGGTAATCCTGCGATATTATGTGAAGATTCTGAAGGAAGATTAATGTTCTACTCTCAACATGGAAAATCTGTTTTTGGATATTCTGCTGATGAGGCAATTGGAATGTCTTCTGTTGATCTAGCTCCAGAACGATTTAGAGAAGGTAGAGAACAATTATTTAATGAAATCATAGAAAGAGATAAGCCAGAAACTATTGGAACTGTTCGAATACATAAATCTGGAAAAGAGATAAATATTTCTGCACAAGTCTTTCCTTATGAAATAAATGGAGAGAAGAGTATTGGTGCGATTGTTAAAAAATTAACTGATAAAACCCTTTAATCTAATTGGATAGATTTTACCTATGTATGGTTTCCTTTATTTTTTTAAATTCTATAATTAAAAAATTATTGAAAAACCTATTATGTTAGTTAGAACTCTAAAATATTATTCTTACTTTTCCATTAGTTTTAGAAGGTCTGATCTTAGATATCTAAGTAATTTTGATTCTGGAAATTTTCTATATAGTTTAGAGAGCAAATCTGATGGACGTACTCCTATTAAAATATTTCCTCCAAGCCAAATAAGACCATTACCCTCTACCCCCCTTGATGAAAAACAACCATTAAATGAACCTAACTCCAGATTGAGCATTAGAGGAGGTGCTTCTGGATATCCTTCAGTTAAGGGATAAAAAACCATGTTTTTTTCATTATCTTTAAATTCTCTAAATATACAATCTACATATTCCTCTAATAATGCTCTGTCATCTTGTGCCATTTTAAGCCAAAGTGGATGATTTCTAGCTTCATTTTCACTTAATTCCCTATTGAGCAATAATTCTCCATATTTAAATGATTCATATTTTTGAGATAGTTCATTATATTGATCTAGATTTAATTCCAAAGCCCCTGTGGGTCTTTTTTTTGAGAATGTTACAAAACGACAACCACAACTACCAGTTTCATGAATATTAAGTAATATTTCTGCATTAGGAACTACCATTAAATGTTCTCCATAGCTAACCAACCCATCTGATGTATTAAAGTTTGACTCAGTATCAGATCTATGCTCATATGGTGCATCAACTTTCTCTAACCAGAACTCTCTTTCATTTTTATCTTGGCTTTGAAGAGCTTTTACTCTATATGACATAATCTCTTTGCTAGTTAAAGGTCTAAATCCCTCTTGACGTAATAAAGGCATCATGTTGCAATATGCTCCATGAAATAATTCATATTCCTTATCTTGAATTAATCTAGTTTCACTTGCCATATAATTCCATTCTTTCACCACTATTTAATTATTATTCCCCCCCAGTTAGGGAAAAATATATAAACAAGTAAATTATATAGCTTACATGATAAAAGAAGCCTTAGAAAAGATTGGATTAACACCCGGAGAAGCAGAAGTATATGAAGCATTGGTTAATCTGGGGTTGTCTTCAACCGGGTCAATTACAAAGAAAGCAGGTATTGCCAGTTCAAAAGTATATGAGGTTCTTCAAAGATTGCAGAAAAAAGGTCTTGTGAGTTTTATTATAAAGAATGGTGTTAGATATTACGATGCAACACCTCCAGAAAGGTTGCTTGACTTTCTTGAAGAGAAAAAGGAAGATGTTGTAAAAGCTCAAAATGAGATAAAAAAGATTATTCCAACAATAAAACAAATTGGAAAAAAAGCAGAAGAACACAATGAAACAGTAGTATACACAGGAATTGAAGGTCCAAAGATAGTCTTAAACGAGATTTTAGAAGCTGGAAAAAAAGGCGTATCAAATTATGGATTTGGAACTGATATTGATCCTTATGTAAAACAAATACCTCATATTTTAAACAAATACATAAAAGAAGCTAAAAAATATAAGTTTAAGACAAAACTAATTTTTGCTAAAGGGTTTAAATCTCCAAACATAACAGCAGATATTAGATTTCTTTCAACAGAATATTTACCACCCGTAAGAACAATGATTTATGGTAATAAGGTTGCAATTGTTGATTTTACAAAACCTATTACAACAATTATTATTCATAAAAAAGAAATTGCAGAATCCTATAAGAAACATTTCGAACAATTATGGAAAATCGCTAAAAAATAATATACTTAAACCCACTTTTTTCTCTTAAAATAATAAATCATAACAGCAGCTACTGAAAGCATTATCCCCATTATAAGATAAAAGCTTTCTTTACTCTGGCCGCCAGGAAGAATTGGCAGATTCATACCATATATTCCTGTTATTAATGTCAATGGCATCATTATTGTAGCTATAATTGTTAGAACTTTGATAGCTTCATTCATATTTGAAGACAATAAAGTATTGTGTTCAGAAATAGTTGCAGCTATCTGCTCTTTAGTTGTTTGTAAAGAATCATTAATAATTAACAAATTATCCAGAACATCTTTGAAATATATTACTACTTCTTCTCTGATATCACGATTAGAAGGTTTGGTCACTCTTGACATCATTCTTCCAGAAGAAACAATCAATGATTTTAATTCACTATTAATAACTTTTTTATCAAATAAATCATCTAATTTCTTTTTATCACGACTTTTTAGAATATCTTTGTCTAATTTTTCTATTGCTTTCTCATGATTTTCTACAATTGGATAATATAAATCAATTTCCTTATCAATAAAATAATGTAATAAGTAATCTGTTCCTCTTGATAATAAAAACTTTTTTCTTCTATCTCTTTTCTTCAAATCATTAATAATTTTATTATCTTTATGTAATGTTATTAAAAATCTTTTACCAACAATAAAATAGACTGTGTAGAGTTCTAAATCATCTTTAGAAATCTTTTTTATACCTGTATAAACAATAAAAGAATAATCATCAAATTCTTCATACTTTATTCTTGTAGTCTCTTCTTCATCTTTCAAATCTTCTATTGTAATTGGATGAAGCTCTACAAATTCACTTATTTTCTTTATATCTTCTTCAGAAGGATTATTAAAATCTAACCAAAATTTTATTTTTTTAACATTAAAACCCTTGAAATTTTTTAGATCTATCTTTCCAAGTTCTTTATCCTTATATGTATATCCTTCAAACATGACTTAGCAGAATTTTCAAAGTTTTATAAAGCTTTTGATTAAGAAAAGAAATTTAGATAAGGTTTTCCAGATCTTGTTCTAGGCTTTCTAATTCAGATAAATCTTGATCTATACTTTCTACTTCAGCAATATCTGATCCAAGGTCTTGTGCATCTATGTCTTCATCACTTGTTAGACCAATATCTTCACCAGAAATAGTATCAACAGGTTGTTGATTTGAATCATCAAAAGTTGGCTGAGTACACCCAATTAAACCAAGAACAAAAACCATCATAAGAACTATTTTTTTCAATATTATCACCTATGCATTTATCATTAAAGTACTATTTAAACTTTACGAAAAATAAAAGAAAAAAATGGAAATAAAAATATTTCCATAACTCACAAAATTTATTCTGAATTTTCAACATCCCTGTACATAAACTTATACCAAGGATGCTTCTCGCTTATATTCCCTTGATTGTCTATATCAAATCTTTTTGTAGCTTTGCCTTTTATAAAACCAAGGAATCTTACTTCTTCTTTTGCTTTTATCTTTGTCTCTCCTGTTTCTTCATCAACTTCTTCTATTTCCAGGTTTTCTAACTTATGCATTCTTTCCTGATATTTTTCCTGGAATCTTTCTATGTTTTGTTGTAGTCTTTGCCTTGCATTTTCATTTTCAACCTTTCCTAATGCATTATTCAATCCTTGTTGTAGCTCATTTCTATTCTGTTCTCTTGCTTGTTCACGAGCCTGTTGTCTGGCTAGAACTGCTTCAGGAGTTGCATCATCCTCTCCTTGATCTTGCCGGCCATTTCCTTGTTCTGCTCCTATTGCCTCTGGTTTTCCCATGTATAGTTCTGGTTTAGGTGTATCTTTTGGTCCAGCTGCCATAGCAATTGAACTAAACAACAGCAAAAAAACCAAAAAACTCAAAATTCTTTTCATTTTTATTACCTCTCTATATTTTTATTTAAGTTTATTCCTCATCCTCGTCTTCTTCATTCTCTTCGTCATCATCTTCCTCATCACTTTCGTCATCATCTGCTTCCTCCTCATCAATTACTCCTTCATTTGCTGAAAGTTTTATTTCTCTTAAGATCTCTTTTAAAGTTCTATGAGCTTCTTTCAGATTTTGTTGAGCCTCTTTCATAATGCTATTAGCTTCTTTCATAAGGCTTGACACATCACCAGAATCTTTTACTTCGTCATATTTTCCTCTAGCTTGTTCATAATTTCCTTTTGCTTCATCAATTTTTGCTTTAAACTCATTAACAAGCCCTTCTGTTGAACTGGTGTCATACCCTTTTTCTTCCATCTTTGTTAAAATTCTGTCTAATTTTATCTCAAGATGCTCTGATTTTACAATTATTCCATGTATTTTAGCATTAGCTAGTCTTCCAACACTTACTTTAGCATGTGTTTGAGCTTTTTTCCATGTATTTTTAATTGTTAAAGCAGCTTCTTTTATTTCTTCATCAGAACTGTTTTCATCCAAATCTTCAATAACTTCTCTTTCTTCTTCAACTTCAGCTATGCTCTCTTCAATTTTTGCTAATCTTTCCTGCTTAACATCATCATCCAAATTTTCAGCAGCTTCTAATCTTTCTTTTAATTTTTCTAAATAATTCAAAACCTTATCATCTGAACTTATTAAGAAATCTTTTGAATGTACTTTAATCTCTTTTCTAACTTCTTGGCATTCTTCTGATTCTTCATCACACTGTTTTACTCTTTCTCTTACTTTAGTTATGCTTTGCTTTGCACTTAAGTAATTATTTTTAGCTTCTTCAACATCTGCTCTTGCTATTTTATACTTTCCTCTTACTTGCTCAAGCCTTTCTTTTGTTTTTTCATTTACTTCTAAACCCTCTCTTGCAGGCATTATTGCTTTTGGTCCATTTCTTTTAATTACAACCCCATCACTATCATAACCTACCTCCTCATCTTTAGCAACTGGCCAATCATCTGTTACATTTATTCTAACTACAACCCCATCACTATCATAACCTACCTCCTCATCTTTAGCAACTGGCCAATCATCTGTTACAGATAATGCTCCTACAACATTTCCAGTTATTTTATTTCCTCTACCTTCATTCTCTTGTTTAGCCATTGCTAAAGGTGCAACACTTAATACCAGCATTGCCATAATCAAAATTGCCATTATTTTTTTCATTTTATTTTCCTCCCTGCTATATTTTTGATAACAATCATGTAAATTAGATTATCTGCTTTATTTATAAATAAACTTTTTTTATTGAAAATTTAAGACTTTATTTATTCTTTTAAAACTTTACAAAGCCTAATTTAAGCGTTTAAAACTTTACAAAGCCTATTTAGTGCTTTTTTTAATTAGAAAAGTTTTTATATTAGTTTTTGTTCAAATTTCCTGTAAAATGATTAAAAAAACACTATACTTTTTCATGTTTTTGTTCTTAGTAAATTTTGTAACAGCAACCACTTTACATGGAACAATCTATTCTTTTGATCTGGAAAAAAGAACAGATGCTATTGTTAGTGTTGATTCTGTTCCACCGCAAACAAAAGTAGCAAAAGACGGAACATATAGCTTTGATCTTCCTTTTGGTGAATATACAATAACTGCTTCTTATAATCAGGATAATTCAAAAGAATCTGCTAGTGAAAACATAAGAATAGAAAAAGAAGGAAGTTTTATCTTAGATTTAATCTTATTTCCAAGCTTTGAAGAAGAAGAATTACTATTTGAAGAAGCAGAACAAGAAGTTGCAGAACACGAATACTTTGAAGAACCAAACTATCTAGCACTTATTATAATAGTTATTTTAGGTTTTGGAATAATAATATACTTAATTCTAAAATATAAAAAACACACTAAAAAACCAGAAGTTACAGATTTAACAGATGAAGTTATTGATTTTATAAAGAAACAAGGCGGAAGAACAACTCAAAAAGACATAAGAAAACAATTTCCTTTGTCAGAAGCTAAGATATCCTTAGTTGTTTCTGAATTAGAACATAAAAATCTTGTTAAAAGAATAAAAAAAGGCAGGGGAAATATTATAGTTTTAAATTAACTAAAAAACATCTCAAACTTATAATCCTTAACTTTTTCTTTGGAACTAAATTTATGTTTTTTGCTTGGATCTAATTCAGAAATTTTTAATGTATCAGCTCCAACTTTTTCTTTTATCTGTTTTTCAAATACGCTTAATATATCTTTAAGCTCTTCATCAGCTTTTATGAATAAACTTATCTTGTCTGTCTTGTTTAGATTAGCTTTCTTTCTTTGAATCTGAACTCTTCTCATTACCTCTCTTAGATATCCTTCTGCTTCTAACTCATCTGTTCTCTCTTTATTTAGATAAATAAAAATTCCTTTAGATTCATTTTCAATATAAGGTGATGGTACATCTCTTTTGATTACCAGATGTTCTTTAACAATTCCAACCTCTTTTCCATCTATCTTTAATTTATATGATTTTTCCTTTTCAATATGATTTAGAATTGTTTCAGGGCTTTCCAAAGCTAATTTTGCTATTATTTTAGGTGCCAATGAACCAAAGTCAGGTCCTAACTGCGCAAAATCAGCTGTAACAGATTGTTTAATTCCAGGCAGGCTTGGTTGTACATTTAAATCTTTGATATTTGTCTGTTTTTTAATTAATTCTTCAACATTTTTTACTGATTCTACAACCTTGTCATCTTTTGTAACTATCACTACTTCCTTAACAGGCCATCTAAGTCCCAAACTAGCTTTTTCTCTTGCATATAAAATACCCTGAGTTAAATTGCTAAACATATCCATATTTTGTTCTAATTTTGAGTCTATTAATTTTTCATCTGTTTTAGGCCATTCTGTTAAATGAATACTTTCTTCTTTTAATTTGAAAGCCTCTTTTAGATTTTGATAGATTTTTTCAGTTATGAAAGGGCTAATAACAGCAAACATTTTCAAAATATTCAATAAAACATTATAAATTGCATAAATTACTTCTTCTTTTTCTTGCTTGTTTCCAACACTTGACTTTTCTCTTGTTAATTGCATATAAGTTCTTGATAATGTTAAGAATAAATCTTCAATTCTTCCAATTGTTTCATCTAGTTTGTATTCATCAAATAATCTAGTTACATCCCTTATTGTTGAATTTAATTTAGATAAAATATATTTTTCTTCTTGTTTTGGTTTTATCTTTAATTTAGTTGGATTTACATTATTCTCTTTGCACATATTTATCAAGAAATTCTGAATATTCCACAAAACTAACAAATTTCTCTGTTTTTGCTTTACCTCTTCCCAACCAAAATTCATATTTTCACCTGCTTTTGATTGACACATATAATATCTTAATATATCAGAACCATACTTGTCAATAACTTCATAAGGTGAAATAATATTTCCTAAAGATTTAGACATCTTTGTTCCCTGATAATCTAAAATCATTCCATGAACATAGACATTTTTATAACAATTATTCTTAAAAGCAATTGTTGAACATATACTTAACATACTAAACCATAATCTAACCTGTTCAGTTGCTTCTAAAATTAAGTCAGCTGGGTAAAATTGTTTCATTAAACCATCTTTTACAGGATATTCTAAACAATTCCATGAAGCTGTTCCAGAATCAATCCAGACATCTAAAACATCTGGTATTCTTTTCATTGTATTTCCACATTTACAAGGAAAAGTTACTTCATCAATCCAGGGTTTGTGTAAATCACTTGGTATTTTATTTGCTTTTTTCTTTTCTAAATCTTTTCTAGAGCCAATAACTTCTGTGTTGTTACAACTTTCACATACCCAAATTGGAACTGGTGCTCCCCAAAATCTTTGTCTTGTAATAGAATTATCTTTTAATGCTTCAACCCATCTGTCAAAAGCTGTTGAAGTGAAATTTGGCTGCCATTTAACATCCTTATTATTCTTAATCATCTGTTTAATTAAATCTTCAATTTTCAAAAACCACTGTTCTGTAGCTCTGAAAACAACAGGATTATGACATCTCCAACAATGAGCATATTCGTGTTCTACTTGAGTTGTTGTAATTAAACAATTTTTATTTTTAAACTCTTCAACAAATTTGCTGTCATCATCTTTTGCTTTGAAACCAGTGTATTTTCCTAAATCTTCAAATTCACCCTTTTCATTTAGAGTGTTAAATGGTGGTATGTTGTATTCTTTTCCAACTTCATAATCTTCAGGACCGCATCCAGGTGCAGTATGAACTAAACCAGTCCCAGCTGTTGTGTCAACATACTCTTTGCTTAGTAAAACAGTGTGAATATTCTTATGTTTAGCTTTTAGATCTTTATAGTTAATTTCATCTTCTAAAGGATGGATATATTCTAAACCTTCTAATTTTTTTCCTTTGAATTCTTTTAAAATTTTAAATTTCTTGTTTAAAACATTGTTTATGAAAATTCCTGCTAATGCTTTTGCAACATACCAAACTTCTTTTTCTACTTCTACTTTTAAGTAATCTAAATCTGGATTAACCATAACACCTAGATTAAAAGGAATAGTCCATGGTGTTGTAGTCCATATTATTAGGAATTCATCTTTGTCTTTTAACTTAAATTTTAAGAAAATTGAAGTGTCTTTATCATTTTCATATTCTAATTCGTGTTTAGCTAAGCTAGTTTCACAGCTGCTGCACCAATGCATAATCTTTTTTCCTTTGTATAATCTCTTTTGTTCATATGCTTTTTTAATTAACCACCATTCGCCTTCAATAAACTCATTTTTTATTGGATAGTATGCATTTTCATAATCAAACCAGATTCCTAGTCTTTGCATGTCTTTATCCATAAGTTTTGCATTATTTATTGAGAATTCTTTGCATCTCTTAATGAACTTGTCTAAACCGTATTTTTCTATATCTTCCTTATATTTTAGTTTTAATTCCTTTTGAACCTTACTTTCAGTTGGTAAGCCATGCATATCATAACCAGCTCTATCTAAGACATTAAAACCATTCATTTTTTTATATCTTAGAGCAATGTCTTTTAAAGAATTGTTCCAAGCGTGTGCAATATGCAATCTTCCACTTGTGTATGGTGGGCCTTGTAAGAAATAGAACTTTTTTCCTTTTTGATTCTTTTTTTGTAATTTATCGTAAATCTTATGTTCTTTCCAATATCTAAGTGTTATTTCTTCTTCTGTTTTGAAGTTGTAATTGGCCATAAAAGAGTTATATAGAGATAGTTTAAAAAGATTATGTTAATTATCTGTTTTTTAGAAATATTTAAATAATTTAGTTAATTTACTATTATTATGGCAATTACACCTCAACACATAGCAATAGGAACCTTATTCCAAAATCAATTTACATTCCAAGTTCCAAAATATCAGCGAAACTTTACATGGGATGAAAACGATTTATCAGACTTCTTCGATGATCTTGAAAAATGTTATCAAGTTAGAATAAATGAGAATACAAGACATCATTTTTTTGGTGGTGTTGTAAGTATTAAACAAGAAATTCCTGGCTCATCACGTCAGCTTTTTGATTTGGTTGATGGACAGCAACGTATAGCCACATTTATTATTTTTATGTCTACTATAATTTCTATCACAGAAGAATTAGCTCAAGAAGCAGATGAACAAAATGATAATGAAAATAATAAGCTTGCAAAAGAACGTGTTAAAAAGTTAACAAGTTTATATATTAAATTTAAAGACGAAATTAATCGTAAAATCATTGAAATTGATCGCTTAGAATTATCTTTACCAGATGAACCATTTTTTAAAGACTTAATCAATAACAATTCCCCAACTCCAGAAAGAGATTCTCATAATAGATTAGAATACGCATATAAATTCATAAGTGAAAAATTAAAAAATATTTTAAATGAATTACAAGATATACCATCTAAATTAGATGCATTAGAAACGTTCCATCAAGTAATTTTACAAGATTGCACTATTATTCATATTGTAACAGAATCAAAAGACGAAGCATATAGATTATTCCAAGTTCTAAATGATCGGGGAACATGTCTTACTGAAGGAGATCTTCTGAAAGCAAGAACATTGGAATTATTAGATCTTGAAATTCATAACGCAAAACAAGACGCAGTCTTACGTCGTTGGAATAAAATTATAGCAGACCACCCTGATCAAACAGAGAAATTCTTAAGATGGTATTACTCTTCCGTTAAGGGAAAAAGACCTAGCAAAACAGATCTGTTTGACGATTTTTTAGATAATTTTTTCCCTCAACACAAAAAAGAAGTAGACCAAATTACTGGAGCAGACGCAACCGCAATATTGAATTCAGTTAATAACTTTGAAAAAGAAATAATAATTATGCGTAAATTAATTGAAGGAGATTGGCCATATAGTAGCACCACTCAAACACCTTCATGGAATAAAGAAAGACTTAGACTGTTAATAGTAGATCTGAAACACACCCATTGTATCCCTTTTTTGTTAGCGGCCCGTAAATTAGATCACCATAAATTTTCAGAAATAGTTCATCTTGTAGAAAGATTCTTTTTTAGATATAAATTAATGTGTAATGCACACATCGGCCAATTAACTAAAATCTATTTTGAACAGTCACAACTTATCAGAGCAAACCCCAGCACATATGATATAAGTACACTTAGATCGGAATTAAATTCATTACAAAACTCAAAAGCACAAGATGAGTTATTTGTAACACAAATGTCCGCAGAATTAAATTACAATGTTAATAAAACCAATAAACCCCTTAAGTATTTTTTAATGACTATTGAACATTATTTTAAATGGTATATTGAAGGATCTACAGGAGACCCTCAATGCGAAAACTTAACAAGGGTGTTTGATTTTGCTAATACAACAATTGAACATATATACCCTCAGAACGCAACAGGTAATGTAATTCAGGCACAACTAGAAGAATTAAAACATAATATAGGAAATCTATCATTTTTAGGAGAAGAGGATAATAATACTGGCGCTAATGACACTTTTAATACAAAAAAATCAATCTTACAAACATCTTCTGTGTTAATGAACAATAAAATTGCAGAAAAGTCATCCTGGGATAAAAATGCAGTAGAGGAAAGAAGAGACTTGCTTTTAGATCTTGCTCTTAAAGTTTTTTCTGCTTAAAATGTTCTATATACCCTTCAGTTTCATTTCTTTTCCACACAAAGAACAAAAAAATAATTATTACTAGATATCAAATTTAAGTTTAAATAACCTTTCAAGAACATCTTCTACAATAGCTTCATACGCTTCTATTTGTTCGTCCGTTATACTTACACTAGCACGCCTATGAATAAGTTCACACCTAAGTTTATAATAATACTCTATTCTATTCCACATAGTTTTTGTTACCTTTTTATACTTTTTAACTTCTTTATGTACTTCTGTTCGATTATCAAAAAGGTCATTAATACGTCTTTGACTATATACTGTACCAGATTCGTAAACTAAAAACTCCTTAAATGCAATTTCTATAGTGCTATCTAAAATAATAAGACATATCCTATTTTTTTGCTCAAGTTTCTGTGAGTATATCAAATCAGAAGCAACTCTCCCTTCATATAATCCTTTAGTCCAAGGTTTTTTTTCTGATATTTTTTTATTAATCTGATCTATACGAAGACCATATCTGGGTTTTGAGATGGGTAAGGGAGGAAGGTATGATTTTTTTTCTGTTATAAAATCATCAATTGGAACAAACTTTATTTTACCTTTTGTGTACTTCAAAACTTTTTGAGGCCACTCACCACTTAATCTTCGGCAAAGGGAAGCATAATCTTTAACAACCTTCACTAAAAAAGTCTGAAGAGCCGAAAATATTATATGTTTTGTGTCAATTTCAGATTTACTGCTATTCCATGGCATTGATTGTACTTCCCCTTTAAGAGACACAATTACTTTAACAAGGGAAATAGTATCATGAGGTTTACCAGCCAACCCCTTAGCAAAACCAACATCATAACTTTTTAAAGCTCTAGAAATCAAACGATTATTACAATAAAAATATACTCCATATTCCCCTCCTGAGGGGTTGAATTTACTAGAAAGTTTTGATAGTCCTGCAATAATTTCAACTTCTACAGGTTTATATTCTGGAGTTTTTATTATTCCACAATATCTATGTGGGGGATATTTTGGAGGATATACCCACTTCTCAAAAATTAATGGTGACAGTTTTTCAGAATTAAGTTTTAGGGTTAATTTTTTATCATTTAAAAATTTGGCATAAGTAGCTTGAAGATGAGTTTCAAGAATTAATAATTTTTTTTTTGTTATTGTGATTCTAAGCGCATGTAGTTTGATTATAGTGGTCCCTTCATCTATTTGGCTTTCTTTATACAAAGGCAATTTCCAATTATCTTCTTCCTTAAGCCAGTCTTCATCAAATTCTAAACTAAATGTATTCTCTTTTTTATATCTAGAAATAATTTTTATATCTTGAGCCAGAGCCACAACTGCTCTTTTGGTTCCAACACCAAAAATACCTATAATTTCATCAGTTTGTAAATTACTTGTTCTCCCAGGCCCAACCAATAAGTCTAGCTCTGTTTTTTTTACACCACCCGCATTATCTTTTATACATATAGTTTGTTGATCTTTATTTATATCTATATCAATTAACAAAGATTTTTTCTTTCCCTCTTTAACCCATATATCCAAAGAATTATCAATAAGTTCACATATAGAACTGTTTAAATCATAATCTGCTATTATTGATAAAAATAGTCTTTTGGAAGGTATTGCTTCTATTGTATCTATTTCTTTTTTCATACATTTAGTAACTTATATGTTGTTTATTCAATCTTAACATTACATCTCTTACAAATCTTACCATAACCCCAGTGATTAGTAACGTTCTTCCATAGAACAGGATTTATTTGTTTAAGTTTGATAAAATTATTCTCTTCTGCTATATGAGAACCAAACCCACAACAATAACATCCATTTCTTTTTAGATTATATGGTTCATAATAAATATCAGCAAATCTAATTTTATGTTTTTTAGCATATTTGTGAACGTCTTTATCTGTAAAAAAGATTATAGGATGAACAACTACTTGATCTTTTGTTTCATAAATACAACCTTTTCTTACCCAAACAACTCTTCTCATTTGGCTTTCTTCTGCCCTCACACCCATTATTGCTACTTTTTTCCCACTTTCTTCTTGCCATTTTTTCATAGGTTTTTTCTTAAGAAGAAGACAACATTTAGAACTAACTTTAATACCTCTATATGTCAAAAAATTTTTTAATTTCTCTCTATCTTCCATTTCTCCTTTATATCCTATTTTTCTTACATATCTTTCTATTTTTTTTATGTGCTTTGGAGGCAATTTACCACCATGCCTTGCTCTTTCAAAAAATTCTGCAATTTCTTTTGAATACAAAGGATAACCATATTTTTGCCATATCTCTTGAGGTTTAATATCAGGATAAACCATAGTAAGTTTTACATCGTTCTCTTTACACCATTCTTCAGAAAAAGTGATACATTCATGATACTCAAGTCTTGTATTAGAAAAGACATGTTCTAATTTATAACCCATTGATAAAACAATATGACTCAAAATTGTACTATCTTTTCCTCCTGAAAAACTAACATAACAATTTTCTTCACCATACTTATCTATTGCTGCTTTAATACGTCTTTTTGTTAACTTTACTTTATAATCTAGAGCATAATTCATCCTCTTATTTAAAAGACTGCCACGAAAACTTAGAAGTTCTTTTTGTGCTTTAGTTTTATTTGGATTGTTCCAACCAGTTGTTTTATCCGATATACTAAATCCCAAAACCATTTGTATTTCAATAGTCTTTAATCTTTAAAAACATTACTAAAAAATTAACTATAATACTTCACCAAACTTATCACCGAAGCAGCAATAATCCCCAAACTAATATATTTTACATAAAAACGCCAGTCTTTTGGTGGGGATAGGTTCATTTCATCACTTTTTTTATTTTACCACACTTAAAACATTTATACTTCTGAGCAAATTTACCGTTTCCTACATTTCCAGGACCCATAAATTTCTCCCATTTATGAAGTCCAAAAAGACATTTTATGTTCATATTATTCAATGTTCAGGATATACAGCATCTAATAAATTACCTGCAAAAATCATCAAAAATAAAGTTACAAAAGCCAAAGCCAACAACCAATGAGTTGCAAAGAAAATTTTTCCTAAATAAGCACCAAGACCTATTATTACAGATAATAAAAAGGCCTTAAAAAATCTAGGAACATTAAACCTTTCTTTGAACCAATTAGAATTCTTTTTTTGTTTAACACTTAATTTTGTATTTTTTTCTCTCTTAATTTTTTTACCAGTATACATTTTTACAAGAATCCCAAAAGATATTATCATCCAAGTTTCTGTTATCAAAAAAAGAATAAAAAAAAGCAAAATTACAGGAAACAAAATTTCTTTAAATGCATCTGGGACATAAGGATTATAAAAACCAAAAATAGAAACAAACAATAATGCTACAAGAGAGAAAGTCCAAGATTTACCAAGATCATAAGATAATTTATGAAATTTTTCTTTATTACTCATTTTATTGCATCAAACCTCATAACGATATTGCACTTGACCACTCCATCTCATGTATAATGTGGCTGTTTTAGTTACTGTCCTTTCTTTCTGAACGTCTCGATACCTTGTAACTTGTCTTTCTTTTTCTACTGTACGATATTTAACAACCTCTTTTGATTTTGTTATCGTTCTAAACTTAATAACATTTTCACAAGTTTCAAGTAAACTACTATAATCAGTTTCATCATTCAACAAGATATCAAGACCTCTGTTGATATAATCTAGGGGATTTGATGATATATCTGTTTTGCATTCTTCTTCAGTAATTGGTATCTGTTCTTGATAACTTTCTGTACCCATATATGGTTCTGTATCAGTATATTTTTCTGTTGTTATGTAAGGTTCTGTCTCAGTATAGATTTCAACTGCAGTATATGGAATAGGAACTAAGAATATAACACCAACTATAATTAATAATATAACACTAATTGAAATTGGTATAGTCCAAGGGTTTTTTGTTTTTTTCATTTTTTAAAATTCATTAATTGTTTACTTACTTCTTTATGAAAATCAAGAATATGTTTATCTTTACCATAAACTCTCATAGTTGTATGAGGTGTTCTTAGTTCAAGATGTCTTTTTTTAAAGATCAAACCCTTTTCATTCATAGTAGCACCTATTAAATCTTTTAGAAAAATATCAACCATTCTATCTTTTTTGAATATCAAACCAAGTGGTTTAAGAAAAATAAGTCTATAATCAGTTAAATAAGGGAAAAAACCCTTATCATTATCTAAATATACAGAATAATTTAATTTATAGATTACCCTTTCCCCATCATTTAGGTATTTATCTACCATTTTATTATACCACCCATTCACAAGATAAAAATTCTGCACCAACCACTTCAAATATCTCTAACATACTTTTAGTTTCGCTTGTTTTCTTTAAAACAAAGCGCACTTTAAACGAATTTTGACCTTTTGAAAAACCAATTTCATCATATCCTGCACTCTTTTTATAAGATAAATAATCTTCATATTTAGAAGCTCGTTGATAATAATAATTAGAATTTTGACCTATTCCTCCTTTATAAAATTCTAAATACCTAAATTCATCATACTTAATAAAAGTATCATCTGCCCATCTAATATTATCAATAGTATAATAACCAGAATTACTCTTCATCATATCTATTTTTTTAGGTAATATTTTAGTAGCCATTTTTTCACAAGAGTTAAAGTTACTATCAACACCTGGAGTATATATAGGTATATTTGATCTTAGGTTGTTAAAATTTTGTTCAGAAACAAAAGATTTTATTTTATCAAGAGGATTTGAATAATCAAATATTGAATGGTATACTGTCAAAGCTACTAGAAAAATAAAAAAATACTTTATGATGCTCTGCACGTTTTTTTTTGTTTTTTTTAACAATGTGCCGCCCCCATTTTGTACTATATATCAAAAAGAAACTATGATTCTATATAAAGATTGCTGAAAAATTAGGATAAACTTACATAAGATATCTAAAAAGAATAAATTTATATTAAGAACATCTTTTCCAAACATATGACCAAATTAGTATTTATAGCACACCCAATTTCAGGAAATATTAAAGATAATGTTAAAAATATATTAGAAATATGTAAAAAAGTTCATACCAAAGACATAATTCCTATAGCACCTTACTTAACAGCATTTCAATACTTAGATAATGAAATAAAAGATGATAAAGAAAGAGGTGTCCAAGCTAACGAAGAGTTTTTTAAAAGAAAAATAATAGATGAACTCTGGCTTTGTGGTGATAAAATTTCTAAAGGAATGAGAGAAGAAATTAAATTAAGCAAAGAAAACAACATTCCAATTAAATTCTATAACAAAGAACTTGAAAAAGAATTATAAAACTTAAGATTTATAAATAAAATAAGATTACTTTAGAGTAGTGAAATATAAAAAGATTTAAATATCCTGGTTAATTTCTTATTTACTTATGATTGGTCTTAATGCGCTGACAGAAAGAGACAAATTAAATAAAAAAATAGAGAAAAAAGAAGAGAAATTAAACTAAAATGTTAAAACAAATACAAATAAAAGAAATGAGAAAACAAAACCAAGCAAATTTGGATTATATTAGAGAAGAATGCCCTCATTTATTTAATCAAAGAAGAATAGATAGAAACATTGAGATTATTTTAGATGCGACAACAGAAGTACTAGGTGTAAAACCAAGCGATCATGATTTTGTTGCTTCAATCTGGGAAATAACAACCAATATTTACCTTAACAATTTAGTCAATGAAATTAAACAAAAAGAAACATGGGGACTAATAATAAAAGAAATCCAAAAGGTTGATGAAGAACAAGCTTATAAATCAGTTTTAAGCTATTATGAAGCAAGGGGTATGATATAACAAAGTCCATAAAGTAAGAGTTGTTAAATATTGTAAAAGCCAAATTTGGGCTTAAAGACAAGTCTCAGGCTATAAACTTGGTGGTTAATGAATATGAGAAGACATCTCTTGAACCCAATTTAAGACCAGAATAAGTTAGATAAAATTGTGAAAGGCAAACATCTTTCTAGAAAAGACTTTGAAAAAGAGGTTGATTAATGTATACAGATTTCTATAGTGAAGAAATCACTAAGAAATTATCTAAACTTAAGAAAAAAGATCCAATGCACTTTTCTAAGGTTCTTAAGAAGATGGACTCTATTTTAGAAAATCCAAAACACAGCTGTAAATTCTCCTTCTTCTAAAAAAGTCAAATCTTCGATCATAGTTTTCATTAATTTAATTTGTTGGTAGTAATTGATACTTTAAAGAAATAAGTAAAGGATTAATTATACCTGAAAATTGTTGAGCAGATTCATCAGAGATACCTTTTAGAGATAATGCCAACAAACCACCAGCATCACACAACTCTTTTTTAGAAAAGTCATCAATATTACCTTTTATATAAATACCAAATTCATTAAAAAAATCAACAAGCGTGTTTTTCATACCATAACTAATTAGGGCATTAGTTGATTCACGTCCTAATGTAAATGTATTATGAGCATCACCCCTATCTTTATAAAATATAATTGAACCCACATGATCATTATGACGTAAAGTCAAAGTTCTACCATAAAGTGAACTACCTTCTTTAAATTTATGTTGTAATCGAAATTCCTGACATAATTTTTCAGTATGTTCATCTATACTTTTGACTAAACCATCAACTCTAAGATAATTTGATTCTCCTATAGATAAATCTATATCAAATCCAGGTAAAGTAACAATGCCATTTTTTAATCCATATCTTTCAAAAACCATTTTTATTTAGTTACTCAGGAGCTCTTTGATTAGGAAGTTTGCCTGTAAATGAATTTCTGCATTTTGCATGATCAATAAAGATATTGTTTATTTATAAACTTTTCTATTAGTTACCACCTTTTAGTAAAAAAGTATTAATAGAAAACCTTATATTAAGAACATCTTTTCCAAACCTATCCCAAAGGCTTATAACCAGAACAACCTTATCATAGTCATGTTATCAAATAATTGTCTAAAATGTAATAGCGAAATAAATGATGATAGATTATATTGTGATGAATGTATTAATAAAAATAATTCAAAAAACAGAGAATAAAATATTTATTTCTAACCTATCCAAAACCTTTATAAAACTTAAGATTTATAAAGAAAACAATCTTTATTACTAAAAAAGAGGTGTGAAATACATCTCAAGTTAATTCTTGAGGTTTTAAATATTTAAAATGACAAAAATAAGACACGGCATAGATGTACAAATTAAGAAAGATGCTATGAAGGGTAAACAAAGATTTCAAGTTATGTCAGGTAAAAATGAGATCTTTGTCTCAGACAGCCATTTCTATAATTCTGACAACTATAGTTTTGCTACAGTGAATGGCTCTGCAGAAACTTCATGGGAAGTTGATCCTAAAAAAAACAAGAGATATTTTATTCAACAACTATCAGCATTTTATAAAAGATTAGAAGAATATGATTTTGAAAAACTCACAGACAATGAAAAAGAGTTAGGAATCACAATCATAGGTGGAAAGAAAGTATATCTTCCTCTTTATGATTCTGAAAATAAAGAATTGAATTTAGAAGCAATATTATCTTATCATAGGCCAGTCAGGATTAATACCCCTTATGCAGATATTATTTTCGGAAACAATTCTATAATGTCCCTGCCAACAGAAAATCCAAGAATAGAAGTCCTGAGTCATAATGAGATTTCAGAAGCATTGTCTTATCTGATTTCTTTAACATCAAGGCATCATGTGACTCAAAACCACATTTCTTCAAGCTTAGAATATCCTGTGACTCAAAACCAGATTGAATCGGTTCTGAGAACAATTTATAGATTTAATCGCAGCCCATTGAAAAGAACACTAACTGGTTAATCTAATAAAAATAAAACCTTAATTACTATCTCTTACAAAAGTTGTCTGGCCATCTTTGTATATGATTCCAACCACATCATCACCATATTTTTCTCTAATGGCCTTTTTAAGTTCTTCTTTTGAGATTACAAACTTCCATTTCTTAGATATTTCCTTGCCCTATGCACTCTTGATTTGACTGTTCCAAGAGGAATATCCATTATATCTGCTATTGTCTGGTATTTCAGCCCCTGCAGGCTTCTAAGCACATAGGCTGTACTAAGTGCCCGGTTTTCATCAAAAAACCCAATCAGTCTCTGCATAGCAGAATCAACTTTTGCACTTAATTCCAATTCCATTGTCAGATTTCCGCCATAAAGAACATCATCAACTGAAAAATCATTTCTTATATCTTCCCACATACCATCAAGAGAACAAGTCTTTCTTCTTTTAAGATTTCTGAGCTCTGTTTTTGCAAGGTTTGCTGCAATTGTGAAAAGCCATGTACCGAATTCAGCTGTTTGTTCATTATAAAGTTGCGCACGGGTATAGAGCTTAGTAAATGTCTGCTGAACAATATCACCTACTTCAACAGCCCCTTTAAATCCATTCTCGAAACGGAAAATAAAACCAGTAAGCCTTGGCTCATACCTATGATATAGTTCTGAATAAGCTCTTTCATCCCCTTCTTTAAAAGCAGCAATCAATACCTTATCAGGCATCTCAACATAAACTTCACCATTATGTTTCATTTTTATCGTAATTTTAAATTAATTTATAAATTTATGTAAAGAAAATTAAACATAGTCGTTTTAGGTAATAACTTTTAATTTTTATATTGATCAAGCTGTTGTTCTAATAAATGCATCCTGTCTTCTGGAATTTCATTATCCTTGATTAGTCTTTGTAATCTATTTAATCTGTTTTCTTTAATAGCTTTACTTACTCTTTTAAGAGGATAATCAAGGACAACTGTTTCTTCAGTTGGAGAAAAAATACCAGGAATTATCCTGTAAGTATATTTTCCATCGACAACCTCTGTTGTTAGATTAATAATTTGAGGGAATTTATTTGCCAGTTCAGTTAATTCCAGATGGTGAGTAACCATCCAAGTTTCATATCCTGCCTTTCTTGCAATCTCTTCTAAGTATAATCTGGCTTGAAGAATTGCTTTTAAGTCATATGTCCCGGATGTAGGTTCGTCAAGAATCAGAAGACTCCTTGATCTTGCTTTTTCTATAATCTTAAAAGTAGTATCATTGATTTTTTGATATGTGCTTTTTCCTGAAAACGAATCTTCTGTCTGTCCGATGTTTGCAAGTATTTGGCCTACATAACTTAGCTCAGCATTGTCTGCTATTACTGGCAATCCTGCCTGTGCAAATGCCTGGATAACGGCTCTTGTTTTGATTAACATTGTTTTTCCATAAGCATTCTCACCTGTTATCAATCTTATTGGCTCTAGTTCATCAATGAAAAAATCATTTGGAACTTTTTCTTTATCTCTATTTTCTCCCATGTAAAGGATAAAATTTACACCGCCTTTGATATTACAGTGCCTGTAGCCACCGCTCCTGAATTCAGGAAACGTTAAGTTTGCGCCCTTTTCCTGCAATTCTTTGAAACCTATTGCATAGCCAATAAAATAATCCAAGGCAGTAACAAGCTTGTTTACGCCTGAGACTTTCATAGCATAGAATAAGTCAACATATTTTATCAGATTTGTATCTCTGCCTGCTCTTTTATCACGCTCATATTCTTGTTTGGTTTTGTTACGAAGTTCATCAAGTAATCTTGAAGAATCTATGACTCCTATATCTTCTTCTATGTCAATATTTCCTAACTCCTTGTACCATTCAGTTGATTTTATGCTCTCAGCCAATACACCACAATCTTGAAAGTGTGTGCCTTTTGTAATAGAAGCAATCTTTTCCAATACATGCAATTGTTGTTGAAGTAGTTCACCCATTCTATTTATTTCAAAGGGGTTGAAAAACAATTTATAAGGATAATCTCCCCCCTCATACCAACATTCTACTTCATTAATATCTCTGCTATTTTGATAATATTGATTAAACAATGAGCCTATCTCATCTAAATCTTTATTTTCCATCAAAAACTTTAGGGTTTTTTGTCTTTCTTTTCTTAATTCAGGCTCAAAAGCCATATCTGCAATAATTTCAATAGCCCGCTCATCTGTTTCTTTTTCCTTGAATGAAAAAAGATTTCCAACAATTCTATCAATATGGAGAGGTTTAATAAATAAATCATATTTATCACTATATCCCTGGAAATTAGGAAAACCATCTCTTTCCAGATGCACTAACCTGTCTAAACTATATTCTGATGGCTTTTGAGGTTTTTCCGATTCTGTAAATTGCTCCCAATCACATTCAATCTCTTCCAAAACTTTTTCCAGTTCCATATCATCTAATCCTTCCTGTATTGGATCACTTTTATGTCTAGCCATTCTCTAAAGAAAATTTAGTATATTTATAAATCTTCCTATATTCTTAATCCCAAAGTAGTAACAATAGAAAGATTTTTAAAGAATATATTATTTCATAGCATATGTCAACTCATTTTTTAGGAATAGAGACTATACCAGAGACAATATATGATGGTATTTCTCTAGATACTGTTGTATTAGAACAGGAAATGCAGACAAATAACGGAGGAGTTGACATAGCAGATCCATACCAAAATTATGTTATACAGGAAGATTTTTTAAGACAATTTGTACCTCATTTTTTTACTGATGAATCAAATCCTGACTGTAGCGAAAACCTTGCAATAGCAAATAAATATCCAGATATAACAAGTCCTTGTTCAATCTTAGTTGATTCAGTTCAGGATGTACAAGATATTATGGCAATAGGCTATCAAGTTGCACATTTCAATTATATTCTAGGGAAAAAACACAATCAAGAACCATTCCTTTGTTTTGATTCAAATAAGAATGTAGAGGAAAACAAATGGCATCATTTTGCTGTTGTTGTTTCACCTAATGGAAACACAGGGTATCTAAATGGAGTAGAAATCACAAACAGACGCTATAATTTTGGTAATTCAAAAGACTCTTCTTTTCTAAAAGACATTTCAGGAAAAACAAAACTAATGCTTGGATACGGAAGAAGCTCTTATATGCTCTCTCCTGATTTTATATACTTTAAAGGAGCTCTTGATGATGTAAGAATTTATGATAAGCCACTAACTACTTCTGAGATAAAAGAATTAATATAAAAATATTTATATAAATCCAAATTTTCCAAATCCAATATGGATATAAAACAACCAAGTATTAAACTAGAAGACAGAGTTTTAAGTAGACATGAGAGATTTGAAAATTGGCTTTTAAAGAGATACAAAACCATAACTGTAGTTACCTGTGGTGTAGGAATATTTGCTTGCACATTTAGTGCTTATAATTTAGGAACAGCTGTTCATTATCTTGTTAAAGAGGATGATCCTAGAGCATCAGTATCAGAAAATTCTGCTTTTAAAGAAGATTTCCACAACTCATTTGATTATTTTCAAAAAGGGTTCTTTATAGCGTGCGGTAGTTTGTTTCTATCCACCTTAGCTTATTATGAGGGAAGGAGGATAGCAAGAGAAAGAGAAGAAGAATCAAATTCTTACTAAATAATTAAAAAAAGAAAAAAATGTTTTTTATTTGCTAAACATCTTTTTGCAAAGTGGGGCCGCGAAAACTAAACCTAAAACTAAAAACCATCCCCAGTGGACTCCTAAAACAAAATCTCTAAATCCGGCCCAGACAGTTACCAAAAACAGTGTAAAGAAAAACACAGATCCTTTTAGCAGTGATATATCATACCACTTCATCTTTTTAATTAATTTTTCTACCCATTTAACAAAACACATTTTTACACCTCCTTTAATTTTCTTTTTACTTCCATTGCTTAACCTATACTCATAACATGAAGAATTACTATTTTTTAAACTTTTTGTTTTATTGCTATCTTGTTAATAAAATTACCTAAGAAATATATTTGTTGAGTGTCTGCGATGATACATAGAATCATCATCTGTAGCATCTTTATTCTCTTTAATAAACTCTATGAATTCAGAAGTTCTTGAACTTAATTGATCAGCAAAATACAACACAACAGCTTCAGCAAACATTGGTTTTTTTGGAGAACCATACTCTAATTCACCATGATGGCTCACAATCAAATGCAATAATTTCTCTTTTAACAAATCATCTACAGAACTATCCTTTAATTTATCAGCAACATGAATAACACCTAAAGTTAAATGACCTATAAACTGACCTTTACGAGTACCTTTTATACGAGAAGTAGTCTCAATCTCCTCTAATTTGCCAATATCATGCAACAAAGTGCCTGATATCAACAAATCTCTATCCAGTTCAGGAAACAACCTGCAGCTTGTTTCACAATATTCAACAATCTCCAAAGTATGCTGTAATAATCCCCCACGCCAGTTATGATGTATCTGAATAGCTCCAGGATGCTGCTTAAACTTATCTCCTAAAGAATTAAAAACATCTAATAAAAGTTTCTTCAAATCTTCATTCTTAATAGAATCTATTTTTGACATTAGACCAGAATACATCTCATCTATATCTTTCTGAGGACCAGCAATAAAATCACCTTCATACTCATCCTGATTAAGAACCCTTATATTATTAGGGTCACTATTTCCAATCTGTAATTTATTCTGGTAACTCGAAACCTTTCCTTTAACCAAGACAACCGAATCAGGTGCTATAAGATTGTAAATTGCCTTTACTTTATCCTGATCAAAATCACCCCAATACTTGTACTCTATACTTCCTCCTGAAGAATCAGAAAGAATTAAAGTAAAGAAATGCCCTTTAGAATACTCGCTAATGCTTCTCTTAATCTTTACAACAAAGATATCATTAACTATATCTCCTTCTTTTAATTCCTTAATCTGTTGTTTTTTTGTAAATTTTTCCATATTAAACCCTAATTCTTTAAATTCTTTTAAGAATTGTTGTTCTAAGGTATATAATACGTAGTGGTCTATGTGGGGGCTGTCAACAAAAAAGAATAGATTCAATAGCACAAGCTTAATTCTTTTTATTTATTTGATCTAATATAACCCCTAACAGGAAAGATTCCCAGAACATCAATTGAGATAAATTCTTGCCCTCTCTTAAAAATACCCTCTACAAGATAAAGACGATCTGTTACACCTTCACTAACAAATCTATACTCTGGATCAACTTTAGTCAATTCAATCTCATTGCCAGATTCATCAATAATCAGTTTATGGTAAGAACCAGAATAAAACTTATAACCTAAAAAACCAAAAACAGCAACCTTTTGATTGTGATAATCCCACGGATCATCAAGATATTTCTGAAAATTTATTCCCTCACCAACTTCTTCTTCAGAAATCTCTTGTTGCTTAGCCATAGAAACAAACACAACTACAAGTACAAAAAATAAGATAATATTTCTAAAATAATAATACCTCATTTTTTCTTTGTAGATTTCTTCTTTTTAGGAGGGCTTGCTGTTCTAATCACTTTAGTAACAATATTTTTCAGAACAATAGCAGCACCTGCTAATTTTATTAATTTACCTATTTTTCCCATTATAACCTCCTTTCTATTACTAAACCTTTTTTTATTAATAATATTTAATTCTTTGCTTTTTCATTAAATATAACCGAAAGGTTTATAAACAGACCCTATAACTCTCTACTCAATAAGTCTTTAAGACTTTAAACGGAGTGAAAAACAAATGAATGGAGAAGTAAAATTTTTTAACAGAAAAAAAGGATTTGGTTTTATAAAAGGAGAAGACGAAAAAGAATATTTTGTACATTTTTCGGCACTAACAGAAGGAACAATGATCAATGATAATGATAGAGTAACATTCGATCCTTCAGAAGGTGACAGAGGATTACAAGCACAGAATGTTTCTTTAGCTCAAGGTGGAAGTGAAGCACCTGAAGAAGAATCTAAGGAAGAACCTAAAGAAAAAGCAAGTGAAGATTTCTAAATAGGGTATAATTTTATTTTTTTAATATTTTTTTAATAAACTTAATAGACCTATCTATACACTTATTCTGAAGGGAGTTAACCTATATAACCATTAACTTTATAAACCAACCAAAACTCTTCTCTATCAATAACGCATATTATTGACGAAAGAGCACCTGATTAGATTTATTGAACATTTTGCTTTTTCTATAAGAATTGCTGTATATTAGAGGTATAATAAAATGAACGTATTTGAAAAGTTTGGCTTAAGCCAAGAACTATTAAAATCAATTAAACATATGAATATTACAGAACCAACAGAGATACAAACTCTATCTATCCCACATATTATGAAAGGAAAAGATGTTATTGGAGAATCTGCAACTGGTTCTGGGAAAACACTAGCATTTGGATGTGGGGTAATTGATCACACACTTCCTAAGAAAGGAGTACAAGCATTAATTTTAACTCCAACTAGGGAGATTGCAGAACAAGTAAAAGATGTTTTGAGAAAATTAGCATATCATAAACATTTGAATGTAATATCAGTTTATGGAGGTGTATCAATTACTGCTCAAATTCAAGATTTAAAAAAAGCAGAAGTAGTCATTGCAACACCTGGAAGATTATTAGATCATCTTGAAAGAAGAACCATTGACTTAACAAGAATTAACTTATTAGTATTAGACGAAGCAGATAGAATGCTTGATATGGGATTTATAGATGATGTGGAAAGAATCATAAGAGCTTGTCCAAAAAAGAGACAAACATTATTTTTCTCAGCTACAGTTTCACGAGTGAAATCTTTGGCTAACAAACATATGAACAATGAAGTCATAGTCTCAGCTCAAAACATGGTTGATCCATCAAAACTCAAACAAGTATATTATAATGTTAAAAAAAACATGAAGTTGTCATTGTTAGTACACTTACTAAAGAAAGAAACTTCAGGTTTAGTAATGGTTTTCTGTAATACTAGAAGAAACACCGACTTTGTCGCTAAAAATCTCAAAGCAAACAATATCAAAGCAACACCTATTCATGGAGGTTTAACACAGAATAAAAGAAAAAACACACTTAAAATGTTCAACACTGCAAAAGTAAGTGTATTAGTTTGTACAGATGTTGCAGCAAGAGGATTGGATATTAACAATGTTTCACACGTATATAATTATGACATTCCAAAAGACACTAAAGAGTATGTTCATAGAATAGGTCGAACAGCAAGAGCAGGTGCTGAAGGACAAGTTGTTAATGTTTTATGTGAGTATGATTATGATAATTTTTCAAATGTTATGAATCAATATCGTAATTTCAACATTGAAGAAATAAAAATACCTTTCTTAGAGAAAGTCGTTGCAATCAGAACTGATGATTCAAGACGACAACCAATGAGAAGAGGACAGTTTCATAGTAGGAATAGAGGACATAGAAGATAGTTAAGAATTCTAAGCAAACTCAACTTTTTTTGCTCTTGTACCTTGTCTCTGAGCATGGGTTTTTCCACACTCTTTACAAGTATACCTTAAATCAGTCTTTTTAGTCTGTTTTTTACCATATCTTTTCCAGGAACCCATTGCTTTTTTAGAAAATCTTCCAAGATTACCAAATCCACGTCTTAATCCTCTTGATTTTACTCTAGGTTTAGAACCTCTCGACATAGTATGAGCTTTATTCAAACCCTTAAATGATTGATTCTTTACAGTATGGACTGTATGCTTTTTACAAAAAGGACAAAGTCTTTTTACTGATTTTGGTAGTTTCATAGTAAATGAAGAAATTTGAGGTATTTAAAAAGCTTTCTTTTATGATGGGTTGTGTTTAAAAATTTTAGTTCAATATCATCTAAAAAGTAAACTCATAAATACTTCTTTAGAGGTTTTAACATTGGTGATTGAGAGAAATGTATAGAAGCCCTAGCACTGTCTATTTTTTTATTTAAAAAATCACTTAAGCTATAAAGAAATCCTTTTCTATACAATAATCTTCCAGCTTCCCTGTTTGTTTTCATATCTCCTCGTCCCATATTAATTGTTGTTGGAGAAGAATAAGGAGTATAAATATGCAGTTCAAGTTTGTTTTTTCTTGGAACCTTTAAGGTTTTCATAAGTTCACGTGTAGAATATGCTGCTGCATTACTGCCGCCAATCAAAACATAAAGATCAATATCCGACCTTTCAGGATCCCAACGATCAGTATTGTAACTGCCAAAAACTCTTACCTCTCTTAACAAAGGCCAGTTTTCTTTCATTGAATCAACAAGTTCTTCCAGAACTAATTCTACATCAGGAACCCTCATAAAAAAAGGAATTAAAATAATTATAAAAAGCTTTCTTTTATTCAACTCTTCAGAAAGATTTAAATAAACAAATAACCAAAATCATAATAATGAATAAACCAGTAGTATTAATCATAAGAGATGGATGGGGATACAGAAAAAACAAAAAAGACAACTATATCTCAGAAGCAAATACAATAAACACAGATAATTTAATGGAAAAATATCCAACAACAATACTAAAAGCTGCAGGAAAAGCAGTCGGACTACCACCAAATTACCAAGGAAATTCTGAAGTTGGACATGTAACAATCGGTTCTGGAAGAATTATCAAACAACCTTTAACAAAAATTAATAAATCAATAAGAAAAGGAGATTTTTTCAGAAACAAACAATTCATAAACGCATTAAAAAACTGCAAAAAACACAATTCAACTTTACACATAATAGGATTACTACAAAAAGAAGGTGTTCATGCACATAAAAAACACCTTTATGCTCTATTAGACCTATGTAAAAAACAAAACTTCAAAAATTTTAAAATACACATAATAACAGATGGAAGAGATGCTCCTCCTAAAAACAGCATAAAAAACATAAGACAACTTCTAAGAAAAACAAAAAACATAGCAACCATCTCAGGGAGATACTATGCTATGGATAGGGATAAGAGATGGGACAGAACAAAAAAAGCATATGAATGTATTGCAAATGCAAATGCAGAAGAGTTTGAAAAACCAATAAAACTTCTAAAAACCTGTTACAAAAATAATGAAACAGACGAATTCATAAAACCAAGAAAATCAAAAAATTACAAAGGAATTAAATCAAATGATTCTGTAATCTTTTATAATTTCAGAACAGACAGATTAAGACAACTAACCCAACTTATTCTTAAAAAGAACATATTCCCAGTCACAATGACAAAATACTATAAACCTTCTAGAGCAAGAGTCGCTTTTGAAGAACCAAAAACAAAAAACACCTTAGGAGAAGTCTTATCAAGAAATAAAATAAAACAATTAAGAATTAGCGAAACAGAAAAATATGCTCATGTAACATTCTTCTTCAATAATCAAATAGAAAAACCATACAAAAACGAAAAAAGAATCTTAATACATTCACCAAAAGTAGCTACTTATGATTTA
The DNA here is from genome assembly GCA_005222965.1 of Candidatus Woesearchaeota archaeon B3_Woes. Lineage (NCBI taxonomy): Archaea > Nanobdellati > Candidatus Woesearchaeota > Candidatus Woesearchaeota archaeon B3_Woes. Next base: position 28,703 of record NJBG01000001.1, read on the forward strand.
AAACCAGAGATGAGTGCATATAAAATAACATCAAGGCTGCTAAAAGAGATGGACAAATATAAATTCATCGTTGTAAACATAGTTAATGGAGATATGGTTGGACACACAAGTGTAAAAAAAGCTTGTCTTAAAGCAGCAGAAACAGTGGATAAATGTGTAAAGAAAATCACAGACAAAGTTTTAGAAAAAGATGGAACAGCTTTAGTATTCGCAGATCATGGAAATCTAGAAGATAAAGGTGGGAAATACCAAACATCTCATACAAAAAACAAAGTTCCTCTAATTGTTGTTTCAAATAAAAAATTAAAATTAAAGAACAACAAAGGACTAAAAGATATAGCACCAACAGTCTTAAAACTTCTAAATATAAAACAACCAAAAGAAATGACTGGAAAAAGTATTATTTAATAATTTCTAAAGAAAGATTTATAAAGATAGTTCAAGTCCATATACTATAAAATGTTAAGAGAATTTACCGAAATAAGAAAGGAATTATCAAAATATGATTCTAAAAGGGAAGAGCTAATAAAAAAAGCAAGAGAATTGCTAAAGATTTCTAAACAAGTTATCTACTCAACACACAGAGCAGATCTAAAACAAGCACAACAAAATACAACCAAAGCAAATAAAATAAAAAAAGAATTGGATAATATTGTTAATTTCAATAAAAAACTATTTTTTGAAGGAAGCTATTCAGATGCTTGCCAGGAATATGCAGAAGCATTGTGCTATTATAATTTTGTTAAGAATAAAAAACTAATAAGCTTCAAAACTCTAAAAATTAATTATGAAGATTACTTAATGGGAATATGTGATTTAACAGGGGAACTAGGTAGAAGAGCAGTAGCACTAGCAACAAAAAGAAACCTAAAAGAAGTTGAAAAAATAAAGAATTTTGTTGAAGATGTTTATGGTGAATTTCTAAAATTTGATCTAAGAAATGGCCAATTAAGAAAAAAATCAGACTCAATTAAATGGAATCTAAAAAAATTAGAAGAAATCTTATACGATTTAAATAAGATAAAATGAGTTCTCTACAAAAAGCAGCCCAAACTGCCTTAAAAGTTTGCATGGGCCTAAAACAAAATGAAAAGATTCTAATTATTTATGACACTAAAAAGAGAATATTAGCAAATGTTTTAGCAAAAGAAGCTAAAAAAGTAAAACTACTAAAAATTCCAGAATCAAAAGTTCATGGACAAGAACCCTCTAAAAAAACAGCAAACGAGATGTTAAAACATGATGTAATTATGATGGTTACATCAAAAAGCCTAAGCCATACAGATGCACGAAGAAAAGCATCTAAAAAAGGTGTAAGAATTGCTTCAATGCCGGGGATTACAAAAGATATGTTTCTAAGAACAATGAAAGCAGATTATAATAAGATAGAAGAAAGAACAAATAAAATATCAGAATTACTAACAAAAGGAAAAAAAGTAAAACTAACAACAAAAAAAGGAACAAACATTATCATGAACATCAAAGGAAGAAGAGCTGAAAAAGGAGCGTTAATAAGAAAAAAAGGAAATTTCAAGAATCTTCCATCAGGAGAAGCATGTCTAGGACCTTTAGAAGGAACAACAAACGGAATTTTTGTTGTTGACTGCTGTTTTTTTGAAAAAGTAGACAAACCAATTAAAGTTACAGTAAAAAATGGATATGCAACAGAAATCAAAGGCGGAAAATCAGCTAAAAAACTAATAAAAATGCTGGAAAGCATTAATCATAAAGATGCTTATGCAATAGCAGAATTAGGAATTGGCACAAATGATAAAGCAAAGATAACTGGAAACTTATTAGAAGATGAAAAAGTATTTGGTACTGCTCATATAGCCTTAGGAAACAATATATCATATGGTGGAAAAATAAATGTTCCAATTCATTTAGATGGTGTTTTTAATAAACCAACAATTTTTATCGATAATAAAAAAATAATGGATAATGGTAAATTAATTATTTAATCTTTCCAATCTCCTTCTGTAAATCTATTAGAACTAGTTAAATGCCATTCATGAGGATTAGATTCTTGTATCATATCAAACATCTTTTTTGCTGTTTCTGTAAATAATTTATCACGAACCTTAAGCCTAATATCTTTCCAATCTTTCATCAAACTATTTCCTTTAGAATATTGTTCAGCTAATTCCAGATCAACATCTAAATTATCAGCATCTTTTACAATCTTAGATTCAATAGTTTCTTGTTTCTCAAATTCATCTATTAATTCTTTATATTCTTCAATAGAAGTGTCTTTTGTAGCTTCGTTTATGGCTTTTTTTTCATCCCTATTTGTAAACATTTTAGATAAATAATTAACATCTCCTACCCTGGTTTCAGGTATATCATGTATTAGAGCAATTTTTAATACTTTAGAACTATCTGCTTTTTCATGTTTAGCTAAAACTAATGAAATCCACATTGCACGAAAAGTATGTTCTGTTACATTTGAGAATTCAGGAGTTAAAAATTGGCTCCATGTTCTTTTTACAAACCTTAATGTTCCTATCTCATAAAGAAAATTAACATCTTTTTTTATATCCATATTAAAAACTAATTATAGAGATAATATAAATTTATGTATTTTGGTTAGCTGAGGGATTTGCATAACAATTAGTATTTATAGCGTTTGGTGATATTATAGGTGTGCCTTGATAATCTTCTTTTGTTAAAATATGAAAAAAATCAATATCGTATTGTGCTTTACTTTCTTTAACACCTTTATTTTGAGCAATAACAACTAAATCTTTATGAGAAATACCATAAAATTGTCCAAAATGATTAGCAATATCTGCAAATACACCTGAGAACCAACTATCAGTATTATCAACAGTACCATTGCTTAATCTATCTTCTAGTTGACAAGTTAAATCTCTAGTTGAGTAAGTTGAATATAAAACCTTTAATTCCACCCCTTCAATTGAAAATGGGCTTTCTAAGATATAATCTTCAATTCTATGTTCTACTTGATATTTTTCGTGAGCTTGTTTAATCATATCAGGAATTTCAGTTAAAAATTTATCTACAAGAGTACCATGAGTATCATCCATATTTTGAATTGTTCTGTATAAATCTGCATTTTTCAATCCTTCTCCTTGTACTAAATCTTCATATGAAATTGTATCTGGATCATAACCTAAAGTATCACATAATTCGTCAAATTGATCACTACTCTCAATTTGTTTAATACATTTTATTATCCTTGATATGGTAATTTCATACCTTTTTAGTTTTTTATTTGATACCATATTTACATTTCTTAATAATTCAAGGATTTAAGTATAAACAACAACTATTTATATCTTTCGTTTTTTTAATCACTTATTAAGAGTAACTAAATTTATCTATTTAAAATAAGAAACAAATAAATACCCTTAATATTTCTTTAATCATATGAAATTTAAGATAATAAAAGAAGATGGAAAAGCCAGAACAGGTATTGTCACAACAAAACACGGAAATTTCCATACTCCTTCATTTACACCTGTAGCAACTCTAGCTTCTGTAAGAGCTTTAGACCAGGAAGATTTAGAAAAATTAGATGTAGAAGTTATTTTATCAAACACATATCACTTACATTTAAGACCAGGAGACAATATAATAAAAAAATTCAAGGGCTTGCATAATTTTATGAATTGGCACAAACCAATTATTACTGATTCTGGAGGATTTCAGGCATTTTCCCTAGGATATGGAATGGAACACGGTGTAGGAAAGATAGCAAACAATATATTCCCAGGAAAAGAAGAGATTGAATACAAAGGAGAGAAATGGGCAAAAGTCACTGACAAAGGAGTTAGATTCAAAAACCCACTAAACGGAGATAAAACAGAACTAACACCAAAAATATCAATGGAAATACAATCTAATCTTGGTTCTGACATTATTTTTGCATTTGATGAATGCACATCACCATTATCTGATAAAAAATACACAAAAAAAGCCCTAGAAAGAACACATAAATGGGCTGTAGAATGCCTAAAATATAGAAACAAAGAACAAGCTTTGTTTGGAATTGTTCAGGGTGGAGCATTTAAAGATCTAAGAATCAAATCTTCTAAGTTTATTGGAAAATTAGATTTTGATGGATTTGGAATAGGGGGATCATTAGGAAAAACAAAACAAGACATGTACAAAATTCTAGAATGGGTTATTCCATTGCTGCCAAAAAACAAACCAAGACACTTATTAGGTATTGGAGGTGTAGATGATATTCTAAATAGCGTAGAAAAAGGCGTAGATATGTTTGACTGTGTAACACCAACCAGATGGGGCAGAAGAGGTCATTTATTTATTTCTCCTGAAGAAGGAGGGAACATGGAAAACAAATACAAAATAATAATTAAACAAAACAAATACAAAGATGATAAAAAATCAATAGATAAATCCTGTAATTGTTATGTATGTAAAAACTATTCAAGAGCCTATCTAAGACATCTACACATGTCAAGAGAATGGACTTATTACAAATTAGCTTCTTATCATAATGAATACTTTATTCTAAATCTAATGAAAGAAATAAGAAAATCAATCAACAATAAAACTTTTAAAAAATTAAAAAAGAAATGGTTGAAATAAAAACATTTATATATATAATATCTCAATTAAATTGATGAAAAAATTAATATTGATTATTTTGTCAATTAGTTTATTAATAGGGTGTGCAAAAAACATGGATGAAAACAATAAAATAGTAATTCTTGAGACAAACCATGGAGATATCAAAATAAAATTATATAATGATATGCCAATAACATCAGGAAATTTTGAAAAACTAGTAAAACAAGGTTTTTATGATGGTGTTATATTCCATAGAATCATAAACAATTTCATGATTCAAGGAGGAGATCCAACCGGAACAGGAACAGGGGGTCCAGGATATACAATTAAAGATGAATTTACAAATCATAATAAAAACAATAGAGGAACAATTTCAATGGCAAATGCTGGACCAAACACTGGCGGAAGTCAATTTTTTATTAATCTAGTTAATAACAATTTTTTAGATACAAAACATCCTGTGTTTGGAGAGGTTATTGAAGGAATGGATGTAGTAGATAAGATTGTTAAAGTAGCAAAAGATTCTAATGACAAACCATTAGAAGATGTAACAATTATTAAAGCAACATTAAAATAATTTTTTAGTCTTCTTAATCTTTTTACTCCAATAGATAAAAGGAGTATCACAAACAGACACAACAAATTTCATTATATAAGAAACAATAAATATCTGTATAACTATTGACCATTCAAAAATCATAGGTAAAAAAGTTCCAAAACCGACAAATGCTATCCATGTAAAAACAAAATTATCAATTAATTGAGAAACAATTGTAGAAAGATTATTTCTAAACCAAAGATATTTTCCTTTCATCTTTTTCTTCCACAAAGCAAAAACCCACACATCGTGTAATTGTGATACTAAAAATGCTGCTAAGCTTGCAAACGCAATCCTAGGTAAAAGACCAAAAATACTCTCTAAGGCAGGACTTAACATATCAGATTCATGAGGAACAAAAGCCAAAGAAATATGCATTATAACAGTAACTGTTATCAGAATAAAAAAACCAATCCAAACAGCTTTTCGTGCATCTTTTTTACCATAATTCTCATTAAGAATATCAGTAACTAAAAATGTAGTACCATAAATAATATTACCCATTGCAGTTACCAAACCAAAAAAACCAACAGTTTTCATAACTTGTATATTTGCTAAAATAATAGCCATTGCCATCCAGGCATATAAACCATTTCTACCAAAATATCTATAAGCTAGAATTATTCCTGCAAAATTCACAAACATCAATAAAATCCATAACAACTCATTTATCATAACATTAATTAGAATTAACACTATTTAAAATTTACTTAACAACAGCCAAATACTGTTCAGAAGGCAGAGTTAATTTAGAAATACTCAACTCAGCTGGCATAAATCTTACACCTTTTTCTGCTTCAATTTGGCATGTACTATCAATTATTCTTCTTGTTCTGGAAATTAAGATATTCTTCTCGTATCTTGCTACACCTCTTTTCTTAGCATAATTTACATAAGCTCCTCCTGCTTTACAAGGTTGATGATCATGCATTGATCTGTTTGGTTTTTCACAAACAGGACAATTATCATCTTTAAACTCACAAGGATCTGTAACATGAGCAAAACTTACTACCTCCACAATACCTTTTTTAGGATTAAAATAAATAAGCTCAGGAAAGTATGTTAATCCCCTAATCCCCCTTTTTTTGCCAGAGTTTCTTGTATTATGATGATAAAATTGATATAAAGCAACTTCAATAGGATCAAGTATTCTTTCGTCATAATGTGCTTCAGAATCAATTTTTTGTTTTAGAAAATACCCTTCATTAACAAGTGGTTGAGTTCTATCTTTTAATTGAGAAAAATCAGTATCAGCCTGTAATAAAACAAATCCAGGAATATACCCTAAAGTATTTTTTCCCTGAACAAAAAAAGAGATTGAATTAGATATAGCTTGTAATCTTCTTCTATCATTATCAAAATGTTTAGGGTCATCATCAAAACGATAAGGAAATTCGGCCTGTTTTGACAAAGTTTTGATAAAAAACTTTCTATCTGCACTACCTTTAAACTCAATATCATTACCTATTCTTTCAATCTCTCTACCAACAATATTCTCCAGCAAAAACTGAATCATTTCTTCTCTTTTATCGTGAAGTGTTCTATGTGGCATTTTAATTTCAATATGTTAGAAACAGTTCTCTATATAAATTTTATTATTTATAAGTAACAAACTTAAGAAACAAGCACAGCATTAACTGATCCATTCTGACCAGGTCGGGAAATTACTTTTGCTTTTCCCTTCTCAGTATCTATCACAGCACCCTTTGTGATTATATTTCTCCTAACAAAATGACGATTAGCAGGATTATCCAAAACAGCTTTAATCTTAGCTTTAGAATATGTTTTTGTTTTAGGGTCTAAAACATTAGCTACTTCACTCAAAAAAACCTTCACCTTTTCATTACCACCAAGAACCCTCACTTTCTTAAGTTTAGTAGCACCAACTTTTGTATTGCTCGGTTCTGAACCTTTATCATAAAGCTTTTTCTTTCTATAAGCACGATATCTGGCTCCTGTTGAGCTTCTTTTTGATCTTGATTGTATTATTACCATGTTATTTGAGGAATTTTAAAGCATTTAAATAACTTATGTTTTTTAATCAACACAAAGATTTATAAACAACAAACATTTCCATTTCTTATTATTTATTTTTTGAGGTAGAAAAAATGGAAGAACAAATGTCAAGACCTTTTGATGCTTTAAACAGAGCAAAAGGCAAAAGAGTTGTAGTTGAATTAAAAAACGGAAAACAATATAGAGGAGTATTAGAGGCTTTTGATCCTCACATAAATACAGTTCTAAACGAGACAGAAGAACATGTACAAGAAGAAGTAGAAAAAGAAATAGACGGTAAAAAAACAAGAGTAAAAACCGGAAACATGGTTCTCAAGAGAAAACTTGGAAATGTGTTCTTAAGAGGAGACACAATAACAATTATAAGCCCAGAATAAGATTTCTAAAATGACAAAAGGAACACCATCAAGAGGAAAGCACAGTAGAAAAAAGACACATATAATGTGCAGAAGATGCGGTAAAAGAACATATCATGTTTCTAAAAAAGTTTGTTCAAGTTGTGGTTATGGAAAATCAAAAAGAATGAAAATTTTCACGTGGTCTAAAAAGAAATAATTATTTCTTAATATATTTAACTAACTCTATCCTGTTATTAAGAACTTTATCAACAACAAACTTACCATTAGTCAATTTTATTTCCTGACCTTGTTCAGGAATCTTTCCAATTCTTCTTAGAATATATTCTGAAAGAACCTCATCTTTTTGAGATAATCTTAATCTTAACAATTTATTAACTAATTTAATTTCACTATCACCATGCACCAAATAAGTATTTTTATTCAAACGATTAATTTTTTTATGGACAATATCCTTTTCGTCATATATATCCCCTACAATCTCCTCAATAACATCCTCAATAGTTACAATGCCAGACACACCACCTTTAGAATCAACAACAACAGCTATATGTGTCTTTTTCTTTTTAAAATCCTCAAGCATATGATCAATCTTTTTTGTTTCAGGAACAAACAAAGGCTTCATCATAATTTTTTTAATCTTGATATTTGTATTTTTATTAAGATAAGGAATAATCTGTTTAAGCAATAAAATACCTTTTATATTATCTTTAGTTTTACTATAAATAGGAATTCTTGAATAAAATCCTTCTTTTATTTTATCCATCATATCACTAAGCTTTGTCTCTTCATCTAAACTAAACATTTCTGTACGGTGAGTCATTATATCTTTAACCTCTATATCATTAAACTTAAAGATATTATTTATCATCTTTTTTTCCTGAGGTTCTAACTCTCCAATCTCTTCGCCTATCTCTACAGCATTAATAATATCCTCTTCTGTCATTTTTGGCTTTTCTTCTCTCCTGCCAAAAATCAAGATTATCAAACAGCTCAATCTATCAATAATCCAGATAATGGGTGTAAAAATGATCATTAACGAACTCAAAATACCAGCAGCATGCAGACAAATAAACTCACTATGATCAATTGCAAGTTTTTTAGGAGTTACTTCACCAAAAACCAAAATAAAAAGAGTTAATATTCCAGTTGTTATACCAATAGCCCCTGATCCAAAAAACATCATGGTTAAATAAGTAGCTAAAGAAGCTGCACCAATATTAACCAGGTTATTACATATAAGGATTGTAGTAATAAGTTTATGACCGTTGTCTTTTAATTGTTCAACAAGCGTAGCATTTCTCTTATGAATATCTTTTAGTTTTTTAATTTGTATATGGGTTAATGAAATATAGGCTGTTTCCAGACCAGAAAAAAAGCCGGATAATATCAATAATATAAAAAGTGTTACAAATTCAATAAGCATGCTTTTAGTTCACCATAATCTTATAGGCACAAATAGTTTATATTCTTTTTGTTTTTATAAAAAATATAAGAAGAATACTACAATCTTACAAAAAAACCGCAAGCTTTATAAATGGATGTAAAGTTCTTGAACTATGCCAGAAAAATGATTCTATAGTCTTATTGCTATCATGTCATAGCTATAACTATGGAGGTCGTAATCAAGCCCTGGTAGTGTAGTGGTTATCACGAAGCCCTGTCGGTTTAAAGCTCAAAAATTAAAACAGTAAGGCTTCGACCCGGGTTCAACAAAACAAGAGCTTAATTTGAAAGTCCCGGCCAGGGCGTTTAAAATTACAGCGTGTTTAAATTCACAAAAATAAAACTCATAAAAAAGGGCCGGTAGCTCAGCCTGGCTAGAGCACCTGACTTTTAATCAGGGGGTCGCGAGTTCAAATCTCGTTCGGCCCATTTCAATCGAAAATGACAAAATTCAAAATTGAAGAACACATTCTTGTTCCAAAACACTCAAAACTTAATGATAAAGAGAAGAAAAATCTTCTTGAAAAATACAATATAACTCTAAAAGAACTTCCTAGGATTCTAAAAAAAGATCCTGCTATAAGCCCTTTATCTCCTAAAATAGGGGACGTAATAAAAATAATAAGAAAAAGTCCAACAGCTGGCGAGGCTATTTTCTATAGGTATGTTGTAAATGGATGATCAAACAAAAACTATCATAAAAAAGTTCTTTGAGGAACAGAGTTTTGTAGATTCTGATATTTCTAGTTTCAATAATTTTGTAGAGAAAAAACTTCAGGAAATTATTGACGAGAACAGAATCATAGAACCAACAATTATCCCTCAAAATGTAAATGATTTTAAAATTACTTTAGATAAAATTGAAGTTCATAAACCAGAAATTATTGAAGCAGATGGAAGTAGAAGAGCAATCTATCCTATTGAAGCGAGATTAAGAAAAATAAGTTATTCTGGTCCTGTTTTTATTGAAATAAGTTCTCATATAAACGGAGTGCAGCGTGAAACATTCAAAACACAGATATGCAATTTACCTATAATGATTAAAAGTAAACTATGTCATCTAAACAACTTAAATAGAGATGAATTAATTGAAAAAGGAGAAGATCCAGACGACCCAGGAGGATATTTCATAATAAATGGAACTGAAAGAGTTGTTGTTAATGTAGAAGATTTGGCCGCAAACAATTTCTTAGTTGAAAAAGCATCAATTGGTCCTTCACCTTTTATAGGAAAACTCTTTTCAGAACACGGCTCATTTAAGATTCCTCATACAATAGAAAGATTAAATGATGGTATTATCTATCTTTCATTTACAAGAGTAAAAAGAATACCAATACTAATCATCATAAAAGCATTAGGTTTGTTAAAAGATGAAGATATTATGCATTTTGTTTCAAGCGAAAAGCAATATGATGATGTTCTAATAAACCTTTATGAATTTGTTGATATAAAAATAGAAGAAGAAGCAGTAGATTGGATTGCAAAAAAAATAGGAATTACACAATCAAAAGAGATAAGATTAGAGAGAATGTATGAAATTCTTGATAAGTATCTTTTAACACACGTCGGAACAAAAAAAGAAGACAGAATTCTAAAAGCATACAATCTTTGTAAGATGATTAAAAAATACATAAGGGTTGCAAATGGAGAACAAAACATAGACGATAAAGATCATTATATTAATAAAAGACTAAGAGCAAGCGGAGATCTTCTAGCTGATCTTTTCATGGTTAATCTAAAGGTTCTCATTAGCGATGTTCTATACAATTTCCAGAGAATCGTTAAAAGAGGAAAATTCCCAAGTATAAAGGTAATCATAAGAGGAAAATTACTAACATCAAGAATAAGCAGCTCAATGGCTACAGGTAACTGGGTTGGTGGTAGAAAAGGAGTAAGTCAAAGAATATCCAGAATAAACTTTATTGATAGTCTTTCTCATTTACAAAGAGTTGTTAGTCCTTTATCCGCCACACAAGAAAATTTCCAAGCAAGAGAACTACATCCAACTCATTTAGGAAGATTATGTCCAATAGAGACGCCAGAAGGAACGAATATTGGATTAAGAAAAAATTTGTCTTTATTAGCATCCCTTTCAAAAGAATCAAACGATGAAGAAACAGTAAAAGTATTCCAAAACCTTGGATTAAAGGAGATTAAATAATGTCAGACTTTTATTTTAACGGAAGATTTTTAGGAAATCTGGAAGAACCAGAAGAATTTGTAAAACAAGTAGTAAATGAAAGAAGAAAAGGAGTAATTGATAATGGAGTTAATATCTACCTTGATGAAAAAACAAAAGATGTTTTTACTAACTCTACTTCAGGTAGAGTAAGAAGACCATTAATTGTTATTAAAGAAGGTAAACCTTTGTTAACAGATAATCATGTAAAACAACTTGAAAAAAACGAACTCACATGGAACGATCTAATTGATCAGGGTGTTATTGAATATCTTGATGCAGCTGAAGAAGAAAACTGTTTAGTTTCTTTTTCTGAAAAAGAATTAACACCAGAACACACCCATTTGGAAATAAGTCCATTAGCGATGCTTGGTTATTGTACAAGCTTAGTTCCTTTTGGTAATTTTACACAACCAGCTAGGCTTATGATTGGGAGCAAAAACCAGAAACAAGCCCTTGGACTATATGTAGCAAATTTCCCATTAAAGATGGATATGGATGTAAATATCCTTAATACACCACAAAGACCTATTGTTCAATCTGTAATGCACGATCTATCTAAATATGACAGTCATCCAGCAGGACAAAACATTATTGTTGCTATCATGAGTTATAAAGGATATAATATGGATGATGCTATAATTCTTAATAAAGGTTCAATAGAAAGAGGAGTTGGAAGAAGCACATACTTCAGAATAAACTCTACAGTAGAATTAAGATATAGTGGAGGATTAGTTGATGAAGTAAGTGTTCCTGATAAAGATGTTAAAGGTTATAAAAGCGAAAAAGATTATAGATTCCTGGAAGAGGATGGAATTATTTATCCAGAAGCACAAGTTCAGGAAGAAGATGTAATAATTGGAAAAACCTCTCCTCCAAGATTCTTATCAGGGTTAGATGAATATAATTTAGCATCATCTACAAAAAGAGAAAGTTCTGTTGCAATGCAGCATGGTGAACACGGAATAATTGATTATGTATTACTAACTGAGAATGAAGAAGGAAATAAACTTGTCCAGGTTAGATTAAGAAAGGGGAAGGTTCCTGAACTAGGGGATAAATTTACTTCAAGACACGGACAAAAAGGTGTTGTTGGATTAATTGTTCCTCAGACAGACATGCCCTTTAGTGCATCTGGTATTGTTCCTGATTTAATATTTTCACCTCATGGAATTCCATCAAGAATGACAATAAGCCATATGTTAGAATTAATCGCAGGTAAAATAGGAGCACTATCTGGAAGATATGTTGATGCTACTTGTTTTAGCGCTGAAAAAGAAGAAGACCTAAGAAAAGAATTAATGGGTTTAGGATTCAGAGAAAATGGAGTAGAAACATTATATAATGGAATGACAGGAGAACAATTTGAATCAAAAATATTCATAGGAAGTATGTACTATCTAAAATTAAGACATATGGTAAGCAACAAGATGCATGCTCGTGCACGTGGACCTATCCAGTTATTAACAAGACAACCTACAGAAGGACGGGCAAAAGAAGGAGGTCTAAGATTAGGAGAGATGGAGAAAGATACTTTCGTAGCTCATGGAACTTCTTTATTACTAAAAGAAAGATTTGATTCAGATAAAACAGTCGTTCCTGTATGTGAAAGTTGTGGTATAATAGCAGTATATGATGAATATAAGAATAAAAGTTATTGTCCTATCTGTGGTGATGCAACTGAGATAAATAATATAGAGTTAAGTTACGCTTTCAAACTTTTATTAGATGAATTAAAATCGCTTTGTATATATCCAAAATTAAATTTAGAAAATAAATACTAAAAACCATGAAAATCAAAGATTTTCAGGGTGCAACAAAATCAAAAGATTTTGTGCACAAGAAAAGCGAAGCTTTTCTTTGTGCCAAAAATCCGGAGGATTTTTAAGCATGGCTAAAAAAGAAACAAAGGAAAAGGAAGTCAAAGAACCTGTTGAAGAAAAAGCAGAAGAAGTTGTTGAACCCATAGAAGAGACCAAAGAGGTTCCAGAAGTAGAAGATCTTCCAGAAGAAAAGGGTTCTAAAGAACCTGTTGAAGAAAAAAAGATCGATTTTGAATCCCACCAACATGTTCATAAACAAATTAGGAGTATTGAATTTGGTACTCTGAGTCCTGAATTAATAAAAAAGATGGCTTCTGCTAAGATAGTCACACCTGAATTATATGATAGAGAAGGATATCCTGTTGATGGTGGACTAATGGATATAAGATTAGGAGTAATTGATCCTGGATTAAAATGTAAGACATGTGGAAGTAAATTAAAAGAATGTATTGGACATTTTGGTTATATAGAGTTAGCAAGACCAATAATCCACATAAAATTTGTTAGTATAATATTAAATATCCTTAAATCAACTTGTAGAGATTGTGGACGTGTTCTAATTCCTAAAACTAAGATTGCTAAATGTTTAGATGAATTAAAAGAAGCCGAAAAAGAAAGCGGATTAGCTGGAAGAAGGAAGAAAATAAGACAGATCATAACAAATCTTAAATCTCAAAACAAATGCCCTTATTGTCAAGTTAAACAACAAAAAATAAATCTTGAAAAACCATCAACATTTATTGAAAACGAAAAAAGAATAAGCCCAATAGAAGTTAGAACAAGACTTGAAAAAGTTACAGATGATGATTTATCTTTATTCGGGATAAATGCAAAAGTAGCAAGACCTGAATGGATGGTATTAACTATAATGGCAATACCACCGGTAACAATGAGACCTTCTATAACTCTAGAATCTGGAGAAAGAAGCGAAGATGATCTAACACATAAAATAGGAGATATCGTAAGAATAAATCAAAGATTATTTGAAAATATAAATGCAGGAGCTCCTGAAATAATTATTGAAGATTTGTGGGATTTATTACAATACCATGTTACAACTTTCTTTGATAATGCTGTTGCTCAACTGCCACCAGCAAGGCATCGTTCAGGACAGCCTCTTAAAACAATAACAGAAAGAATAAAAAGCAAACAAGGAAGAATAAGGCAAAATTTAGCTGGAAAAAGAACAAATTTTTCTTCCAGAACAGTTATTAGTCCTGATCCTAATCTACAATTAAACGAGGTTGGAGTACCTATGGAAATTGCTACAATCCTAACAGTACCAGAAAGAGTCACTGAATGGAATATAGAATATCTTAAGGGATTTATTAAAAGAGGATCTCATGTTTACCCTGGAGCAAATTATGTTATAAGACCTGGTGGAAAAAAGAAAAGAATAACAGAAGAGACAAAGGAGGCAAGCCTAGAAGAGATTGAACAAGGTTATATTGTTGAAAGACACCTATTAGATGGGGATGTTGCAATCTTCAACAGACAACCATCTCTTCATAGAATGTCTATGATGTGTCACAAAGTAAGAATCTTAGCTGGTAAAACATTTAGATTAAGCCCAGCAGTATGTAATCCTTATAACGCTGATTTTGATGGGGACGAAATGAACCTGCATATTCCTCAAACAGAAGAAGCGAGAGCAGAAGCAGAAATTTTGATGCAGGTTCAAACTCAACTAATTTCTCCAAGATATGGTCTTAGTGTAATGGGATGTAAACAAGATGCCATTAGTGGTAATTATATCCTAACCACAAATAATTTCAAAATGAAAAGAGATGATGCTGTTGATTTATTATATAACCTTGGTATAAATAATTTCTCAAAATTACCTAAGAAAAAAGAAGTTAGTGGTCAGGAAGTATTTAGTACACTCTTACCTGATGATTTTGATTTCAAAGGAACAGATAGGACAGGTAAACCTGTGATAATTAAAAATGGTGTACTTAATGAGGGTTGTGTAATTGATAAAAATGCTGTTGGAGAAGAAGCAGGACTTATTCTAAGAGCATTACACAAAAAATATGGTGCAGATGACGCTGTAATTATTATCAGTAATATATTTAGATTGGGAATTGGTGTTTTATTAAAAAATGGATTTTCAATCACATTGTCAGATACAGATTTACCTAAGAACGCAAGAGAGGAAGTCGATGAAATATTCACAAATGTGAAGCAAGATGTTCAAAATTTAATTAATTCTTATTATAAAGGAGAATTAGAAGTATTCCCTGGAAAAACAGCATCTGAAACACTAGAACTAAGAATTTTAGAGTTATTAAATAAAGAGAGAAATAAAGTAGGACAGGTTGTTATGGATTATTGTCATAAAGGAACATCTTCAATTATAATGGCTGATAGTGGGGCTAGGGGAAATTCATTAAATTTAGCACAGATGGCAGCTTGTGTTGGTCAGCAGGCTATGCGTGGTCAAAGAATTACTAAAGGTTATAACAAAAGGACTTTGTCTTCTTTCAAAAAAGGAGATTTAGGTTCTGAATCTCATGGATTTATCCAAAATGGGTTCAAACAAGGATTAAATCCTTTTGAATTCTTCTTTGGATCAATAACAGGTCGTGACAGTCTTATGGATACTGCTTTAAGAACACCTAAGTCTGGTTATCTCTATAGAAGATTATCCAACGCTTTGCAGGACCTAAAAGTAGAGTATGATCATACAGTAAGAGACGCAAGCAAAAAGATTATTCAATTTAAATATGGTGAAGATGGTGTTGATGTAAGTAAATCAGAAGAAGGAGTAATAAATGTTGATAGAGTTATAAAATGAGAGACGAAATAGAGTTAACACCCAAACTGAAAAAGGAGCTAAAAGAAAAGAAAGCTAGTGAAGCTAACATTAAAAAGGTTGCACAGGAATACAAAGAAGCGCTTATTTCTCCTGGAGAATCTGTTGGAATCATCTCTGCTGAATCAATTGGAGAACCAGGTACACAGATGACATTAAACACTTTCCACTTTGCTGGTGTTGCAGAAATGAACGTTACAATGGGTTTGCCAAGAATAATAGAAATCCTTGATGGAAGAAAAACAATTGCTACACCAATGATGGAAATCTATCTTAATAAACCCCATAATAAAGGTAAAAATATTATGCAGATTGCAGCATCTATAAAAGAAACAATGCTTAATGAAGTTGCCTCAGAATTTTCCATTAATATTGTCGATTTCACAATAGAAATAAAATTAGATAGAGAAAAAATGAGGGAAATAGGCATAAATATTACAACTGTCGCAAATGCTATCTCTAAATCTATTAAAAAAATAAAAGTTAAACAAAAAGAAGATAACATTGTTATAAAAATAAAAGAAAAAGAGGAAAATCTGAATGAAATTTATAAACTCAAAGAAAAACTAAAAACAGTTTTCATAAAAGGTATAAAAAACATCAAACAGGTTTTGCCAGTAAAAAGAAAAGAAGAATTCATAATTATAACAGCTGGATCAAATATCAAAGAGATCCTTGACTTAGATTTTGTTGACAAATCAAGAACAATAACAAATGATCTTTATGAAACAGAAAAAGTACTAGGCATTGAAGCTACAAGACAATTAATAATATCAGAAGTCTATAAAGTTATTGAAAGCCAGGGTCTTAATGTTGATATAAGACATATTATGCTTGTTGCAGATACAATGTGCAATAATGGAACAATAGAAGGAGTTACAAGATATGGTGTTGTGAGTAGAAAATCTTCTGTTTTAGCAAGGGCTTCTTTTGAAACACCCCTAAACCATATAATTGACTCATCCTTAGTTGGAGATATAGATCTATTAACTTCTGTAGTTGAAAACGTTATGCTTAATCAACCAGTTCCAGTAGGTACTGGATTGCCTGATTTGATAACAAAGGTGAAAAAATGAGTCAAAAAGATATAACTGATATCAAAAAGAATTTAGCTGCAAAAAAACTAATTAAAGGTGCAAAAGAAAACATAAAAAACATTAAGCTTGGCAAGATTTCTAAAGTTTATATAAGCCAAAATTGCCCAGAAAATATACAAAATGATATAATAAAATATACGAAAATAGCTAAAATTGATTCTATTATATTAAATGAATCAAGCGAAGAGTTGGGAGTTATATGCAAAAAACCTTTTTCTATCTCAATTTTAAGTTTTATAAAAGAGAATAAAAAATAATGACAAAAATAAAATATGATACTAATCTCATAAAACTTATTTCTTTATTTGAAACATTAACCAGAGCAAAGGTTAAAGATTGTATTGATAGTAATATCTTGATGTTCGTAGTTAAACAAGGAGAAATAGGTAAAGCGATTGGTAAAAAAGGCTCTAACATCAAAAGAATTGAGAACGTATTAAAAAGAAAGATAAAAATTGTTGAATTTGATGATGATATTGAGATTTTTGTTAAAAATCTTATATCACCACTAAAAGTAGAAAACATAACAAAAGAAGATGACACAATCATAATAAGTGATGCAAATAACCAAACAAAAGGGAAACTAAAAGGAAGAGATTCTCAAAACATTAAAGAATATAAAAAGATAGTTTCTAGATATTTTGATATAGAAGATATTGTTGTTAAATAAAACTAATAATGAATTTCTGTTGGAAGGTGTTTTATTTTAGCTGCTATATTATGTAAAAAACTCAATATAACATAATCTGTGTTGTTGTGTTTCATCATTTTTATAAGTTTTCTAATAAAACTTTTTATTCCTCTATCAAAGTTTAATAATGATTCACTATCAAATTTATTAAATAAACTATAAACCTCTTCAAAATATTGTGAAATTTCTTCAAATAATACTTTTGTTTTTTTATTAATATTAAGTTTATTTTTAATCATATACCTACAAATATCTCTTAAATCATCAACAATCTCTTCAACACAATGGATAAGATAATAGATAGAATTTGTTTTGTTTTCGTCTTTTTTATATCCTTCTCTATTCAAGAGTCTAAGTGAAAAATACGTCAATTTATTGTTTGTTCCTTCTAATGCTATAAGATTATTAAGTTTATTTATATCATTATTATTTAATGCATTTATCATATCTTTCATTATTGATATTGTGGACCAGAAAATTCTTTTGATTATATTATCTAAATCATTATCAAGAGCACTAGCAATGCTTTTTATAATACAATAATTTGGTTCTTGAGTTATAATTTCATAACCCATCAAGAATTGCACTTGATCTGATACTAAACTGAATATTCCAGGATCTTTATAATTTATTTTTATTTCTGTATATCCTTGAATGTATGGTGAAAACAACAACATTCTTCTAAATCCATCAGGGCTTTTAATTGTTAACTCTAATTTTTTTTCTTTTTTATTTAAAGATGGGGGACTTATTGTCAATCCTTTTTGAGATTCTACTACATCTAAAGCTTCTCCTTTTTTAATACCATGCTTAAGTGCCCATTTTCTAGGTAAAGATATTAGTTGTGTAGAATTTCCTATCTGTATAACCTTTCGTTGCATTAAACCACCTATTTCACCGAAGTATAAACTAATATATAAATGTTTTGAATTTATATAAATCTCATTTTTATATAATTTTTATAAAATTTAAGGCAAAATTATATATATTTTCTAAATATATATCTATATTATAAGATAGTGGGGGTTATGCAAAAATTTGTCAAAAATAAGGGGTGTTAATATGGCAATTAGAAGAATAAGGTCAGGTTGGGAGGAAGATATTGAAGAAGAGGGAACATTTTATTCAGAAAGCAAAAGAGAATCGCTCGTGGAAAATGACGAGATAAGCCCTAGAGAAGAAGCATTTATGATGGGTTGGGAAAACGCTGAAGAAGAATAAAATGCTATATGAAGATAAATTTGGGAATCTTTTGATCCAGGATGACGTTGGATGTTTGTCTCAATGGGAAATTGAAGAAAAAGGCATACATAAATTAGATGATTATAAACAAGCTTAGGAGGTGAAAATGTTATATGAAGATAAATTTGGGGTTTTTTGGATTCAAGAAGAAGTTGATAAACTTCCAGCATTTAAAGTTAAAGAATTAGAATTAAGTCCATCATACGACGAAGATCTTTTTGATTAAGATAACATAAAACTTATAAAACAATAACTTATACTACTTCTTATGATATGTTTAGGTATAGAATCTACAGCTCACACTTTTGGTGCAGGTATTATAAACAATAAAGGAGACATCTTAGCTAATGTTAAAGATAGCTATACTACTGAAAAAGGAGGGATTCATCCTACTTTTGCTAAAGAACACCATATAAAATGTGCTAACAAAGTTATTAAAGAAGCATTAAAACAAGCCAAACTAAAAGAATATGATATTGATTTAATCTCTTTTTCACAAGCACCTGGTTTACCACCTTGTCTAGTAGTAGGAATGGAAAAAGCAAAAGAATTAGCTAAAAAACTAGATTTGCCTCTTGTTGGAGTTAATCATTGTATAGCTCATTTAGAAATTGGAAAACTATTAACAAAAGCAAAAGATCCGGTTTTATTATATGCTTCTGGCGCAAACACACAAATCATTGCTTATGATGGTGGAAAATATCGTATTTTTGGTGAAACACTAGATAATGGTGTTGGAAATTTCTTAGATGGTTTTGCAAGACACCTAGGAATTGGTTTTCCAGGAGGACCTAAAATAGCAGAACTAGCTTCAAAAGGAAAAAACTATATTGAAATACCCTATGTTGTAAAAGGAATGGATATCTCAGTAGGAGGAATTTTAACCAATCTTAAACAAAAATATGATAGTAATAAATTCACAAAAGAAGATTTAGCATACTCCACTCAAGAAACAGTCTTTGCAATGTTGCTTGAAGTAACAGAACGTGCAATGGCTCACTGCCAAAAAAAAGAATTATTGTTAGGGGGGGGGGTTGCATGCAATACAAGATTACAAGAAATGTCTGAAATCATGTGCAAAGAAAGAGGTGCAAAATTCTTTGTTCCACCAAGAAATGTTCTAGTAGATAACGGGCTTATGATAGCATGGCAGGGAATACTACAAAAAAAACAAGCAACAAAAGATTATTCCAGCTTAGATATTAGACCAAAAGAAAGAACCAACGAAGTTATGGTTAAATGGTCGTGATTATTTGATTTCCGACATATTTAAATATGAGTTATAGGATTATTAATATGGGGGTAAAATGAGTCAAGAAATAGAATCTAAAGATATTATTGTCACTTATGATACTCTATTTGAAATTCTAAGAAACGAAAAAACAAAAGAAGATTTACAAAAACTTCATGATACTTTTTTTCATGATGCAACTAACTATCTTAATGAAAAACAGAACATTCTAAATGATAACAAAGATCAAAAAGGTCTTTTTGAATCTGATGAAAAAGAAAAAACACTTCATCAAATAGGGAACATAAAGAAAATATTAACAGATATATATGAAAGAAGAGAGAAAAAGATAATAAATATGGCTGTAAATAAATCAAGATATTCTTCAAATATAATAGATAATTCTGCTCTGCTTGATGAAGAAAAATTGTTTTATGAAATGATAATAAGCCTATTAGACAGCCAAAGAGATAAGATTCTTGATAAATTACTAAAAGGACAACACTTTACAAAACCAGAACAAACAGAAACAAAAGAGGAGTTTAAACCAGCAGATGAAATTCCTAAAGAAGAATCTACCAAACTTGTAAGATTTCTAACAGCAGTACCTCAGTTCATGGGAGAGGATATGCTTGAATACGGTCCTTATGAAGAAGAGGATGTTTCTAAACTACCTATAGAAATAGCAGATGTTTTAATAAAAAAAGAAAGAGCTGAAGAAATAAAAGAAAACTAAGGTTCTCTAAAGTGTTCTCCTGCATAACTGCATCTATCACCTAATTCTTCTTCAATTCTTAATAATTGATTATACTTTGCCAATCTTTCAGATCTACAAGGGGCTCCTGATTTTATCTGACCAGCCCTTAATCCAACTGCCAGATCAGCTATAAAAGAATCCTCTGTTTCACCACTCCTATGACTTACCATAACCCCCCATCCTGCTTCTTTTGCTTCTCTGCAAGCATCAATTGCTTCACTAATAGTTCCTATTTGATTTACTTTTAACAATAAAGCATTGCACGCATTCTGCTCAATCGCTTTTGCTATTCTTTTAGGATTTGTAACCAATAAATCATCTCCAACAATCTGTATTTGATCACCAAATTCAGCAGTAAACTTAACATAAGACTCCCAATCATCCTGATCAAAAGGGTCTTCTATTGATATAACAGAAAAATCTTTGATAAATTTTGCATACATTTCACTTAATTCTTCTGACGTTATTTTATTTTCCTGGATAGGATCCTTAAAATTTAAATCATACAATCCTTCATCATAAAACTCAGAAGCTGCACAATCCATGCTTATCTTAATATCAATTTCCTCTAAAAGTTCTGCTTTCTTAATAGCATCTTTTAAAATACTCAACGCTTCACTACCTTTAACAATATTTGGCATAAATCCACCTTCATCTCCAACACCAGTAGCTGCTTTTCCATATTTATTAGAAATAATTTCTTTTAGAATATGATAAACCTTAGAACCAATACGCAGTGCTTCTTTAAAAGAAGTTACTTTTGTTGGCATAAACATAAATTCCTGTAAAGCCAATTGATTATCCGCATGCTTGCCTCCATTAATAACATTAAAGCTTGGCACCGGCATTATATAATGATCAGTTGGCTCTCCAGCAAGTTCAGCAATATGTTGATATAAAGGAACTTTCTTAGCAGCTGCTCCTGCTCTACAAACAGCCATTGAAACAGCTAACATAGCATTTGCGCCTAAATTAGTTTTATTTTCTGTTCCATCCAAAGAAATCAAACTATCATCAATCTCTTTTTGTTGTGTACAATCCATATTTACAATATTTTCTACTATCTGTAAATTAACATGATTAACAGCTGTTAAAACACCTTTTCCAGAATACCTTGAATTATTATTGTCTCTTAATTCTAATGCTTCATATACACCAGTAGAAGTACCAGAAGGAACAGCAGCCCTAAAAACTCCATCTTTGGTAAAAACATCAACCTCTACAGTAGGATTCCCTCTGGAATCTAGTATTTCTCTAGCTTTGACAGACTCTATTTTAGACATATTAATAATCTAAGAATTAAGATATATAAACATTACTAAATTATGTGCTTTGATAGGTACAAAAGAAAATAAAATTTCTTTTATATTAATTTTAAAACCCTAATCTACTCATAAACAAATTAAATCTAAATGCTTCTATATAAAATTTAATATAATCACCATAAAATAACCAAATTAAAAAAATTATAATACAAATTATTATAAATGTAATAACTACGTTTCCACCAGAATCATGATAATGATGAACTTCTCTAATATTTTGATTATGTTTATTAGTCGTCTCCTCATTTACATTATGAGATTTGTTAAAGATTATTTCTTTAATTTTCTTTATATTATCATTATTAGGATGTAATATTAAAGCAGCTCCAATAACTTCTTTTGCTCTATTATGCCTTCCTAATGCGAAAAGACTATTTGCTTTATTACATAGAACTGTCGCATCAATTGCATTTAGTTTTAATGATTCTTCAAAACATTCAAGAGCTTTTTTATAATCTCCTTCGCTATAATATTTTGATCCTTCAATATTTAATTCATGTGCAGTGACCATTCTATCTTTGATTTTTTATTATCTTCTCTACCCCTATTATCAATATAAGAACTAAACTATAAAAATATTACTAAAAAAGAACGCTCTAATTTATTACTAAATTATCCAATATAATTAACAGGATCCCTGCTAATTTTTCCACCTAATTTCTTCAAAGCAGATTTTTGAGAAAGTTCTCCTAACTGCTCTGATCTTATCAAATCATCTTTTTCAATTAACTCAATCTCTTTATTTAAATCTTTTAGATCAATTCCAATTGAATACTTTTTATTCATAATATTAATTATCTCTTTTGCACCTTTTATTCCAATATGAATAGGATGAGCAGAGGTTTCTGCTAATAACGAAACAGAATTTATCTTTCTTTTTTTAGCTAATCCGACCAATAAACCAGAAACACCAATTATTGGTCCAACAACACCAAAAAGCTTTTCATTTATCTTAAATCCATTCTTAAAATTCTTTACAGCAGATTTAGTATTACCTGTACAATACACTTTAGGTTTTTTTGGTTCATCCTGTAACCCAATTCCACCCAAAGTTACAATCTCTTTACATCCAAAATCTTTGGCAATATCGAGTATTTTTTCGCAAAATTCATAACAACTTTGCTCATCTGTTGGCTGTACATCTCCTCCTAATATTAATAAATCCCTTTTCTTTGATTGTTTATAATATATTGATATTAAAGGCAGCTCAACTAAATTATTTTCAGTTACAAAAACAGAATGTGGAAAACTATGCGAGGTAATGTCATAGAGTTTTTTTGCTTTTATTTCATCTGTAATAAAATCTGTTACAATCTTCCCAACATTACCTATACCAGGCAATCCTTCTATAAGAACTGGATTTTTTAATTTTGGTTTTTTTCCAATCAAAGTTATATCAAATTTGCTCATAATAATCCCTTTTTGATGAATTCTTCTTTTTTAGCCTTTCTTCTGTAATCCCCATATTTATCTTCAGGACTATATTTTGGTGGTTTAGCCATAAAAGCATTTCCACCACACCCACAATTTTCATTCATAGTATAATGTCCACACTCAGAACATTTTAAAATGTGTTTCATTAGTCAGAAGAATACAACCTTATTTATAAAATTTGTTATTAAAATTATTTCTCAATTCTCTTATCTTTATTTGAGTTCTAAAACTTTCTTCTATTTAGTTCTTGATTTTCTTTAATTAACTCCTGTATATCCATCTATATGGCATAATTGACGTCATCTCCGCTTAAACTTGTAGTAGTTCCTCTATTAGTATATTTGTTGAAGTTATTATAAAAATCATCTGCTATAACATTATTTTGATTTTATCTTCCATTTAACACCACTCACTCCTGCCCATATCACAAAGAGTTAATTTTAAAGCAACATTCTCTTATTTAAACCTTTTGTTGAGGCATTTTTTCACATTTTACATACTGTTTCTTTTAAATTATATTTCACATCAAAATTATTAAATATTTGGATCATATCATCATTAAAACTTGCTTTAACCATTAATACATTTCTTCCAAGAACATATATATTTTTTTTGTCAATAATTCCTTTATATTCTACTAAAACATCTTTTCCTTTTTTCTTATATTTGACTTTTTTCCCGTGCAATAGTTTAGAAAATAATGTCCTTTTTTTTGATTTATAAGCATTATATTCATAAATATAATAAGGCTTTAATCCTAATGCATCCAAATTAAACAAGATTCTGGTATAATTATCGACAATGATTTTTCCTTCTAATAAAAGTTTTTGAAGTAATGTATGATCCTCTACTGTTGTTTTTCTGCCTTGAAATTCAGGATGAATCTTAACACCATATTTAATTCCTATTCTTTCCAATTCATCTTCCAATTTTTTTGTAAATGTTTTTTGAGGCTTTATCTGATCAACAACAATAAATAAATCCAAATCAGAATGCCTTAAAGAATAATCTCCTCTGGCAACAGAGCCATATAATATAATTTTTAGAATTTTATCATGATGCAAATATTTTTGCCTGACATCATTAATGGCTTTTTCAAACTTGTTCATTTGAGTTCATCATTAGCTATTTCTGCAAAGCTTTTAATCACTTTATATTTTTCACCATTAACAGCCCTATAAGTTACCATTCCTCTTGTTTCCTGCATTTTTTTGTATTCAAAAAACATTTCAGAATTTTTAAATTCCTTAATATTGGTGTAAATATTGCTTGTTCTATTCTCATGATCGCCTGAATGCAAAGGGTTCTTCATCTTTGCAAACACATACTCAACTGCGTTTATTGAGGCATAAAAGTAATTTTGTGCAGCAACAGTCATTAAAGCTAATCTTTTGTCCTTATCTGCCTCATTCTTAAGCTCTTGTCTATGTTTACAGCTATCTCATAATGTTTTTCAGATGCGGTTTTATGTTGTTCTGCTTTCATTTTCACATATTTGAAAAATAAGGTTAGTTTATAGTATTATTTGCATATATGTGCAAATATATAAAGCTTTCCTTTATTCATAAGCCAAAACCTTTTGTTGAGAATTTTGAACATAAAATTCACAAAAACCAAAAACTTTATTTTTCAATTCTCTTAAAACTAGCAACACCTTTATTCTTTTCCATAAAATTTATAGCTGATTCAGTAACATTCTTTAATATTTTCTCAGCTCCTTTGTAATCGTCAGCTGTAATAATAATATTATAGTCTCCTCCTCCACCATATCTTATTACAACACTCTCTTTTCCACTATTTTCTGCTTTTGCTAGAGCTTGTTTTACGATTTCAATGCCATCTCCTTCATAACTTTTTAGTGAAAGATTACCATAAATAACTATTTTAGGAGGTTTCATCCTCTCTTTTATCATATTAGTTAGTTTTTCTGCTGATTCTTTTTCTATACCTAATTCTTCTAATGATACTTTATTCTGTACAACATCATTAAAACAATCATTTAAACCACTATAATTTAAACAAACCTTTTGGATTGTTGATTCATAAAATTGTTTTGCGTCTTTCTTTAATTCTTTTGCAATCTGCTCTACTATTTTTTCTGATTTTTGCTCTATTTTTATTGATTCTAACTTTCTTCTTTTTTGATTATCATTAACCCTTCTCAAACTTAAATCAATATGCCCTTTTTCTTGATTTATTCTTAAAACAACACAAACTATCTTCTTACCTTCTACTACATAATCTCTTAAGTTTCTTATTCTTCCAGGACTTATTTCAGAAATATGGACCATTCCCTGTTTGCTATATTCCTCAATATTAACAAAAACAGAATGACCAAATATTTTTGTAACTGTACAAAGCAATAATTCTCCTTCCTTGGGGAATCCTTTTTTTTGTAATTTCATAATTACTCTAGAACTTCTAATACTCTTGCCTTTACTCTTGCTTTTCCACCATTTGGTTCAGCTAGGATTTTTCCACATACAAGACATTTTACAGTTGAACTTGCTTTACCAAACATTATCTGTTCGTTTTTGCATTTAGGGCATCTTATTTTTACAAATTTTGATGTTGGTTCTTCCATTATTTTCATATTCTACCACCTTAATTATAATAGAATGAGAGAATAAATAAGCATTTATAAAGCTTTATATTTTAACTATTTTTAAGCTGTTCTCTCATTTTTTCTTCATCTTCAGGATTAGTTACTCCTATCCAAATGTCATCTGTAGGAACCACTTTTATTTTCGTATCTTTTTCATTTTTAAAATTACTTACTGAGTTTGGCAATAAGAATTCTGTTTTTGGATCATTAGGATGCTCTTTTAAGAATTTTTTTAAAGCTTCTTCTAAATAATTAAAGAAATCTGGTTGCAAACCAAATAAATTCATAGATATTAGTTCCTCTCCTGAATAATTAGTTCCAACATCTTTTTTTAATATGTCAAATGTTTCTTTAATACCTTCCATATAATTTTCAGAATCTATTTTAATTATACCCCTATTTACACCACCATGTTTAGAAAGCACATTTTTAAGTTTATAACCAGGCAAACAATAACCACTTTCTGTTATTTTTAAATAATTAGCTATGTATTTCATAGTGTTTTTACCATAAAGATCATCACTATTTAATACGATGAAAGGTTCTTTAACAAATTCTTTTGCTGATAATAAAGCATGAGATGTTCCAAATGGTTTTTCCCTATAATCTGGTGTTTCTTGTATACAATATTCAACTGAATTTTCTAAGAAATTATCTTTGTAAACTTCTTTTAATGATTCCAATGTTTGAGGACTGGCAATTATCACAAATTTATTAAAACCTGCTTGTTTGGCTTGCTGCATTGATAAACCCATTAGTGTTTCATTATTTGGGCCTATTTGTATTAGGGCTTTAATTCTGCCACCAAATCTAGAAGCACGTCCTGCTGCCATATAAACCGCTGTTAAATTCATAACAAATCAAAGAAATAAGCTATTTATATATTTAATGGATTAAATCTCTTTTAATTTTTTAAAAACAAAAGTCTGAAGTTTTTTAGGCCATTCTTTTTTAATCTCTTTCTTATACTTCTCAACAGAATCAACAACATCCTGCCTAATGTTTTTATCTCCCTCTATTAGCCTAACTAATTCTTCTTTTGCGAATCTTGGAACGTGTTTAACATTCCACATCATTAATTTAAGTTCATGTAATTCCTCTTCTTCTTTAGTTAATTTTTTCTTCTGCTCATTTTCCCAAAGCTCATTATAATCAACATCTTTATCCATTATTTGGTTTTCTATCTGATTCTTATCAATATCTTTTTTAAGAGATAACTTTACTAAAACTTGATTATGCATTCTTCTTAAGAATTCTATTTTGTCCTCTATTTTCATTATATCTGTATAACCCTGAGCTATTAAACCAAATGCAAAAGGAGAAGGAACTAGTGTTGAAATTTCTTCTATTCTTATTTTTTTTGCTTCAATCTCTTTTAAGATATATTTAGTATTGTTAATATCCATTAAATCTTCTAAAACCTCTCTTTTGGCTTCCTTTAAAATCGAAAAATTAGGATTTATCCTCTTTAAAGCGCTCATCAAAATCATAGAACTTACCTGTTGTCTGCCAACTCTTTTTACTCTTCCTTTATAGTTCCTCAAAATCATCAAAGAACGAGTTGCACAATGCCTGAATCTTCTTTTCAAAACCTCTGTTTTGTCTATTGCCATATCCATTATTTTATCTATGTCTTTTGATTTTATTAATTTAAAAGATTTCATCAACATAATTTTTTTAGGTGAAGTAACATAAAACCCATTATCATTAATTCCAATTTCGACATCTCTGTGTTGTGATCTAGAAATTGCAAATGCTACAGCTCTTGACAAACAATCATTAACTCTCCTGCCAAACAAAGTATGGAATACATAATATATCTGATCCCCATTATCATATTGTTCAATTAATATTTTTTTATCAGAAGGTATTTTAGCATAATTATACTGCTCAAAAAAATAATCATATATCGCTCTAGAACCATTCTTATCTACATACAAATATTCATCAATAAATTTCAAAAGATTGGTTTTTGAAATCTTTTTTGTAAATTTGCCATCCATAAGCCGTCTAAACTTTCCTATTGCCAGACTTAAATCAAAACTTAATGGTAAAGATTCAGAAAACCATCTTGGAACAGTAGGTGGTCTGCTAACAGAAGCACTTACCTGCGCAACCATTCCACGTGAAAATTTAAACATATAAACAGAGCCACCCAAAACAAAAATATCTCCTGGTTTAAGCTTTTCTAAAAAAGCCTCTTCAATTGTACCAATAACTTGGTCGCCTATCTTAACAAGAACAGCAGTATTATCAGGAATAGTACCTATATTAGTCATATAAATGACCCTACCCATCTTTCCTTTTCTTCCTATTTTTCCCTTATTTCTCCATATCTTAGCATAAATATATCTGTCTTCTAAATCAACAAACTCTCCTGCTAAATAAGATAAAATCTCATTAAAATCTTCTAAAGCCAAATCCTGATAACAATAGCTTTTTCTAATTGTTTTATACAATTCTTTTTCTTCCCATGTCTGTTCCAAAGCCATTCCATCAATCTGCTGAGCCAAAACATCTAAACAATTTCTAGGAATATGTATTCTGTCTATCTTTTTTTCAATCGCTTCTTTAAGCAAGACAGCACACTCTACTAAGTCATCCCTGTCCAAAACAATTATCCTTCCTTTTGTCTTTTCATGAAGCTTATGTCCAGACCTGCCAATTCTCTGCAAAGCTCTTGCAACAGATTTTGGAGAACCCAGACAAATAACCAAATCGATATAACCTATATCAATACCTAATTCAAGAGAAGTGGAACAAACAACACATTTTAATTTTCCATCACGTAAATTCTTCTCAATCTTTGTTCTGTGTTCTTTGCTTAATGAACCATGATGAGCGCCTATATTACTTTTAACACCAGTTTTATCTTCTTCTGTAATCTCTTCAGTATAATTTTTAGGAAATTTTTCTCTTAAATGATGGACAACTCTTTCGGTAGCAGCCCTAGTATTTGTAAAAACCAGCGTTGTTTTATGATCTTGTATAAGTTTATCCATCAAATCATACATCTTATGGTGCATTTCTTCATGTGAAGCATCTATCAATTTTGGAACAGGACTTAAAACCTTTAAATCCATTTTTTTGATAAATTGAACATCAATAATTTTACACGGTCTTTTAGGACCTACTAGAAATTTAGCTATCTCTCCTAAAGGGGCTACTGTAGCGCTTAACCCTACTCTTGCCATATGAGAAGCAATATGACTTAATCTCTCTAAACTTAGATTTAAATGAACTCCTCTTTTATTTTCTGCTAAAGCATGGATCTCATCAATAATACACCAATCTACATTCTTTAGATGATCTTTAAATTTAATAGAAGATAAAAGAATAGCAAGACTTTCAGGAGTTGTAATTAAAATATGGGGAGGATTCTTAAGCATAGCAGTACGTTCTTTTGTTGTTGTATCTCCTGTTCTAACTCCTATCCTAATACCTAACTTTTTCCCGGCAATTTTCTCTATCTCTTTTAAAGGCTCAATTAAATTTACAGAAATATCATTTGACAAAGCCTTTAATGGTGAAATATAGACAGCATATATCCTGTCCTCAAGAATTCCTTTTTCAGACGAATCTATAAGTTCATTAAGTATAGATAAAAAAGCTGTTAGAGTTTTACCACTTCCAGTAGGAGCTGAAACCAAAACATTTTGACGGGAGTGTACTTCCATCAAAGCGTATTTTTGAGGAACAGCAAATTCCTTAAATTTCCCTTTAAACCATTTTTTTACAAGAGGGTGTAAAATAGAAAAAAGCTCCTTATCACTATCTGGTTTAGTCTTGTATTCTATCATTTTATATTTATAGGTAAATATTAATCTTATTTAAAATAAACTTATTTTAGAATTTTTGTTTTTCTATGATTTTAAAAGGGTAACCACGAAGATCTTCTTTTCCTACCTCAGCATTCAATTCTTTTAAAATAGAATAAAGATATGCTTTTCCTTTTTTTGGATCTTCAAAATGATTTTTTGCTTCAAGCTCGATATATGAACCAAGGCTTTTTACCTCATCTACTGCTATCTCAACATCTTTAAACATCCACGTACTTCTAGATTTTTCTACTACCACTATTTTTTTGAAATTGAGGCTTAGCAATATTTTCTTCATTAATTCTATATTATCAAGCTTAATTTCAAATTCATCACAATAGTCTGTTCTTTCCACATTTTCTGGATAGAAGTGTTTATAGTTCAATAAATTCTCTTTATTTGTTTCCCGTAACCTAAGCCATTCATAAGGGTATTTAACATCAAGAAAATCCCTATGAATTGGTGTGAAATAAGTATCTTTTTGAAAAAGATCTTTTGAAATAGGTTTTGCATTAGTATTTAGGAAATTAATCACGTCTTTTGGATTCTTCAAAGGAAATCTTAATTCAATTTCAATATCTTTATTTTCCATGTTTTCTGAATAGTCTAATAGTTTATATCTTTTTCGAAATTTATGTTTTTGATAAATTCATTACTATATAGTAATTGTAGAACAAAGCTTTATATATTAGAAAATATCTAATAAATAAGATGAACAAAGTAAAAGAGATTTCATTAGCAGCAATAGTGGCAGGTTTAACAGTCGCAAGTCCACTAAACGCACAAGAATTAAAATTTGGAGAGTATAATGGTGGTCCAAACGGGGGGCTTAGATGGCATAATGGTAATGCATCACATTTTTGGGCATGTTTTTCGATATATGGGGTAGTAAAAGAAGGATCCCATTTAATATTTGGAGATGTAAATCAAGCAAGAATTCATGGTATTTATGCTACAGGTGCAGCAGCATTTGGAAAAGAAGCACTTGATTTATATTTAAAAAGAAAGGAGCCGAATTGGCCAGATTGGAATGGTGCGCTTAATGATTTGGCGTATGGTGCAGCAGGAGCAGGTGCTGCTTTTGTTGCTGATGAAGCTATGAACTATGCAGTTAAAGCTATTAAACAAGTATTTAAAAGAAATAAAAAAACAAATAAAGATCAAAATTATAGAGTAAACCTTGTACTCTCTCAAAACTTAGGAATAAATAGTTATAGGATTAATCTGAAAATAAATCTATGATTTCTTACTGGCCCTTTTCCTTTTCTCTTTTTTCATACGTTTTCTCTGCCATTTCCAACGCATTTGGCCTTTCTTTTTCCAACGGCTTGAACTTCTTTTCATTATACTATCTCAAGGAATAATACGCCCTTTTTAAGGTTTTCTATCCAAAACCTTAATAAATACCAAATATCTAACTTAAAATATGGACCAATTTAAAGAACATATCATTAAATTATTAAAAAAAGAGACAAAATTAAGTGATATCAACCTTGAAATACCTCCATCTTCAGAATTAGGAGATTATGCTTTTCCTTGTTTCGTACTATCGAAAAAATATAAAAAAAATCCAAATGAAGTAGCACAAGAACTAACTAAAAAAATAAAGCTGGATAAAACAATTAAAGAAGTAAAAGCAACAGGACCCTATCTTAATTTCTTTGTCAACAAAGAAAAATTATCAGAAGACGTTCTAAGAAAAATATCTAATGAAAAAGAAAAATATGGTATTCAACCAAAAACAAATAAAACAATCCTAGTTGAATATCCTGGTCCAAACACCAATAAACCATTACATTTAGGTCATGTAAGAAACATTTCTTTAGGTTATTCTCTATGTAATCTTCTCAAAGCAAACGGTCACAATGTAGTTGTAGTAAACATAAACAATGATAGAGGAATACAAATCTGTAAATCAATGTTAGCATATAAAAAATGGGGTAAAAATGATTCTCCTGAGACCCAAGAAAATAAAAAATTTTCTGGGCACCGAAAATCCAAAGGATTTTCTAGTGAATCAAAACTTAAGTCAGATCATTTTGTAGGAAAATACTATGTGATGTTTGCTAAAAAATCTAAAGAAAACCCGAAACTAGAGGACGAAGCAAAAGAATTATTAAAAAAATGGGAAAAAAGAGACAAAGAAACAATTGAATTATGGAAAAAAATGAACAAATGGGCTTTAGATGGGTTTAAAGAGACCTATAAAAAGTTTGATATTAAATTCCAAAAAGAATATTTCGAAAGCAGCACATACAAAAA
The DNA here is from genome assembly GCA_005222965.1 of Candidatus Woesearchaeota archaeon B3_Woes. NCBI lineage: Archaea > Nanobdellati > Candidatus Woesearchaeota > Candidatus Woesearchaeota archaeon B3_Woes. The sequence goes on from NJBG01000001.1 coordinate 60,955, forward strand.
AGGAAAAGAGATTATTTTGGATGGATTAAAAAAAAGGGTGTTTAAAAAAGATGAAGATGGCGCAGTATTTGTCGACTTAAACAAACAAGGGTATGGAAACAAAATTCTTTTAAGAGCAGATGGAACATCTGTATATATAACTCAGGATATCTATTTAGCAAAAGAAAGATATAAAGATTTTAAGTATGATAAATCAATCTATGTTGTTGCAACAGAACAAATCTATCACTTTAAAGTTTTATTTGAAACTCTAAAAATTCTAAAATTTCCTTTTGCAGATAAATGCTATCATTTTGCATATGGGATGGTGAATCTAACAACAGGTAAAATGAAATCAAGAGAAGGTAGTGTTGTTGATGCAGATGATTTAGTAAATGATATGATTAAATTGGCTCTAAAAGAAACAAAATCAAGAAATAAAGATATAGATGAGAAAGAGCTAAAAAAGAGAGCAGAAAAAATAGCAATGGGCGCAATAAGATTTTATATTCTAAAATATGATTCAACAAAAGATTTTACATTTAATCCAAAAGAATCAATATCATTTGAAGGAGAAACAGGACCATATTTACAGTACACATATGCCAGAATAAACTCAATACTAAAAAAATACAATAAAAAGATTGAAAATAAAGCTGATACCTCTCTGTTAAAAGAAAAAGAAGAACTAGAACTAATAACAACACTAAGCAATTTTAATGATGTTGTTAAAACAGCAGGAAAGAACTATAAAATACATACTATAACGAGGTATCTTCTGGACTTAGCTCAGGCATTTAACAACTTCTACCATACCTATCCTGTGCTTAAAGCAGATGAAGAACTAAAAAAAGCAAGATTATTATTGATTAGTTGTGTAAAACAAGTCATAAAAAATGGTTTAAATCTTTTAGGTATTGATGTCCTCAAAAGAATGTAATTCTTTTGGGACACAAAAAATCTTTGATTTTTTCATGTTCTAGAAAGAATGTGATTAATCAAGGGCTAATTCATATATTTTAAGAACATCTTCTTTCTTAAGTTTTAAAAAGTTTTCAATAGAACCTCCATCCACACATTTTTCTGCCATTTCTTCTAAATGTTTGTCGTCTATTTTTAATTCTTTTAAAGATGTTGGAAGTCCTATCTCTTTAAAGAAGTCTTTAGTGCTTTTAATTCCTTTTAGTATAATTTGCTCATCTGTGTCGTCTTTGATTCCCCAAACATTTTTTGCAAATTTTACAAATCTTTTTATGTCGTGCTTATAGACATGTTTCATCCATACAGGAAAAACCACTGCAAGACCAGCCCCATGTGCAACATCATAAAATGCGCTTAATTCATGCTCAATTTTATGTGATGCCCAATCCTCTTCTCTTCCAGTTCCAAGAAGACCATTATGTGCAACACAACCAGCCCACATAATTTCTGCACGATATTCATAATTATTTGGTTCTTTTAATACATTTCTGCAGTTTTTTATTATTGATTTTAAAGTTGCTTCACATAATTTATCAGTAAAATCAACATTTTTTGTATTTGTAAAATATCTTTCCATCACGTGTGCCATCATATCAGCAACACCACATGTAGTTTGAAAATTAGGTAGCGTCATTGTCAAATCAGGATTTAATATTGAAAATTTTGGTCTTAATATTTCACCTCCAATTCCTATTTTTCTACCTTCCTCTTCATTTGTAATCACAGTAGCACGGCTAGCTTCGCTTCCTGCAGCAGGAATTGTTAATATAACTCCCACTGGCAAAGCCTTCTCTATTTTAATTTGTTTTGAAAAAAAATCCCATACATCACCTTCATAATAAAATCCAAGAGCAATTGCTTTTGCAGAATCAATTACACTACCCCCTCCAACAGCCAGAATAAAATCTATATCGTTTTCACGACAAAGTTTGATTCCTTCTCTAACTAAACTTAATCTAGGATTTGGAACAACACCTGAAAGTTCTATATACTCTACTCCAGAATTTTTTAATGATTCAATTACTCTATCATACAATCCTGATTTTTTTATACTGCTTTTTCCATAATGGAGTAGAATTTTTTTGCTGTAATTTCTTGTTTCTTTCCCAACTAGATTTTCTGTATCCTTTCCAAAAATAATTTTGGTTTGGTTTTGATAAATAAAATTTTCCATATTACTACAAAACATAACTAATTTATAAGGTTTTTGTAACTTTTTTTGATAGTCAACAAAAACTTTATAAAGGCCATAAAATTCTTATAGCGTACTGAGGTTAACATAAGATTATCCTCGGGAGGAAATCTAAAAATGGCTGATTTTAAATTAACAATTGCAGATCCAAAAACAGGTAAGTGTGTTCAGCGTGAACTAAAATCTCCTGAAGCAAACATATTAATTGGTAAGAAAATAGGGGATAAAATAGAAGGAAAATCAATTGGTTTAGAAGATTATGAATTTGAATTAACAGGAGGTTCTGATTACTGTGGCTTTCCTATGAGAAGAGATGTACAAGGAGCAAATAGAAAAAGAATTCTAGCAGTAGAAGGCGTCGGAATAAAGAAAAAGGCAAAAGGAATTAAACAAAGAAAAACCGTTTGCGGTAACACAATTCAGGATAAAATTGTTCAAATCAATTTTAAAATATTAAAACAAGGCAAGGAAAACCTATTCCAGGCCAAAGGTGAAGAACCTAAAAAAGAAGAAAAGCCAAAGGAAGAAACAAAAGCAGAGAAAAAAGAAACGAAACCTGCTGAAGAAAAACCTAAAGAAGAGAAAAAGGCAGAAGTAAAAGAAGATAAGCCAAAAGAGGAGCCTAAAGAAAAACCAGAAGAAAAGAAATAAACATGGTTGAGAAAAAGACAAAAAAAAGCGAAAAAGCAATTCAACCAGAGATAACTATAGGATTCTGTGGTCATGTTGATCATGGAAAAACAACTTTATTAGAAAAGTTAAGTGGTAAATGGGCTGATACTCATTCTGAAGAAATAAAAAGAGGAATAACAATAAGGCTTGGTTATGCAGACACATCATTCTACAAATGTCCAAAATGCAAAGCTGCAAAATCATATGGAACAAAAGAAACATGTCAAAATTGTAAATCAAAAGGGAAATTATTAAGAAAAGTTAGTTTTGTCGACGCACCAGGTCATGAAAGTTTGATGGCTACTATGTTATCTGGAGCAGCTATAATGGATGGAGCTCTAGTTATGGTTGCAGCAAATGAAAAATGCCCTCAACCACAAACAAGAGAACACCTCATGGCCCTAGAAATAGTAGGCATAAAAGATATTGTTGTAGTCCAAAACAAAATTGATCTAGTAGATGAAAAACAAGCACTAGAAAACCATAAACAAATAAAAGAATTCCTTAAAACAACCCCATATAAAGATGCTCCAATAATACCTATATCTGCTCAACATAACGTCAATATAGATGTTTTAGTAGAAACAATAGAAAAAACACTAAAGACGCCTAAAAAAGACCTTAAATTAGATCCAATAATGTTTGTTGCAAGAAGTTTTGATATTAATAAACCCGGCACAATACCAAAAGACCTAATTGGAGGGGTATTTGGAGGCATATTAAAACAAGGAAAATTAAAAAAAGGAGACGAGATAGAAATAAGACCAGGATTAGAATTCACAGAGAAAAATCAAAAAGTATGGAAACCAATAAAAACAAAAATAACAGCCATAATGGCTGGGGGCGCACAAGTTGATGAGATTCAACCAGGAGGTTCTATGGGATTATTAACAACACTAGACCCTGGAATTGTTAAATCAGACTCTTTAGGAGGAACTATAATTGGCTTGCCTGGTAAACTACCAGATACCAAAGATCAGATTAAAATGGAAGTAAATCTCTTAAAAAGGGTTGTTGGTGCTAAACAAGAGTTAGATGTAGAACCAATAAAGCCAAATGAAACATTGATGTTAAATGTAAATTCATCTGCAACGGTCGGTGTTGTTACTAGTATATCGAAGAAAGATGTAAGTCTAAAATTAAAAAGACCAGTATGTGCTGAAATAGGTTCAAGAGTTACAATTTCGAGGCTTGTTGAACATAGATTTAGATTAATTGGTTTTGGCATAATAAAATAATTGTTTCTTATGACAAAAATAAAGTTTAAAGACCTAAGTTTTGAAGAAATGGATAATAAGATTAGAGTTTTCTTTCTAGATAATTATTATTTTGACATTGAAAAAGAAGATTTATCAAATATTGGTAAATTTAAAGTTAATAAAAACTCTATTGAGTTTTATGTTAATGATAATAAAGCAAGAAAAAGGTTCGATTTTCTTATAAATAAAGGTTTTGAAAATCTGAAAAACAAATTAACCCATAAAAAAGCAGTATATTTACATCAAAATATGGATATTCCCCTTATTGGTCTTAATTATTTTGGGATTATTGACAGAAATACTTCATTAATCGAAGTAAAGCCATTAACATCATGTAATTTTAACTGTATCTATTGCTCAATTGATGAAGGAATAAGCTCAAAAAAACAGACAGATTTTATAATAGAAAAAGACTTTTTAATTCAAGAGCTTAAAAAACTAATTAAAACAAAAAACTGTAATCACATTGAAACCTACATTAATCCTCATGGAGAACCTTTATTATACAAACCACTTGTAGATTTAATCAAAGATATATCAAAAATTAAACAAGTTAAAACAATTTCAATAAGCAGCAATTCTCTTTTATTAGATAAACCAAAAGTTGATGCACTTATTAAAGCAGGTTTAAATAAATTTAATCTTTCTATTAATTCTATAGATGAGAAAATAGCCAAAAAAATGGCAGGAACAAATTATGAACCAAAAAGAATTCTGGAAATCTGTAAATATATTTCTTCAAAAAAAGCAAAACTCTTTATTGCACCAGTGTTGTTGCCTAATTTTAATGATGATGAAATGCCAAAAATAATTGAATTTGCAAAGAAAATTAATGCTAAAGTATGTATACAAAACTTTCTAAATTATAGATTTGGTAGAAATCCTTGTAAATCCTTGCCTTTTGAGAAATTCTTTGAGAATATGAAAAACCTTGAAAAAAAGCACGAGGTTAAACTAATAGTTGATTCTACTGATTTTAATGTGATAGAAACAAATAAATTAGAAAAACCCTTTAAAAAGAATGATACTATTAAAGCAGAAATATTATTTGATGGAAGATTAAAAGGTGAAAAAATAGCTATGGCAAAAAACAGACTTATTTCTATCCCTAATTGCCATAAAACAGGGAAAGTTAAACTAAAGATTGTTAGATCCAAACACAACATATTTGTAGGTATTCTAATTTAGATTGTTTTCTATAGATTTTCGTGAGCTGTTAAGTCAAAGGTTTTGAGGTGACGTTTACTTAACAGCTCAGATTTTCGAAATATTTATATAAGATAACATTTTTTAGTACTGATAAGGGGTGATGGTGTAATAACATGAAAAAAGCATTATTATTACCATTTATGATTCTAATTTTATTAGTTAGCACTGTATATGCTTTAGAAGATGGTCTTAGAATAAGTGATCTTACAATATATCAGGATTCAGACCTACAAAGAAGCATTGGAGACGGATCTGTTTATAATGAGTTTATCGTACCAGGAGGAGATATAAAATTTGAAATAGAATTAGAAAATACATTTATAGATAAAATAGATATTGAAGATATAGAAATAAGCATCACTCTTTATAATATAACAGAAAATGAAGATATATTTGAAGATGTTTCATCTTTTGATTTAAACTATGATAAAACTAAAACTAAAAGTATTAGATTAAATATCCCTGATGATGCTGAAGAAGTTCAAAAAACAGTTGAAATAAATATCCAAGGAATAGATGAAAATGATACAATTCATAAGATTGATTGGTTTGTTTATCTTAATATAGAAGATGAAGGTCATGATGTAAGAATTTACAATACACAATTAAATCAAACAATAGTAAATTGTGGAGAAACAGTAAAACTTATTGTATGGATTGTTAATGATGGGAAACATGATGAAGAAGAAGTTGTCTTAGAAATAGAAAACAAAGAACTTGGACTACATAATGTTTATGACAATATCGAAATTGATGAAGATGAAAAATATGCTAAAAGAATTCTTTTAAATTTTGATAATGTAAATAAATCAGGCAAATTTCCTCTTCAAATAAAAACATATTATAAAGATGATCATTTAGATGATTTAACTACAATAGATTTATGGGTCAATCAATGTAAAAATGTTTTAGTTATTGATGATGAAGATATATCAGAAGAAGAAAGTGATACTCAAACAACAGCACCTCAAACTAATATAGATGAAAGCGATACAAAAAAACAGAATATACCAGTTATGTTATTGGCTTTTTTTATAGTTATTTTAGTAATACTTATTATAATAGTTGTTGTTTGGTTAATAAAAGAATAGAATTCTCAAGTTTTATTTAAAAAAAGAAAAAATAAAGGAAATAAATTCCTTATTTTTATTCAGCTGCTGGTACACCAACACTAATGTCAGTTAGACTTGTTCCAGTAACAACGACTTCCATACCGCTTAAAGCATAATTTCCGCTTTCAGCAAGTACTCTGGATGCTCTTTGTGTGTCGTCTGCTTCCCATCCTGCAACAATTACAGCAACAGTTCCATCAGTTTGTTCAACAAGTTTAATTAAACCTGCATTTTCTGGTATTCCGGAATCTGTACCATATGCTGGATAAGACTTACCTGTTAAAGCTGCAGTAGCTCTGTTAATAGCTGGACCACCTACAACTATCAAGTTTTGGTTTGTATAACTTGATAAAGATGTGTCCAATACAGCTGCTCCAACTTCAATTTTGGTAATTGCTACTGATTCACTTCCTGCTGTTGTTGATACCTGAGAAGCTTTTGAACCAATATATAGGTTTGCATATGTCTCTTCACCAGGATATGTTAATTCTATTACATACTGGTCAGCAACTTTGTCTTCAATTACTTGTGTAGATACTTGGGATTGAACTAATCCTACATATCTCTTTGAGTTATCAATAGAGTATGTCTTGTCATTAGACAAGTTGGTCTTAGCAACAAGCTTTACATGTGCTTCTGTATCGCTGTTAAATGTTGCATTTAACTGTAGGAATCCTGTTCCACTAGCAATATTTTCGTCTTTGTCTTCTTCTGTTACATTCATTGTCCAAGCTGGTGCATAACAGTCTTTACTACCATTAAGACCAGTACCGGTTGCATTCCAACTAGTAAGGTTTAGATGGATACTTTTACTATAATCTCCACCTGAACAATTAATATTTGCTGTAATAATGCCGTTTGACAAATTGTATTCTGTATATACATCAGTTGCTGGCAATCCTAACTGCAAACCTTCTGCTGTAACTAAAGTGCTGTTTACACAATTACTATCAGATAGTTTAAAGGAAACATTACTATCAGTTTGAGATAAATTCATAACAGTAATTGTCATATCTGCTGCATCAAAGGTTTTAGTTACCTTTTTATTTTCAGCAATAACTGTTCCTGTGTAGTCTTTAACAGTAATTCCGTTTGTATCATGTACCTTACTTAATTGAAGTACTGCTGTTTCTGCTTCTTTACCATTTACCTTTGTAACTACAAAGTATTCATCTGTATCCATATCTACATAAAAGTATTCATCAGTACCAAGACATGTTCTTGTAATGAGTTTTTTAGTAGCTGATGCTCCTACATTATTAAAATCACCATCACTATCACTATCATATAAAAGATCTAATTTTACATCATAGTCTTTTACTGGTGCTGCTAATGTAATTGTATCATCTGAGCTGCCATATACAGATATCTCTTCTTCTGCACCTCTATAGAATCCATCCATATAAAACTTAATAGATTCTAATCCAGGCATAACAACTTCATTACCATCTTCTGTAATAAACAAGTCATCATCTGCTGTCCACGCAATCTCTATTTTTTCTAATGCAGTTTTACTAGCACTTTGACTTGTAGTTATATATACATCTACATTACTAATGTCTTCATCATCCATGCTAAGTTCTTCACCACCTTTCATGACAATTTTCTTAGCACCTAGATAAAACTCAACCATATCCTGAGTTACATCTCCTGCTTCATTAGGTAGAATCTCTCTTGCTCCAATATTAATTCCATCGGATAATTGATAGACATCGCCTTTTACCATTGAATCTGTAACTTCTCCATTAATCTTAAACTTAACTTTACTATTTGTATCGTCTATGATTAATGCTGTTACTTCATACTCTTTTCCATCAATTGTATAGGTTGCTGTCTCTCCTTCTTCAAGAGTAGGTTTTAGAGCTCCTCTCATTAACGAAAGTTCTGCAGTAGATGCAGTATTATTTTCAGATCCAGTAATATCAAAGACCTCACCTAGCATTTCAATTTGTCTATCTTCCAATTCAGTTAAATCACCATCAGAGTTTACACTTGATTTTGCATTTTTAGTAAATTCAAGTGTATAATTCAAAACATTTTTGTTTCTAGATATTGAAAGACCAACTACTGGTTTTTCATCTTCATAGTCTTTGTCTGCAAAAAATTGTATATGGTGGTCTGATGTTGATCCTAAGCTAATCTCTTGTTCATAGTCATATTTAGCTCCTTTTGCAGTTGTAAATGTTCCATCTGCCAATATTATTGGAAGGTGTGTATCTGAAAGTTTAGTCCTAATAGTAGTCATATTCTCTCCTACATTAAGCTTGTCAGAAGATTTATCAAACTTAAACACATCTCCAACTGTTGATGTCACTGCACTTGTTCCTGTGGATCCGCCCACTGCTACTGCTTGTAATGAAGAAATCATATCCATTGCTCCAAGCATATCTTGTGTGTCTCCGTCTGCCCCTATTACTAATAATCCATCAAACTTACCATCTTTGATGAACATAGGTGCAGGATATTCGCTAAGGTCAGCTGCCATAGCACCCAGAACTGTCGCTCCAAGCATTGTTGCTCCTGTGCTCAATGCCACAATTCTTTTTACTGTTTTTCTTAATTTCATAGCTTATAACACCTCCGTGTTTGTGCTATACATGGAAACTTTCATGTTTCCTCTTTTTTAGCATCCATCTGGATACATTATGGTTTGTATAAAACCATTAAACATATTTTCTTTCGCTCAAACCATTATATATAGTGTTTCAAACCCAATATATATTTAGGGATATATATTCAAGTTTTACTTTTTATATATTCAAAGTTTTTGCTTAAGCATAATAGAGATTAGTCTCTATCATCCCTAATACTACTGGCTATTGTAGGTAATAAACTCTTTATAAAGATTTCGCAATTAGACTAGATATGTTTAGATTGAATAATATATTAAACCCTCAAACACTTTAAAAAAGGCAATATAGAAGGTTGTTACTTTAAAATGGTATAGAATCTATGGTTTAAAAACATGAATCTATTTCATTAAGCTTTCTACTGTATTTCCAACAACTAGAATTCTGGGTTTTATTACTTTTGTTAATCCACTAAGAATAGGATTATAATATTTTGATTGAGGATCACTATATCTTTGTTCAAACTCTGCTAATCTTTGTTCAATAGGTATAGATTCACCATTAAGATTTGTTAAATCAGCATAAAGAGTTATTTGTTGATTCAAAGTATAAGGTAAAGCAAAATCTTCTATACTCAATGGTTCATCTGTTTTTGAAAGATCTCTTCTTAGCTGTTCAACTTTTTCAATAAACAAACCTATATGATCTTTATACAAAGCCCCATCTGGGAAATTAGACCCTCCTAATTCTTCATAAAGTGCAAGATCGGGTGGGATTATAGAAGCCATTTCTCTTAGTACTCCTTCTCTTTCTGACTTTAATCCCCCATTTATTAATCCTAAATTTTTATCGCCTTCTGTTAATATTAAATGTGCTGCCCCTACTTCATGATATTCGTGCCCCCCATATACCTTACCAAAATCATGCATATATCCTGCTGCTCTAATAATCTCAGGATCAATTAAATTTTTCAAAGAAGGATGTTTTTCAAGAATTATATTAGCTATATTATATGCTATTCTAGCTGTATCAATAGAATGATTAGCAAAGCCACTAGAATCAATAATAAAATCTTTATCTGTATTTGATTCTACTTCAGATTCAATTAATTCTCTAGCTCTTTCCTCAGTAATAAAATTTATTTCACTCATATATTATAAGTAAATTTATAGTATATAAATCTTTCTATTTGTTACTACTACTAAGAAACAAATGCGGAGAGGAGGATTTGAACCCCCGTAAGCACTAAGCTAACAGGTTTCTGCAAACAAAGTTTGTTTACCTAAGCCTGTCCCGTTTGACCGCTCCGGCATCTCCGCATATGTATAAATCAACAGAAATGAGTATTATATAAATATTATGGTTAATTAAGATTTAACACAATCTGAACAAACAAGAACATTATCTTTTTCAATAACCTTTTCAGAATAATTTCCACAAAGATTACAAACTCCTTCTTTTTCTTTAACACTATGAATTGGTTTTCTTTCTTCTTCTTTTAACTCAAACTTTTCTACTAATAAATCAAATAATTGTGGTTCTATTTTAAGGACATCTTTTAATGTCAATAATCCAACCATCTTTCCACTATCTATTACAGGTAAATGTCTTATATTATGATCTTTCATTATAACCAAAGCCTCAAATATATCCTGTTGAAGCTCTGCTGTGTGTTTTATCTTCATCATAACTTCTGATACAATCTCTTTTTCAGGATCAAGACCAAGAGAAACGCCCTTTCTTACAATATCTTGTTCTGTCACAATGTAAAGAACTTCATTATCATTTATTATCAAAGCACCAACATGGTTGTCTTTCATAACATTTGCACATTTCATTAAAGAATCATCTTTACCAACCATTACTGGATTTTTCGTCATTGCATCACACACTTTGTATCCTATCTTCATCTCAAAAAGAATATGAAAAATTAGTATTTAAATATTTAGGTCATTAAAAACATACTAAGAAAAAGATAGGATTTACCGTGTATAAAATTTAAGAATTTACTAAAATTTCTACATCTTTGCCAAAGATCTTTTTTAGATTTTCAAAGACTGGTTTTTTGATAAATGCTTTAGGTATTTGTTCAATCTCAGATAATGTTTTATCTAGTTCATCAAAAGAACTTTTCTTTAATGTGCCAAAACTTCCATCTGGGTTTAATTTTACCTGACTAATTTTCTTAGCTTCTTCACTAACATCATGTATTACAAAAGCAACAGCTCCAAGCAAAACAACTTCTCCGTATTTCTTGCCATATTTTACCTTGATTTTTGATCTTTCTAATTCTCCAACTCTTTTTCTCTGGATATATTCCACCATAAATTTGATTAGTTCCCTTGTATCTTTTTTGACTTTCTCAACTTCTGTTTTTGTTAACTTCTTTTCATCATAATCTTTTTTAGCTTTAAATGTCTCATTAAGTATTCTTAAAAATTTAGCAGGTATTTTTCCTTTTGACGTCATTTCACTCTCAAACACTTTAACAATCTCTTTATCAGGAATTTTTTCAATACCTTCATTCTTTAGTATATCTCTTATGATTGTAATAACAGATTCATATATACTCACAACATCTTGTTCTGATTTTATAACACTTATCTGCTCAAATAATCTTTTTATTCTTTTGAGATATTTTTTAGCATGAGATAATAGATCATCTACTTCTTTCCCGGTTATTTCTTTTTTTGTACCATGTTCAATTTCTTTTCTTAAAGTGATTATTTTCTCGAGGATACTAATATAATTAGCTTCTAAAAGTTTCTCTTTTTGCACAAAGATTTGCTTCATAAGCTCTGGTGTTTCTCTCGGTGTAGGTGGAGGAATACCCAACATCATTAATGCTGCCTGAGAAGGCGTCAAGAGAGCATAATATATATCCTCTATACATATATCTTTAAGCTTGAAAGTAACTCTTTGGAGCATCTGTTCTCCAGACGACATAAACATATCAATAGCTTCTGCACTTGGTTTAATCTTACCCATTCTAAGCAATAATTTCCAAGGCATAAATACTCCTCTGTCATAAAAAGGAACTCCATCTCTCAATAAAGTAAAGATTATTGGGTTTGCTTCCTTTAGGCTGTCCCAGAAATCAGTCAAAATATAAATTTGAATATTTAATTTGTTTTTAATACCAGTCATCTCTCCAGCTTCAATACCCATACCAATAATTATAGCCCTTAACTTATCCCTTAACTCCACTCTTGTCATCTTTTTAACATCTGTATCGTCGATAACTATCCAGACATCAATATCAGATGTTTTTGTAGATTTACCTTGTGTTAAAGAACCTGCTAAAACATAGCTAACTATATACTTTTCAAATTTCTTTAGAACCATTGATTTATGTATTTCAGCTATTTTTATTGCAGCCAACATTCCATTATCATACACAGGAGCAGACATAGAAACCATCTGTAATAATTCATATTTTCCATCATAACAATTTTGCCATAACTCGCTTAACAAAATTATTTCAGGAAATATTTTTTTATCTGTTTTCTGTGCCATCTCGATTATTATAGTGGATAGTTTTTGATGTAATTCCATCTTAGACATTGTTTTACTATCCATGTCATCAATTAAAACCAAGACGCTTATCTTATCTTTATCCTCTTCCTTCATCTTTTGCATCTGTTCAGGTTTAGGGGGAGGTAATAAAGAAACAGCCACAATATACTTATCAAATTTTTTAGTTATCTCTTTTTGGAATTTAGTTAATTTTGATTTGATTGTTTTTAATTTCTTCTCTAACTCTGGAGGCAAAGGTGGTTGTTTAGAATTAACATTATTTGGTTTTACAACATCTTTATTTTTATCATCTTTGTTTGTCATTGTTGCATCCTATTCAAGTAACAACTTATGAAATTAATTGTGAGTATTTAAAGGTTTTGTTTAGATATTTTTATCTATTGTTTAATAACCATGCCGTCTAATTTGATAAGGGCTTTTTTTGCAAAATCTAATTTTATTTTGTTATGAGCATAAATTGTCAGAAGGGTTTCTCCTTTTTTTACATAATCACCAACATGTTTATGTAAATAAATTCCTGCTCCTTTATCATTTGGTGCTCCTGCCACTCTCGCTATTTTACAGATTGCTCTGTTATTAATAATATGTAGTTTCCCATCTTTATGTGATTTTAGGTCAAATTTTTGATTGCCGATTTTTATTTGATTAGGTAATATTTCTTTTCCTCCCTGAGCTTTTATAATCTCAATAAATTTTTTATATGCTTTTCCAGATTCAAGAATATTTTGTGCTTTTCTAAATCCCTGCCCTTTCTTAGCTTTTCCACCCATTTCTAACATAATACCTGCCATCATTAAACTCTTTTTCTCTAAATCTAAAGGTCTTTTCTTATCTCTTTTCAAAACATATAAAACATCTCTTGCTTCTAATCCGGGCCCAATACCATTGCCAATTGGCTGTTTTCCATCAGTTATAATTACTTTTGTTTTAATTCCAAGCTTTTTTGATACTTCTTCAAAATCTCTTTTTAATTTAGCTGCTTTATCTTTATGAGTTATTTTTGAGCCAACCCCAACAGGGATATCTATCAATAGGTATTTGGTTGAAACACTTGCTTTTTTAGACATAACAGAAGCCAGTAATTGTGATTCAGCGTCAATACTTAATGGCCTTTCAACATTTATGATTTTATCATCTGCAGGAGACAAATTTAAACTTCCTCCCCAAACCAAACAACCATTTGTTTTTTTAACAACCTTTTTCATTTGTTTAATATCTAAAGAAACATTTGTAAACACCTCTACAGTATCTGCTGTTCCTGAAGGAGAAGTTATGCTTCTCGAAGATGTTTTAGGAATAGTTAATCCAGCAGCAGCCACAATAGGCACAATAATCATTGTTGTTCTATTCCCAGCTAATCCCCCAACACAATGTTTATCAACAACTACACGATTCTTAAATTTTAATATATCCCCTGTATCTCTCATCGCTTTAGTCAACCAAACAGTTTCTTCCATATCTAACTTATTAGCATAACCTGCTGCAACAAAATATGTCATTTCAGATTCTTGGAGTTTGTTATGAACAATATCCCATACAATTTGATTAATCTCTTTTTGTGTTAGTTTACGACCATCTAATTTCTTTTTGATATATTCTAAGGAAATAGGTTTTCCAGCTGGAATTATCTCAACCACATCATTATTTTCAGCATCTATAGCATCAATAATTTCCTCAAATAAGCCAATATAACCTCTTCTAACTGCTTTGCCGCTTTCTGCTATATCTAGAACAATTGTAGCCTCTTTTTTTCCTTTTCTTACTTTTATTCTATCTAAAGAATGTAGATCAAGTTGAGAAGCATCTTCTTCATTTAAGATAGCTACTAAAATGCCTCCTGTAGATATATTCATATCTTTGACTTTAAGTCTCTTCATTTTATAGATATCTTGTTATTAAATAGTAAAAGAATCTTTTTCTTCCTGATATATTTCAATAATAGTCATTAATAAAGATAGTATGACTGGTCCAATAACAATACCTACAGGACCAAAAGCCACAAGACCACCCAAAACACCCAAAGCAATAATGATGGGGTGTATATCTGCTCTTGTACCTATTATCTTGGATCTTGTCCATATATCCAAGAACATAATGATTAATCCTGCTATTACCAAGACAAGAACTTTAATTGGTTCTCCTTGCACAATATAATATATAGAAGCAGGAACCCACACAAGTGATGCACCAATAGCAGGTACTAAAGCCAATAGCATAATTATTATTCCTAAAAGTAAAGCAATTCTATTTCCAATTATAGCAAAACCAATCCATCCGACTATTCCTTCTATAAGTGCTATTACTAAATAACCATAAACAACACCATTAAGTGTTTCAGCAAACTTCTTTAATAGTTTGTCTTTGTGACCTCTTTTCAAAGGCAATAATTCACTCACCCCATCCCAAATTGTCTTGCCTGCTTTTAATAAAAAGAACACAAGCAAGAATATAATTAATATGTTAAGAATTTTTTTTGGTACTGAAAATAAAAATGAAGAAGTATTTCTTGTTATGCTTGATGCTAGATTTGTTATAGTCCCACTAATATAAAATCTAACTCTTTGGTTTGTATTTACAGCATCTACCATACTACAAAATAAGGTTTCTTTTTCACATTCTATTCCTGTTAATTCTTTATCTTCTATTAGTTTTATTGTTGCATCATTATATATATCTATAACTTCATTAGAAACCATATTAAGTATAAGTATTGATGGGATTGCTATTATTAATACAATCAAAAAAGCTATTGTAAATGCACTAAGATTTTCTCTTTTTGTTTTATTAAGTATTTTTTTATAGAAAGGGTAAAAGACAAAAGCAATTATAAAAGAACTTAGTATTGCCATTAAAAAAGGTTTTAGAATTATGAATGAAAGATATACCATTGCTAAAAAAAATCCTATAAAAAAATAATTGTTTAATTTAGACTTGATGTAAATCACCTCATTAGCATTATTAAAACATTTCAGTTTATAAATGTTATGTATAGGATTAGTTAGGTAGAGTTTTTTCTAAATAAGGGTACAACAACATTAATATTACAAACAAAAGTATACCTAGAGTTAAATAACCAATTTTATAAGATTCTCTCATTACAAAACTTATACCAAAAGCAACGATTATTTGAAATGCTAATTGAATCTGGTTCTTTACAGAAAGCATTGTTGCTTTATAATGTTTGTTATTAAGAAAATTTTTTAGAAAATATCCATTGATTAGGTGATTTCTTCCCCAGAAATACCCCATTAATAATGAAAACATAAATCCATTTAGATAAGGATTAGAAAAATAAGAAGTTGATAATAAAATCAGAGGAAATAAAAATATTTCAATTTTAAATATTTTTTTCATACCAATCTTTTGTTCAAGTAAATGAGCGTTATGTCCTATAAAAAACCAAAACAATCTTGAAAGGCCCATTACAAACCCAATTAATATGATAGGGTAACCAAGAGATTCTAGATATACATATCTATAACCATTTGTTGCCATAATAAATCCCCCTATAGAACCAACAAAAATAGCTGTTGGATAAAATTTAGGATCAATTGCTGTTTTGACAATATGAAAAAAAGATTGAGGTTTGCCCTGTGCAATATGATAACACTCTTCAGGAGATTTAAGTGATAATACAGCTACTAAACCTATCAAATCGAATATTAAGTTTATTTTTAGTGGAAGCACTATTGAAATTTCGGTTAAAAAAGGTAAAAGAATTATAAGTAATGCGCTGGCTAATGAAACATTAGCAGCAATCTTACTCATAATTTTTGTAAATTCTTTTTCCTTGTTAAGACACGATATAGTGTTATGAATAAAAGCAGAACTTGTTCCAGAAGTTGCTGCAAACGAAAGTGATAATAGGGCAGAACCAGCAATAAAATGATATAAAGATTGAGCAAATATAAAAGAGAATAAAGATAAAATCATCAATATTTTAGCTAAAATTAAAGTTCTCTTATGGCCAAATATATCTGCAAAATAACCACTAGGTATTTCAAATAAAAAAGATGCAAAATAACCAATTGCTACATATGTTCCTATTTGTTGAGCATTTGTATTAGGTAATGTTAAAAAATAAATTGCAAGGATTGGTATAAAATGTCTTCTCTGGCTTAGACTAAAAATAAAAAATTTCCATAAATTGTTTGATAAATCTTTTTCCATTTTATATAGATTATTTGTTTTGTTTAAATATATTCTTGTTTTGAATCCAAAAATTTATAATCACTCATATATTATCATAGATTATGTCATCAGAAGGAACAAGTAAATACCTAATAGAAGTTAGATTACTTCCGGCTATAGCTAAATATAGGCAACCAGATGGAACAATTGATTTTAGTAAAATTCCTCTTGAAGAAGTAGTATACCTACAAATTGATAGGGTGCGCAGACTTGATCAAACAATACAAATACAAGAGTATCCTTCTGGTATAAAAAGTTTATATCATCATCCTATGATAAGAGATTTTAGAGATGCTGTTCATTGGCATAAAAGATTTCCAACAGATCATAGTAGAAATGAAATAAGACGTTATAAAAAAGAAGAAGCAATTAAATCAATAAAACAAACTCAAGGATTACTAAACTATCTTCTAACACCACAAGGTATACCAAGAATATAATTTTTTTCTTAATAGATTGAATATATTTATATATGATTATGTTTTTTATTTAGTTAAGAGGTATGTGAGGTGTTTAATTGAAATCAAAAAATCAATCATATGTTGCTTACTTAAGCAGTTACCCTCCAAGAGAATGTGGCATTGCTACATTTACAAAAGATTTAACAAATTCTATGAATAAGAGATTTAATCCTCAGCTAAAATCAAAAATAATTGCCATAAATGATAATTCTACTAATATATATAATTACAATAAGAAAAAAGTAATCATGCAGATTAATGAAGATGATATTGAAAAATACATTAATATGGCCAAAGAGATTAATCAATCAAAAAAAATTAAGATTGTTAATATCCAGCATGAGTTTGGTTTGTTTGGTGGTGATGATGGAAATTATTTAATCCCTTTTTTAGAAACTTTAGAAAAACCAGTTGTAATAACATTTCATTCTGTAGTTCCTGATCCAGATGAGTCAAGAAAAAAACTTATACAATTTATTGTGTCTCATTGTTCTGCAGTCATTGTAATGGCCAATAAAGCAATAGAAATATTAAGAGAGGATTATGAAGTTGATACAGACCATATACATGTAGTTCCTCATGGAATTCCAGAAGTCCCATTTCAATCAACTAAATCTGCTAAAAACAAATTAGGATTACAAGATAAAAAAGTTTTATCTACTTTTGGTTTAATAAATAAAGGTAAAGGAATAGAATATGTAATTGAATCTTTACCTCCTTTAGTAAAAAAATTTCCTAATCTTTTATTTTTGATAATAGGCGAAACACATCCTGTTGTGAGGAAAAATGAAGGTGAAACCTATCGGAATAGCTTAATAAAAAAAATAAAAGACCTTGGTCTTGAAAAAAATGTCAAATTCTATAATAAATATCTTGATCTTCAGGAAATCATAGATTATTTGTTAGCAACAGATATCTATATGTCTTCAGCATTAGATCAAAATCAAATAGTAAGTGGAACTCTTTCATATGCATTGGGTTGTGGTAAAGCAATTATCTCAACACCCTATCTTTATGCTAGTGAGGTTCTATCTGATAATAAAGGCATATTAGTTAAGTTTGCAGATTCAGAATCAATAACCAAGGCTATAGACAAAATATTATCAAATAAAAATTTTAAAAAAGAGTTAGAAAAGAACGCATATGATTACAGTAGACGTATGACTTGGTCTAATGTGTCTACACAATGCTTAAAAATTTTTAATCAGATTGAGAGATTAAGAGAAGGAGTAACAAAAAAATATCCTGCTATTAAATTAACTCATCTTATGACGATGACAGATGATTTTGGAATTATCCAGTTTGCTAATCATTCTAACCCTGATAAAAACTCTGGTTACACTGTAGATGATAATGCAAGAGCACTAATCGCCACAATTAAGCATCATAGTTTATCTAAGTCAAAATCCTCTCTAAAACTAATAAATACTTACCTCAATTTTTTAGAACATTCACAAAATAAAGATGGTGATTTTCATAATTTTATTGGTTATGACAGAAAACCATTGTTGAATAAAGGATATACAGCAGACGCTCTTGGAAGAAGCATCTGGGCTTGCGGTTATACTATTTTTAAAAACAATAAAGATGATATAAAATATAAAGCAAAAAAAATACTCACAAAAACTCTGCCTTTAATTCCCAAACTAGAGTCTCCAAGAGCAAAAGCATTTACAATACTTGGCCTTTACTATTATAATGAAGTCTACAAAGATAAAAAAATTGTTTCTCAAATAACAAAATTAGCTGATTCTTTAGTAGAAGGCTATAAAGAAGAATCATCTGATGATTGGAAATGGTTTGAAAAAATACTTACATACTCTAATGGAAAATTGCCAATGTCTCTATTTGCAGCTTATCAGGCAACAAACAAAAAAGAGTATTTAAAAATTGCTGAAGAGAGTTTGGATTTCTTATCAAATCTAACATTCCTTGATAAAAAGTTTGTTCCAATAGGACATAAAGGGTGGTACAAGAGGGATGGTAAAAGAGCCTTCTTTGATCAACAGCCAGTTGATACATCTGTAATGGTTCAGACTTATTTATTTGCATACAAAACCACAAAAAACCCAGAGTATTATGATAAAGCTATTCTTGCTTTCAACTGGTTTTTAGGTAGAAACTCTATAAATCAGATGATGTATAATGAATCAACAGGAGGGTGCTTTGATGGATTATCTCCAACTTCTGTTAATCTAAATCAAGGAGCAGAATCAACAATAGCTTATCTATTAGCAAGATTAGATCTAGAGGAAATAAAGAAATAAATATTCTTAAAAATGGTTGTAAAAACACTAAAAGATAAAATTGTTTTTGGACCAGACTATGTTAGTATTGATTTTTGTCCTGTAGCAAAAGACACAGGCCAAGAAACTTTTCTTTTAGGAACATTTAATCCAGGTATGACTCGGTTAAAAAATGGAAATGTGCTTCTAATGATTAGGATGGCTGAAACATTAAAAGGATTTAAAGGCAAAGATGTTGTATATACTCCTCGAATGGATCTAAAAAAGAAAAAATTTGTTTTAGATACATATCCTAGAAAACATGTAAAATTCAGTGATCCAAGACATTTTGATATTAAACAACCAAATGGTGAAACAGCCATAAGATTAACTTCTGTCTCATGGTTATTGCCTGTTGAAATGAGTCCAGATGGAATGAAAGTAGTTAAAATTCATTATACAAAAGCGATTCTTCCAGAAAAAGTTTACCAGGAATATGGAATAGAAGACCCTAGAATTACAAAAATAAAAAATAAATACTATATGACTGCTGTAGGAGTTAGTCCTAATAAAATTTGTACTTGTATGTATGAATCAAGCAATGGTCTTGATTATAAATTAAAAGGAGTTATTTTTGGAAATCAGAATAAAGATGTTGTTTTATTTCCAGAAAAGATTAAAGGAAGATATGTTGCACTAACAAGACCAGAAGGGCCATCTAATATTGCTTTCCCTTATGAACATGGTTCTCTTGTAGGAGGAGAATACATCAATATTTCCTATTCTCCTGACCTTAAATACTGGACTCCTTATGACGAGTTTTTATTAACACTAAAAAAGGATAGTTTATTTGATAAAAAGATTGGCAATAATTCTCCACCAATCTTAATGGATTTTAATAGAAAAAAATATTGGTTTTTCTTGTTTCATGGTGTACAAAGTGGAACTAAAGGAGTAGGAGTCTATCGTACTTTTGCTGCATTGCTTGATAAAAATAATCCTACAAAAATTTTCAAAATTAAATATAAACCTTTTTTAGAACCTAATCTAAAATTAGAAAAACGAATTAGAGAAATACTATTACTAAAGAATGTTGTTTTTACAACAGGTATGATTCCTGATGGTAAAGATTATCTAATCTGTTCTGGTGAGGCAGACACAGTAGTTAGAATGACAAAAGTTTCAAAAGAAGCTATTGTAAAATTTTTCTCTTAAAAAATATTATTTATTAGGATTAAATAATTTTGTTAAATCAGTCATATCTTTTTCTTCTTTAGTTAGGATTGGTCTGTCTTCATCAGGTTCTTCTTCAGGCTCTTCCTGTTCTTCAGTTGTCTCTTCTTTATTTTCCTCTTCCTGATCTATTTCATCATTTGTTTTCACAATATCCTCATCTGTTTCAGAGCTCTCTTCTGTTTCTGTCACATCTTCTATTTGTTGAGCTTCTTCCTCTTGTTGTAATATTTCTTGGTCATTTGTCATAACTTCGTCCTTAACCAAATCACCAACTTTCATGTTAGAATCAGCGACATTAAAATCAGCATCGTCAAATTGTGAAAGTTTTTTTTCTACTGGTTTTTCAGATTCTTTTTTTGTTTCAATCTCTTTATCAACTTCATTTATTATACTATCAACTTTTTCTTTTTTTTCAACAGAAGGCTCTTCAACTCTTATCTTAACGCCTTTATTAGAATATCCTAGAATTTCTTTTGCTTTGTCTTTAGCATCAGTTATACTTGCAGCTAATCCAGATTGATGTAATGATTCTGCTAATTTATCTATCTCTTCTTGCTCTCCCATTATAATTAAAAGAAATAGATTAGTATTTATATTATTTTCTGATTTTAAGCTAAAAATATAATATCTTTGTCTTCTTCAATAATATTCTCAACATTAAATAATTCTTTTATTTTTTTTTCAATAAAATCTCTTTTACCTGATTTTTTTAAAAAGCTCAAAACAAATCTATCTTTTCCAACCCTTTTTATCTCTTCTAATCCTTTTTCAATATCACTAAAATTTTGTATAGCAGTAATAGAAATAACAATATCAAAAAAATTATCAGGGTAAGGGATATTCTCAGCAGGTGCTTGTTTATATTCTATCTTATCTTTTTGTCGTGCTTTTTCTAATAATTTTTTAGAAGGATCAACACCATATCTTTTACACTGCCATGGTTCTGTTGTCAAACCAGTGCCGCATCCAACATCTAATAATTTATCTTCAGAATTAATTTTTAAGTTTTTTTTAATCAATTCAATTTTCTTAAGCTGTTCTTCTTTATGAAGCTCTTCATACCCTTGTGCTATTTCATCATAATAATTTGGCATTTTAATAATATGCGGCAGCCGAGATTTGAACTCGGGTCACAACGTTGGCAACGTCATATACTAACCACTATACTACTGCCGCAATAAAATAGTAATGGGCCCGGCCAGACTTTCTGAGATGAAGAAAAACTTCAATCTTTTCGAACTGGCGACCTACGCCTTGTAAGGGCGTCGTTATAGCCACTAAACCACGAGCCCGTTTTAAAGAACGGATAACAAACCTCTTTAAAAATGTTTTGGAAAGTTTATTTTATTGTTTTTATCTTAAAATAATATTCAAGATTATCTTCATCATGATGTCTGCTTATTTCTAAATCAGCTGTTGATCTTACACTTGTTTTTTTTGCTAAGTCTTTTTTTAGCTGTTTTACATTATCGTAATTTTTAATGACTAATAATTTATCTGCATCTTTCCCATCTAATTTAATAACATCTGTTCTGAAAACAGTTTTATTGTAACCATCAACATCCGCTTCATAAAAAACCCAATTTTTGATTGTAATTTTGAAGTCCTTGTCTAAAGGAAGAATTAAATATTCATCAAAATTAAACTTTTTTTGCGGTTTAGCGTATTTCCATTTCTTTTGCATTGTAAAAAATATAATTGTTAGTTATTTTTAAGTTTTCCGTATTTCTATTTCAATTTTATCTAAACTATTAAATTATGAGTTTTGCATTTGCCATTTGACATGGACACCTAAAACATATAAATATAAAATCATTTACATAGTTTAAATTGATTACACTTGTAATATAATGATTTCAACAAAAAACACAGTAAAAAAACAAAGTATTAGTATTCCTTATAAAAAATGCGATAAGTTGGCTTTACTTTACGGAATTATATTAGGGGATGGGTGTTTATCAAGAATAAAAAGAAGTTATTTTATTTCAATTGCAGGGAGTATTAAGGATGATTTAATATTTTTTGAAAAAGTAATTGTTCCTATATTAAAAGATTTGATAAATAAAGAGATACCAATTAGAATAAGAATAAAACAAAGAGAATTGCATATTCTATTTTCACATAAAGTCCTTTTCAATAAATTAAAAGATAAAGGATTTCCCATTGGAAAGAAAGGAACTAAATTAAAAATTTCAGAGAAATTTAATAAAAATGACATTAAATATATTATTCAAGGTTATTTTGCAACAGATGGTTGCTTGGTTTTAACAAAAAACCCCAATAAGTTATACCCCAGGATAGAATTTTCAAGTATTTCAAAAGGATTATTATCTCAAGTATTAGTATATCTCAAAAATTTAGAAATGAATGGTAATATCTATATAAGCCATAAATATTCAAATAAAAATTGGAATACTTTGTACAGATTACAATTTAATGGTAAGAATAATCTTAAGATATTTGAGCATAAAATAGGTTTTATTAATCCAAAACACAAAACAAAATATGAATCTTTCTTAAGAATAAAATAAAGTGGCGGGAGCGAGATTT
This sequence comes from Candidatus Woesearchaeota archaeon B3_Woes, assembly GCA_005222965.1. Lineage (NCBI taxonomy): Archaea > Nanobdellati > Candidatus Woesearchaeota > Candidatus Woesearchaeota archaeon B3_Woes. Next base: position 84,129 of record NJBG01000001.1, read on the forward strand.
GAACTCGCGACTTCTACGTAACTCAGTTTGGATGCGATTAATCATTTCCAAAAGGATCATCGCTCAAACACATGAGCATTGCCAAGCAAATGCTTTGTAGCACTCTAGCCAGACTGAGCTACCCCGCCAAACAATAATTCTAGAAGAAATTATTCATTTAAAAAAGCTTCTATTTTTTTCCTGTACTCGTCCATTTCGTTTTCTTCATACTTTCCCTGAGGCCAAAGTTCTAATCCATCACCTTTAAACCTTGGGATGATGTGGGTATGAAGATGCATAACCAATTGACCAGCAGATTCTCCATTATTAGAAGTTATAGTTAATCCGTCTGCATTTGTTGCTTTTTTTACAGCAAATGATAATTTCTTAACAGCCTTAGCAACTTCACTAAAATTATTTTCATCAACATCAAAGACATTCACATAATGTTTTTTAGGTACAACCAACGCATGGCCTTTATGCACTGGCGCAATATCTAAAAAAGCCAAAACATTTTCGTTTTCATATAGTTTTGAACAAGGAATCTCTCCTTTAATTATTTTGCAGAACAAACAATCATACATTTAAATCACCCAAAATCTTTTTTATTTGCTTTAAACTATTAATATAATAATCTGCTCCTTTAAATTTGTTTTTATACATAATAACATCAACTCTTGCTTTTTTACCAGCTTCAATATCTACTTTATCATCTCCTACATATAATACTTCTGATTTTCTTAAACCTAATTTCTTAACAGCTAAATTTATTGGATATGGATCTGGTTTATGTTTTTTCATATGCTCTGAAGTTAAAATAACATCAAAATATCCTTTTATTTTAAAATAATCTAATATTTGATATGTTGTATCACTTCTATTAGTTACTATTGCTATCTTATAACCATTGTTTTTAAGAAATCTAAACAGTGTTTTCGTATTTTTTGAAATTTTTATAAATTTCAAATATTTCCTAAAATCAATGCTGTGTTTGTATTCTAAAAATTCTTTTTTGTTTATACTCGAAAAAAAGACAGGATACTGGTCTTCTTCACATAAAGTATACAACAATCTTTGTTTTTTTCCTTTTGGAAATTTTATATTGAAATGTTTAAAGATTAGTTTATCATAAGCCAATACTTGTTTTATAGAACTAATTACAACGTTATCAAAATCAAATATTATTGCTTTTATCATTTTAAACTTTTTTAAACCATTCAATTGTTTCTTTTAAACCGCTTTTCAGATCGTGTTCTGGTTTCCAATTAAGCTCTTTTTCTGCTAAAGTTGTGTCTAAAAAAATATCTTTAACTTCCCCTTTTATTTCTTCAATATAATTTGGTTTTTCTTTAAAATTTGTTAATTCCTTTAATATATTAAATACTTCATTAACACTAACTTGCTTTCCATTAGCTAAATTGAATAATTTGTGTTTTGGATTTTTATTTATACTTTCAACTATAAACTTTACCAAATCAATAACATAAATAAAATCTCTTGTTTGTGTCCCATCCCAAAAAATGGTAGGTATTTTTCCTTTAATCATTTTTTCTATAAAAACTGAGATTAATCTTTTATTACTTGGGTCATCTCTCATACCATAAACATTTCCAAAACAAAAGATAATATAATCTAAATTGTATAATTGATTATAAATCCGTATATAGTGTTCTGCTGTATGTTTAGAAATTCCATAAGGAGAACAGGGATTTAAAGGATGTTTTTCATCTACAGGAAGATATTCTGGTTCACTAACTCTTGCCCCTCCTGTTGACGTATATATGATTTTTTTTACATTATTTTTCCTACACGCTTCTAGTATATTTATTGTTCCAATAACATTTATTTGAGCATCCTTCATAGGATCTTTTAATGATTCTCTTAACATAACATGAGCAGCAGTATGAATCACAATTTCTGGCTTCTCTTTTTCAAAAATAGGATTTATATCTTCTGTAATATCTGCTTTATAAAATTTTGATTGTTTATTTATGTACTCTTTTTTTCCAGTACTTAAATCATCAACTATAATAACTTTCTCTCCTCTTTTTATAAGAATATCTACTATGTGACTTCCAATAAAACCTGCTCCACCTGTAACTAATATTTTCATTTTAAGTTTTCTTTTAACTCACTCAAACTAGAAATCTTATTTTCAAACTCTCTGCTTCCGCGTCTGTCAACTAATATTGCTTTTATTCCTGCGTTTTCTGCACTTTTAATATCTGAATCTATAGAATCTCCAACCATTACTGCTTCGCTTTTCTTAACCTTTAATTTCTTAAGAACATCTCCAAATGATTTTTTATTAGACTTTAAATTTCCAGTGTCACAACTTAAAACAATCTCATCAAAATATTCCTTTAATTTGTGCTTTTCCAAAACAGATTCTACTGAAAAAGGATCTGTATTTGCTATTAATACTAATTTGTAATCTTTTTTCAATTCTGTTAATACATCAATTGTATCATCATAAATAGTTGATAAAATTGTATTCTTATTCCACATCCCTATTAACTTCTCAACAACAAAATCCGGAACATTTAATTCAAATGCTTTTATAACCTCTTCAAATCCCTCTTTAAGGTCTTTAAATTTCTTTGTCATAAATACTTCTTCAAATTTAACAATATATTCAGAAAAATCCATATCCTCTAATCTTAAAATCCATTTGACTTGTTTAACAGGACTCCTAACTCCATTTTCTAATAAAGTTCCCCACAAATCAAAGAATATTAATTTAGTTGCCATTTAATTCCCCATCAATAACCAGTATATCATAATATAAAAATGTTTCTGATTACTTAAGTCTTTTAGTTATACCAATTTTCTCATGACATTTTCCACATTCAAAAACATAAGAAGGTATTTTGTTAAGATTTTTTCTTTTAAATTCTGTTGTTGCTTCTCCTTCAAACCCACAATGAGGACATTTGTATATAATTTCTAATTGACTTTTTTCTTCGTGTTCCTGTTTTTCCTCAGAATAACCACATTCAGGACAAACATATTCCTTTGCCCTCATTTTTACTTTGCCTTTTTCAACAGGTTTGCCCATCTTTGCTTTTCCACACTCAGGACAATCCCTTTTATAAACCCATGCAACTGCATTTCCATCATTGTCTAAACTTCTTCTTGTAAAATACAAACATTCTGCTGTTGATTCAGGCATTGTTAAACTCATTATATCACCAAAATAATATTAAATGAATTGTTTTAAATACTTTTCGATTTGTAAAAAGTAGTGACAACACCGTCTAGAAATATACCAAAACCTTTATATATTAGTTTATAATAACCTTTTTTATGGTGGTGGATACAGTATATAATCAATTAGGTTTAGTAGATAAATTAACTCTTGATGATGGAGACCATGTAGAAATTATTAGACCTTCTCAAGATGGTGTTTCTTTTAAATCTCTTATGGATGGGTCAGGAAATAATATATGGTCTTATCGAAACGAAGATACAAGAGAACTTGATAGAAGATTTGGGTTAACAGGGGAATCAATGTTAGTAGAAGAAGCTATAAAAAGACTAACAGGGGACGAAAGTTTTATTTCATATGATTATTTACAAAAATGTGATTTAGGTAATCCAAAAGTTGCAACTACTTTAGGTTTTTTTGTAAAAATGGCATTACTTAATGGAAATTTCTTAGGTTACAATGCAAGAGATATTATATTAGAAGGAGTACCTTATTTTCATCCAGAACTTGCATTAGAACATACTAATGGGAGTCAACAACCTTATCTTGTACAAAAAAGGGTATATGATGAGTTTCCTCTTTTTCCTAGAGGGTTACCAGACGAATTTGTAAATCTACATATGCAATCTATTAATCAATTTTCTAGAGCTATTTAATCTATCTACTAGAATCAGCTTGTCTTTCAATTTCTAATTTCTTTGTAATAGCATTAGAATTATTGCTTAAATTAAAAGCATTAATAATCTCTTCTGATAAATATTCTTCAATAGATTTCTTAGAATTAAATGATTTATGATAAGCACCTTGTGTCATATATCTTAAAGCCAAGTCAATTCTCCTTTGTGGAGCACACTCAACTGCTTTTGGATATCTTGCTCCACCATATTCAATTGTTATGATTTCTTCACGCTGAGCAGCATTTTCCAAAGCTTTAACAAAAACTTTTATTGGATTATCATTAGTTCTTTTTTCAATAAGTCCTAATGTTCTTTCAACAATATCATATGCTTTATGGCCTTTTCCAGTGGTTCTTCCGCTTGATTTAAAGTGTTTTCTGCTTTTATGTCCAGGAACCATAAGCTTGTTCATTAATCTCTCAACAATAAATACTTTAGACTTATGAAACCTATTTCCAGCGTATTTTGCACCTGTTCTAGGAACAATTTTAGGACTTAAGGTTATATAATTTCTTAAACCAATATCTTCTACTTTAATTCCTTCAGTAGACCATCTGTTAAAGGCTTTTATCTCATTCATTTTCTAGCTTTCTCTATAATTCCTTTTCTTAAAGCAACTAAACTTTGATCATTAACTTTAATAACCTGCCATCTAATACCTGACAAATCACCTTTTGATTTTCCTTTTGCTCCACCAATACACTCTACTACAACTTCATCGTGTTCGTCTATTAACTTTGTAGCACCATCTCTTGGGGCAAAAGCAGTTATTTGTTTGCCGTTCTTTATTAACTGAACCCTAACGCACTTTCTCATAGCAGAATTAGGCTGTTTTGCTTCTAATTGTACTTTTTCTAATACAATACCTTTTGCTTGTGAAGCTCCGCCTAAAGGATCAGATTTTATCTTTAAACCAAGAGTTCTGCTTGCATAATTTGAATTCATCCACCTGCCTTTAACCCTTCTCTTTCTAAGCTTGCTTCCCGCTCCCAATCCATTTGATTTTTTCCCCATATTAAGAGTGAAAATTTGAGGTATTTAAAAAGCTTTGTATTTAGAATTAATATAAAAAAATAAAGAAAAAGAAAAGAATTATCTTTTCTTTAGTCTAATTACTAACACTACGCCTACAATAATCACTACAAGATAAGCTAATCCTAGTAATAATGCAGCGCCATATTGGTCCATAAAGGTTTCTTCTTCAACTACTGCTGGAGTTGTAATAACTGGTGTTGTTGGTTCTTCTACTATTGTAACTTCTTCTTCCTCAGGTTCTTCTGTTGGACAATCTTCAACCTTTAATGTAAAGGGTTCTGTTTCTCGTTCATCTCCGTCATCATATTCAGCTTTAACATAGAATGTATATGTTTTTGCTGCTGCATCTGCTAAATCTAAGACAAATGATCTCCTTGTTTTTATGTCGTCTTCATCATCACCAGCATCCAAATCAAATGATGATTTTTCGCTGATATCTAATTCTGTGTTATAAACAGTCATTTCAACGTCTTCATCGCTTGTACCAATATTCCATAAAGTTACTGATACTTCTGTTGTTCTTGAGCATTTAAGTGTCTCATAATTAACAACAGGTTCTTTCATCATTAACTTATGTCTCTTTTTTTCAACATTTACAGTAAAATTAAAAGTTTCTGTATATCTAGTGCCATTGTTTTCGTCATCACCTTCTACAGTTACATAAATGTCATAACTTTGGTCATCAACAGCCAATGGTATTTCAAACTCAAAATCTATACTGTCATCCACATTATATTCTAAATCATCAATATCATCGTCATCATCAAGGTCATCAGATCCTGAGTCATCAATATCTTTTATGACAACTTCAACATTAATGTCCTCAATATCAACATAAGTACCATTTTGATTATAAATATTAGTTACTTCCACTTCAACATCAAAAGAATCTCCTGGTTCAACATCATCATCAAAGCTTACATCTACTTCATAGTATATGCCTGTCTCAATTCCATCTGCAGAAACAATCCCTGCAAAACATACAACAAGCAATCCTATTAGTATACTTAATATTGTTTTTTTCATTATATACTACCCCCATTAGGTTAATTTAAATTATAATAAAAGAGTAAAATAACTTCTCATATATAAATGTTTTGTTATTTCAGAGTAGTTAAAAATCATACTTTTCAAAAAGGCCAAATTATGAATTTTTCCATATGTATATATACTACAATATCTACCCTTTCCTAGATGAACTCTGAAACAACACAAGAGGGATTTAATTCTTATATTGCTGATTTACCAGATAAAGAGCTATGTAAATATATGGAAAATATCCACGGAATTGTTAATTTGTGTAATGCTCATTTTAAGTGTAAATACCAGACAAAAATAAGCTTTCAGTTCAGGTTAAAAGCAAAACATGAATGTAAACGTCCACATTATATGAAACTAAAGAAATTATTATGACTTGTTCTCTGTGGTTTCTATTAAACATCCACAAGGAAGCTTTTTCTGAACTCTCTTAAGAGCTTCTCGTGCGGTTTTTAGGTCATTTTTATTTACTTTTAATCTGAATAATGTTTGGCCTTTCCTAACTTGTGCTGCAACACTATGTGGTTTTCCAAAACTATGGCTCATACCAGTACTAAACCTATCAGCTCCAGCTCCAGCCGCCACTGGATTTTCTCTTGTAACGTGATGAGGATAAACCACTATACTTAATGCATATTCTTTTGTGCCAAGCTCTTTTTCTAATAATCTGTTAGAAGATTGTCTTGCTGATTCTATTGCATTATGTCTTATTTGTAAATCTGATTTAGATTTAAGATCTAGAATATAATTAAATTTTCTTGTTTTATTGCCCATGTTAAATCTAATAATAGTATGTCTCGGCTGAGCTTTAATAAAAGACTTTTTCTTATATTTTGATATTCTTGTATAAGGTCTTTCTATTCTCCTATATGATGTAAATTTTCTTAATCTTGCCATAGAAGAGAGGGATTTTAAGCTATTTATAAAGTTTTCTATGTCTTTAAAACAAAAACATATAAAAACCAATAGCATATTTTCTTATTATGGATAAAATAACAGACGAAAAGCTTGAAAAATATTTTGAAGTTACATCTAAAGCTTTGGAAAAAGTAGAAGCTTCTTCAAATAAAACTTCTTTAGTTAAAGAAAGAGAAGATTTTCTTGATATGATTAAAAGGTATATTTCAGATGCTCAACATTTTAGAGAAAAAGAGGATAAAATAAACGCTTTTGCAGCATTAAATTATGCTCATGGTTGGTTAGACGCAGGAGCAAGAATTGGTATATTTGATGTTCATGATTCTGAATTATTCACAGCAGATTAAATCTTTGGATAAATTCCTTCCTGCATAAAAACCTTGTTGATCTTAACACCAACACCTTTTAACTCATTCATCATCTGGCTAGAAGTCATATTTGCAGTTCCAACAGCAACTAATTCATCCTTCAAAGTCATAACAGCAACAATATCCTCTCTTTTAATACCTGACTCAAGCTTAGAAATCCCAGGCATTTTAAGATTAGAACCATGAGTTAGGCTATGAACAGTTGTATCTAAAACCCAAAGTTTAGGCAAATGTCTAACAGCAGTTTCAATTGGTTTTATACAATGCCTAATAAATTTCTCATTGCCTTCATTTTTATAATACCAATAAGCATCTGTTAGATCATGCAAAGTAACTAATCCTTTTTCACCAAAAGGTCCTGCTTTTGTTCTTCTTAATTCAGCCATATGTGCTCCCATGTTTAACTTCCTTCCAATATCGTGGCACAATTTTCTTATATAGGTTCCAGCCTCTACTCCTGTTCTAAACAAAACATCTTGATCAATAACTTCAATAATATCAAAATAATAGATTTCTCTTTCTCTTAATTGTCTTTTAACAGCAGATTTTATAGGTGGTTTTTGTTGTATCTTTCCTATAAAATGTTTTTTAATAACTCTTTCTACCTCTTCTTTTGAAATTTCTTTATGTAAATGCATTATTCCAACATACTCTTTTCCTGCTTTTAGCAATGATTGTACAATTCTTGTTGCTCTTCCTACAGCTACTAATAAAACTCCAGTTACAATAGGATCTAGAGTTCCTGAATGTCCTGATTTTTTTATACCTAAAATTTTTTGAACATAAGCACTTGTCTGATGAGAAGTAGGGCCTCTTGGTTTGTCTATATTAACAACACCATAATTAATTAGTTCTTTTACAGATCTCTCTTCTGGATTACAACCAAATTTATCAGAAGTCTTAGATTCCTTTTTAACAAGGGTTTCTCTCTTATTCTTTTCAAAAGGTAATAAATTATTCATTTTATACACTCAAATATCGGTTAATAAGAAAGAATTAATTTGCGTTAATAAGATTTGCGGTTTTAACATCATCATAGAATGATTCTATTGAAGAATTATATGACGGATATGATAAGGTGTCCATTTGGGTTCAAAACCAATACAATGAGGATAACAAGGTTCAATTTTAGCAAGGATTGAAGATTTTCCTAATAAATGTTTAGCAACAGTTCTATGAGTTCCGTCATTTAAATAATATTTCCCAGTATGTACACAATAACTAACAGACACAGGATCTACTTCTTCTCCTTGATGATATCTCACCATATATTTTCTGACCTTTTTTTGAGTTACTTCTGGATAATCTAATAATAAATCTTCAATCTTTAATTCCAATAAGTTATCTGTCATAATAATTAAGAAATAATGTCAATAATTTAAAGCCTTTGTTGTCAACTTTTTAGATGAAATTTTCTTAATGCAAATCATCGCTTAATCATCTGAGCAGAAACCTTTATATAAAACTAAAAACCATATAAATTAAATGAAGAAACAAAATACATTAATGAACCTCATAGGCCAAATAAGATTTTATTCTCTTGTAGATTTAATGATTCTTCTTATAGCAATAGGAACGAACAAACTACAATTTATCGGAGTGATCTTTTTACATTTAGGATTTATTTTGTATCTAGAATATATTCATTCTCATTCTTATAGGATGTCTTTCCCTAAATTTTTGTGGAGTATTCTATTGATCATAGGACTCATTTTTTATAATCATATTGCAGTTATTGGATTTTTGATTTGTAGCTTTTTGTATACAAGAAAGAATTTACCAACACTTGGTTTGTATAGTCCACTTTTTAGGGGTTTACAATACTATTTCCTTACTGCAGGAATTGTAGGATTTCTCAATCCCCTCTCCTTCCTAGCTGGAGTTTTGCTAACCCTTCGTAATTTTGCTGGCGATTTAAGAGATACTGTAAAAGATAGAAAAGAAGGATTAAAAACAATTCCAATCATATTTGGATTGAAGAAAAGTATTAAACATATCCATCTAATAGTCTTATTGATAACCTCCCTTGTCTGGTGGTACATCTCAGGATTATCTATCTTATGGCTTGCCATTTTGTATGTTATTCAAATAGGAACTTATAATTTAACACCCAGATAAAGCACGTGCTTTCTCACCAACCTCAAAACTGAACATCTCTTAATCGCGATGTTATTTTCAATCGGCAAATGGTAAAACTGTGGAAAGGATAAAATGATTTAATTTAATAAGATTATGGTTTTAAGATAATAATAATTTAACACAATTTTTAATGCTTGGATAAAACTTTGAGACTAAACCAGGATATTTAACAATAGTTTTAGCCCCCATATATATTGTATCCATATACATCCTCATATGATCCTTTAATCTTGGGTTAAATTTTAATATTCCTTGTTCCTTATCCATGTTCAAATCCACTGCTGCATCTGCCATATTGCCTAGCTCCCCTAGTTCAATGAATAATGTCTTAAATCTTGATAAACCCCCTTGCAAACCCGGTTCAATAATTTCATAAAAGAGTTTAGCTGTTAGTCTACCAACTCTTTTTCTATTTTTAATATAAGTTTTTATATCAGGGGAATTTGACTCAGTATTCACTGCATGATATAATTCAGTAAAGCTTTTTAGAATATTATCATACCTATCAGGTTCTATCTGTTTTTTTAGAAGTTCAGTTAAATATAACACTTCATCTGTTTCAGTCTCAGAATCAAATTTTTCAGATTTATCTCTTAACCTTTCAAGAACCTGGATCCCAACGTTACAATCAAAATCGTCAATTCTATCATCAACTGTCTTAATCCATATTGAGAGTATTCCAATTTTTTTTCTAACATCCTCTGGCACATATGAAATATTAAAGTAATCTAAATATGATACAACCCTGTCACTGATATTTCTATATGGGACATACCTCTCTTCCATTATCAAAGATTTAATATCTGGCCCTTTGCTAGATGTTTCTTCTTCAATTAACTGGATTAGGCTTTTACAATTTTCGTCTCTTCTCATCTTAAAAACCTAAAGAAATTCTTTAGGCACCTTATTAGTACCTCTTTATGTTTAGAAATATTCAATCATTTAAAAATTTTCCTTTAATTAATTTCACAAATTAAGATAATCTAATTTTTGAATAACTCCTTTTACTCTTTCTTCCTTTTGCTGTAACACTGTCATAGCATCCCAAGTTCCATTCAAGAAAGCTTGTCTTCTTCCTTCAGATATATCTAAATCAATAGATTTACCATCATATCTGATAACCTTATCAGCAAGACTAAGTAAGATTTTAGTAGAAGGTTCTTGTTTTACAAAATCTGCTAATTCTGTAGCATCTTGTGGAGAAACAGTAACTCCTACAACACCTAAACTTGCACAATTCCCAGCAAAAATCTCTGCAAAACTTGGAGCTATTATTGCATTAAGTCCGTATCTATGTAAAGCTTGGGGTGCGTGTTCTCTTGAAGATCCACATCCATAATTAGCACCACCTATAAGAATTGTAGCGCCTTGATATTTTGGATCATTAAATGGGTGATCTTCTATTGGTTTCCCATCTTTGAATCTTTCATCAAAATATGCGTAATCTCCCATATTTGCAAAAGTAATCTCTTTCAAATATCTTGCAGGAACAATATCATCAGTATTTTGATCATTTGCAGGTTTTGGAATACCTCTTCCTTTTAGTTCGATTATTTGGTTTTCAGGAATTATAAATTTATCACTCATTTTATTTACCTCTTAAGTAAGGTGTTGGATCAGCGATTTTTCCTGCTATTGCTGAAGCTGCAGCCATGTATGGGCTCATTAAATGAGTTCTCCCAGTAGGACTTCCTTGTCTTCCTTTAAAATTCCGATTTGATGTAGAAGCGCTTCTTTGATAACCTTCTAGTTTATCTGGATTCATTGCAAGACACATTGAACAACCCGCATATCTCCACTCTGCTCCAGCTTCTTTAAAGATTCTATCTAATCCTTCTTCTTCAGCTAAATATTTAATTTCCTCTGACCCTGGAACAACCAATGTTTTTACAGAAACTTTATTTCCTGCTAATACTTCAGCTGCTGCTTCTAAATCACTTAATCTTCCATTTGTACACGAACCAATGAAAGCTACATCTATTGGTGTTCCAGCAATTTGATCTCCTGCTTTCAATCCCATATAATTAAGAGCATCTTCTGCTTCACTTCTTTGTTTATCAGTAAGATTATCTAAGTAAGGAATTTTTTGATCAATTTCTACTGCTTGTCCAGGATTAATGCCCCAAGATACCATTGGTTTAACTTCAGAAACATCAAATACTACCTTATCATCATATTCTGCGTCTGGTTCAGAAGCAATTGATTTCCAGTATGCTACTGCTTTTTCAAAATCTTTTGGAGCAAAAGCTTTTCCTTTCAAGAAATCGAAAGTTGTTTGATCAGGATTTACATAACCAGATCTGGCGCCCCCTTCAACAGCCATATTACATAAAGTCATTCTTCCTTCCATAGACATACTGTCAATTACTTCTCCGCCAAATTCATATGCAAAACCAACACCTCCTTCTACACCAAGTTGGTTTATCATATAGAGTGCTAAATCTTTAGCAGTAACTCCTTTTTGTAATTCGCCATTAAATTCAACTTTTCTAACTTTCAAAGGGTCCATGGCAAGTGTTTGTGTTGCAAGAACATGACTAACTTGAGTAGTTCCAATACCAAATGAAAGTGCACCAAAAGCACCATATGTGCAGGTATGACTATCTCCACAAACTGCAAGAACACCTGGCAAGATTAAACCTTGTTCAGGGAATGATACGTGACATACGCCTTGTTTGCCTGAGCCTGGTGCAAAGTATTCAATACCAAATTCCTTGATTTTGGTTTCTAAAGTTTTTGTCATTAACTCTGCTTGTGAATCTTGAAAAGGTCTTGATAAATCATGTGTAGGGATTACGTGATCAACAACAGCAGTAGTAAGTTCTGGATGTTTAACGTTTAATCCTCTTTCTCTAAGCATCTCAAATGCCTGCGGACTTGTAACTTCGTGCACTAGATGTCTTCCAACAAAAAGTTGTGTTTGTCCAGTTGGTAATTTCCCTACTTCGTGATTTTTCCAAACCTTATCATAAAGTGTTCCTTTTGACATTTTTATGCTGCCTCTCTAACATATTGAACAATTAGATCCCCCATCTCTTTGGTTGAAACTTGTTTATATCCTGGTTCCATTATATCCTGTGTTCTCGCTGTTTTTAATGCTTTATCTATTGCAGTATAAACCATTTGAGCCCCTTCTTTGTCTCCTAAGTCTTCAAGCATCATTGCAGCACTTCTAATTTCTGCAATAGGGTTTGCAATTCCTTTTCCTGCAATATCGGGGGCACTTCCAGCTATTTGCTCATAAATTCCAAAACCTTCTGCATTAACAGCAGATGAAGGCATTATACCTAATGATTTACCTACAACAGCAGCTGCCAAATCTGTATAAATATCCCCCATCATATTACTTGCGATTACTGTGCCTAATGATGCAGGATCCGTTAATAATGTTTCAACACTTTCTTTAACATTCATGTGTCTCAATCGATACCCTTCTTTAGAAGCATTTTGATCCAATACTTTTGCCCAATAACCAAAAGTAGGCACACCATCAATTTCTAAAGAGTCAATTGTTTCTAAACCTAATTGCGAATTAACTCTATTTGCTACAGAACCTAAATCATTGACTGTTTTTGAATCATAATGCAAAGTGTCAAATGATACTTCATCTCCAGAACTTCTTTTTCCAAAATATAATCCACCGCAAAGTTCTCTAATGAATGTCCTATAAACTCCATTCTCTTTTATCTCTTGAATAGCTTCTCTATTCACAGATTTACTTCCGCTGACAACATCAACAATTGCTTGTAAGAAATCCCCAAACATTGCATCAGCAATAACAATTGTATTTGCATATCTTTGAGGATTAGCTGCAATCTGCATTCCAGCGTTGTCGATAATTAGTTGTCCGTTTTGAGACCATTCATTTAGTTGAACTTGCCCTTGATATTCCTGAGCAACTCTTTCAAAAGTATCACTTAACATTTTTTCAGAAACAAGAACATTGTATTTTGAAGCACATAAAACTTGTTTGCTTGTTTCTTTAGCTTTTTCAAAAGCACTTCTTACTGTTTTTTCTAAACCTGATTTGCTAAATTGTTTTCTTGTAGAATGATAATCATCTCCTTGTTCAGTAGCTCCGTTGAATAAAGATTCTTCAGGACTTATTATTTCAAAACCTTCAACTTCAATAGGATCTCTAAATAAAATTGAGTTATGAGCTAATATTGGATCAATAATAAATGGTCTGTTATTAACAACACCATATCTTTTTCTCATCCCAAGAAGAGCAAGTTCAGCAGTTCTCTTTGGTAAATCATATCTTCCAACAGCTCCAAACAAAACTGCTCCTCCAGTATCACGAGCATGATCCATAGCATCTAATGTTGCTTGTGGTAAAGTTAAGCTTCTTTTAGCATCATCATCCCATTTATCTATCTCTTCTTTCTCTTCTTCTGACATATTAGCAGTTGCTTTATCATATGCAACTCCCCCCATATCAGCGAACTTATAATCAAATTTATGACCTCTTACTTCAGAAATAGCATCTAAGACTTTAATAGCTTCATTTGTTATTTCAGGACCGATTCCATCACCTTGTATGACTGTAATATTCTTGTTCATTTTAGCACCACCAAATGCGTTTACTTTATAAAAAGAATAATCAAATGCTTTATAAACTTTACTTTTATAACTACTATAAAATAGAAACTATAATTGTTGCTCAACTGGTTTTTCTTTTACAACAGGTTTAGGAGCATGGCAAATGACAAGTGTATACTCTATAATGCCTAAAACAAGAGAAATAAAGAATCACGGCCCTTCCACTATTTGCCAACACCTGCTTAATACTTCGTTTAATAGGTGTTAAATCCAATCGCCAGCATTATAAATAAAATGATGCAAATAAATAGAGTATAGTTCAAACCAAAGAATTCGAAAAGTATTTATACTGGTATTAATCATATTTACATATGTTTGCTGTAAGGAAATTTTATAAGAAAGTAATGGGAGCAAAAATTGGTCTTTCTGCTCAGCAGTTAAAATTAGTGTTGAGCCTGATAAAACTTAACAAAATTCATACTAAAGAAAAACTAATTGCAATGCTTGAGTGGTTTAGAGATGAGTATTCAGAGAAAACATTAGCTAAAAAGAATGATCCATACCACGAATCTTATGATAAGGCGAGAAAAGAAGAAGTACAACCCATTATTGATCTTATAATGGTGAAACTTGAAGATTAATAGTTTTTCTAAAGCAACAAAGCAGATTTCTTATCCAAATAAACAAAAGCCTTTTTATGATTCTTCAAAATTGATGATGGACACATTGGAGAAATTCTTTTAGTAAAACACTCTTTAACTATTTCTGATTTTCTTTTTCCAAAAACTAAACAAATAATATTCTCGGATTTCATTATCTGTTTAATAGACATTGAAATTGCCTGCTTAGGAACATCAGAAAGTTTTGAAAACCACCCTTCTTTGAGTTGTTGCTTTCTATTAACCTCATCAAGCTTTACAATAATAAAAGGCTTAGCTGTTTTAAAATCTGCAGGAGGATCATTAAATGCCAAATGCCCATTTTCTCCAACACCCAAAAAAGCTATATCAATTTCTTTTTTAGATATCTCCTTATTTAATAATTTAATTTCTTCTTTTGGATCTTTAGAAGTGCTTTTAATTAAATGAACTTCACCAAGATGTATCTTATTAATTAATCTTTTCCTTAAATATCTGCGAAAGCTGGCTTTGTGTTTCTCAGGCAAACCAATATACTCATCAAGATGGAATAATGTTACCTTGGACCAATCAATTGATTTATCTTTAATAACATTCTTAAGAAATTCAAACTGCGATGTTCCAGTTGCAGCAACAATATTAGCATGTCCTTTAGATTTAATAGCACTATTTAATATCTCAACAGCCTTTTTAGCAGCTACATAAGATGCCTCTTTTTTTGTATTATAAATTTCAAGTTTCATCTAACAATAAACTTCTAATTTAGAAGTATAAAAAATTATCTTTTTATCAAACAACAAATTTATATATTCATAATATTTTAATCAGGTTATGGCCGTTATAGGGTTGGATATTGGTGGAACAAAAATAAAAGCAGGTGTTGTTTCTAATAATCGTATTTTGAAAAAGCTTGTTGTTAAAACAGGAAAAACAAAAAAAGAAGTTATCAATAATATTCTAAGTTCTGTTGACTCTTTGTTTGATAAAAAAATCACAGCAATAGGAATTGGGTGTCCTGGCCCTGCAGATTATAATAAAGGCCTTATAAAAAATACAACTAATCTGCCATTAGAAGGGGTTAATATTAAGAATATTATCTCAAAAAGATTTAGAAAAAAAACACTAATGGAAAATGATGCAAACTGTTTTGTTCTTGGAGAATCTATAAGATTGAAAAAGAAAAATATTATTGGATTAACATTAGGAACAGGAATTGGAGGGGGAATTGTTATCAACAACAAATTGTACAAAGGAAAAGGTAATGCAGGTGAATTAGGACATTGCACAATCAAGTTTGATGGATTAAAAGATAAATTTGGAAAAGGAAATCTAGAAGCCTATCTTTCATCAAAAGCTATTAAAAAAAGATATAATAAAGAACCGTCTAAATTATCAAAAAAAGACTGGAATGATTATGGAAAGCTATTAGGAACAGGAATTGTAAATCTTGCACACACTTTTGATCCAGACATTATTGTAATTGGTGGAGGAATCTCAAAAGCGTTTAACTCTTTCAAAAGTAGTATGAACAATGCGATTAAAAAAAGAACTAAGTATCAATTCAAAGTCATTAAAGGTTATGAAGACAGCGGGATACTTGGAGCTGCAGCTATAGTCAAATGAAAAAGAAAGTTTTAGTGATAGTTGCACATCCTGATGATGAAACAATTTGGATGGGTGGGCTTCTTCTAAAGAGTAAAGATAGTTGGAATACAACAATCATAAGTCTTTGTAGGAAAGATGATAAAGACCGAGCTCCAAAATTCAAAAAAGTTTGCAGAATCTTTAAAGCAAAATGTTTTATGTCTGATTTAGAAGATGAGAAACTAAATAAAATTCCAATAGATGAAGTTACAAAAAGGATTAAAAGATTTGCAAATAAAAATTACGATTATATTTTTACCCACGGAAAAAATGGAGAATACGGCCACAAAAGACACATCAATGTTAACAAAGCAGTAGTTCAAATGCTAAAAGACAAATCTCTATCAGCTAAAAAAGTTTTTTTCTTTTCTTATTCAATGAAAGGGAAGATTTGTTATGCAAAGCAAAACTCAGATAGATTTATAAAGTTAAATAAACCACAGTTAGAATCAAAGAAAAAAATCATCAAAGAGGTTTATGGTTTTGACAAAGGCTCTTTTGAAGACCTTTGTTGCAGAAATGAAGAAGCATTAAAAGAGGTAACATGAGAAGCATAGTATTTTACGCTTATCCACCTGAAAACGATGGAACAAGCTTACAAGGACACCTGCTTTACAAAGGAATCTTGAAGACAGGCAATGATGCAGTGCCATGTCACTTTAAAGATAATCTTCAAAAAAAGTTTTTTCTAAAATATTACAAACCAGATGTTGCTTTCGGTGTTGGGTTTTGGGGAAACGTTCCAGAGATTGTTAAAACACCAGCCAGATATGGAATTAAATCTGTTCCGTGGTTTAATGCAGATGGATGGGTTGCTAATTATAAAGAGGAATTCGATAATCTTGATCTGATGTTTACAACAAGCGAATGGGTAAGACAAACCTATAAAAGAGATGGAATAGACATAAGCAAAATAATTCCGATGCATATTGGAATAGACACCAACTTGTTTAAGCCAACAAATAATCTAAACTTTAATAGAAGTATAAAAAATATGCTTGGAATTCAGGATAATGAAAAGATGATTCTTACGGTTGGAGGAGATACAACCTCAAAAGGCTCACAAGAAATGATGAAAGCATTAGCAGAGGTCAACAAAGAATTTAAAGATTGGAAATACGTTTGTAAATCCTGGCCTAGTGATTGTGCATCTGACTGGAGAGATAAAGAAGTTGAATTAGCTGAAGAGTTAGGTATAAGTGATAAAATTATTTTTTTAACTGATGAATTTGGTCCTGAATTCATGGTTCATCTTTTAAACGCTGCAGATATTTATGCTGCTCCTTCAAGATTAGAAGGTTTTGGAATGATCCAGGTAGAAGCAATGTCCTGTGGAAAACCAGTAATATCAATTAATAAGATGGGTCCATCTGAAACAATAATTCATAATAAAACAGGATTTTTAGCCAAAGTTGGTGAAGAAATAAAATTAGGTCAAGAGTGGGTTTATCCTTCAATGGGTTTTAAAACAAAACAAATAATTGAATTTGATTCACCAAAAACATTTGGATATAGAGCAGATATAAATGATCTGAGAGATTTTACTCTAAAACTTTTAACAGATTCTGATTTACGAGAACAAATGGGAAAACAAGCAAGAGAACACGTAGTTCAAAACCTTGATTACAAATATATTTCCCAGAAGATGGTAGATATAACCAAAGAAAAATTAAATTTAGATTAAAATCTTTTTCTTTTTTAATGATTCGTATGCAAGAATATATAATCCTGCATCCCATGCCTGAAGATTTCCAAAAGATTCTTTTGTTAATGGATTTATCCATTCGGGAAAGTTTCCTTTTAGATTTGCTTCTGCTAATTTCTTAAGTTCTTCTTCAGCTTTCTTAAATTTCTTAAGCTTGATCAAACTTAAAACATAAAATCCGCCAATATAAGTCCATATTCCCCCATTCAGATAGTGATGAGGTTCTTTAGCATCACAATCTTCAAAATAATCATGCCACTCTTTTGTTCCTCTTCTTATTGGAGGATAGATTGCCTTAACAGGATATGGTCTGTTTATTTTGTTTTTTTCTATGTAATTAATAATCTTTTTTGCCTGTTGCTCATCAGCCAGATCAAAAACAATTGCAAGAAGATTTCCTAATGAATCAAACCAATCTCCTATCTCTTTGTATTTATTATGATTTTTCCATCTGTAAGGAACATAAAAATCTTTATCCCATAATTTTGTTTCTTCATATTTATTAACCATAAATTTTAATTTTTTTGCGTCTTTTTGATTATTGGTTAAATTCAAAACTTTATAATACATGGCTTGTGTATTTATAGCAACTCCATACTTGTGTGGAAAAGCATCCTGCCAGTCTGTTGTAGGAAGCTGTTCTAAAACTCCATTTTCACCTATATCCTGAAAACTCAACCAAAACAAAGCTTTTTTTATTGTGTTTTGATATTTCTTAAATAATGAATTATCTTTGTATCTTTTCTTGTAAACATAATGTCCAATTATATACCACAAAGTTGAATCAATAGAAGCATAATCTACATGTGGTTTTCTTTTGCTGTATTTATCTACAGCGTTTGGTATTTGCCCTTTAGGACTTTGATTCGTTGCCAAAACAACTAAGCTTTTCTTAAAAGTCTGTTTAAATTTAGGATCTAAACTAGCTCCTAAAAAACTTATCATGCTGTCTCTGGACCAAACAGCATTATAACCTTCTTTTCCGCCAGAAGCAAATAAACCATGAGGTGTAGAACAAGCTTTTATTACCTCTTTTGCTTTTTTATGACATTCCCCTATCATGAATATAATTAAGATTATCTATTATTTAAGAGTTTTGGAGTTTAATAGCTTTTAATAAGATTTGCTGTTTTAAGAATTAAGTTAATCCAATGGGCTTGTTATTGAGTTAAGCATATTAAAATCTGTTTTTATGTATCTTTGTGTTGTTGAAAGTCTTGCATGCCCTAATAATTTTTGAATATGAAAAGAATCAACACCTTTTTGATTAAGGTGTGTTGCAAAGCTGGATCTTAAAGCGTGGCAAAATACATTTCTCTTTATTCCGGCTTTTTTAGCTGCGTTTTTAACTATTTTTTCTGCTGTTCTTTTGGAAATGTGAGTTTCTGGATTAGAACTGCTGATAAAAATAAAAGAATTTGTATCTTTTCTTTTTTGCAGAAATTCAATTAAATCCTTTATGAATTTTTCAGAAGCTATAACATATCTGTCTTTTTTGCCTTTACCTTGTTTTACAATCAAAAATTTATCTTCAAAATAAATATTTTCAATTTTTAGTTTTACTGCCTCATTTACCCTTAATCCAGATGAATATAATAATTCAATCAGTAATTTATGTTTAATATTTGTTGTTTTATCTATCATTGCTAAAATATCATTTTTAGTTAGTATAACTGGCTCTTTTATCTCTGGTTTTGCTCTTTTTAGCCCATTAATAAACCTCCTTTTCATAAAATCAACATAATATGATTTAAATGCGGATATTGCTAAATTTATTGTAGCTGGTTTTGCACCATATTGTTCAATCATATATAAAATATAATTTTTTACATCATTTTCAGTAATTGTTTTTGAGCCTTTTTTTGTAAATTCTAAAAGTTTTTTGTTAAAAAATAAATAAGATTTAATTGTTTCTTTGCTGTAACATCTTATTTTTAATTCATTTTCAAAATTTTTAAGTTCTGTTGTTTTCATAACTATGTTATGAATAGAAGTTATTTATATACCTGACGCGAGCATGGCAAATGGCAAGTGTATTTACCATAGAGCTTAAAACAGGCGAAGTAAAGCAATACAACCATTTACTATTTGCCAACACCTATTAATACTTCGTTTAATAGGTGTTAAGTTCAATTGTGTTTAAGTTCTAAAAAAGAAAAAAGGGGGAGTTTGTCCTTTGGACAGATTGGCAAAACCTTTGGTTTTGAATTGCGATAATTTATTTTGCATATTCCTTTATGAATTGATCTTTGTTATAATGTTTCATTTCCGCTGTTGGCTTCTCATTGAACGCCCCTTCAAAATCCTCGAAGTCCAATTGCTTACATTTAGTTTTAATCTCTTCATTATCAAAAACCAAATTATAGAGTGGTTCTAACAATATTGGATTTAATATCTTCAAATGGTGCAATATTCGCATTATCTTAAATAAATCTCTTGTATCTAAGGGTGGTTCATTCTTTTTACCCTTATACTCTATTAGTTTTATATCTTCATCCTTGAATGTCAACATATTATCGTGAAAGGATTTCAGTATTAATTTGTGTAGAACTTTTTGTTTGTCCTTTAACTCTAGTAATTTATTTGGATAAAAAAAGTAATCTACTAGGCCTACTTTTTGCCCATATATATTCTCAATTACCCCTAGTATTTCCTTTAATGAATAAGTGAATCCCTCACAGCATTCCTCTAACTCTTCCTTTGAACAAACTTGCAAGATTATTCTTAATGTGCCCTTGCCCAAGGTTTCTTCATCAGACGCAAAATTATTAATCTGCAAATGTGGCACGCAGTGTCCTTTTCCCTCTTCGTGCTTCTCAATTGCAACCCTCGTTTCAATCCTGATTAATTTCTCATTCTTTTTATTCTTTGCATTTAGTGATATCTCAAACCATTCTGCAGTATTACCAATCTTAATATTTAAGAAAATCTCGAAAAGCGCATTGTCGAATTTTGTATTGCCCGTTTGACATCCTATTACCCTTACCAGGTCGGGAAGTTCTACCTGTCTAGATTTAGACGCCATGTTTTCCTCTCTAAATCTGTTTGTATTTGGGATATTTCGCTATCAAATTGCGAAAGTTTGTTCCTTACATCTTCCTGAAATGTTTCTTGATTCCAATCCTTTCGATAGTATATATCTTTCCAGAAGTTTATGTCAAGTAAATTTTCATCTCTTGGTATTCGTCCGACTTTTCCACCTACTAATCCATAAAGTATCTTAAAGTATATCAAATATTTGGTTTTAATGTAATCAAAGTCGCTGTCCAGCAGGGCTTCCTTTTCTCGTATCGTTTCGCGTACACTATTTGATATTTTTACATTACTCAAGGATTTTATTATCGAAATTGTTTGGGCTGACTTTATGCCCTCCTTCTCAGTTATTGTCTCTCCTTGGAGGATATATTTTTCAATTTGTAAATTATAGGGTGTTCCATCGCAACCTCTTGTTCTGGAAAAATTATATGAGTATTCAATCTTTAAATCAGGATGGTAAATATATATGCCTCTGGCTCTACTATATCTTTCTTCAGAATAGTTCACTGCATAATTGTCTTGGCGATCCATCATTTCTTTGATAAATTTCCTCTTTTCTTTTAACTCCTTATCTCGTTCGATTAGTCTTAAAACTAGGTCTTCATACGTTTCTCCTGAATTAAGCATTTTTTTTAACTTATTTTTTGTTGCGATTGTTAGTCTAATAGTTGTTCCAGCTTTATTTGATCCGTTAACTAACGTATTATATTCTCCGAGATTGTTCTGCCTTATTTTTTCGTGAATAAGCCGCTCCATATTCTCCTTGAGTAACTTCTCAAATTCCTTGTTAGATGCATATGGTTGCCTAATGGTTATATCGCTCATACAACGTATAAGTTGCATACATATATATAAATCTTTCGATTATTACTAATGGCTAAGCAGAATGTATGCATTGTATACAATATATACTGGTTTTGTAAATAGCACTAGTGATGTGTCAGAAAATTTATAGAATTAGTACTAAATTCATTTATTGAATCTCACTGATATTGAAAGTTAATTTAATTGGATGAAAATTATATGATTTTTCACTTGGGCGATTTGAAAGAAATTTGTTGGAATATTTTCCATTGCTCACCATTTGGTAAGCTATTCTGATTAAACAAAAAAACTCCCCCCAGTGCTTCGCACATATAGACTCGCTTCGCTCGAATTGATTGGAACTTAAACACAACTCTACGGACGCGGTTTGACCCCACGTTGTATGGAAAAAGAAACTAACAGGAATTTTCCTATGTTAAACTCAATAATTTTTTAATCTTAATTAAGAAAAACTATTTATTAGAAGGAGCACTTGGATGTTGCTCAACTGGTTTTTCTTTTACAACAGGTTTAGGAGCAGGAGTTGCTGGTTTTTCTTTCTGAATTGTCTTTATTTCTTCTTTTTCAATTTCTTTTTTCTCTTCAGAAGGTCCTTTTTCTTCAATAGGCTTTTCTTCTGGTTTTTCTTTCTTAGGCTTTTTCTCAAGCTTTGCTCTTGCTTTCTTAAGAACAGCAGGAACCCTTTCTTTAAGTTTAACACCTTCTAACTCAACTTTAACTAAACCATTTTTATCCTTAACAGCTCTAATCTTTATATGATGGGGTGGATTCTTAATTCCATGTTTCCATATCTCTAAATTTGCGTGTTTTCCTATTTTAACATCTTCACTCTTCATATTTTTTATAATAAATTGTTTCAGAGCATTAACAGCCTTTTTAGCTCTTTTATATTTAGGAACTTTAAGCCATTCTTTACGTAAAGGAACATTATAAACTCTTTCTAAGACTATTTCTGTTGATTCGTCTTTTTTCTTAGATTTTTTCTCAGCCATTTTATACCTTTAGCTTAGTTCTTCTCCAGTTTCTCTTTACAGCTGTATGTCTACCAGGATGAACTCTACGTCCCTTTCCATATATCTTTACAACTGTCCAAAAAGGCGCCCATCTGGTTTGTTTATGCCTTTTGGCTAGTCTTTGCTTCCGATTTGGATGTTTGTACCTTGCCATCTTCTTCTTTTTTTACAGGTTCTTTCTTTACTTCTTTTGGTTTTTCAACCTTTTTTGGTTGTTCAACTGGTTTTTCAATCTTTTTAGGTTGAACATTTGAACCTTTATAAATTTGAGTTGAGATTTTATCTAAAAATGATTTTCCTTCTGATGTTAGAATTCTTCCTTTATATTTTGATTTACTGTCTGTTTTAAGAAAGCCCGCTTTTTCAAGCTGTTGTAATGCTTTTCTTATTATATTTCCAGAACCAGGATAGAACCTTGAAGGTTTATGGCCTCTTCTTTTTTTACCACCATACTTAACTCTTAATTTTGAAACACCAATAGGACCATATTTATAGACTGTTCTTAAAACAGCTGCTGTTCTTGTATACCACCAATCGTTTTTTATAGGAACTCTCTCTTTATGTCTTCCTGTTTTTGCATACATAGCCCAGTCAGGTGCTTTTATATTTTCATTTTTCTTTAATTCTTCTGAAACTTTTTCTATAAGTTCACTTGCATCAACATCATATATATTTGCCATTTTTTCTCCTAAACAGTCATGCCTTGCGGCATTAGATTTGCTATATAATAGCCTAAAAACAAGAATTTTCAATGGTTTATAAATTTAATTGTTTCTATACAAAAAAAAGACTCTTTCATTATTTGCCAACACCTATTTAATACTTCATTTAATATGTGTTATAATCTAATTCAGAAAAAACTTTTAATTATAAGGGGTTTGGGGCTTATTGACTGATATTGGGTCCATCTATTTTTCAGGTTCTGCCTCAGGAAATAATTCATAGAACTTTTTTAGAGTATTTTGATATTCAGATGCAATATGTTCTTCCTGAAAAGAACCAGCTATACTTTCAATGGGAGCAGTTGCTTTATGATCTTCAGCCTGTAAAAGAAGGTACTCTGCAAAATTTTTCAATCTTCCCACTAAATCAGGTTCATTTTCCATTTTATAGTATATTAAAACTAATTTATTTATAAATCTTACTATTTGTTACTACTATTTAGACATTACAATCGATAAATTTATAAATATAATCAGATTTTCTTATTTTTATGAAACATATAAGAGATATGATAAAAGGAGATTTAACAGTATTAATAAAAGGTGATGTAAAAGATGAAGAATCAGCTATTGCTGAAGCTTTTTCTAATCTTTTTTGGCCTACAATAGGCAGAAACTCTAGATGGCCTAAATTTACAAAAACATTAAGATATTTTCAAAAAGATACAAATAGGGGTGGACCCGTTTCTGATGTACTAACACCAGAAGAAATTGCAGATATACTAGTTTTAGCAGGAGTTTACAAAAATCAAGGGGGAGCTATGCTTGATATGGAAAATATTCTTGATTTAAGATTAAGTGTAATGAGTGGAGCAGATTATATATGGGTAGAGAAAAAAGGTGGATACTATTTACGAACAAAATATAGTATGGATTAAACTTCTTTCTTAATTTTTAAAAATATATAAAAAAGAAAAAATTAGACCTTTGGTTTTGGCAAAGGCCTACGAATAGTTATTGGCAATAAATCTTCTTCAAATTCTCTTTTAGCTATACTTATAGGATTATACTTCATTTTCTTCAAATCTCCATCACTTAGTTTAACTAAAAAAGGAGCACCCATTGCTATTTGCAAAGCCCTTGAACCAATCATACGTGCTTTCTCATATTTTGTATGATCTGTAATTTCTTTTGTTTTAACATCTACGACCATTTTAAGTACCTCACTTAATATGCTTCCTCATTTCATCGCATTTTTTAGAAGCTAATTCTACCATTTTGTCAATATCATTTATACTCAAAGGCTCAACTTCTCCTTTTTGCATAGCGCATATCTTGCCTTCTTTTGTTGTAGCAACTGTCAAACGAGCATCTACAACCTTTTCTTCTTCTGTTGTAGGATCAATTAGATATGTATCTCCTATTTTACAAACAGTAACAGAAACAGGATCTTTTTTGCTTAAAGGCAAAGATTCCTTTGTTAACTCTTTGTAATTAACCTTATCATCCTCTATCTTTGGAAATTTGGCATTCTTAAGAGCAACCATTGCTGCTAAAGCAGAAGCATCAAACAAATTTCCATCAACATTAATAGTTATGATATCAATAGCAACTATCCATATTTTCTCGCCTTTTTCAATACATAACTTCTTAAAATCAAGTACTTTGCTTTCCCTAATACCCCTATCAACAACTCTTGCCAATTCAACTGCTCCTATTGAAGGCGGTCCTGATTCAAATTCAGGATTTGACATTGGCAATAGTTCTGCACCAACCATAATTGTTCCTTCATCAGGAGAATCTGGATAGGGTTTTCCTAATTCTAATTTAACCCCAACTATAACCTCTGTATCACCAATCTTTACTCTTGCAGAACCCTCTGCACTTTTGCTTATGTTGGTTTCTACACTTATGTCTCTGTATTCGTCAAATTTACGTCCATCAAATCTGATATTTTTCTTAAAAAAGCCATCCATATGTAATTTTAGATCTTCAATCATTTTATTCACCTTTATACCTGTCTTTCAGGATTTTTTTTTGAACTTCATTAATCTTTTTACAGGCCCCTATACCCATTTCAACAGCCTTCTTGAGTTCTTCTTTTTTAATCTCTCCATCTAACTGCATTAGTGATACTTTTCCACTGTTAGGTAAAACAGCAATAGGAACATCAACAGTTCCTTCAATGTCTTCTTCTTCCTTGCTTAAATCAACAACTGGTTTTCCATTAACCAGACCAACAGCAATTGATGATACCATTTCTTTCATAGGAATTCCAGCATCTGCTAGGGCCATTGAAGCTGCACATATTCCAGCACATCTTGTTCCAGCATCTGTCTGTGGAAATTCAATATAAAGATCTACAACAGCATTTGGAAACTCATTCAAACCAATAATTGGTGTTAATGCATTCTTAGTAACTAATGCTATCTCTTTTGAACGTCTGCTTCCGCCAGGTCTTATTCTATCTCCACTTCCTGAAAAAGGCATCATATTATAATTACATCTTAAAATACCTTTCTCTGGATTTTGTAAAAATCTAGGATGTAATGATCTAGGACCATAAACAGCAGCATAAGCCACAGTATTTCCTATCTTGAACATTGCAGAACCATCAGCTCTCTTAATAACCCCTACTTTAGCCTCTATTGGTCTTGTCTCGTCAACTTTTCTTTTATCTGGTCTGCTCATTTTTTCACCTTTGCTTCTTTTTCTAAGAATGCTTTAATATTATCTGTCAAACCTGCTTTATGAGATTCTTTCTCTATCATTCTAATTGCTTTTATAGTTAGAATCTCTTTTTCAGGTTCTCCTTGTAACCACAATAAACCATTTTGACCAACAGTTATTCTGCATCCAGTAGCATCTTTTATCATACTGACCATACTTCCCTGCTTGCCGATAATTCTTGGTACTTTGTTTGAATTAACATTGATTACTCTTCCACCCTTAAGCTTATGCAATCCAGGGCCCTTTGCAGTTACATCAATTAATTTTTGTGAAGTAACATTTGTTATGTTACAAACAACATATTCCCCAAAATCAAAATATTTTCTTAAGTTAGCTCCCTTAGGAATAAAATCAGATGTTCCTTCTTTCATGCTAAGCATAGCATGATAGGCTGTGTTTGTATCTAAGAGCCATCCGCTCATTATAACATCTGTAATTTTGGCAATTATTGTGTCTCCTCTCTTAGGAATATATTTTCCTGTTAAAGGAATAATCTTTATTGCCCTATTATCTATTGACAATAATCCAATTCTTGAAGAGAATATCTTTTCTCCTTCTCTGTAGGTTCCCTGCCCAGGTAAAGTATCCATTCCTTCTGCTAGGCATTCACCAGGAACTACAACTTCTTTTTCTTTTAATAGTATTTTTCCCATTATTTTTCACCTTATTTAGTACTTAGTACTTTGCTTTCTACATTACCATGACATATTGCATTTAACTTTTCATAAAAGTCTTCTTCTAATCCGCCAGGCATTTCTATGACAACTGCTAAACTTCCATCACTTAACCAGTCTTCTCTTGTCTTTTTTCCAAAACTGTTTATAACGCTGTATGATTTTGAAGCATATTCAGCTGGAATCTTAACAGTTATTTCTTTTATCTCAAATTTAATTGGAAGTATAGGTCTTAACTTGGTTACTATCTCTTCCATTTGTTTTTGAGTACTCTCGAACTCGTCAATATGAACCTTAACTTGTTCCATTGCCAATTCAATTCTTTGTGGTGGATGTGGATTGTGTGTTTTAGGATCCACAGCATTTCTATGAATTAAATCGATTATTTGTTTTTTCTTTGTTTCTCTTAACTTCTGTTTGTATTCTGCAGTTAGAGCAAAATCTCCTTTTCTTATGATTTCTTCTGCAACCTTTTCAACGTCTTCTGTTTCAAAGCACTGTTTTAATGCTGTTGGACTCGCTTCCATGCCTTTTTTAGAGTCTGTAAAGATTTTTTCAACAGCCAAAACCTCTTTTACATCAGTTATACTTCCTGATTTAAAAGCAACCGCTTTGTCAGAATCTATTAGAATTTCAAAATTCTGTCCGTGAGTTTTTAATTTTGCAGTATTTGCTTCGTCTACATTAACCATTGTGGAAGTTAATTATTATTTTTTTTGGCTTCCTTAAGAGTTCTTTCTATGTCTTTGTTGTTGAAGTGCTTGTATTTCCATCCGCTTGTTTTTATGTATACTGCATCAATTCTCTCGGGTGTTAAACTTTTGCCCAGAACTTTTGATAATGCTTTTATGCATAATTTAAATCCTTCTTCAACTGTTATAGAATCTTTATATTGTTTCTTAAGAATAGCTTCTATTTCTGTTTCTGATTCACCTATTGCGCAGGCTTTATAGCCAAAATATATTCCAGTTGGATCTGTTTGATATAATACAGGTCCTGTACTGTCAATTCCGCCTACTAACATGCTAACGCCAAAAGGTCTTAATCCTGCTGATTGTGTGCAAATTTGTTTTAATTCACACATATCTTTTACAACGCTTAAAACATCAATTGTTGTATCATATGTTACTCTGTGTTGTTGTGCTTTTATCTGTGCTCTTTCAATTAAAACTCTTGCATCAGATAAAATTCCTGAAGCTGTTACACCAACATGTTCATCAACCTGCCATATTTTTTCTACACTTTCAGGTAAAATTAAACTGTCTATAATTCTTTTGTCTGTTACTAATATAACACCATCTTGGCAAACTAGTCCAATCGCTGTTGAACCTTGTTTAACTGTTTTTTTAGCATACTCTACTTGTAATAATCTTCCGTCAGGGCTGAACATTGTGATTGCCCTGTCATATCCCATCATTTGATGTGAAACTGGTTCCATTTTTCTTTTCCTCCTTTTAGGCTGCTATAAATTTGTCTTGTGCTTTTTTAAGGATACCACTTACCCCTACACTTTTAACAATAACTTCTTTATTATCTATCTCTTTTACAAAACATAATGATCCTTTCAAGTGATTTACCATTTTGTTATTTACTCTTATTATTCCTCTTTGTTTTTCTTTATTAAATTTATCATTTAATATTAATATTCCTGCTTTTGCTAAACCCATTTCGCCTAAAAAATTATGGCAGCTTTGAAAAATGGCCTTTGAAATGCTGTTTAAGTTGTTTATTTTGGTTTTTGATATGATTTCAAACACCAAATATCTTTTTTTTTCCCTTAAACTTGGCAAAAGCGGTTTAATTTTCGTCATGGCTATCATTTCCTTATATTTAACGAGAAAACAGTTTGGTTAAAAAACCCATATAAGCCATCTATTTTTCTTCTCTCGTATTACCCAGAAATCATTTCCAATTTAAAAAGTTTGTGGTTTATGCATTAATCGCTTCCACTTTTAACATTTACAAAATTATATGTTTTTGATAGAACGTCTTGACAGTTTAAACAACTAACATTAACATCAACAGAAAAGATTCCTTGATCATTAATTTTAAATTGTATTATTTTATCAATACAAGAATAAGATTTTGCTGGTATCTCATCATAATACGTTGTTTCTTCTATAAGGTTATTTGTACTTATAAGTATACTAATTTCTCCACTATCAATCTCTCCTTTATTAACAATGCAAAATTCGGCTAAAGTAGAATTTCTAATAAGTTCTCTTTCAATATCTTCATCTTCTAAATTTGAATGGGTTATATCTAAAAAAGCTGTGGTTTTTAATTCTTCAAATTCTAATATTTTTTGATTAAATTCGTTTTGTTTATTATTTATTTTAATATAAATTATTATGTTAAAAGCAGAGAAAACAAACAAATAGAGGGTTATCAACACTGTTATTACTTTTAATTGAAGGTCTGTATCTCTGTGTCTTGCGCTATGTCTTGTTGTGATTAGTTTTTGTAACTCTTCTTTTAATTGATAATTATTTAATACATTGTAATAATCTTTATTTTTAAGAATTTTTTTTTGAAGAAAAGGATAATCATTGATGATTTTTTCTACCCTACAAAAATCCTTATGAAATTTTTTTTTAAGTTCAGAAAGATCTACTTGATTCTTTTCTAAGTCTAAAATATAATTAAGGATTTTTATTAAGATTTGCGTTCTTGGTTTTTTAAATAATTTGTCTAAAATAATCATATAATTAGTAAAATCTTTTTAATACTTAAATGTATCATTTTCACTTGTCATTTGCCATACAGCCTCAAAGTATATAAATAAGGTATACCTTACTATATTTAATATTGAGTAGGGGTGATAAACAATGCCAGACAACCTTAAGAAAAAAGGACCAAAAGATAGAAAAAGGCAAAGTAAACAACCTTGGGAAAGGGCACATGCGCCAAAACGTAAGTCTCCTGGAACAAGAAATAAAAGCAGAAATTGAAAAAGTTTGAGGTTATAAAATGAGTGATTTACCATTATATTTAGATATCAGGGCATCGAAAAACTTCACAGAAAAGGAAGGATATTGGTATGATACAATTTCTACATGGATGGGTAGATTCAAGGAAGAAGGAAAAAAGAAAATTACTTTTTTAATTAATGATGAAGCAAAAGAAAATTTTATACAATTTTTAGATAATCATAATATTAAATTTGAATATAGTGGGTTTGTATCTGAATTTTATAAAGATATGCCAACAGTTCCTATGCCTATTTCAGGTCAGATGTATACAATTTTTATTTAATAAGAACTATAAAAGTAATTATCCATACTATAATTTGAATTGTAAAAGAAAAGAACACTAACCATCTTACTATTTTATAATAACCATGTTTTCCATCCATTGAACTTGGATAGTTTTTACGAATACAGTGCTCATAAATTGATCTGTTGATGTTAGATATAGCACTTTCAAATATCCATGTACCTAATGCAACAATTATAATCCAAAAACAAACATATCTAACATAATTAACATCGATATTTTTAATATCTAAGAAGAGCGATAAAATAAAAACAATTCCACTCAAATAAAGGAGGTATTTATAATAATTATTGATTTTAAGATTTTTAAAAAGTTCAGGAAATTCCCCCATTTTAACTTATCTCTTAATTTAAATGTTTGATGTCTGGTTCAACTGGTTTTCCAAATCCATCTTTGAAACATTTACAATTACATAAATAATTTTTACACTCAAATTCTTTTCCTTCATCTGTTCTTAGAGGATAGTTTGTTTTTTCTTTACAAGTTTCTTCACACATAATTTTTAAGCCTTGTGGATTTCTATAACAATCGGATGTTGTTTTACAACCAGCAAAAATAATTATTCCAAAAGAATCAAGTTTCCATTCTCCATTTTCCTTATTAAAATAAATTGAACCAGATGTTTCTTGATAACCATTATAGAATGTCACATCATAATATGCAATAGCTATTTCATCACTTTCCATATCAATCTGTTTTAAAATTACTGACCTATAAGTATCTCTTCCTTTGAATTTAGGATATAAATATATAAATTCATCTCTTGTTTTATATTTTTGATGTCTAGAATGTAACATATCATATATATCACCAAATTTGTCTTGTTCTACAAATCTGCCAAAATCTTCTGCTGTTTCTCTAAATTTCTTTTCTTCGTTTTCATCTAAGGTTGTTTTTTCAGTTAGAATTTCTTCATTAACTTCATCTTCATCACAAATAGAATTATCATTATTATCTAAACAACAAGAAGCACCAACTAAGATATATGGTTTGTTACAAGTAACTTTAACAACTTGTCTTTGTTCACAAGCTATTAAAAATAAAAATAAAATTATAAATATTATTTTTTTCATAATATCGCCCCAATTATTAAAACAAGTCTAATAATATATAAATATTTACATTTTATATCTAAAGGAGGTATATCCTTATATAAAGGAATTCTACTTACAGTTATTATGTTGTAAAATGTTGATAAATTGAAGAGGAATTAAAATGATTAGTAAAAAAGAAAGATTAAATATCTTAAAATTTATTCAAAAAGAGGATACTCCTTCTATAGAAGATATTGTAAATAGTCTTAAATATAATTTAGAAGATGTTAAAGGTGCTTTAAAATATTTAGATGAAAAAAGACTAATCACATGTAAACTAAAATCAGTAGATGGTTTATGGAAAATGATTGATATCACGGCTGATGGAATAGATATGATAGAAGAGGAGCCCCCTGAACAAAAGAAAGAAACTTTCATAGGAAGAAACCTCCGGGTTTTTATTAGTTATTCTGAAGAAGATAAACTTATTGCTAAAGGTATTAAGGACGCTTTAAATCATTATGGTGTTCAAGGGTTTCTTGCTCATGAAGATATTCCAACTGGAGAAGACTGGGTTGAATCTATCAAAAGAGGTATAAAACAAAATGATATTTTTATTGCCATGTTATCAAAGAAGTATAAAGAATCAGACTGGACTGATCAAGAAGTAGGAATTGCAGTAGCAAACGAAAAGCTGATAATTCCTGTTTCAATTGATGGTTGTATGCCTTATGGATTTATGATGAAATATCAAGCTTTTAAAAAATTTAAATATGAAAAAGGCAAACACCATAATGGAAAAGAATTTATCTATTGTTATGGTGATGTTTTTAAAATTATAAAGATGATTGGACAGAAAGAAGAATTCAAAGAAAATTTAAAAGATTGTTTTATATCGAGTTTAAAGAATGCTGGTAGTTTTAGGGGTGCTGAAGAGATAATGGAAACCTTGGTTGGATTGGGTTCTTTTAATAGTGTCCAAATCAATCAAATAATAATTAATTGTTCACTTAATAATCAAGTTTATCAAGCTAATGGTTGTCAACCAATTATTAGAAATCTTATTAAAGAATATGATAAAAAGATTGATGAAGAAAACAAGGAAAAGATTAAAGAAGTAATGGCGTTATGAAGATTTATAGAAAAAAATTTTAATTTTTCAAACACCAGCTTCCAAAGACCTCCAAAGAAACATGGCCCAAAAATACATCAGAATTTAAACAACTACTTCCTGAACAGGCCCATCATAACCAACAGCCTTTTGTAAATTCTTTAATAGCTTTCCTGTCTTTCTTGTTCCTTCAGGCATGTTATCAATAAAATGAGATGCATAATCTCTAACTACTTGAGCTATTTCAGGATCAGGATTTTGCTGATCAATATACAACAATGCTCTAACTCCTTGGAATATATTATCCCTACTATGATTTTTTTGTATATGTTCAAAAATCTCTTGTGATAATTCCAATGGAGTCGAAGCCACAATCTCAGCAGAATCCATCTCAACAACCTTTTCCCAAAATTGGAAAAGATAATCTGAACTATCATAACATCGTTGTGCAATATTTCTCATACTATCATATTCTGTAGTTGAAGTAAATGCTCTATCTATTTGACTATATATAGAATTACCAATAGTTCTCAGTTCATGTAATACATTTTCATGATCAAAATGTTCAGTTGCCCATTTATAATTTGTATAACTTATATATTTTGTATCAGTTCCCATACTCATTAAAGATGTAATATCTGTTCCATTTAGTATATCCTCTAAAATCTGTTTAGTGGTTAGATTATGATGTGCTGTTCTTTGATTATTTCTTATAAATTCCTCAGATAAAGGTTGTGAATGTGTAGTTGGAAATAAGGCATCATAAGCTCCTAAAATACTAGCTGTTGTTTCAATCTCTTCAGCAGAATCAGCTTTTCTTTTTCTAATCTGAGATACAATCTGTGTTACAGCATCTTTATTAATTCCATGCATTATTTCATGAACCATTTTAATTTCAAAAACTATAACTCACACTAAATCCTAAACTATTATTGCTTTTAAAACTTTTTCCAATTGCTTCAAAATGATGAATATCTGAAACAAGAGACAAATTTTCAGTTAGTTTAATTGAATAATCTGCCCTGATTCTAATCCCTGCTATTTCAGTCCCTTCTATAAAGTATTGATTATTACCTAATAAAACCATAGAAACGTGAAAATCACTAATTGAAGTGTTAAATCCTCCTTCTACAACAACACCATCCCCGTCCTCAGTATAATCAACAGTGCATTCAAGTCTAGCATTAAGTGAATTATCTCCTTCTTTATGAATAGAATAGTCTAAAATTAATGAAACTTCTTCTAAGTTTAAATCATCTCTTTTAATATCATATCTTACCCAGGCAAAAGTTCCTTTAAAATCATCAGTTAAGTTTTTAGAAACACTCACTCCAAAATCTGTTTCTTTTTTAAACCCAGGATCTATCTCATAGCTTCCCCAAAACCAACTATTTAATTTATAACCATCTTTCCCAAATTGTATGTAAGCAATTGGTTGTACAGAAGGAGTTGGGCTTGGTACAAAACCACGAAGATTGGCATACTGGTCAGTAACTCTTGTTTCAATACCGCCATTTACTGCTAATTTGTCCTGAGCACTAACTTCTCTTGCTAAACCAAGAGCTAATAATAACGCAGATAAACTTAAGATTGATTTAGTTAGAGTCATTTTTATTAATATTTATCTAAGTAAAGAATTATTTATAAACTTTGCTATTATAACCACTTCAAAATAGTAATATAACCTTTTTCAGTTAAATTTATATACGAATGGTTTATTATATTTGATTATGAAATACGCAACTAAATCTGTGCTTGTGGCCAGACTACCAAGAAAAGGAAATAACGAGTTCAAAACAGCATCAATTAAATTATTTGAAATTAATAATCCGCATAAAACAGATCAATTGCCAACAGAAAACTTAGAATTTGAAAACATAGAAAAAATCAAAATCAAAAACCAGGAATCAGACTATTTCTTAGAAGGAAATGACATTATAATTAACAACCTGGAGTTCATACACATTGACAAAAAAGGCAGCACAATAGAGTTATCCTAAAGATGAAAGAGGAAAAAGGATTAACAGCCAAAAAAGAGGAAGATATAGCTGAGTGGTATGAACAGGTTTGCCTAAAAGCAGAGCTTGCTGAATTCTCAAAAGTTAAAGGTTGTATGATTATAAGGCCAAATGGATACTCAATCTGGGAAGAAATTCAAAACTATTTCAACAAAAACATCGTAGATAAAACAGGAACAAAAAATGCTTATTTTCCTTTATTTGTTCCAGAATCTTTTTTTAAAAAAGAAGCAAAACATGCAAAAGGATTCAGCCCAGAAGTTGCATGGCTGGACAAAGATATAACAAAAGATGGTGAAAGATTAGCAATAAGACCAACTTCTGAAACAATTATGTATGATAGCTATTCAAGATGGGTAAGATCATACAGAGATTTGCCATTAAAAATAAACCAATGGTGCAATGTTGTTAGATGGGAGACAGAAGCAACAAAACTATTCCTAAGATCAAGAGAATTTCTTTGGCAAGAAGGCCATTGCGTCTATGAAACAAAAGAAGAGTGTGACAAAGAAACAAAATTAATTATCAATTTATACAAAAAACTATGTGAAGATCTTCTAGCTCTACCAGTGTTAGTAGGAAACAAAACAGAAAAAGAAAAATTCGCAGGAGCAGAATACACACTATCAATTGAAGCTTTTATGCCCGATGGCAAAGCCTTACAATGTGGAACATCACATCAGTTAGGACAGGGATTTGCAAAATCATTTGGAATTAATTTCCTAGGAAGAGATGAAAAAAAGCATACTCCTTGGCAAAACTCATGGGGATTGTCAACAAGATTGATTGGAGGACTAGTAATGGCCCACTCAGATGACAATGGTTTAGTACTGCCACCAAAAGTTGCAAAAAACAAACTAGTTATCGTACCTATAATTTTCGAAAAAACAAAAGATAAAGTAAATAAAAAAGCAGAAGAAATAAAAAAATCACTAGCTAAATTCAACCCAATTCTAGATGACAGAGAAGATTATAGTCCAGGATGGAAATATAATGAGTGGGAACTAAAAGGGATCCCATTAAGGATTGAAATAGGACCAAAAGATTTAGAAAAAAACCAGGCAGTTGTAGTTAGAAGAGATACTCACGAAAAAGAAAACATAAAAATAACTAACCTAGCTAAAAAAATACCAGAATTATTAGATGATATTCAAGATAATCTATTCAAAAAAGCAAAAAAATTCTTAAATGATAATATTATAGAAATAAAAAACTGGGATGAATTTAAACAAGGAATAAAAAGCAAAAAAATAGTAAAAACAGTCTGGTGCAACAACATAGAATGTGAGGAAGATATTAAAGATAAAACAGGCGCTTCTACAAGATGCATTCCATTTGATGAAAAACAAGTAAAAGGAACCTGCCCGCACTGTAAAAAACAGGCAAAAGTATTGATTTACTTTAGTAAATCATATTAAAAAAAGAAGAAAATTAAATTATAGACACAAATGTTGGTGGTCTATTAACGTCTTCTACTGTTACTTTAACATCTTGATGTTTGTCATTAACACCATCAGAAACAGTAACTCTGACAATATAGTCACCAGCTGAGTTATAATCTAATTCTTTTGTATCTGAAGTCATCCATCCAGAATATGTTATTGTTATTGGTTTACCTTCTGGATCAAGTGCTTTTGGTGATAATGCTACTGTTTCACCTTCCTTAACCACTATATCCTTTATCTTTTCTAAAACTGGATCTTTGTTTACTTCTTCTACAATAATCATTACATCTTGTTTAATTTGTGAAGCTCCATCTGATACAGTTATTGTAACTGTATATTCTCCAGCATCTCCTTCTTCAGTCTGCCATTCTCCTTTAGGATTTAGTGGCTGAGAAAATGTATAAGTTATCTTGTCTCCATCTGGATCAGTTGCTTCAAGATTTGGGAAGCTAACAAGAACCCCTTCATCAACCTTTAAAGTAAGAACTTCTTTTACTTCTTCTACAACTCCTTCTTCAGATGGTTCTTCTTCAACAACATCTTCTGATGTATCTTCTACTAAATCTACTAAATCAATGTAAGTAACCCCTTCTTCTTCAAAAGATTCAGGTGGTACAGGTGAGATATAACTACACCCAACTACAAAAATCATTAATAACACTGCTCCTAAAGAAATTATCTTTTTCATTTATTAAACACCTCATTTAATTGTTATTACTTAGGAATATAAAACCAGTTTATAAACTTTTATGTAGTAAAGAATATAATTTAGTCACCACTCCTCCTCGACAAAAAAACACCAATCAATAAAAAAATAACTCCAAACATCATTGAATTAAGAATTATATTCAAAGTAGCATCATAAAAAAACTGCCTTGGAAACAAACTGATTATTGTTGAATCAATAGGAAATCTCCAATTGCCTTGAGGAAAAAATATTAGATGAAACTTAATAAACAAATTGTAAAAATTAAACATTATAAAAGGCACAGGCAAAACTAAACTAAGAACTCCTGAAGAAATTAATAATTTAGAAAGTTTTTCCTTAGAATAAAAAAGCAACAGCGATAACAAAGTTATATTAAACAACGACAAAAACACAAAAAATCTTTTAAAATTTCTAATAACTTCTTTGACATCTTCTAAATGTGATTTTTCCTTGGAGTTAAAAACACCAGGAACTTCATTTTCATCTCTAAAAAATCCTAATAAAGATTTATGGATATCATCTGCACCATCTACATTACTATAATTCTTATAAAATTCTAAATCAAAAATTAAATTATCAGTAGAAGCAAGATACAAACTTAAGACTAAACTAATAGTTAAGAAGAAAATCAAAAAATTACCTAATTTCATATAATTAAAATATAATCTTATTATATAAATTCTGTGAAATTTTTCCGAAAATTTTAAATACTCCCTAAAAACCCAAATTTAGAATGTCAGAAGAAGAAATATATGATGAAGAAGGAAGAGAAGAGATGGCAGATGACTCTGAAATAAGCCCTGAAGAAGAAGGATTTATGAAGGGTTATGAAGACGCTGATGAAGAAGAACCAAAAGAAGACGAAGAAGATAAAGAAGAATTATAGATCTTTAAGAATTTGGTTTAATAATAGCTTATTCTACTACGATATTTAAGAAAAAATAAAAAAAGTAGTTATCTTCTCTCTACTTTTTTTTCAATAAAATTCAACAATCTATTTGTTCTATCGCTCATATGTAGCACAAGACATTTTGAGTCTTTGCTATCATCATAAGCAACGCATTCTTTTATACAGTCTCTATCCACAAAAGGGCATCTTGCCATATTATTACAAAACTAAATACTGAAAAGGAAAATTAAGCCTTTCCCAGTATTCTACACACAGTTATTGCACAATTTGGGCATTTCCCTTTAGCCATCTTCATGCCTCTTTTATTAACAACTTCTTTTGGATCATTCATCTCTACTTTTTTCTTACACTTTACACAATATCCTTCTACCATTTCAATGCACCTCACGCGTTTAACTATAAATTGCCAATTTTGGTCAATTTATAACATAAAAGAAGCTATTTATATATAAATCTATTGAAAATACAATGCATAACTAAGCATAAAACAAAAGGTTTAAATAATGTATTTATTTAGTATTTTATAGTAGTAAAAATGTCAAAAAAAAGCTTAATTGATATACATACACACGTACTTCCAATTGATAATGAAAGAGTATTGCTTGACTTTCTTAGAATATGCTTTAAAGAAAGGTATGATAATATTAACCAATTTCACACACAAAACACATCTTTTACAGAGCAAGACTTAATAAATCAGCTTAGAAATGGGGAAATAGATAAAGCAGTTGTAATGTCAACTGATCATGAAGGTATGCGCCTAAATGATTTTGTGTTTGAACTAGCACAAAAGTATGATGGCTTGATAATTCCTTCAGTATCTGTAGATCCAACATCAGATAATGCAGTCAAAAAGTTAGAATACCAATTTAATAGATTATGTATGAATTTTGATGAATACAAACCAATCCTAAAATTTTATCCTCATCGTTGGACTACTTCTCCTTCAGATGTTAATCTTGATTATTATAGGGTTGTAAGAGATTTTGAAGGTATTATAATTGCTCATACAGGAGCACATCATACATTATCTACTAAAGACAACAGCAAAACAAATCCTTTGTTCTGGGAGACAGCACTAAATCAAGTGCAAGGTCTTGTGGTTGTAGCATCTCATTGTGGAACACCAAGCCAAGAATATACCAGTTACGAAGAAGAAGCAATAAGGATGGCTGAAGATCATGAAAATTTCTTTATTGATTTTAGCGGTCTTCAAAGTATATTGCCTAGTGGAAATTATTATGAATTAAGCAGAAGGGCTTTTGATCTAGCAATTCAATCTATACAAAGAGGAACAGGACTAGAAAAAAAGATAGTTGGTGGAAGTGATTACCCTATTTGTCCAGACATCAATAGGACAAGATATGAACAGATAGCACTATTAAACAGGATTTTTGATCCTTATGAAAATACAGAAAAACTTATTGCAAGGTCTTAAACAAAAGATTTATAAATCAAAAACTAATTTTTTACGGATTTTTAATGCTCGGACAAAGCCAATTAACCGAAAGATTTATATATAGGTTATATGCTTTGTTTATAAAGTTAATGTCACTATAACACATTATCAAGGGGGTTACAAATAACTAAATATCTATTTATATCCCTACTAAACTTAAGGTGGTTTAAAAAATGACCGATAAAATGATTAAAAAATGCCCTGAATGTGAGAGCATAAACTTATTCTGGAACAGAGAAAAGGGCGAGATTATATGTAAAGATTGTGGATTAGTTATAGAGGATAAAATGGTTGATTTTGGCCAGGAATGGCGTGAAGGAGAAGACTCTACTGAAAGAAAAGGTAGAACAGGAGCTCCTATGACTTATACTCAATATGATCAAGGGTTAGGTACTGAAATAGGTACAAGTTCTGATTTATATGGATTAGGTGGAAAAGACAGAAATAAATTCTTTAGATTAAGAAAATGGCAGTATAGAATATCAACTGCTATTGAAAGAAACCTTAAACTAGCTCTTGCAGAGCTAAAAAGGGTTGCTTCTTTTTTGAAATTACCAAAATCAGTTGAAGAAGAATCAGCTAGGATATATACATTAGCTGTTCAAAGAGGATTAGTAAGAGGAAGAAGCATGGAAAGCGTTGTAGCAGGAGCACTATATGCTGCTTGCAGACGTCATGAAGTTCCTAGAACACTGGATGAGTTATCAGAAGCATCTGGCATTGAGAAGAAGGAAATAGGTAGAACATATAGGTTTGTAACAAGAGAGCTTGGAATTAGTGTTATGCCTTCAAATCCTGCTGATTACATTGCTAGATTTGCTTCAAGCCTAAAATTAAGTCCTGAATCACAAAGCCATGCAGTAGAAATATTGCAAAAAGCTCAAAAAATGGAATTAACTTCTGGAAGAGGACCAACAGGAATAGCTGCAGCAGCTCTATATGTATCTGCATTAATACATGGAGAAAAAAGAACACAGAGAGAAGTAGCAGATGTTGCTGGTGTTACAGAAGTTACAATTAGAAACAGATACAAAGAGCTTTTAGAAGAGCTTGACTTGGAAAAGGACATAAAGAAAGTTAAGAAAAAGAAATAATTTTTATTTCTATTTCTTCTTTTTTAAGAAGTAAAATCTAATTATTGCATCTGATATTACTATAATATAAAAAAATCCTAAACCTAACATTAAACCATTAGGAACAACATTTATCTTTTTGAATAATGGAAACAACCAAATAATTGAAACAATACAAAGTATAATCCAAATTACTACAACTCCTAAAGATATTAATCCTTTATAATTAAATTTTTTTGTAGAATAATTCCAAAGTTCAATATTGAATTTTAATAAAATTAATCCTGTTGTAAATTCTAAAAGTGTTAATATTAGTGTTGAGATGAGAATCATAAGTATTAAATTTATATTTATTAAAAAAATTAAATAAACCAATACTGCTCCAAATCCAAAAATTGGTAGGTAAGGTCCTTTTAGAAATCCTGGATTGAGATTTTTATTTTTACTTATAAAGTTTCTATAAAATAATTCTCCAACCCAACCAGCAATTGAGAAAATTGCGAATAACAATAATAATTTACTTATTAAAAGCTCGCCAAACATAAGCATTTAAATAAGTTGAATCCTATAAAAAGTTTTTGATTAAATTTTTTTATTTTATTATTTTTTATTTCTATTCCTTCTTTCTTAAGCATTTGAACTTTTTTCTTAGTTCCAGAAGCAAAACCACCAACTTCACCATTTGATTTAACAACTCTGTGGCATGGAACTTTAGGAGAGTAAGGATTTTTATTCATTGCATTTCCAACAGCCCTATAAGCTTTTGTGCCTAATTTCTCAGCAACAGCTTTGTAAGTAGTAACTCTACCTCTAGGAACTTTTGATACTATTTTCCAAACCCTTTCATTAAATCCTCCCATATTCTATAATTACAAATAGAACTTTATATATTTTATCTTCTCGTAATGATTTAACTTCGTTTAATAGGTGTTATGTGCAATATTACTCGGTGCTCCAGAAATTATTTTTTCTTCTAAAGATTTTTTTGAACTGAATGGATTTATTTTAGCAACGAGATTTTTTACTTTTTCTGAAGAGGATAATCTTCCTAATAAAAATGCTGTCGCTGAACCTGCCCAAAAAGCTAATATATCTTTTGTATCATAAGTGCCAGGCCATAAATGAGCTTTTTGAAGTAATTCAAATGCAGTCCAAGCGCTTGCATAATATACTGCTCCCAATAATTGTCCTTTAATATCGTTAGGATCTTTATTACTATTGCCCCACGCAGTCATAGCTAAGGTGGCACCATAATCGCCAAGATTTCCTCCAATAAAACCATTATCCATTATACCTTTTCCAACTAGATACTGCGCTGTATAATGGACTGGAAAAGAAGCTACACCTATCACTGCTGTAATATTGTTTACTGTTCTATAAAGTGAGTTTTCTTGATCCATATATCTTAAGTAAAAAATCTCTTTTTATAAATATTTCGTTTTTGTTACCACTTATTAATTAATATAAAAATAATCCACAATTAAACTTATTTTTTATTAATTTCATCTAGTATTTTTTCAAAATGTTCTTTTGTTTGCTCTCTTTTATACAACTTTGCCAAAGCAATAAGCTTGTCCTGATCAATCTTTATATCATATTCTGCTAAAAATTCTCTCAAGCGCATTAAAAAAACAACAAA
This sequence comes from Candidatus Woesearchaeota archaeon B3_Woes, assembly GCA_005222965.1. Classification (NCBI taxonomy): domain Archaea; kingdom Nanobdellati; phylum Candidatus Woesearchaeota; species Candidatus Woesearchaeota archaeon B3_Woes. The sequence continues at coordinate 125,634 of NJBG01000001.1, forward strand.
CTGTGTTACATTCTTACCATAATCAACAATATGACATCTTTCAAAATCAAGCAAAGTTACTTTTTGCTTTTTATCAACAATAATGTGTTTTAATGGATGATGCATTTCCTCTTTATCAACATTCATCCCATCCATAACATAACACTGATCTAAAACATTTTGAATAATTTTAAGAATTATTTTTTTACTTTCTTTATTTTTCTTTAAACCCCTATAAAAATTATTTGAATTTTTCTGGGCACCAAAAAACCTTTTAGGTTTTTTTAGTGCTTTAGCATAATCAATAAAAAATTCTCCGTCAACAAAATAATAAAAAAAATAATCTTTTGTTGCTTTGATTAATTTAGGACCAACACCTTTTTTATTTAATCTTTTTATCCACTTTCCTTCATTCTCAATTCTTCCTTCTGCTTTGCTTTCAGGCAATTTTGCTTTAATTACAACCTTTTTACCTTTGTATTCACCAGTATAAAGAATTCCTCTATGACCTTTTGTAAAATACTTAATATTTTTTACATCTTTTACATCTAACATTTTGTAATATAGTAAACATATAAATCTTCAAAAAATATATGTTTTTTCTCTAATTCAATAAATCTTAATTTATTTTTATCAATTAAATCATTTATTTTCTTTTTGTTTGTAAAAGAGCTGAACAAAAGCAATACTCGACCCTCTTTTTTAAGATAATTTGAAACTTCATTAAGAAACCTTTCAATTATTTCATAACCTTTTTTTCCACCCTCTGTTCTAATATCTCTTTTTTTCAATTCTTGAGGTAAATAAGGTGGATTAAAAACAATCAAATCAAATTTTATTTGTTTTTTAACTAATGTTTGAAGTTTTTCTCTGTCCTTAACCTTTTTCTTATCATAAATTTCTAATTTTTTATCAACTTTATCATAAAAAAAGAAATTATCTTCAAATATCTGAAATAAATTGCTCTTAAAAAAATAAATTCCATTAATATTTTTTTTACAATACTTAACAACATTTTTGTTAATATCCAAGCCAATAACCAAATTAGCTTTTAAAGATGCTTCTTTTGCTAAAATTCCAGAACCAGTTCCAACATCTAATACTAATCCTTTAGAATATTTCTTAACAAACTTTTGCAGTAAAAAAGAATCCTCGCTAGGTTCATATATCATAAAGTATAAGAAATAATTTTAATTATATAAATTTAGTGCTTTAACTTCTTTTCTTTTAAAGCTACTAAGTGCATTAACTTTAACAATTTTATTTCCTGTTTTAGATCTTCTATTTCAGATCTTAAATCTGTTACTAACTCATAATTGTGCTGTATATTTCCTGTATTCTCAACAACAGTATCAGGAACATTAGTTAGTTGTTCTACTTTAGAATTCATCTCTCTTACCCAATCATCTGTGTTTTGTCTTAACTCTTCTAATGTAAGTCCTGTCATCAATACACCTCTTTTTATAGACTAGTATACATATATGTATACACTTATATATAAATGTTTTGTTTTAGAGAACCATTAAATTCCTGTTATGCTCTTTGACCACACAAAATATGGTCAAACTTCATCCGAAGAGCTTTTGAGAACGCTGTCTTCAAGGGCGAAGTAAAATCAAACATATGCATTAAGGGGCAAAACCAATAACTTTATATAATTGTTATTACTATTTAGTTACAATATGCCAGAAGTAATAGGAGTTTTGCACTTGGATAGAAATTTAGATAGATTAATTGAAACAATTGATTTAGATTTTGGTGTCCCTAAATCACTTATGCTTGAATTACCGACAGATTGGAGAGATTATAGGGATGGATTAATAACAGATGGATATTTTCATAGATTGGCATCTGAATATGAAAAGAGAGGGACAAGAATAATTGCTGGAGATAATAATCGATATATCATTGAACCCCACCTTTCGGAATGGTTTTTAGATTTTGAAGAAAGAGTGAGAAATGGAGAATGGAATCCAGACACTTTAAAAGATTGGTCAAAGGGAGTGATTGGGTTTATTGGTGAGATGTCAAGATATAACTCTTTATTAAATTGGAACCAATTGTTTCCTTCAAAACATAGAATCAGAAATCATGGATTTCTAGAAGTCTATGATGAATGCAAACCTGAATTGACTGTAGTTGGGTGTGTTCATGGAAAGCATTTGAAGAATCAGAGACCAGATGTTAATTATACCTTTTTTATGACTGATAGTTTAATTGAGCGTATGGCTTTTCCAGTTCACTATTATCTATTGGGTTCAGCAAAAGCAGATTCTTATAAGGTTTTGCCTAGTTCTAGTTCTTAGCATTCTCAAAAATTGAGCATAACATCTATTAAGCGAGATAGATATTTGTTTTTAACACTTTTTGGCTTTGTTTTAGAATCGGTCTGTAATTTTATCTAATCTATATGTTTCACTAAACTTGGCTTGTTTTAACTGCGCACTTTTATTAATTAATTTCTGTAAATAAGAAGCTATTTCATTTGGTTTATCAACGTAATTTAATTTAATTTCTTTTTCTTTTAAACCACTTAACTCAAATACAACACTGCCAAAATTTAGAATACTTTTAAATATTCCATTCTTATTTGGAGTAATTCTTTGAATATTCTGAAAAGGAATAACCATTGGACTAGATACAAAACCCTTCATAATTGTAATATTATCATTATAAACATTATATCTCACACCTCTAAATGAAAGATAATTTGATCCGCCCAATAAAAGAGCTAAGCCTAAAGTACCACCAAAAAAGTAATATACTAAACCAGAAGGTATAGAAACTTCAACATCAAAAGCTTCAAAAGGAATAAGAAACATTTCAAAACCAATAGTATATTTCAAAATAAGAAATAACCCTCCTAAAACAATAGCTATGGAAATAACTTTTAAGAAATTAAGGAAAAAAACCTTTGTAGCGTTTGGCTTTAGAACATTTTCAGACATATTAATTATGAAATTTTGTTATTTAAATACTTATTGAATTTAAGATAAATATAAAAACTAGTTATATTTCTATGATAATATGAAACAAGTTATACTAGTGCGTAAAGATTTAAAATTACCAAAAGGAAAATTAGCAGCTCAAGTTAGCCATGCCTCTGTTGGTGCTTTACTAAAAAGCCATAAAGATGACATCTCTAAATGGAGGAACCAAGGCATGAAAAAAGTTATTCTAAAAGTTGCTGATGAAAAAGAGTTATTTAAGTTTAAACAACTAGCAGAAGACAATGGATTAACAGCAGAATTAATAACTGATGCTGGAAAAACAGTTGTTGAACCAGGAACAATAACCTGTTTAGGAATCGGACCTGATAAAGAAGAAAAAATCGACAAAATAACAGGAAGCCTGAAAATGGTTTAAACATGTTAATTTTAGTAAAGTTTATATATAAAACTTGATATTATTAAAATAATAAGCTTATTGACTAGTTAATGAGGTGAAAAAAGTATGAAAATAGGATATGTAATAATGGCTTTAATAACCCTTCTTTTAATTGTTGGGTGTAAAACCAAAGTTGAAGAGGCACCAGTAGCACCAGTTGTTGAAGAAGTTGTTGAAGAGGCACCTGTAGAACCTGAAAAACCTTCAGACCAATATAATATAGACACAAGCGGTATGAGTGAAGAAAATTTAGCAGAACTTCAAAGATTAAAAGATGCTTGTGATAGGGGAAGTGCAAAACTCTGTACTGTATTAGCAAGAAGGGAAGCAGAACTTGGTGTTCAAGCTGCAGATGTTCTACCAGCTACAGAATAAATTATTTTTTAATTAATTTTATTATTTCTTTTTTATTTATATTTAATCTTAAAGAATTCTCCCTAAAGTGTGTTTCACTAACCTTAAATTTTTTCTTCTTAATCTTATTCATTAAATCATTTTTCTTTGGTAAAACCTTAATTTTATTTCTTTTAGCTAATTTAGTTATATCATAAAAACCAACTTCATCAATCTTTGATTCTTCTTTAATAATCTTTAAAATTTTCTTATTTTCCTCTATTTTATTATTTTTTCCCATCAAAACAACTAACTTTTTATCCCATAATGATCCTAGCCATATAGGTCCAGAATTCTCATAATAACCGTGCAGTTTAATAATCTCATCAACCTTTTTCTTTCCTTTTTCACATCTGAAAAAAATTCTAAAATAATGGTCTTTTGAATAAGAAAAAATTGGTGTTAAAGCCTTATCAAACTGTGTTCCAATCAATTGTATCTTTCTTATCAGAATTCTTAAACCAAACTCATGCATTAACTCATTTTTCAAAGGTTTTGCCCAATACTTTCTTTTACAGGCATTTGTATAAGTCCCAGTCAAAGCAGCAGTATCAGTAGCAGTCACAGCTAATATACCCTCCCTAGATAAGCGCATTATAGAATTATTCAAAAAATGATTAGGACTTCCAAAAGGATCTATATCAATATAATCGAAACCAGAAGAATTCAATAAAAATAAGTTAGCATCTTGATTAAAAACATTCGCTTTAGAAATTTTATTTAGTTTTAGATTTTTTTTAATCAATTTAAATGCATTTTCGCTGTTATCATTAAAGCTTATTGACTTTATTTTTCCCTTTTTTAACTCTTTAATCAATCTTATTCCTCTTATTCCTGTTCCAGATAATGGCAAAGCCATCTGCATATCTTTTTTATTAATACAATTTAACAATAAAACAGAAATATCCCTGTTAAATTTCATAATAGGATTATAAAATACAGGAAGTTTTTTAGAAATTTTTCCTTTTGAAACAATTGCTTTGGCTTTTCCTTCTGTTATTGTTGTATACATCTCTAAAATAAATAAGATTATAAGATATAAATGTTTGGGTCACAATTTAGAATCTTTCCATAAAACATCAAAAAACTGTTTATAGGAATTTGCAACTTCTTTACTTCTTATTAATGTGGCTATTGGTTGATCAGACCACACAATTATAGCAACTTTATCTCCATAAACCCAGGTTGTAGCGGGTGTTTCATACATATTAGAACTAAATTTTATTTTTGTTATTAGAAATTTGGCTTTAGATTTCTTAGATCTAATCTTTTCATTATAGATTATTTTCATAAGGATTTTTGATTTTCCTCTTCTCATATGCCATTGTTCAGCATAATGGGTAAATAATTCAACAAATTTTCCTTCAGCACCAAACACTAAAAGTTCCTTTTTTGTCTTTAGTACATCTTCTGCAACTGATTTCAATCCTTTTTTTCCTTTGTATATTGTTGCTTCTTGAGGTTCTTTACTTAATTGTCTTTTAAGTTCCAACTCAGGGAGTATAGAGTGTATCAATTTCTTTTTTCTTTTCAACTCATTCTCTTTTTCATCAAGATATTTGATTATTCTATCTGGAGTATCTGCTTCAAAATATTTTCTATTAGATTGTATTACATAACTCACTATACCTTTTTCAATTAATCTTTCCAAAGCATCATAAACATTAGTTCTGTTTACGCCTGACTTTTTTGTAATCTCTCCAGCCATTGCAGAACCCAATTCTAACAATGACAAATATACTTTTGCTTCATTTCCAGAAAGCCCTACTTGTTCAAGTGCTATTTTTTCATTCATAACGCATTAAAGAGTTATTAGTATATAAACTTTACTATTGTTGTAATGATATATAACAACACAAATTTAAATAATAACTATTATTACTATCTAGTAATAAAACATTGGAGGTTTATTAAAATGATAGAACAAACAATTAAACAAATTGAAACTGACAATATTTTTTTTGTAGCAGATATGCATGAATTAACTAAACCAAATGCAGATGCAAAAAGAATTTGGGAAAATATGCAAAAAAGAAGTCCCACAAATAGGGATCTAAAAGCCCTTTATGAAAATTCAGTTGACCCTTTAGTTAGTATTATTGAAGATTATGCGAATAATCCTTTCGAAAATTGGTCAATAGGAAACTCTGAAAGAATCTTTGCAGCTTCTGTTGTTTCTCTAGGGGATATGGTTGCAAATAGAATTAATTTTGGTGAAGGAACAGAAAAGTCAGTTATAGGAAAAATGGCAAAAAAAGCTAGAGAATTAGGTGTCCCACAACACGAATATATTGCTGACAATTTTCATGAACAATTGGCAGAAGTTGAGGATTGGGCATATAGAAATAGTTTCTGGACTGAGATGAGATTTGAAGCATTAAAACATTTACTTGGAGATAAATTAAGTTTATCAAGTTTTATACATATTAATGGTAATGCTGATGCCATTTCAAGTTTCGTTACAAGAGATTTGTTAAATGCAGATTTTAAAAGTCCAAATGAGATTTACATAGATCTGAAAAATCAAAATAATTTTCAAGGAGAGATTTACATTGATGAACCAGGGATAATTAGATTTGAAAAAGTAAGATGGTGTCGTGATGCTCCAGATCCAGATTTTGATGAAGATTTTGATTTTAAATTAGTAAAAGATATGGATAGTTATGGTGTAGATATAGCTTTAGCAATCCCTTATACTCTAAATTGGAATAAGCAACTTGGACATTTAGATAAAATTAAGTTAAGTTCTGAAGAAGATATAAGATCTTCAATGTTATTAATACATGAACCACTTGATTATTCTGTATTCAATAGAAAAGAAAATGTAGAAGGAATGGCTACTTATAAGAAAGCAATAAGTCTTATGCCAGAAGATACAAAGATAATTCATGGACATACACATGCACAAGACATAGTTGAATATGGTTTTAATGGAAATAAGGTTTACCAAATACCACCTAATTTAGGGGTTAAACATGAAATCCTAATTGGTATTTAAGACAGTTTAGGAGTACTCAATGAAATGGGAATTAATAGCTCAAAGAGAGAACGAATTACTTAAGAACTGCTTACATTATGAAAGCTTGATAGAAGATTTTGTTAAGGTTTTTAAGTTACCATACTCTGATTTTCTAACTGCAAGGCACGGGATGTCTTATTCAATTTATCATAATAAAGTTTCATCTACAAAAATTGCTTTATTTGTTTTGAAAAAAATAAGAAAAAATCCTGATTTTATGAAAAACATGCATAAAAAAGGTAAAAGATATTTTGATAATCTTATTAATTTTTGTAAAGATCTATCAAACTTAAAAGTTAAAACCAATAAAGAACTATTAAGATTAATAGAAACATATTTCAGACTCTATAAAAAACCCTACCCTTATTTTATGATCACTGTAGAGGCAAGAGCTCTTGAAAAAAACAAAGAAAAGAATGTTAAAGAAGCAGTAAACTTAATGGCCAAATTAAGATTATATGGAAGAACCAGCTTTAATAAAACTCATGAACTTGCACTTCCTTTATTTGAAGAAATTGCAAAGAGATTTAACACAACATCATATGAATTAAAATTTTTAACTCCTCATGAAATAAGAGGATTATTGTTAGGAAAAGAAATAGACATAAAAAATATAATTAAAAATAGGCAGAAATGTTTTTTTATTCATTTCAATGGTGAATTCAGGTTTTTGGAAAATGCTTCTTTAACAATTGAGGAAGAAGTTGAAGATGTTATTAAAGGACAAGGAGCCTTCCATGGAAATTACAAAGGAAAAGTAAAATTAATTAAAGATATTAGCGATGTGAACGCCCTTAAGAAAGGAGATGTTCTAGTTACACAGATGACTACAACAGACTTAATAACAGATAATATAAAAAAAGCAGGTGCTATAATAACAGATGAAGGAGGCATAACCTGTCACGCTGCCATATTAAGCAGAGAATTCAAGATTCCTGCTTTAATTGGAACTAAAATAGCTACTAAAATTCTTAAAGATGGTGATATTGTTCAAATAGATACAAAAAAAGGAATAGCAAATAAAATTTAAGTAAAGCTTCCTACAAACTTTCCTAAATAATTAGTTATTAAAATAACAACAATAGTAATAACTAAATGCTCCAAAACAACTCTAGATGGTTTTAAATTTTGTTCTTTAGCGATATAAATACTAAAAATAGTTATCAGAAAAAGACCCCAAATAACACTAATAATAACAGCAGTAGAAAGACTAAACAACAAAACAGGTATAATAAATGTCAATGCAAAAACAAGTTTAGACAAAAAAGTTGAAATTGTAGATTCCCAAATCTCTTTTTTAGAATGTTTCATTTCAAATTCTTCAGAAATATGTATTCCTAGGGCATCTGAAAGAGCATCTGCAACAGCTATCACAATAATACCACCAATAACTACAATAGCTGAATGAGTACTGGAATTTAAACCAACCATTAAGCCTAGAGTAGTGATAATTCCTGATGTTAATCCAAAACCAAAACCCTTTCTTATAGAGGTTTTCATAAATAATTAAAATGATTAAATCATTTAAATAACTTTAGAAAAAAATTATTTATTTCTTATAATTACTGCACCTACTGCAAATATTACTAATCCAAGGATTAAAACAATTAAAATACTAAGTAATATCATATATTCAAAAGTATCTGTGAATTTTGTTTTTGGGACTGTTGGTTCTGGTTCTGTAACAACTGGTTCTTCTGTTATTGTAACTTCTTCCTGTTCGGGTTCCACAACGCCAGGCATTTTACACTCGGCTTTTGTTAAGTATAATGTTTCAGTTATTTCTTCATCATCATACTCTGCTCTAACATTTATTATATAAGTTCCTTCAGCTAAATTACTTGGAGCAGTAAAAGCTTCACCAATTGTTGCTTTATACTCGTCTCTATCATATGCTTTTAACTCAACAACCTGAGTACTACTTATCTCTAATTCATTACTAGATATAGATAATTCAACATCTTCATCTTTTTTACCAATATCTTTTAAACCAACAACAATATCAAAACTATCATAACATGAGATTGTTGAAGGACTTACTACTGCTGAAGATATAATCACTTCATGACTCTTTCTTTCTATCTCTATTGTTTCTGATTGATGTAATGTGCACTGTTCTACTCCATCATCATCCTTTCCACAAGCCTCTACATAAACAGTATATTCATCTCCGTCTTTTGCATCTGTAGGCATCTTAAATGTGAATGTAAATTCTTCTTCATCTCCTTCATCTAAATCAAAATCTTCGTCATCTTTTAGTTTATCATTATCTTCATCCTTAACAACATCGCCATCTTCATCTAATAGTTTTATTTCAAGCTCAATATCTTCAATATCTAAATCACCATCATTTTCAACTTCAACTACAATTTCTACTATTTCATCTGGTTTTGGATTATCCTCATCTACATCAACATCCTTTATTTGTAAAACTCCTGTTCCAGCAGGTGGTGGAGTTTCTGGTTCACTATCTGTCCTTACCTTGTAAGAGCTAAATCCTGTTACATTAAATACAACTGTTCCTGAACCAGTTGGATAATCTGTAAAACTAATTAATGTGCATGATGTACACTCTGTTATAATCTCATCAGGGTTTGTTGTAAATTCATCACTGAAATAGATTACTGGTTCCTGGTTATATGTCAAACTAGATAATGTTATTGTTGTATTAGGTATATCAAACATATCTAACACACCAGAATCAATTGAAACAATAGTTTTTTCTATTTTAACAAAATCATCAATATTAACAATATCCTTAAGATTGATTACTGCATCTCCAAAATCAATTTTTCCATGACTGTTTTCTATTGTTAAACCTGTGAAGTTTGCAACGTTTTCTTCAGTAACATCTTGGATTGTACCACCAAAAGTTGTTATTGGAACTGTACTAACTTCAATACTCCATGAAGCACTATCAAATATATCTGTTGAATTTTGAACCTCAACTAAAACTTCATAAGTTCCAGCTGTTGTTTCAACAAATGTAAATGAATCTCCAGAGCCTTTTTCAATTGCATTAACAAACCATTTTATAGTTGGGGATATGTTGTCTGGATCAATAACATTAACACTTAAATCTTGGTCAACTCCATCTCCAATTAATAAGCTTCCTTCTGCAGGATTTGTATCATTTATATAAGGTATATCATCAAGTTTTTGATTTACATTTACTGTTATATTTTGTTCAGCATCTGCTTGTCCATCACTAACAACAAAAGTTATTTCTTCAGAACCAAACCAGTCTTGATCAAATGTTGAGATTGTAGCTACATTATCTCCTGAAATTTCTACTTTTATATTTTGGTTATTAGCAACACTCCATGTTAATTCGTCGCCATCAACATCAAATCCATAATTATCTAAGTCAATTGAGTCATCATCTTCACCTTCATCAAATTCTACACCAGGTATTGTAGCATTGATAACAGGTGGATCATTCTTTTCTAAAACTTCAACATTAAATTGTTCAAAAACATCCCCTACACTCATGTTTATAACTGAAATTCCAAATAAATCATCTAATGGAGTTCCACAACTAAATATACCGTTGCTTGTAACATTACAGTTAATTAAACTATCATTCTCTCCAACAATTTCATAAACCACTCCTGTTGTATTTCCAAAAGTATAATTCTTTAAATCAATCGGTGACCATGATGGAGATTCACTCTCATTAACCTTAAGAACACTGTTCAATGTACTAACATCAAGGCAAGCTTCAACATTAACCTCAATAGAATCTTCTATTGTGTATCTTGGAAGGCCTCCCCTATACTTTATTACTATATCATATGTAATATCGGAATCACCAAGAGCAAGTACATCAAAATCAAATTCTTTCTGTTCTGCCCTTATTAGCTCATAATCTGTTTCACCAATCAAAGTCTCTCCGTCATAGACTGAAATAGTTACTTCTTCATCCCAGTCACCAGTATTAGCTAATGTCAATAGTAAGGTTGTATCTCTATCACAAGTCAAATCATCTTTTGACCATTCCATACCAATTAATTCTACTCTATGGAAATCCCTATCAACATTGAAGTTAATTGTTTTCTCACTCCAATAGTCGTTTTCAATAAGGTCTTCTCCTATTACCTCTAAATCAAGAGTAAATGAAGGCTCTAATGTATCGTAAGGTATATCAAAACTAAGAATAATTGTCTCTGTCTCCTGACCCTCAAGGTTAAATTCCTCACTGTCTGATCCAAACCCAAAAGGACTTAATTCAGTAGAAGATATAATCTCAATAATCTCATTATCTACCTCTGCAGGAAATCTATTCAAAATAGTATACTCTACATCAAGAGTATGGCCTGGTTTAATCCCATCAATAGTATCTCCATCTTCAACTGATTGTCCATCAATTGTAATATCAACAATATCAAGAACAGGAAGTACTGTTAAATTAAACTCCCGTGTTGTGAAATTTGATCCTTGGTCTGTTACTTTTATTTCAACTAATTTTAAGCCAAAATGAGTAGCGTTTGGTGTCCATCTAAATTCTCCTGTAGATCTATTAATTGTAGCACCACCAGGGTTAGTAGTAATAAAAAATTCTAAAGCACTTACATTACTATCAATATCATGTGCATCTGCATCATAAACATATTCAATAGCTTCAATTGCTGTTAAGTTTGGTTTTGTGGTAAAATAAGGTGCGTCATTAACATTATTAACAATAACTGTAACATTTACAGTCGAAGAAGCATCTCCTTCATCAGTAGCTGTTAATGTAATATTCCTTTCACCATACCAATCTTCATCAGCTGATATATTTAATACATGAGTTTCGTCATCAATATCAATATTAAGATTTGCTGTATTTCCTCCAACACTCCATGAAATATTTTCATCTGCTGACTCTACATCACCAACAAAAAGGTCTAAATCATAATCATCAAAATATTCTTCTTCATCAAATTCAATATCCCCTATTGGATCAATAACAGGTATATCATTAACAGGATATACTATCAAAGTAAAATTCTGCATATCAAAATCTGTAGCATCTTCTACTTTTACAGATATATTCCAGTAGCCAACTTCAGCATCATCTGGTGTAAAGTTTATAAGCCCTGTAATAGGATCAATAACCATTCCAGGTGCATTTTCAAGTAAAGAATAAGTTAATGTATCATTCTCAACATCTGTTGCTTCAACATCATAAAGATATGTATCTTCTTCATCCACTTCAACAGGAGCAGGTGAAATAATAGTGGGTGCATCATTAACTGGAGTTACTTCAATACCAACCACTTCTTCAATTGACCCATAACCATCATCTATAAGTATAGTACAGTTTGTCATACCATTCCAATTATCTGTAGCATTCATCAAAAGGAATGTCTCATTTACTATCTCACAATCTACTTCATTTTCTTCAAGCACACTATAAGTAATATCATCTCCATCAGGATCAAAAACCTCCTCGCTAAGGTTTCTCTCAACAGAAGAGTCTTCATTTACTAAATAAAAGAACAAACTAAAATCAGCCTCAGGCAACCTATTATTAGTTGCATTGAATGTGCAAGGACCTTTATGGAAATCATCTGAATCTATATTTGTATCAATACCATCATGAATCCTAAATACACATTCATCACTAGGATCAGTTGAATAGCCATCGGGTGCGTTATCTGTTGTATTACCATCATCATAATTTCCATAAGTAACTTGATCAATGATTTCTCCTAAATTATCATAAAGAACTAGCATGCCGTTATTACTCTGTGAACCGCTTGGATTTAAAATAATAAGGTGGTCTCTTGAAGGGATTACTCCTTCTAATAACTCAGTTGCATTAGAGCCATCAATTAAAGATAAATTCCAATTAGTAATATTTATATTATGCATAGTTGGATTGTACAGTTCAAACCATTCATCAGCAACACCAATAGCACTATTATTATCCCAGTCTGTTCGAGGCTTAACAACAAATTCATTAATCACAACCGTAGTATAAGCAGTCAAGTTTAAATGAGTAATACTAGTATCATTATATATTGCTGTTTGATCCGCCTCAACTCCATTAATTTTAAATGTAACAGTATAACCCCCATAAGAAGAATTTCCATTAATAACCATGCCACTATTCCAACCTTCTTGAGTTAGGTTATGGGTGCCATCAGCTACGCTTGGATCATCATCATTTTGAATAAAAGCCTCAATTAATGTCCCAACAGAAGCATTTACACCATTATACATAACAGTCCCAGTTAAAATCATTGGTGGTAGCAGTTGTCCATAAACAACTGAAGCTAAAGAAATAGTGAATAATAATAAAATTAACACAATACTTTTTTTAAAGTTTTTAGTCATCTAATTACCCCCAATTAAACCTTGTCCCATCACCCCTTTTTCTTTTGTAACTACTTGAAAATAGCAATTAGTATTTAAACCTTTTGGTTATTTCGGCTTTGCACATAAATGAAATTTTGCATATTTATTATAGTCTTTTGCACAAAAATCAATTTCCAAAACATTTATATATTTAGTCGTATAATAATAATGCGTTGAAAAGATAGATAAAATAATGTTTAGTGATGAAGATGGTCGTGATTCAGGTTTCCAAGGCGGATAGTGAGAAGGTATTTACAATCCTATCCAATAATGGACGTTTTACAGAATTATCAGATAATAGATTCGGTATAATAGATAATGAAGAAGATGTTCTAAAGAAACTTGACGAGGCAAACGTAAAATATAAAAAAGTGGTATGATTCTATATGAAACTTTACAGCATCTTTCTACCAAAAACCTATAATAATAAAAAACCAATTCCGACCAAAAAAATTAGAAGAATAACTAAGGAAATAAGAGAGAAATTTGGTTCATATTCTGCAGACCCTTATGCCAAATTGCCTATAATTGAAGGCACATGGACATCAAAAACAAAAAAACTATTCAATGAAACTATGACGTGTGTCCAAGTTTTCACTGAAGACACTTATAAAACTCAAAGATGGTTTAAAGCAAAAAAAGAGACTTGGGCACAAGAGCTTGATCAAGAAGTATTATTTATAATCGAACAGCATGCAGAGATATTATAATATATTTCTTCACCTTTAATGAATTTATCTAAAATGAAACTCTCCTATTATTCTTACATAGGCTATGGCTTCCTTGTAGCCACTGTATTTGGTTTGGGTTGGTATGGAATAAAAGATTATAGAGTTCAAGGGTTGTTCATTCTAACTGTTTGTTTTTTATTGGTTGATGTTATAAAGTATTATAGAAATAAGTAATTCTTTATTTATGTGCAATTCATTACATAGTTTTGCACAAAAAAGAGAATCTTTTTAAATATATAAAGAATAAAGACTATTATGTCCACAGATGAAAACATTAATAAAAAATTAACCCCTGTATTAGAAAAATATAGGGAATCTTTCTCTAATAAAGTTATAGAAGAAGGAAAGACTGATTCTGATATATTGATGGAAGTATTTAATATTACTCATGAGGAAAAGATTCAAAATAAGCAATATTGGGGAAGAGAACTTGGTAAGTGTTGGGAACGTTTAGTTCAATCTGTATTTTCTGAACGAAAAGATTATAGTTCAGGTATAAAAGAAGGATCTGATGAAATTTGTGATTGTGTTATTGGTAACATGGCTATTGAAGCAAAATATAGGGTTGGTTCTGGAGATTCTGGTACTTTAAAAAAATTTAAACAATATGCACAAAGATTAAAAGATAAAGGGCTTGATCCGATAATGATTTTTTTGAGAGAAGATAATCTTCCGGCAGCTATAACAGCATGTAGAAATGGAGGTTGGACAATCATAATGGGGGATGAGTGTTTTAAGTTTATTGAAAAAGAATCTAATTTTGATTTAAAGGTAGCATTAAAATCTCTTAAAGGAAAATATGATATAAAAAAGAAAAAACAAATTACTCTTTTTTGAGAACAATCATTCTATCATAATCAATTTTATCGGCAAAAGACACATTTCTGTCAATATTCATACTCCTCTGTTTTAGAATTATTTGAAATTGTTTCTCTTTTTTGAATCCAACAGATTCAGCTATCTTTGATAGAAATAGTGATGTTGGAACAAAAACTTTTCTGATATTATTATCACCAATAACTATACAATATCTTCCACCATTTTTCAAAACTTTATACGCTTCTTCAAAATGTTTTTTCATATCTAAAAAATATTTATAAGTAACCCTCGACCTTAATTTACTTTGCGTATTAGAATCGTATGCATTATATATTTCTTCGATAATTTTATCTGTTTCATCGATTCCTATTTGACCTAGTATAGAATATTCTTTTTTTGGTATCCTCTCTGTACCAATCTCATAATTATATAAATTTAATCTATCTTGATCGCTTTTAACTAAATCTAACCAATGCACCCTTAACCTATTAGCCCAAATATAATCCATTGCATTAATGTATGGTGGAGATGTCACTATTAGATCAACCTTATCAATATCTTCTGGTAAATTTATTTCTCTAGCGTCATTTCCAATTATTTTTGCAAAATTAGATATGTTTTGTTCTTTAGAGAACTCAGAAATATATTCTATATATTTTTCTGAGAAAGACGAAAACAAATCAATAGTATCATTCTCTGAAAGTTGTTTTATATTTCTCCAATCTTTCCTCCTAGCCGTTAACATTTGTCCGGGTGCAATATAAGATGATTTTCTAACAGCCATAGAAAAAGATACTAAGAAAAAGTCTCTAATATCTTTATCTTCTATTTTATTTACATATTTTTTTATCTTAGCTAATCCTCTAATAACATTTTCATTAAACCAAAAATCAACTCCTCTAAAATTAGGTATTGGTAAATCAGAACTAGAATCGTTTTTGATATTATCCATCAATGAGTTATATTTAGATCGTAATTTGTTTTCTTCGATTGATGTTGATTTTACTTTGCTAACTAATCTAGCGTAAGGATTATAATCAATACCTAAACAATTTCTTTTTAACTTCTTTGCTTCTATAAAAGTTGTTCCTCCGCCTATAAAAGGGTCTAAAATAATATCGTTTTCTTTAGAAAAATTTTTAATTGCCCACCTTGGTAACTCAGGTATATATTTACAAGGATATAATGCTATATTATGTACGTCTCTTTTGCTTTCTCTAAAAATACTTAAATAAGCATCATCTTCAATATTCAAAGGAATATCTCCATATATTTTCTTGAGAGTTATTTCTCTTCCATTATCATTATGAACTTCTTGTTTTTGTTTTATATGTGAAGAAAATTCACCTAGATTTTTTTGTTGCATTTTTTAATTTTGTATTTTCATTCCTTTAAATCCTTCTTCAGGATTCTTTAACTTATATAACCTTTTTCTACTATCTTTATCATCAATATTAACTTCCAACCAACCAGCCTTTCTTAAATCTGAAAAGAAAACATTAATACCTGCATCGTCTTTCAAAGCTTTTTTAGCCTGTTCAAAAGTAAACTCTTTATCTTTAAATTTATTCCAGAGAATTGCGTATCGTATTTGGATCCATTTAGGGAGGGGTTTTGTCATAAGTAAATAGCTTATATATTAAGTATTTAAAAGTTTCTGTTTTTAATGATTTGGAATAATTTCCAAATAATGTTTACAGGAACTTTCTGCTAACTTATTAAACGCAGCCCTAACACTATCATTTTCTATTGCTTGTTGTGTTTCTAATACTAGATTATCCATTGTATTAAAATAGTGTGTTCTTGTTAATTTTGATTTTGTTTTCCCAATAAATGTTGAGAAGTCTCTCCCATTATATTCATTACAACAACCATAAGGACAAGGGAATTTTTTCCCATGAGAATCATATATTTTCTTCAATGCTCTCAGTGAAATCATAGAAAGAAAATAATAATAAAAATATTTTCCTTTCAAAAATGAGGGTAAGTCTGTATTTTTATAAGAAACAAACATGTTTTCTACAATCCCATTTGAAGGTGTAGAAAAACCATCAATTCCTGCTTGTAACATAAATAAACCCAAAGAATCAACATTTAATGCAAAAACTGGAATTTTAAACTTCTTACTTACTACCTTTAAACCTTTCAAAAATCTTTTAAGGTTGTCTCTTTGAATTCCAGCATTTCTACTATCTAAACCATAAGAATCAACTATCTTAAAGAAAAAGAATTGAGGTTGCTCTTCATTTATATATTTCAATATTTTATCTAAATAATCATATTCTTCAAGTGTAGACGTCTTTAAAACAAAGTTTGCAGCAGGTATCCATCCTTCGTGAGTTTTACAAATTTTTTCTGTTTCTTTATTTATTTTTATAGCCATATCTAAACTCTCAGATACTTCGGGAATAATCAGATTAGATGGAGCTAATAATATTTTAGAACCCAACCTTTTGCTTCTTTGTAAAAATTTCAAAGTGTGGTTAAATTCTTTTCCATGAAGTTTATGAATATACTCTCTAAATAATTTAATTTTATCAATTCTTTTTTTGTTTCTACTTTCATCACCTTTCTTTTTACCAATACCTATTTTTTTAATTTGTTCAACATATTCTAATGGTAAATTTTCAATATCTATTTGGTCAGGATCAACCAAACTTAAATATGAAGATTCTCCTAAGGGATCGATTATTATAACTTTGTTTTCTATAATTTCTAAAAAACCATTTTCTTTCTTGGTTCCGTCAAGATTTAATTGTACAGACCTTGTTTTTTTTGGTAAGAGTAATTTCTTAACATTATTAAAAGGGATAATAACCCCTTGAAAACAATTTTTTTTAAACTTGTTATTTTCAACCCAATCTGATAAAAAATCAACATCCCAACTTGATTTAGGTTCAACAAAAAAGCAAGGAGTACTGAATATTAAATCTTTTTTTGGTAAGTTTACATGAACTAATCTTCTTCTCACACCACTTGCTTCTTTAATTTCATTAATTTCGACGTTTTTCATTTTCTCACCTTATAATTCTTTTAGTATGTAATATTTTCATTATATCATCAAATCTTTCTTTAAATGTATCTAATTCATCTAATGGAATAATTATACCACCTTTAGATTCTATCTCATTATATATATCTTCTTTCTTTTCTTGGATATATAAAAATTTACCAAGACGATTTGAGATAACATAAATTTCAAAAAACTTATTTTGTAATATTATTTTATTTTTATATATAGGATCTAAAAGATTTCCATTAGAAAAAAGTAATCCATTTCTTGAATCTGGTGGATATTGGTAAATTTCCCCTTTTGTGATTAAGTTTTTGATATGTTTAGATATTGTGTTTCTATGAAAAAAAGTGTTTTCTTCAATCTGTTTCATGTTTATTCCAATATTAGTATTTAATTGGATTATCTCTTTGATTTTAGATTCGGCATACTTCTCTCTTTCTTGAGGAGGTTTTTTTGAATATAAATCATATTCTTCTAGTTCAGGTATCTTTATCGTGTGCATATATATTGTGAATAGAAAGGTATTTAAATACTTTATGGTTTTCTAATATACATATTGTGCATTTACGTTGTGCACACCAAAAAACGAAACATTTATATACTTAAGTGATATACTTATTTAATAAGTAAATAACTTATTAATATAAATAAGGCAAGAAGCCCGAAGGCTTCCTGTCGGAGGAACCAAAATGCACGACGAAGCACAAAATAGTTCTCCAATAGGAGAAAACAATTCAGAGGTTAAAAGCTTTTCTGAATTAAAAGAACAAAATGAAGAGTTGCATAACATTGCTAAAGAAATTATGTCAAGAATGGGAGAAGTCGAACAAGGCACTCATAAGAAATTTATACATGAGGTCATGGAAAAGTACAAAGATGTACAAAAGAAAAAAGATGGTAAATATAGTCAGGATTGGGCTTCATACAATAAAGTTCAGTCAAAAGAAAAACTCCTTTTAATGAACATTCTAGATGAACTTCTTAATTATGTTGAATTTCCTGAAGATAAGAAATGTGTTGGTAGAAAGCCTGTTGATTTAAAAGAGAAAATATTCTACACAATATTACAAGCCTACAATCTTAAAAGCGGTCGTAGGTGTATTTCTGACTTAGAGATAGCACGAAAACTAGGCTATGTAAACAAGACACCACATTTCAATACAGTATTGAATTGTCTTAAAGATCAATCTCTAACTATATATTTAAAACATTTAATTGAAGTTTCTGGTATTCCATTAAAACAAATAGAATCTGACTTTGCAGTTGATGCTTCTGGATTTTCCACATCAGAGTTTGGTAGATGGTTTGATGTTAGAACAGGCTCTAATTCCGATAAAAGAAAGTATAGGAAATGTCATATAACTTGTGGCGTCAGAACTAATATAATTACTGCTGTGAATATAACAAAAGGAACAAGGTCAGATAGTCCAGAGTTTCCTGATCTAATTAAAAAAACAAACAGAATTTATGATATAAAAGAAGTTTCCGCAGATAAAGGGTATACTTCCCGAGAAAACCTCCAAGCTGTTTCTAATATTGGGGCTATACCTTTTATACCTTTCAAAAAGAACATTAAGCCAAATACAAGGAGTAAGAATGTAGACATTTGGAGAAAGATGTATATGTTCTTTACTCATTATCCAGAAGAGTTTGATCATCATTATCATAAAAGAAGTAATGTTGAGACTTGCTTTCATATGATTAAGAGGAAGTTTAACAGCCATTTGAGAAGCAGAACAGAAACAGGACAAGATAATGAAGTATTAGCTAAATGTTTATGCCACAATCTTTGTGTCTTGGCTCAAGAAGCTATGGAACTAGGAATTGAACTTGATTTTAAAAAATGTGCAGACATAGAGGTTGCACATAATTAGGGATAGTTTATGTGCAAAGCTGGTTATTTCAACTTATTTTTTAGTCTTAATTTTTTTATTGAGAAAATACCCTGCAATACCCAGAACTATAACTACTACAAGTACAGACAATCCAAGTCTAAAATTCTCTTTAGCTTTAAACAAACCTATTACTGCTCCAGTTATAGCACTAAGTCCTGTTTTTTCTGGTGTTGTTTCCTCTGTTGTCTCAGCAGGAGCTGTTTCCAGCCCTAAACCTTCATCTGTTTCTTCTTCGGGCTCTTCATTACTTTGAATTTGTACTTGTGGTGGAAGAACATAAGTACAGCTTACCGTTTGTCTGTAAGAACCGTTATTACATTCTGTATCAGCACATAGTTCTGTTTGTTTACCATAAGAAGAACATGGAGAAATTGGCTCACACACATAATTAGGTTTACAGCTGGAGCCACCACCGCCTCCTCCGCCTCCTCCTCCTCCGCCTCCTCCGCCACCTCCAGAGCCATCTTCTGGACTTGAAGGTTGTTCTGGTTGTTCTTGTATTATTACATTTAAATCAAGATTATTTGTAGTGCCCCATCCTCTTGTTGCATTTCCTGCTTCTACATCTTCAATTTTAAAAATGATAATATCATCTATAAAACCAGACGTAACAAATAGTGTATATTTACCAGTTTCATTTAAATTATAAGTACTATCTAATGTTTCATTAACATAAACTTGTATTTCAGTTCCAATAGGAGCAGATTCATTATTAATTTTTACATTCCCATAATATTTATCTGGTAATGGTGGTGTGGATGGAACTGCACTTACTAAACTTAAAGAAAATATTACAATAAATAAAATTAAAATTTTTTTAGTCATTTTTTCTTCTTCTTTCCCCATAATAATATAAAAATTATTAATATTAACAATATAATTGGTATTATAAAAAATAACTTATTTTTATTTGGTGTTTCTTGTGTTATTAATAAATCTATCTGTTCTATTTTTCCAACCCCATATTTAACAGTTTTATCTGTGTTAATTTCATTTACATACAAATTAATAAGCTTTTCTGTTGGTTCTTGAATTAATAAAGTATAATGACCTTTCTTGGAAACTTCAACACTGGTTATTTTTTGTTCATCTATTTTTGCTGTTATTATAGTTCCAACTTTAGCTGGTTTTTCATTTATTAAAACTTCTCCACTAATAATCATAGGTAATTTTGGAGGTTCAGCAGAACTAACAAAATTTAATAAAAGAAAAAATATAAAAAATATAAAAAATATTTTTATTTTCATGGTCTAATATCTTAGTTTGTGTATGTTATCTCTTCAGATGTGTATAACCAATAACCTTCTCCTGGTGTCATTTCTGGGAATGCGTAAGTTCTTGTTTTCAAGTTGTTCACTTTAAAGTTAGTTCCATCATATCTCAACAAAAAGGCTTGGATTACCTTTGGGTTATCTTCAAAAACATAACCTATTGCATCTTCTACAAGTTGTGTCTCAGCATCCATACTCATGTGACCAATTAAGTTCCATCCTGTAAAGAATGTTCTTGTTTCTGATGGTAAACATCCTTCAGCTACTCCGCACTCTTCATAATCCAAAGGAACTTCTTCTCCGTTTGACTCAACCCAATAACCGGTTCCTGGATCTATTGCTGTTGGTTCAACCCAATTACTTCCTTGTGTATCATAAGTCCATACTAAGTTACCGAATGGTGTATTATCCACTAATGTTTTTGGAATTGAGATTAAATTCCAACCATCACTAAGGTGCATTATAAAGTTAACAGTTTTAATAGTATATCCTAAACTTGTTGTGTCTTTCCCTACCACATCTATTGTTGTTATATAATATGTTATTTCTCCAATCTCTCCTAGAGCATTAATATTTACACACCATTTGTCATCAATTACTTCATCTTCTGTCATTGATGATTCTCCTTCAAGATCATAGTATAAGACAGCACTTGCAACATCACTTCCAGCATCTGTTATTGTAGCACAAATTTCTATTGACTCTTCAACTACTGTAATGAGGTCACCAGTTACATCAGTTATTTCAGGAGCTGTTGTATCAAGCACAATTGTATCTGAAGCTTGTCCTGTATTTTCAGCTAAATCTGTTGCAATAACAGTCACAGGGTTTTCACCTTCTACTATTAACTCAATTGTAGCTGAATAAGTATTCTCAACAATATCTGCTCCAACACCATTTACAGTTATTGTGTCTATATTTAATTCTGTAAAAGTTCCTGTAATTTCCTGAGTATTCACATTAGTAGGAGTAATTACAGAATCAATATTTATAGTTGGACTTGTCCAGTCAATGCTAAATGTTCTTTCAACAGTATCTCCTTCATTACCTACCTTGTCAATAGCTAATGCTTCTATTTTACAAGTATCTATTCCTTCGTTTCTACAATCTGCTTCTGGACTAACACTTAATGTTATAGGCTCTGAACATGGTCTTGAACCTAAATTTTTTGTTACTGGCCAAGAATTTCCATCATAACTTCTGATTCTATATTTACATATTTCTAATCCTGAAACACCAGTATCAGGAGCTTGACCAAGTTCGTCAGAATCTATCAAACTAACTTCAAAAGCTTCGTCCTGCAAAGAGCTAGCATCTGGTGAAACGATTTCTGTTTCTGGACCTGTTGTGTCAACATTGAAATCCTCATCATAAGCCCAAGCCCATGGTTCATAAAGAACATTTTCACTTACAGAATCACAAGCATCATCTTCAGGTCCTTTTGAACAGCCCCAATAGTTGGTTTCTGCATTCAATATATATTCTGCATGAACATTGCTGACAGCACCTATGTATGTTTCTCCATCCCATGTCCATTCAGTACCATCGTTGCCGACGAAATTGTTATAGTGAGCTACATTACCCTCTCCCATATCACCACCACCACGTATTGCAAAATCATTGTTCATTATATCATTGTACTGGATGATGTTGTTGGTAGCTCCGGATTCAAGCTTGACACCGGTATGGCAGTCATGAACATCATTATATTTAACTGTTGTGCCAACAGTATTTTTGGCCAAAGCAAAAGCATTCTGGACTAATGAGATTTCATTATAGCTGAATACAATATCAGTTCCAGCATTATAAGTACCAATTCCTGTGCTCCTATATGTCTCTCCAGTATATGATAAGTCTGTTATAGTGTTGTAAGTTGCTGAACCCTTAGCACCTTCAAGGAAGAACATGCCATTAGGAACCCCTACTGAAGAGTTTCCTGGCCCGTTAATACTGTTATTGTTATAGTCAGCTGTCATTGTTCCACCAAGAGCGTATATACCTGCCCTATTATAGACTTCTACAGTGCACTCAGTTACCTCTAAGGTAACAGGATTAGTTATAGCAGCGGCAAATATGCCTGCAGTACGATCAGGTAGAGTTGGGTTTCCAATGACTGTCACAGAATCTATTGTACCACTAGTCTCAAGGTAAACTAGACCAGCAACCCATGTAGTTGATTTACTTGGAATTAGAGAACCATCAATCTTTAGGTCTTTCACTGTAACAATACCTCCTGTGGTTTCAACAGAGACTATTGCCGACATTGAACTGGGGCTACCACCAAGCCAAGGAATACTAGTTGTAGGAGTCAATTCCACTGCAGGAGGCTGAATTATTGTAGTATCTCCAGCACCTTGAAGTGTTAGACTCTTATCAATAATAACTTGTTCATCATATATTCCTTCAGCAACATTAATTGTTTCTCCACCTTCTGCAGCACTAATTGCATTTGTGATTGTATCAAAAATTATAAATTCTTGTGGACTTGAATAATCTATATTTCCAAGAGAATCTTTTGCAGCTGCACAAACCCACTTATGACCAATTACAGGATTTGTATCTGTATATGTATCAAAAGAGCCAGAACAACTTGTAGGATCTGTATCATGAAATTTGAATCTCATTTCAACACAATCTTCTGTAATACAATCAATTGTTGCAGTTGCACCACCCTGTTTTACTAACCAACCTTCAGGAGCTCCTGAAACACTTACAGTTGGTCCAGTTGTATCCAGAATTATTGTGTCTGAAGCTTCTCCTATATTTCCTGCCAAATCTGTTGCAATAACAGTTACAGTATTCTCTCCTTCTACTAATAAATCAATTGTAGCTGAATAAGTATTCCCATCAATATCTGCTACAACACTATTTACTTCAATTTTATCAAGATTTAACTCAGTAAAAGTTCCTGTAATTAATTGTGTATTAACCTTAGTGGGGGTAATTACAGGGTCAATAGTTACAATAGGATTAGTATTATCTAAAGTAAATGATCCAGAAAAACCATTCATTTCAAAATTACTAGAATCTCTAACTAAAATAGTATATTCACCATCATCTATAGAAGTAGTATTCCATTGAAATGGGGAATTACTATATCCTCTAAAAGGTTGAATAACTTCCCATCCTCCATTACCTAAAACTATATCTACAAAATCTCCTTCAAATCCTATCGCTGTCCATTCAATATCATAAACACCTTTTACATCTTCATCAGCGATAGGTGAAGTAACTTGAATTGAACTTATTGCACCCAAAACACTCCCACTCATCATTCCAATCATCAAAACCATCATAGAAATCAAAACTATACTTTTATTTAGAAAAAAACCTTTTTTATTATTCATTTTTAAACCACCCTCATAATTTTTAATAAAAATTAAGTTATTTTCTATTTAAAAGTAGTACTTATATAAAAGCATTTATGAAATCAAAACTATATGACAAAAAAGTAGAAATTTTTTCAGTACTGGGTTGTGACAAAAAAGAAATAATTAAAATCAACCAATTCGGGTATAAAAAAGTTCATTTTCAAAAAATTATAGTCATAAACTTTTCTATTTTGGAATAGCAAATAAATAAAAAACATAAGAATAACAACATTTAAAAGTTATATAAAAATCTATTATTATTATGAAATCAACAAGAAGCCCAATATGTACTGTCATGGGCCATGTCGACCATGGAAAATCAAGTATATTAGATAATATTAGAGGCAGCGCTATTGTTAAATCTGAAGCAGGAGCAATTACCCAGGCAATTGGAGCTTCTATAATACCATTAAATACAATAAAAAATATTTGTGGTGATTTGTTAAAACAGCTAAAGATGGATTTTACAATTCCTGGCTTACTATTTATAGATACTCCAGGCCACGCAGCATTCACAAATCTAAGAAAAAGGGGTGGAAACCTAGCAGACATAGCAATCTTAGTTATTGATGTAAATGAAGGTATAAAACCTCAAACAATGGAAAGTATTGAAATTCTAAAACAATATAAAACCCCTTTTGTTATTGCACTTAATAAAATTGATCTAATTTCTGGCTGGCAAACCAAAAAGATAAATATCCTATCATCAATAACGCAACAATCACAATCAATACAACAAATTTTAGACAAAAAATTATATGAGCTAGTTGGAAAACTATCAGAAATTAAAATCAATTCTGAAAGATTTGACAGAGTTGATGATTATACCAAACAAATAGCAATGATACCTTGCTCTGCAAAAACAGGAGAGGGAATTCCTGAATTATTAATGGTTTTAACAGGATTAGCTCAAAGATTTTTAGAGAAATGTCTTGAATGTGATGTAGATGGAAGTGCAAAAGGAACTATCTTAGAAGTAAAAGAAGAAAAAGGCTTAGGAAAAACAATTGATGTAATTATTTACGACGGGACATTAAAAACAGGTGATACAATTGTTATTGCGGGTCTTGAAAAATCAATAACAACCAAAGTAAAAGCTTTGTTTGAACCAGTACCATTAGCAGAAATCCGTGATAAAAAATCTAATTTTAAATCAGTAAAAAAAGTTAGTGCAGCAACTGGTGTAAAAATATCTGCCTTGGATATAGATGAAGTTGTTTCAGGAATGCCTTTAAGATCCTGCCAGAAAAAAGAGATAGAAAAAACCAAACAAGAGCTACAACAAGAAGTTAAAGAAGTTTTGATTGAAACAGACAAAGAAGGAATTGTCATAAAAGCAGATTCTTTAGGAAGCTTAGAAGCCTTAATAAAACTACTAAAAGAAAATGAGGTATCTATAAGAAGAGCTTCGATTGGCAATATAACAAAAAAAGATATTGCAGAAGCAGAATCCAATTTTGAAAAAGATCCTCTAAAATCAGTAATACTGGCATTTAATATTGAAGAAGGATCTGTAAATGAGAATGTAAAAATTATTTCAAGTGATATAATCTACAAAATAATTGAAGATTATGATAAATGGAAAAAAGACAAACTTCTTGAAATGCAGGAATGCCAGATAGATAAATTGATAAGACCTTGCAAAATAAAAATCATGGCTGGTTATATTTTCAGACAATCTAATCCAGCAATTGTTGGATCAGATATTTTAGCAGGAACTCTTAGAATAGGTATGCCCCTGATGAATTCACAGGGAAAAGAGATTACAGAAGTAAAAAGCATTCAGGCAGATAAAGATAAACTAGAAAAAGCAGAATCAGGAAAACAAGTTGCAGTCTCAATGCCAAATGTAACTGTAGGCAGGCAGATAAATGAAAATGATGAATTATATTCTTCTATTCCGGAGGAAGATTTTAAAAAATTAAAAAATCTAAAAGAATTCTTAACAAAAGAAGAGGTTGAAGTTATAAAAGAGATAGCAGAAATAAAAAGAAAAGAGAATGTAGTTTGGGGTGTATAATCACCTTATAATATCTTCAATTGGTTTTTTCTTTTGTGCTTTAGCACTTTTCGCAGCCTTTTCCAAATCAACACCAAGACCTTTTAAATCTTTAACATGAATCTGCATAAGCTGTTCTACAATTTGCAAAATCTTCAGCATTTCTTCTCTCTCTTTTGCTAAAGTTGTTAAAGCACCTTTATGAAAACCAATTTGTTCGTCTTTTGAAACTTTTTCTTTTGTCATGAGTATCACCAACAATAAAAAATTAGGAGTAGTTTATAAATCTTATCTTATATGCAACTCCAAAACATCCTTATCTTCCAAATTTTTATCCATTTTATTGTATTTTTGACCGTCAAACTTAGCAGATTTCCCCCAAACACGTGCAAATCTAAAATTACTAACAAAATCCTTGTGCAATTTTTCGCAAATATCTCTAATACTACAGGATTTAAACATAATCAAGGGTTCTTCCATATCTGGTTTTTTCCCAACCTCTTTTAAAAAAATTCTTATCAAATCAAGTTTTTGATAAATAGCTTCTCTTAAATCCCCAATACCTTTACCTGTTTCAGCAGAAACCACCACACAAGGTTTAATCTTTTCAGAAATTGATTTGAGAGTTAATTTATTGACCAAATCTATTTTTGTAATAACATTTAATGATTTTGTATATATTTTATTATTCTCCAAAACATCAATAAACTGATCTAAAGTTATATCTTCCCTAAATAAAATGTCAACATTAATCATCTTAAACATTTTCATAATATCTTCAATTGTTTTCTTATTAATTTTAGTTAATTTAACTAAAGAACTCACACTAATTCCTCCTCTTTCTTTTTTTGTGATAACAACGTCTGGTTTTTTTTGATCTAATCTAATATCTGCATCATAAACTTCTTTTAACAATGATTTATATTGGTGAAGATTCTGTGCTTCAACTAAAATCATTACCAAATCCGCATTACGAAGCATTGTTAAAACCTCTTTTCCACGCCCCTTACCAGAAGCAGCTCCACCAACAACACCAGGAACATCAATAATTTGGATCTGAGCATATTTATATTTCATCAAACCAGGAACAGCAGAAAGTGTTGTAAAAGCATACGCTCCAATATCTGATTTAGCATTTGTTAGTTTATTCAATAGAGTTGATTTTCCAACAGAAGGGAATCCTAATAATACAACAGTTCCATCTCCTGTTTTTCTAACACTAAATCTATCATCCCCTCCTTTTCCCTTAGCAGAACGTTTTAAATTTTTGCCTTTTAACAAAGCTAATTTCCCTTTCAAAAGTCCTACAGCACGCTCTGTACTCTTATTAACTTTAGTTTTACTAATCTCTTTTTCAAGCTCTTGGATCTGCTCTGGTAAATTGCTCTTTTTTCTTTCAACTACCTGAACTTCCTTTCTCTTTCCAACCTTAACCTTCTTCTTGCCTCCCATAACGTCTGAAAAGAAAAAGCATCTTTATAAAAATATCTATTCCCTTAAAACTACCACTGTAAAGAGATTACAGATTAGAAAGATTTATAAATCATTTAAAGATTGTTTTTTTATGGCAGTTAACATTCGTTTTGTAGGAACATATCACCCAAGAATTTGTGGTATTGGAACTTTTACACGTGATTCAGTTACTTCTCTATTAGATTATACAGGAGAAGTTTCATCTGTATCTGTTTCAGCAATTGATAAAAATGGAGAACAATATTTCTCTCCAGTAGATATAGTTTTTGATCAATTAAATGAAGAATCATGGATGTTAGGAGGATTAGATAGTGTAAAGAGAGCAAAAGAAAAACCAGATCCAACAGTTGTGATATTAGAACATGAGTTTGGATTAGATGAGGATGGGACAGGTAATAATTATGTTGAACTGGCAAAACTTTACAAAGAAAATGGAATTATGACATTAGTATGGTTACATACAATCCCCTCCCAACCAACTGAATATCAGGAAAGAACACTAAGAGAACTTTCAGAATATTGTGATATGATGATTGCTCCAACCAAAAGCGGAATTGATAGACTTAATGAAGTTTATGGAATCCATTATAAATTAGGGCAAATAGATCATGGAGTCAGAGAACAAGATAAAAGTAGATTAGAAGCTAAAAAAATTTTAGAACTAGAAGATATGATAGTTCTCCTCACACCCGGACTTCGTTCTCTTGACAAAGGATTACAATTTAGTATTCCTGCGTATGGTAAATATTTACGAGAGCATTGTTCAGAAAAAGATAGAGAGAATATTGTTTATTTAATTGTAGGTCAAGTACATCCTGAGTTTATTCTTGCTGATGGAGGGAGATATTACAAAGATTATCAGGAAATTATAAAAAAGGCTATTGAAATTGGAGAGGTTAGATACACTGAAATAAAGGATAAAAAGCATCTAAAAATTGCTGCAAGAGAAAACGATGTTGTTGTCGTTGACGCTTACCAAAGTGTAAAAGATTTGATGGGTTATTATGCTGGGTCAGATATGATACCTTTACCTTATCTTAATATGGAACAAATGCTAAGTGGAATATTAGCAGACGCAATTGGTTCAGGAAGAGTACCTCTCTCTACCCCTTTTGATTATGCAAAAGAGCTTCTTAATCCAGAAAATAAGAGGGGAGAAGGACCGATTATTGACACTCGTCACGGAAGAGGAATCTTAATTGACCCAGGGGAACCTTTTATAGATCAAATGCCAAAAGCAGTGAACTATCTAATTTCAAACCCAATAGAACATAGAGCAATGGAATGGCGTGCTCAAAAAAGAGGGCACAAGATGAAATGGAACAACACAGCTTGGCAAATACTAAAGATTATTAAAAATATAGAAAAAGAAAAGAATAATTAAAAATAATAAAATTTATAAACAACCTCATTCTAACAAATTCCATGAACATTTATGATATTGATTATAGAGAGTTATTGTATTCTCCTCTATTTTCAAAAATAATAGCAACAATAATGATAATTTTTATTGGACTTATTATTGGAAGAACCATTGGAAAAGTTATTTACAGAGTTCTTCATGAGTTGGAAATTAACAAATCTATTAGAAAAACAACAAAAATAAAAATTTCTTTAGAAAAAATTATCTCTAATTTTATCATGTATTTTATCTATTTTATCACACTAATAATGGCCATGACACAGATTGGTTTAACAACAACGGTTCTTAATATAATAATAGGTGCTATAGCTATTGTACTGATTATAGCTCTATTTTTTATTATAAAAGATTTTTTTCCAAATATAATCGCAGGAATATTTATACAACAGAAAAAATATATTAAAAAAGGGGAATTCATAGAAATAGATAATAAAAAAGGAAAAGTAACAAACATAAATCTAATTGAAACAACAATAAAAACAAACAAAGGGGATATTGTATATGTTCCTAATTCATTATTATTAAAAAAAGAAATTACAAAACTAGCGAGGTCGAAATGAAAAAAGTAAAAAAGAGTAGTAAAAAAAAGAAACAAAATTTTTTTAAATCTTATAAATATGTTTTTGCTGTAGGCATAGCAGTATTATTAATATTAGTGGTTCTAATAAATTATGATAAACTGCCAACAAATTGTGAAGGAATACAAGATATTAATCAAAAAGATGATTGTTATGTTGAACAAGCAAAGCAAAAAGGAAGAATATCAATTTGTGATAATATCATAAGTTCTCACTTTAAAGATGAGTGTATAAGGGTTGTAGCAGCAAAGCAAAAAGACCTTGAATTGTGTAATAATATAAAAGATCCAAAATCAGAAGCATATTGTTATGAATCAGTTGCAGAAACAAAAAAAGATGTAAGCATATGCCCAACAATAAATGATGAAACATGGTCACAAACTTGTTATCATAAACTTGCATTAATACTAGAGGATTATACTTTATGCCTAAATCTTGATGAAACAGAAAAAAGGGATAAATGTTATGAAGGTATTGCAGAAACTACACAAAATCCAACAGTTTGCCTAGCTTTATCAGATAAAGACAAAGCAAACAATTGTTTATGGGAGATTGCTAAAGTAACAGAAGACGAAACAATATGTGAAAGTTGGGTTATAAAAGGCGGAGTAGACAAAGTAAACAAAGATTTGTGTTATA
The DNA here is from genome assembly GCA_005222965.1 of Candidatus Woesearchaeota archaeon B3_Woes. Taxonomy (NCBI): domain Archaea; kingdom Nanobdellati; phylum Candidatus Woesearchaeota; species Candidatus Woesearchaeota archaeon B3_Woes. The sequence goes on from NJBG01000001.1 coordinate 155,969, forward strand.
AAAACCTAGCAAGACGTAAAGATGATATAAAATTATGTGGCAACATAAATTATGATCAAATAAAGGAAGAATGTATTAAATTATTTACAAATTAGAATTATAATTTTTCCAATAAACTTACAATATTCCAGATTTGTGTTCGCGTATACTGCTGCATATTGTTATCGCTGACTATTTCATCTAACTCATTTAAAGCTTTATTTTTTTTAATAGAATCATCAACATCTTCTTTTAAGATGTCTAGTATACCTGACATTTTTTCTCTTATATTTTTAGGAGTATCATCATCATTATTGATCTCTATGATGAAATCTACTGCATCTTTTAACTTAACATCTGCCATTTTTATTTCATTGCACCTAAAACTTCTTTCTGTAATTTCTGAGATTTATCTCTTATACTTGTCTCTTGTTTTTCTAGGTTTTTTAGTCTTATCTCTAGCATCTCTTTTTTTTGATTTAGATCTTTTTCTAAATCCTCTTTTTTTGCGTCAATCATCACATTAGCTACAATTTTATAAGTCTTATTAGAATCTTTTATATTTTCTAAAGCAGATGTTACTTCGCTTAATTGCATCTGAAATTGTTGCTTTTGTACAAGAAAGGATTGTAAATTTTGTTCTAGTAATTGTAACTGTTCAATTTTTTCTTCTTGTCCTTCTTCGGCCATTTTATCTTGCTTTAACCTTTGTTGTTGTTGTTCTTGGCTTAAACAACATTTTACTTCCACAATAAGGACACCTTATCCTTTTGCCTGTTAAAGATACTTTCTTATTACAATCAAAACATTTATACTTTATCATTTTTTATCCTCTTTACTATCTGATGGTTTTTCTTCTGATTTAATAACTTTTTCTTCTTCTTTAACTGTTCTCTTTTTTCCAATAGAATAAGCTCTTCCTGCAAATTTAACTTTACATGATTTGCAAAACCAGATTCCTGCTGCTTCTCTTCTGACATTTTTTTTGCTACAATAAGGACAGATGTGTCTTCCTCTATGTCCTGACTCTATCTCAGCAACCTTTTCTTTTAAACGTCTACCATACCTAGGACCAAATCTTTTAGTCGATGATTTTTTCCGTTTTTGTTTTTTTGCTGCCATTTTTCTTGATATGGGTGCTCTTAAAATGGGGCTACCCGGACTTTCACCAATGCGAAAGTAGTGATCCGATTTCGCGGTTGTTTTGAACCGGGATCATCTGGTTTTTTTGTGTATCACACCCAAACCAGAAAGGCTAACCAAGTTACCCCATAGCTTAATGTTATATAATTAAAATTATATAATCCCATTCTAGAGGTAACTTTAAATTGTAGATAATCTTTGGTTTTTAAATCTATCGGTAATACATTGTTTTCCGACATATTTATATATTGTTCACATATACAAAAAGATATGACACTAACAGAAAAACAAAAACACGATTTGAAGAAATTTGTAAAAGAACTAGAACAACATAGAGGTCGCCATACAGAACTGGTTAGTGTATATGTTCCTTCTGGTTATGATATAATCAAGATTATACAGCACCTTGAACAAGAAAGAGGTACTGCTTCTAATATAAAATCAGCAGCCACACGTAAAAACGTTATTACTGCTTTAGAAAAAATGATCCAGCATCTAAGATTGTTTAAAAAAACACCAGATAATGGTTTAGCAGTTTTTGCAGGAAATGTATCTGAAAGAGAAGGCCAGGAAGATTTTGAAGTATGGAGTGTAGAACCTCCAGAATTATTAAAAACAAGAATCTATAGATGTGATAAAGAATTTCAATTAGAATTACTAAGAGATATGATGGATGTAAAAGAAGTTTATGGCTTGGTAATACTTGATAGGAGAGATGCTAACATTGCTTATCTAAAAGGAAAAACAATTGTTCCATTAAAATCAACACATTCAGAAGTTCCTGGAAAAACAAAAGCAGGAGGGCAATCTGCTGCTCGTTTTGAAAGATTAAGGGATGGCGCTGCTAAAGAACATTTCAAAAAAGTAGCAGAATATGTTAAAGAACAATTTTTAGATAATAAAAACCTAAAAGGAATTATAGTTGGAGGACCAGGACCAACAAAACACGACTGGGTTGATGGTGGTTATCTAACAGATCAGCTAAAACAAAAGATTATTGCAGTTAAAGATTTAGGTTATACAGGAGATTTTGGTTTACAGGAATTAGTTGACAAAAGCCAGGATGTTTTAGCAAACGAAGAACTTGTTTCTGAGAAAAAAATTATGCAAAGATTTTTGGATTTATTAGCAAAAAAACCAAACATAATTTCTTATGGTGAAAAAGAAGTTATGGAATTTCTAAAAACAGGTGTTGTTGAAATTATATTACTATCAGAAAAACTGGATGATAAAAAAATAGAAGAGTTTGAAGAAGAAGCAAACAAAGTTGGAACAGAGGTAAATATTATTTCAACAGAAACAAGAGAAGGGGTTCAATTAAAAGAGCTCGGTAAAGTAGCAGCTATTCTAAGATACGAACAACACCAGTAAATTTATAAACAGTGGTGCCTAACTTCTTTCATGTTTGTAAGATTAAAAAAAATTAAAGATAAATACTATGCCTATCACGTCCAAAACAAAAGAGTTAGAGGAAAAGTAAAACAAAAAGTAAAGGGTTATATTGGACGAGCATATTTTCCAAAAAAAACTAATGAAAAAGATTTCTTTGAATTTGTAAACGAAAATATAAATAACTACAATAAACCATTTAAAGAAATTATTGAAGATCTAATCAAATGGGAATTTCTAAAACACAATCTAAAAGATATTGAACTAGATAAATTTTTAATAAAAAAAGACAATAATAAAATTATTCTAAAGCTTAATGAAGGTTATTTATACGATAAAACAATAAAAAACATGATAAAATTCCAGCCAGTTGGTGATGATGAATATATTATAGGAAAAGAATTTGCAGAAGTTTTTGTTAAAGCAGGAATAGACATTCCAAAAGAATTGTTTGTAAAATTATTTGAAAAGATTATCAAGAATTAATTACCAAATCTTCTCTGCCTTTTTTCCTTAAATTCTTTTACAATATCAAACAAATCTTGTTTTTCAAAATCAGGCCAATGTTTTTCAAGAAAGAAAAGTTCAGAATAAGTTGAATGCCATGTAAGAAAATTAGATAATCTTTGTTCTCCTGATGTTCTTATTATTAAATCAGGTGAATTTTGGATATAAAGATAATTTGCAAAACTCTCTTCATCTACTTTATCAACACCAGATTTCAAAACTTTATTTACAGCATCAACAATTTCCTCTCTTCCACCATAAGCTACACAAAAGTTTGCAATGTAATTATCATAATCTTTTGTAGCTTCCATAACTTCTTTTGCGGCTTTCTGAACTTTTTCAGGAAGCATATGAAGACGCCCTATAAATCTTATCTTAACCTTATTTTCATGAACCTTTTTGTCTTTTAATAAATCTTCTGCAGCCTTTACAAAAATATTCATAAGAAAATCTACTTCTTTTTTATCTCTTGAAAAATTTTGTGTTGAAAAACAATATAAACTTAATTCTTTAATTTCAGCTTCTTTTGCTGCTTCAAACAATTCTTTTAGTTTATCAAAACCAGCCTTATGACCATCCCAAGGCATTAATCCCTTATTTTTTGCCCATCTACGATTGCCATCTAAAATTATTCCTACGTGTAGTGGCTTTTCTTCCATTTCTCTAAAAGGATACTGATTATTTATAAAACTTATGGATTTTTTACTCTATACTAAAGTTTTATAAACAATATAACTAATAATCAGGGTGATGGAAGAAGAAATAATAGAAGAACCGTGGTACAAAGGCCCAATAAAATGGATTATAAGCCTTTTCTTAATATTATTAATTATTTTATGGTTTATACCTGCTTATGGAGTTAAAATTGATCCAAGGCCATCTTATATTCCAACAATAGATGAAGTTGTTGTTTCAAAAATAGAAGTTGATGAAACTCATCATAACTCAATTTCATTAGAGCTAGTTAAAGGAAGTGACCCTGTTATCAAAGAGATTGCAGATAAAATTGTTGTTAAGGCTTGTCAGAATGGTGGAAGAGTATGCCATTCAAAAGCCCTTTTTTATTTTGTAAGAGATAATTTTAATTATGTCTCTGATCCAACAGAATATGAATATATAAAAACAGCCAAAGAAAGCTTAGTTTCTGGTGGTGGAGACTGTGATGATGCATCAGTACTACTAGCAAATTTATTAGATGCAGTAGGAATTGAAACAAGATTTGTATTTATTCCAAGACATGTTTATTTAGAAGGGTATCTTCCAGAAGCTCTAAATAGATACAAAACACAAAGTTGGGTAGTTTTAGATGCAACATGCAAAAATTGTGGGTTTGGAGAAATGCCATATCAAAATCAGAATAAAAGAAAAACCTATTTAGGATAAAACAACTTCTTTAATAATAAAATCTGCATTATTTTTACTCTCTTCTTTTACTTCATATTTTTTTATATTAATTTTACTCTTAAACAAAGGACAATCTATAACTAAACTTTCAAACTCTCCTCCTTCGCCAGCAACATTTATTCCAATCTTTTTATTTATTTTAACTAATTCATCTATATCTTTATCAGAAATAATCTTGCCTAACCAACTTTTATCTAAACCATCAGCAGCTATTTTTGTAAAAATAATCTTAAACTTATTTGTAATTAATTTCCTCATATAATCTTCTTGATTGATATGCCACAAAGGATTAAAACACTCTAATTTTAATTTTTTACATAACTTCTCAATTCTTATTCGCTGATAATTAGAATACAAAGCACCAGTAATTATTCCTTTAATATTATATTTTTGCTTAGCTAACTTTAAAGCAACTTCCAAATCTTTAAGCTCTTTTTCTTTCTCACCTTTAGATTTAACATACACTAATGGCAAACTCATTGAATCTGCTTGTAATTTAACAGTTTGCTTATCTGGTTTGTGATACATATAAGAAAATTCGTTTTTGGGATCAATATTTATTAAACATTTTACAGGATATCCTTTTTGTTTTATTAAATACATAGCATAAGTCGAATCCTTTCCAGATGAAAATAAACAACCCAAACTTGGTTTTAAAAAACTAGCCAAATAATCCTTTTTAAATTTAAAATTATTTTTTCTTGCTAATCTCAAAATAGCTCTATCAACACGGCTTCCATATTGTGCTGCTCTTTTTTTTCTAAACGCTATCTCTTTATTTAAACCAATTTCATCAGCAATTTGCCTTAAGATTAACTTATTGTTCTGCTTATTTATTTTATTTTTAACAGGAACATTCATTGCTAATGTTATTATTTTCTCTTCTAAAAAAGGTGTTAATAATTTTATTTTAAAATAATTAGACAAAGTAAAATCTCTCTCTAAATCTCTATCATACATCAAACTTAGACCATTCCAACATTCTTTTTGAATGTCTTTAGCTAATTCATGTCTTTGATAACCAGCAAAGATTTCTTCAGATCCTAAACCAGAAAATAAATAATGAACATTATCTTTTTTTGCTTGCCCCATAGCAGCATAAACAACACTACCGACACCAACCTTAGTAACATCACTTGTATTCAACAATTTTGTTGTTTTTCCTATCACCTTTTCTGCTTCATTTAAACTTAAATGGATTACCTTAAGTTTTAACCTCAATTCTTTTGCAATTTTTTTAGCATACAAAACATCTTCAGAATTATCCAATCCAATAACATAACAAATAAAATCTTTTTTTAATTGTTTGCATACCAAAGCTATAAAACTGGAATCAACACCACCTGAAAACAATACTCCAAATTTTTTATTAGGAACAAGATTCTCAATTGTTTTAAACAATTCTTTTTTTAGTATTTCTTGATCTACTTTAACTCTAACATTCTTCACTTTCTTAATATAATTCTTCCATTCTTTTTTATTTATCATAATCAACGAGTAAAACAGTAACCTTTATAAATGCCTTCTTTTTCCTCTAAATTGAATATTTCCCGTGGACTATCTGTTTAGGGATGATAGGAGGGTACAAATGGAAAAGAATGATTTTATCAAAGCATTAAAAAAATCAAAAGACAATTCTCCTAAAAGAAAATTCAAACAAAGTTATGATTTAATTATAAACTTAAGAAATCTGGATCTTAAAAAAACAGAAAATCAAATAGATAATTTTATACAGTTACATTATGATAGGGGCAAAAAGGTAAAAATATGCGCTCTAATTGGATCAGAACTAAAAGCAACAGCCAAAGAAGAGTGTGATATGGCTATTGAGCTTATAGATTTCGATAAATATGCAAAAAACAAAAAATTAACTAAAAAACTAGCTCAAGATTATGATTTCTTTATTGCTCAGGCAAACATTATGCCAAAAGTAGCAGCAGCATTTGGTAAGATATTAGGTACAAAAGGAAAAATGCCTAATCCAAAAGCAGGGTGTATTGTGCCTCCAAATGCAAATCTAAAAGCAGTAGTTGCAAAGCTGCAAAATTCAGTCAGAGTACGTGTAAATATTTCTCCTTTATTCCAATGTAGAATTGGTAAAGAGGATACTCCAGAAGAACATCTTATAGATAATGCTTTTGTAATATACAATTCAATGATTCATTCCCTACCAGGAGAAAAAAATAACATTAGAAGTGTTTATTTAAAATTAACAATGGGCCCTTCTATTAAAATTGGTACAGAAACAGTAGAAGAAGCTCCTAAAGAAAAGAAAAAAGAAGCAAAGGTAGAAGACAAAAAACAAAAAGATTAAAATGGCTCACGTAGCAGACTATAAGAAAAAAGTTGTAGATGGTTTTGTTAAACTAATCAAAGAATATCCTATAGTCGGTGCTATAGATGTGGAAGGTATGCCAACTGCTCAGCTTCAAAAGATGAGGGAAACACTAAGAGAAAACGATGTTGTCTTATTAATGTCAAAAAGAAGGATTATGAAAATAGCTTTGGAAAAAGCCAAAGAAGAAAAAAAAGGTATTGAAGAGTTAGAAAAAAATTTACAAGGAATGCCTGCTTTAATATTTTCAAAAGTAGATTCTTTCAAACTATATAAATTATTAAAACAAAGCAAGAGCGAAGCTCCTGCAAAACCAGGCCAAATAGCTCCAAAAGATATTGTAGTTAATGCTGGCAAAACCAACTTCTTACCTGGTCCAATCATTAGTGAATTAAGTGGTGTTGGAATTAAATCAGGAGTTGAAGACGGAAAAGTGGCTATAAAAGAAGATTGTGTTGTATGTAAAGAAGGCGAAACAATAAACGCACAACTTGCAGGACTTTTAACAAGATTAAACATTAAACCAATGGAAATTGGGTTAAACTTAGTAGCATCTTTTGAAAAAGGGGTTATCTTCAAGAGAGATGTTTTAGATATTGATGAAGAAAAATTCTTATCAGATATAACAAAAGCAGCATCAGAATCATTTAACTTAAGTGTTGAAGCAGGTTATATAACAAAAGAGAATGTTGATGTAATCATAAACAATGTTTTCTATAGTTGTAAAGCGCTTGCAGAAGAAAGCAAGTTTATGGCAGATGTTGTTGTAGAAGATATGTTGGCACAAGCAGAGCAAGGTGCAAAATCACTACAAGCAGAAGCAAAAGTAGAAGTTACTCAAGCCAAAGAAGAACCAAAAGCAGAAGAGAAACCCTCTGCTGTTGAAAAACCTAAAGAGGAAAAACCTCCTGAAGAAGTAGAAACACCAGCAGAGAAAAAGGAAGAAGAGCTTTTAGAAAAAGAAAAAGAGATTATTGAAGAAGAGAAAAAGCTTGAAGAACCTAAAGATGAAGAAAAGCCTGCTGTTGAAAAAGAAGTTGAAGAAGCTGTAAAAGAGGAAGAGGAGAAAAAACTTGAAAAAGAAAGAATTGATACTGAAAAAGAAATCGAGAAAGTAGAGAAAGAAAAAGAACCAACAACAGACGAAAAAATAGCAAAGATGGTTCAATCACAACAAAAACATGCTTCTGGTGAAGATAAAAAAGAAAGTGCAGAAGCACTTATTGAAGAAGTAGAATCCAAAGTCGATAAAGAGAAAAAAGAAATAGAAGAAGTTGAAAATATTGTAGATCAATTAAAAAAAGGTAAGTCTATAAAACCACAAGAAGATGATAAAGTTCCTAGTGCTGCTGAACTAGCAGCTAAAAAACAAAAAGAATCTCAAGATTGAAAATAGGAGGAAAACAAAATGGAATATATATATGCAGCAATGTTGCTTCATAAAGCAGGTCAAAAAATCGAGGAAGCTTCTGTTAAAAAAGTATTAGAATCAGCAGGAGTTAAGCCTGATGAAGCTAGAGTAAAAGCTTTAGTAGCTGCTTTAGACGGAGTTAATATTGATGAAGCCATAAAAAAGGCTGCTGTACCTGTTGCTGCTGCATCTGCTCCTGCAGAAGGAGGAGACAAAAAAGCAGAACAAAGTGCAGAAAAGAAAGAAAAAGCTAAGAAAGAAGAAGAAGCATCATCTGAGCAGGCAGCTGCTGGTTTGGGTGCATTATTCGGATAAACGCTTTTTTTATTTTTTTTAAAAATGCCAGAGAACGTGAGCGGACATGCTATCGAAAGAAGAACAGAAAGAATTATTTAGAAAGAAATCTAAACTAAATGAAGAAATAAAAGGTTTAAGAAAAGAACTTAACCAAATAAATGATAAAAAAGAGTCTGCTTTTGATAAAAAAGAAAAAGTAACTGGTTCTATATCAAATCTGATTAATAGAGTTAAATCTTCTAAAAGTCAGAGGGATAAATTAACTAAGGAAGTTAAAGAAGTCAAGGTAAATAGGCAAAAGTATAATGATAAAATAAAAAAAGAAATATATCAGATAAAAGAATTGAACAAAGAGAAAAAGAGAATACAAAAAAAATACAACATAAAAGAGGATCCTTCTTCTATAAAAAGAGATATTGACGCTTTAGAAAGTAAAATTGAAACAGAAGTTATGAGTTTTGATAAAGAAAAGAAATTTATGAAAAATATAAAAGATTTAAAGAAAAAATATGAAAAAGTAAAAATTGTTTCTGATGTCTTTGATAAAATTCATGAAGTTGATAAAAAAATAAAAGAGTTAAGAAAAGAATCAAATGATAAACACAAAGAAATACAAAAAAAAGCTCAACAATCTCAATCTAAACATGAAGAACTTATTGAAACAAGCAAAGAAATAGATGATCTAAAAGGCAAAGAAGAAGAAACTTATAAGAAATTCTTTGATACAAAGAAAAGATTTACTGAGATAAATGATCAACTAAAAGAAAAACTAACAGAAATTAGCAAAATAAACGAACAGTTAAAAAAATATAATAATGAAGTAGTTAAAACAAAAAAAGATGCTGTAAATAAAAGCCTAAAAGAAAAAGCAGCAGTAGTTGAAGAAAAAATAAAAAACAAGAAAAAGTTAACAACAGAAGACTTACTAATTCTACAAGGCTCTGAAAAATAAATTCAAAAGATTTAAATACGTCCCTGATTGGTTACTAATCAAAAGAGGTGTGAATTTGGCTAAATCAAATAAGATTATTCTATGGTTTAAAGAACTAGGCATAAAAGACGTAAAGTATGTAGGAGGTAAAAACGCATCTCTTGGAGAGATGTATCAAAAACTAACCAAAAAAGGAGTTAATCTTCCAAACGGTTTTGCGGTTACTGCTTATTCTTATCAATACCTTATCAAATATAATAAACTAGACAAAGAAATCAGAAAAACACTAAGAGGTTTAGATACTTCAAATATTAGAGACTTAGCTGAAAGAGGTAAACAAGTTAGAAACTTAATTTTAAATGCAGAATTTCCAGAAAAATTAACAAAAGAAATAGAAAAAGCGTATGATAAATTGTGCAAAGAGTATGGCCAAAACACAGATGTGGCTGTGCGTTCATCAGCTACTGCAGAAGATTTACCAGATGCTTCTTTTGCAGGCCAGCAAGAGACCTATCTCAATATAAGAGGAAAAGAATCCCTGATAAAAGCATGTAAAAAATGTTTTGCTTCTCTATTCACTAACAGAGCCATTTCTTATAGGGTAGATAAAAAATTCAACCACTTTAAAGTCAGCCTAAGTATTGGCGTTCAAAAGATGATTAGAAGCGACAAAGCATCTAGCGGAGTAATGTTTTCAATAGATACTGATTCCGGATTTAAGGATGTAGTTTTAATAAACGCAGCATATGGCTTAGGTGAAAATGTTGTAAAAGGAACTGTTAATCCTGATTCTTATTATGTGTTTAAACCAACTTTGTTAAAAGGTTTTAAACCTATAATCGAGAAAAAAGTTGGTGAAAAAAAATTAAAAATGATTTATACAAATAATCAGAGGAATCCTACTAAAAATATAAAAACTTCTGAAAAAGAAAGAAAATCATTTGTTCTTAATCAAGACGAGTTGTTAAAATTAGCAAACTGGGGGTGTCTAATTGAACAACACTACAAAAAAGCAATGGATATAGAATGGGCAAAAGATGGAATAACAAAAAAATTATACATAGTACAGGCAAGACCTGAAACAGTTCAAAGTCAAAAAAATATTAATGTTTTAGAAGATTATGAAATGATTAAAAAAGGTCCAATTATTACAATAGGACAAAGCGTTGGTTCAAAAGTTGGTTCTGGTAAATCAAATATAATAACAAATGTAAGAGATATTAATAGATTCAAAAAGGGGGAAGTTTTAGTTACAGAAATGACAGATCCTGATTGGGAGCCAATAATGAAGATTGCTTCTGCTATTGTCACAGAAAAAGGGGGCAGAACCTGTCATGCGGCAATTATCTCCCGTGAATTGGGTGTTCCTTGTGTTGTTGGAACAAACAATGCTACTAAAAAAATAAAATCAAAAGAAAATATTACTGTAAGTTGTGCAGAAGGAGAAAAAGGATTTGTCTACAAAGGAATTATTCCTTTTAAAGTAAATAGAATAAATGTAAGAAAACATAAAAGACCTAAAACAAAAATAATGATGAATGTAGGAAACCCAGAACAAGCTTTTGAATTTTCTTTTATACCAAACGACGGTGTAGGATTAGCTAGAGAGGAGTTTATCATAAACGAATACATCAAAATCCATCCAAAAGCGCTTATTAATTTTTCAAAAATCAAAGATAAAAAAACAAAACAAAAAATAGAGAGCATGACTTATGGTTACAAAAACAAAACAGAGTTTTTTGTAAATAAACTAGCCCAAGGGGTTAGTATGATTGGAGCTGCATTCTATCCAAAAGATGTTATTGTTAGATTATCTGATTTTAAATCAAACGAATATGCTAATTTAATTGGCGGAAAAGAATATGAACCAATAGAAGATAATCCAATGCTTGGTTGGAGAGGAGCTTCAAGATATTATTCTGATTATAAAGATGCTTTTGCATTAGAATGTAAAGCAATGAAAAAGGTTCGTGAAGAATTTGGATTAAAAAATGTAAAACTAATGGTTCCTTTTTGCAGAACAGTGGAAGAAGGTAAAAAAGTTCTAGAAGAAATGAAAAAAAATGGATTAACAAGAGGAAAAGACAACCTAGAAATTTATGTAATGTGTGAAATTCCTTCAAATGTTATACTAGCAGATGAATTTTCTGAAATATTTGATGGATTTTCAATTGGTTCAAACGATCTAACACAATTAACCCTAGGTCTAGATAGAGATTCAGAACTAGTTAGCAGTATTTATGATGAAAGGAACATGGCTGTAAAAAAATTAATTGCTTTGGTAATATCTAAAGCAAAAAAGAATAATAAAAAGATAGGAATTTGCGGCCAGGCACCCTCTGATTTCCCTGAATTTGCTCAATTTCTAGTTCATTGTGGTATTGATTCTATAAGTCTAAACCCAGACACAGTTGTCAAAACAACATTAGCAATATTAAAAGAAGAAAAGAGAATTAATTCTTAATTAAAACTTCTTTAAAAAAACCATCAACACTTTTTTTCATATCATCAATTTCTTTTTGTTTGTATGAAGTTATATTCTTAAATCTATTTTCTATCATATCTCTATTTGATCTAAAATTCTGTAAAATATATTTTTTAGAACCCTTTAGCAATTTTCCTATCTTCAAAATATTCTCTTTTGTTATCAACCCAGGAACAACAGTAGTTCTAAACTCATAGTCAATCTCGGATTTTTGGATTAGTTTGATTGATTTTTTTATTTGATTAATATCAACATTAACACCAACAACATTTTCATAATCCTCTAAACTTGTCTTAACATCCATTGCAATATAATCTAATAATTTATTATCAATCAATCTCTTAATCATAGCAGGATTATAACCATCTGTATCTAGTTTAACTAAAAATTCTTTTTCTTTGATTTGAGAAATAAAAGAAGGCAAATCTGTATAAAGAGTAGGCTCCCCACCAGTTATACAAACACCATCAAGCCATTTTTTTCTTTTTTCTAGAAAAGATAATACTTCATCTTCTTTTATTGTTTTAAGATCTTTAGAATGAAGAACTAAATCTGGATTATGGCAAAATCCACATCTAAAATTGCACCCGCCTACAAAAATTGTAGCAACACCATAAGGCTCAAAATCTATCAAAGACATTTTTTGAAGCCCTTTTATGAGGACCATCTTAGACCAAACTCTTGTTTTCAATTACCCTTTTTATTTCGTCAATAGAGCGTGCTTCACTCTTAAACTCTTCGCCTTCAAAAAAAAGAACAGTAGGCACAGAATTTATATTAAATTTTTGTGCTTGTTCTAATCCTTCAGGTTGTGAAGCATCAATCTCTTCTCCTTCCATGTCAACGTTTTTCATAAATTCCTTTACAGTTGGGCAGTTTGGGCACATTGGTGTAAAAAACAATTTATATTTCATCTTAATCTGGATTTTTAATCTTTAAAACAGGTTCAATTTTACTCTTAAAATCTGAATCAAGGCTTTTTTGTTCACAATACTCTTCTCTAAATTTGAATTCTTCTGCTTTGCCTCTGTTCCATTGTTTTATTGGTCTGAAATAACCAACAATCCTGCTATAAACCTCATTTTCGCCTCCACACTCTTTACACTCGTAAACCTCTCCTTTAGTATAACCATGTTTAGAGCATATCGAAAAGGTAGGTGTTATTGTAAAGTAAGGTAGTTTTGTATTATATGCAATTTTTTTGACTAATCTTTTGCATGATTCTCCACTGTTCATCTTTTCTCCTAAAAATGTATGGAAAATTGTACCTCCAGTGTATAGTGACTGTATTTTGTCTTGATGTTCTACTGCTTCAATTGCATCATCTGTATGATCAACAGATAATTGTGTTGAATTAGTCAAGAAAGGTTCATCCTTTCCAGAAGTTATAATCTTATCACCATATAGTTCTTTGTCGAGCCTTGCAAATCTATAAGCTGTACTTTCAGCAGGTGTTGCTTCTAAATTATACAAATTTTTTGTTTCGTTCTGGAATTCTTTTAATTTACCCCTCATAAAGTTCATTACTTCAATTGTAAAGTTTACTCCTTCTTCACTTTCAATACCTTTACCTACGAAGTTTAAACAACATTCATGCATTCCACATATACCAATCGTGCTAAAATGATTGTCAAATGTTCCAAGGTATCTTTTTGTGAAAGGCATTAAACCATTTTCTAAGTTTTTATCAACAACCTTTCTTTTTGTTTCTAAGCTGATCTTTCCTAATTCCATATAATGACTTAATTTGTCAAAGAACTCTTCTTTGGTTTTGTTCTCATAACCAAGTCTGTTCATATTTATTGTTACAACGCCAATTGAACCTGTTGAATCTCCTGGACCCCACATTCCTCCTGGCCTATTCATTAGCTCATTTTGATCCAGATTTAATCTGCAGCACATTGCTCTTATAGACTTAGGATCTAGGTTGCTTCCAATATAGTTTTGGAAATATGGTGTACCATACTTTGCAGTTAAATCAAACAATAAATTTGATGTTTGATCATTCCAATCAAAATCTTTTGTTAGATTATATGTTGGTATTGGGAATGTAAATATTCTGCCGTTTGCATCTCCCTCTAACATTACCTCAATAAATGCCTTATTGATCATATCCATCTCTTTTTGACAGTCTCCATAAGTAAAGTCCTGTTCAACTCCTCCAACAATAGCTTTATCATTTTTCAGATCTTCAGGAGCCTTCCAATCAAAGGTTAGGTTTGAAAAAGGATATTGAGATCCCCATCTAGATGGTATATTCAAACTAAATACTAATTGTTGTATAGCTTGCTTTACCTGTTTATAGGTTAAATTATCAGTCTTAATAAAAGGAGCTAATAGAGTGTCAACAGATGAAAAAGCCTGAGCACCTGCAAACTCCATTTGTAGACATCCAATAAAATTAACCATTTGATGTACAACAGTACTCATGTGCTTTGCTGGTTTACAATCAACTTTATTTGCTACTCCTCCAAAACCTTTTAATAACAAGTTCTTTAAAGACCAACCAGCACAATAACCAATTACACCATGGCTTAAATCATGGATATGCATATCTCCTTTTTTATGTGCTTCTGATACCTGAAGAGAATATAATTCATTCAGATTATAATTTTTCATAACCTCTCCTGCAGTATACAATAATAATCCTGAAAAAGAATAAGATTCATTACTATTCTCTTTTGTATCCCACTTATTCTGATCAAGATATGTACTAATTACTTTTTGAACATTAACAAAAGTAGTTTTACCATCTCTTAGTTTTTTATGTTGATCTCTGTAAAGAATATATGATTTTGCTGTTTTTGAATGTCCTTCCTCAACCAGAACCTTCTCAACAATATCCTGAACTTCTTCTACACTAGGGATATCTTCATTGAATTTTTGTTTGACAGTTTCAATAACTTTCTTACTTAATTTTTTTGATTCATCTTTATCAGAACCACCAACACTTTTAGCAGCCTGAAAAATAGCATTAGTTATTTTATCAGTACTAAAATCAACAACCTTTCCATTTCTTTTTCTTATTTTAGCAATAAGGTGGTCTTCTACAATTTGTTCATATGTTGTAAATCTATTTCCGCAATCATTACACTCTCTTCTTCTTCTATTCTTTAAAGAATCTTCAGAAGATCTCTTATCAATCACTTTTAATTTCTCAGAAGAACATTTTGGACATTTCATTTTATACCTCCTTAAGTGATAAGATGAAACAAAGAAATTTTAATTTCGCATGTTTCATTTTTCATTTCACCTCGTTTTCAGTATCTTTTATCTTAACTAGAATATTTTAGTAGATGTAGCTTATATATAAAACTTTGTAACAACTGTCTGATAAACACAAGATATTGTAGTCTTTTTTATGAAAAACACAATATATTGTGGTACACAATTTATATTAAAAACTAGAAAAAGCCATATTTACTAAAATAAAGCCCATATTTAAAGATTTAGCAATTCAAAAATCGATTATAAAAAACATATAATTAACAATTATTTTCAATATTGTAAATATAAAAAGTTTAATATATTTTGTAACTACTTAATAGTTATTAAAAAATAGAAACATTTAAATATGATAATGACGATGCTGTTTCTATGAATGCTGTACTAAATCCAGTAGATTTGAATATTGCACTACATAGAGCACTAGGTAGTGTTTTTACTAGTAGCGATTACATCATTCGTACATTTGAAGATATCTTAAAAAGTTATCCATTAAAAAGAATTGAATCCATGAAACAAGGAGAACTAGAAAAGGTTCTTTATAGGCTTTCTCAAAGAAAAGGTGTGCAAGAAATGCAGGAAAGCATTAATACAGATATTCAACATGGACAGGAAAAAATTGATTCAGCTGTATATGGAATAATTCTACAAAACCTAGAAAACGCAGGAATTATATCCAAAGATGAATTAAGTAGTGTTAATGATTTTTGTGATCAGGAAATTGTAGCTTATTCATGTCCAACCAGCCAGGATCCTAACAAAGTATTGGCAAGAGGACAATTTCCTCTAGAAATGAGTTTAGATGAAGCAAGATTTACACCAAATAATGTTTTTTATAGTGGTGAAGGCCTAGAATGGAAAATAAGACCTGGAGAAAAACCAAATTTGATTCTTGAGGAAGGTGCTATGTTAAAAGAAGGTGGAAGATTTTTTGTTTTTGAAGAACAAGCAACTACTAAAAGATCTCATCAAATAGTTAGAGAAATTACTCAATACCTGGTAGATCATTACCCTGCAAAAGAAGGTTTAAAAAATAATTACCCAAGCATACAAAAAAAATTAGTTCGTGCATTAAGACCTATGTTTCCTTCTGTAGAGGATGAAGAAGGAAGAATAAACCATCAAAAACTAGTTAAAATATTTAGACAAGCGAAAAGAAGAAATATTGATTTAAATGATTATGTTAAACAAGGAGATAGAATACTTACAGAAACATTGATGAAGAGTATAGAAGAAATTGTTCCAGCACCATATTCTGCTGTAAAAACAAGGGTTAAATCAAGAGAAACAGCTTTTCATAAAATTATAGAATCTATTTATGATCTAAGAAGCGATGGACATAAAGGTGGCGCAAAAGAATTTAAAGATTTGTATGGTATTAGGATCATACTTCCAACAATAGATGATATCTTTGTATATGTTAATCAGCTTAAAAGATCAGCAGGCGTAGAAGTCGTTACAGATAGAGAAGGAAACTCACTAGAAAAAGATCATGTTACATTTCCTAAACCAAACAAATATCAATCTTACCATCTACCAATAAAGTTTGCAGGTACACTTTATGATATACAAATAAGAACTCATGAAATGGATGAAAAAGCAGAAAGAGATATTCAACAAGCGCACCATGTTTACAAAAACATTAAAAAAGATCCACTTGATTCTACTTCCCTAAACGTAAGAAAAGTAATTAGTACTTGTTTAGGATTGCCTCTTCCTTGTGAATAATAAGAAAACATTTATATAAAACTAAATTAGATTAAATTCTATGCCAAAAGGAAGGCCAGTCAAAAGCAAAGTAAGAGACAATATTATTGAGCTGCTCTATTTTCTCAAGCACGCCTATGGTTATGATATTTACAAACGCTACATAGAAATTTTTCCAAGAACAACTATGAGGAATATTTACTATCATCTTAAAAAAGGTCTAGCTCTAAAAGAATTTGCAATAGAAAAAATAGAAAAAGAAAAAGGAGAGTATAGCTGGGGAGGAGAAGCAGAAAAGATCTATTACAAACTAGGGCCTAACGCAAATCCAAGAATGGATAAAAGAATAAAAAACTCTCTTGAAAGGAGAAAAATTATTTGATTTTCTTAAAAAAACCAATCAGACTAAAAGCCTCTCTTTTTGTTAAAAAACTTTTGCCAATAATTCTTTTCCAGACAATCTTTTGGGTTTTTTTCTTATCAGAAGTAGAAAATTTTATCTTACCAAGGGCTTTATTAATATTCTCTAAAAGAATTTCTTTATCTTTCAAAGAAGCCAATTCATTTAATGTATTTTCCTTATTAAACAATTCATAAAACAAAACAGCACAAGAGTGAGAAATATTCAAAGTAGAATATTTCTTTGAAGTTGGAATTGTTACAACAAAATCAGCTGATAAAATTTCTTTATTACTTAAACCAGAACTCTCAGGACCAATCAACAAACCAATCTTCTTATTAACAGGAATAATAGATGATAATTGAGCAGGAGTTAGAGGAGACCTAGGATTATAAGAAGTGCCTCTAATAGCAGTTGTAGCAATTAAGTAATCCATTTTAGGGATTTTCTTAACAACTCTAGCTTTTTTAAGAATTGATTGTGAATGTTTCGCTCTATTCCTAGCTTCCTGACTTAAATGATTACATTTAGGATCAACTAAAATCAAATTTTTTAAATCAAAATTAGCCATTACTCTAGAAACTGCACCAATATTTCCAGGATTTTCAGGTTTAACTAAAATTACATTTAACATAGAATTAGAATAATCCAAATTGCTTTAAATAAGTTGTGACTATGCCAACTAAAATCAAAAATACAAATAAAGAGTTAATAGTTCCCCAAATTTTAATTGCTTTTTTCTTGTCTTTAATTGAATCTTGTAAAGCTATCAACAACATCTTTGCACCATCTGTTATATACACAGGAAGCAAATTAATAAGTCCAATAGATATATTTAACATCCAAAGCCAAATAAATAATCCTTTAAACCATGTAAAAATTTTAAAGATTGTTTCAAAACCTTGTTTAGGTTCTGTTTTATTTCTTATTCTATTAACTCCAATAAAACCTTTACTAGGGTTATCAGGATGAGCAACAGTAACAAGAGAATATGTCTTATTTCCACTTCCTAAATAGACTGTTTCATTAACACTAATACAAACACCCATCTTTTCAAAAAAACTGTTATAGTTTGTAACTTTTTCACCATCAAAAGAGTCTATTAAAGTTCCACTTTCAATAACAGATGCAGGATAACCTTCTTTTGTATCAAAAGTAAAACCAATTGGTTCTGTTATTCTATTTTCTATAGGCACAAAAACGAATATGAGTAACACTAAGAAAATAAAGGCAAACAAGACATTTGAAATAGGTCCTGCTGAAAGAATAGAATACTGAACATGAGATTTTCTTTTAGCCATCTCCTTTTCATTAGGTTCTACAAATGCTGCAGGGATTATTGGCAACAACATACATAAAAAAGCAAATCCGCTTGATTTAACTTTTATATTGTGAGCACGAATAACAACACCATGAGCAAATTCGTGAACAATAGCCAAAACAAGTATTGATATTATAAAATAAAAAAAGGACAAATATCCTACACCAGGAATTGTAGTTCCTGGTAAAACCAATGCCATTCCTGTTTCAGTAACCTTTGGAGCAAGAAAAAATTTAAGCATAGATATTAATATTACTAAAGATATAACAATTAAACCAACAAAACCAAATCCAATACAAACATAACCAAATAACTTCACTAAATTTCTATGTTTTGAAGAAATTCTGTCCATCCATTTTAATCCAAAATTAGTTCTATACAAAACAAAATAAAACAAAGGATAAAGTAATTTCTGAACAGTAATTTGTTTTCTCTTAAAAATCAAAAATATTGTAATAAGAACAACGAACACAATAAATGCAGTATAATCAAAATTCATATTAATTATTTCTTTCTTAAAGTTCTTAAGGCTTTGCTGCCACACCTTTTGCAGCTTACTTTACCCTCTATCACTTTCATCATAGTTGATTTGAGTACTTTTTTACATTTCTTACATGCAAACTTGTTTTTGAATAATCTTGCTTGTGCTTCTGGAAATCTTACCATTTTTATTACCTCAAGAAATAGGTAAGGCTCAAAAATTTTAATTTTTGTTGTCTCACCATACTTAATCACCACCCTTTATATCCTTCATTACTTTATCTCCAAGAACTGTCCAGTACATTACTTGTACGCCTTCAACAACTTTATCTTTTAACTCTTCTGGAATTTCCAAATCAAAGGTTTCATAACTTACATTGTCCATAACATTTGCCTTATTACCATTTACTGACAAAACCTGTGCTGTCATTTTTTCAATAATAGGAGTATCAATATTATCATGACCTGGCATTACAATAACTCTTTTTTTCTGGTCAATTAAACCAACTGCTTCTAATCTAACTTTTGCATGGCCATGTTTTCCAGGCCTAGAAGTCTGAATACTGCTTACTTTACAAGCAGCCCCATCTATTATAACACAATCTCCTTTTTTTACTGTTCCAACTGATTTTGGTTTAATACTCATCTTTGTTTTAATGCTAACTTAACATCTCCTTCCTTTACTGTTTTTCTTCCGGCATGTGAAGCCAGTCTAACAGAATTAACTGCGATTTTTTCAGTAATTTCTTCAACAACATTTTTTAAAGCAACTTTTGCTTTATCAGAAACACGATCTGCACCTGCTTCTTTTAAAACTTTACCCATTGCTGCCAAAGGCAATAATCTTTTTGACATAATATTTACCTCAATTTTCTATCTAGAGAGAAATTAGAACTGTTTATAAAGTTTTCTAAAACCAATAGATTTTTATACAATCAGAATTAAAATAGCCATATGGATGTCTTAAAAGAGGTCTTAAAGGACGTAAAACCCAAGGAAGAAGATGAGATTTTGATAGATAAAAAAATAAAAGATTTTATGTCACGAATAAAAGTAAAAGATGCTAAAATAATTTTAGGGGGAAGCGGTGCAAAATCCACATGGCTAAAAACAGCAAACGATGCTGACATATTTGTACAGTTTAATTACAATCAATACAAAGATAAAAGCGATAAACTTAGTGATATCTTAGAAAAACAACTAAAAAAATCTTTTAAAAAAATAAACAGACTTCATGGAAGCAGAGATTATTTCCAGATAATAGAAAAAGGCTTCACATTTGAAATAATTCCAATAATTGAAATAAAAAAAGCAAACAAAGCATTAAATATAACTGATGTAAGCCCCTTACATGCTATTTTTGTTAAGAAATGTATAAATAAAAAATTAGCAGATGAAATAAGACTAATGAAACAGTTCTGCAAAGCAAATAAAATATACGGCGCAGAATCATACATAAATGGCTTTTCAGGATACATGTGCGAACTATTAGTTATCAACTACAATGGTTTTCTAAAACTACTAAAAGCGGCATCAAAGTGGAAAGATAAAGAAGTTATTGACATAAAAAAATTTTATAAAGGAAAAAATATATTTTTAGAGATGAATAAAAGCAAAACATATTCTCCAATTATAATGGTTGATCCAGTACAAAAAGACAGGAACGCTGCAGCTGCTCTAAGTTTTGAGAAATTTGATATATTCAGAAAAAAAGCAAAAGAATTTCTTAAAAAACCTTCTACTAAATTTTTTCAAGAAAAAGAATTTGACCCAACTAAATTAAAGGATTATATAATTGTAGAGATAAAACCAATAAAAGGCAAACAAGATGTAGTAGGGGCCAAATTACTAAAAACATTTAATTTTCTAAAAAAAGAATTGTCAAAAGAAGGATTTAAAATTCAAAAACAAGGATGGGATTGGGATAAAGGCAAAAAAGCACATTTCTATTTTAAAATCATCAAAGATGTTGACAAACTTAAAATCATAGAAGGACCTTCAACAACTATAAAAGAGCATGTCTTGAATTTTAAAAAGAAACATAAAACTACATTTACCAAAAATAAACAAATTTTTGCTAAAGAAAAAAGAAAGATTACAAAACCAAAAGATTATGTTAAAGAACTACTAAAAAAAGATTATGTTAAAGAGAGGGTTAAAGAAACGAATTTAAAATGAGAAATATTTTAGAAACTTTTTTAGTTATGTTGCGTGGATTTTTTATGGGAATAGCTGACATAATCCCTGGAGTTTCTGGCGGAACAATAGCTCTAATAACAGGTATATATTCGAAACTTATTGACACAGTAAGTAAAATTTCTGATTTTGTTTTATCTTTAATAAAATTAGACAAAAAAAACATAAAGAAAAATTTTAAGAAAATAGATTTTTGGTTTATTCTGCCTCTAATTATTGGAATTGCATTAGCGTTTCTAATATTATCAGGAGTAATAACCTTTATGCTTAAGAGCTACACAGCATCAACCTATTCTTTTTTCTTTGGTTTGATATTAGCATCTTCATACTTTGTCTATAAAAAAATTAAAAAGATAAACACTAAAACAATAACATTTTTTGTAATAGGTCTAATCTTTGCTTTCTTTTTTGTTGATCTTGGTGTTACAGATAAAATAGGCCATTCCTATTCAACTCTATTTTTCTCAGGTGCTCTTGCAATATGCGCAATGATCCTTCCAGGAATTTCAGGAGCGTTTATCTTATTACTATTAGGCCAATATGAATATGTTCTAAACATAATACACAATCTAGAAATTTTAAAAATAATTATTTTTATAATTGGAGCAGGAACAGGATTACTTTTGTTTTCTAAGCTATTAAATTATTTGTTAAAAAAACATAAATCACCTACAATGGCATTCCTAACAGGATTAATGTTAGGTTCCTTAAGATTACCATATCAAAACATAACTCAAAATCTAACTTCACCACTTCCCTCAATAATTATAGTTTTGATCGGATTCTTCTTAGTTATAATTCTAGAAAGTTCTTTTAACAAATAGAGAAATTTGTATACTAAAAATCAAAAAATTTATATAGTCTTATTCTTAAAAGTGCTATAAGGGTGGAAATCCTTAATATTAAATAAGAGGTGTAAACCATGGATAAAAAAGTAGGTGCTTATTCCTTTACGGTTGGCGTGGTCCTAGCAGTAATCTTAGGATTGTTTTCAGCTTACCTTGGAGGGCAGGTCTCTGCAATATTGGTTTCATTACTAGTTCTTTTGGGACTCTTTGTTGGTTTCCTAAATGTAGCTGGAAAAGAAACTAAAGAATTTCTAATAGTAGCAACAGTATTAGTCATCGCTACTAGCCTAGGAGGAGCTACCGCAACTCTTGGAGGAGTTCAATATATTGGCGGATATTTAGTCGGCATCTTTACCCACATTATGGCATTTGTAGTACCAGCCGTAGTAGTTGTTGGATTAAAAGATGTAGTAAGATTAACAAAAACACCATAATTTTACGTATTTTTTTTATTTTTTTATTTTTTTAAAAACACAGAAACACTTAATGATAGATATATTCACAGAATAAATTTATAAAAAAATGGATTTACTTCTCTTCTTTTGGAGCTTCTTCTTTATCTTTAGTTTCTTCTTTTACAGGCACTTCTTCTCCTTCTTTAGGTTTAGCTTCTTCTGATGGCATTAATTCCTTAATAAGCATATCAGGAATCTTTGCTTCTTTTAATTTTGCTTTGATTGCAAAAGCTTCTTTACCAGACATAGAAGATATAATTTCTTTAGCTGTAGTTTCAAACTCTTCTTTTCTCTTTTCAAACTCAGCTGTTAATTTCTTTTTCTCTTCTTCTAATTTCTTTTTATCTTCATCAGATAATTCTGTCTTTTCTTCTTTTATTTTCTGATCAAATTTTCCTTCATTAACTAATTTAATAGCATCTACAGCAGGTTGTCCTTCAACCAATATACCCATAGAATTACATGTTCCTATAATTTCCTTAACCTTTTCCTTAAGTGATTTACCAAGTAAATTTGATTCTTTCATTTTAGAAACCTTAATTATTTGTTCAATAAGAACATCTGCAACTTTGTCTTCTTTAGGATTTCCTGAGCCTTTTTCAATTCCAGCTTCTTTTTTTAACAAAGCAGAAGCCGGTGGAGTACCTACACTTATCTCAAACTCTTTTGTTTCTTTATCTATGGTAACTTCTACAGGAACATTCATTCCTTTGAAATTTGCAGTCTTTTCATTAATAGCAGAAACAACCTGTCCAATATTAAGACCCATTGGTCCTAAAGCAGGTCCTAAAGGAGGTGCTGCTGTTGCTTTTCCCCCTTCTACTAATACTTTTATCGACTCAGTTGCCATAGTAAGAAAAAGGTTTTTGATGTGTTTATAAAAGTATCGGAAAAGAATAAGAATAATGGCTGGCCGCCAAAACCAGCCATAATCTTTAGGGTATATAGCAAATATCCTAAATAATCGAACATGAATTGATATTTGCTATATTTGAAAATCCTAACAATTTGTTCGATTTCTTAGGATTTTCATTATACCTCTTTTTCCCTTGACAACTAAAAAACATAATGGCTCCCTAAATTTGTAAAGTGTGGGGTGGTTTACAAAGAAATATATTATAGGGAGCCTATTAATCATCATTTCTTTGTCTTAAAAGCATGAGCGGGTTTTTGAAATTCTTGCTTCCACATAAGACCTATCTTCAAAATATCATTGTAAAATTTGTCACTTAATTTATAGGTCTTTTTGTACAAGTCATAATCAATTATCCCCATGCTTTTCATTGGAGTTAATATTCTATCGTAAAATTGTCGTTTGTTATAACTCAATTTTACACGCTTTCCTTTGTATGAAGGTTCATCAATCTCTGTTTTAAAATTACCTTCATGTAATTCTGTGGCAAATAAACTCATCTCAGTTTTTGTAATCTCTTTATCATTATCTTTGATATATTCTATAAGTGCTTTTGCTACAATAATCTGTTGCTTAGTAGCAAATATTACCTCAAATATGTCTTCAGGTAAATTAAACCGATCGAATAATATTACCATCAATAGTTATATAATGATACTAGTATATAAATGTTTCTATTTTGTACATTAGTATAGCTTTTCGTATACTCTTTATGTTCTTATAATTAATAAAGTTTAAATAACAATACAATTTTCTAAATAAAATAAGATGGACAAAAATCTGGCTTTAGAATTTGTTAGAATCACAGAAGCAGCAGCTATTTCTTGTGCTCGGTGCATGGGTCAAAATGATAAGATACAAGCAGATAAAATGGCAGTTGATGCTATGAGAAAACGTTTTAATTATGTTGATTTCAAAGGCAAGGTTGTTATTGGTGAAGGTGCAAAAGATGAAGCACCAATGTTATTCGACGGAGAAGAGCTTGGAACAGGTAATGGTCCTGAAATGGATATTGCGGTTGATCCACTAGAATGCACTTCAAATTTATCTAAAGGAAAACCAAACGCCATATCAGTTTTAGCAGCAGGTCCTAAAGGATCATTACTAGATGCTCCTGGAAGTTATATGGATCAATTAACTGTAGGCCCAAAAGCAAAAGGAGTAATTGATATTAAAGCTCCTATAAAAGAGAATCTTAAGAATATTGCTCAGGCACTTGGCAAAGATATTAAAGATCTTACTGTCGTAATTTTAGAAAGAGATCGTCATAAAGAAATGATAAAAGAGATAATTAAAACAGGTTCAAGAGTAAGACTAATAGAACACGGTACAATCTCTGCTGGTGTTGCTCCTGTTGTTCCAGATTCAGGAATAGATGTTATGATGGGAATAGGTGGTGCTCCAGAAGGAGTTATAACTGCAGCAGCTCTAAAATGTATGGGTGGAGACATGCAGGGAATTTTAAAACCCCATAAACCTGAATTTAAACAACAAGCAATTGACAGAGGATTGGATTTGGATAAAGTATATAGTATGGATGATCTAGCTAAAGGGGATAGACTTGTTTTTGCTGCAACAGGTGTGAGCGATGGTCCTTTACTTAAAGGAGTTGTTTTTACTAATTATGGTCAACTAACTCATTCACTTGTTATGAGATCTAAATCAGGTACAATAAGATATCTTGAAACTCATCATCATGAAACAATTCCAGAAAAAAAATAAAATTTAGAGGTATTAAAATGGTAAGCTACAAAGATCTTGGTTTGGTAAACACAAAAGAAATGTTTGATAAAGCTGTGAAAGGCGGTTATGCAGTTCCTGCTTATAATTTCAATAATATGGAACAGCTGCAAGCCATAATAAATGGCTGCGGTAAAAGTAATTCTCCTGTAATTATACAAGTTTCTAGTGGAGCAAGAAAGTATGCAAACCAAACTCTATTAAGATATATGGCAGAAGGTGCTGTCAAAATGGCAAAAGAATTAGGTTATAATATTCCTATTGCACTGCATCTGGACCATGGAGATACTTTTGAACTATGTAAATCATGCATTGACAGCGGTTTTTCATCTGTAATGATTGATGGAAGTGCACATTCATATGATGAAAATGTTAAGCTAACAAAACAAGTCGTTGATTATGCTCATCAACATGATGTAAGTGTTGAAGGTGAATTGGGTGTATTGGCTGGAATAGAAGATGATGTTAAAGCTGAAGAATCCACATACACAAAACCAGAAGATGTTGAAGATTTTGTAAAAAAAACAGGAGTAGATTCACTAGCAATCTCAATTGGAACATCACATGGAGCATATAAGTTTAGACCAGAACAATGTACTAAGAATAAAGAGGGTGTTTTTGTTCCTCCCCCTTTAAGATTTGATATTTTAGAGGAAATCGAAAAACGTATTCCTGGTTTTCCTATTGTTTTGCATGGCTCTAGTTCAGTTCTGCCAAAATATGTTGAAACCATCAATAGCAATGGAGGAAATCTAAAAGCAGCAGTAGGAATACCTGAAGATCAATTAAGGGAAGCTGCTAAATCTGCTGTCTGTAAAGTGAATATTGACTCAGATGGAAGATTGGTTGTTACTGGAATAATCAGAAAAGTTATGGCTGAAAAACCAGAGGTGTTTGATCCAAGAAAATATCTAGGACCAGCACGTGAAGAACTGATGAATATGATTATTGACAAAAATAAAAATGTTTTAGGAAGCGCTGATAAAGCCTAGCTTTTATTATTTTCAAAAAATTCTTTTATTTCTTTTTCATAATTAGTTGTTATTCTAATATCAGTGTCAGCAAAACATTTTTTATAATTAGGCCAGGCATATCTTTCATCTAAAAAAACAATAACTCCTTTATCTTTTTCAGATCTTATACACCTTCCTGCATTCTGCATTGACCTAAGGATAGCAGGATACAAGTAACCATAATCCCATCCATTGCCAAATTTTCCATCATAATATTTGATTAGTTCTTTTGTTTCTAGATCTGGTTTTTGTAATGGAATTCCAACAACAACAACACACTTTAACAAATCTCCTGGCAAATCAACACCCTCTCCAAAACTTCCAGAAGCTACCCCTAATAAAACAGCTCCTTTTTTACTTTCATTTTTAAATTCCTCTAACAAATCGTATTTTCCTTCTTTGCTCAATCTAGGAATCTCTCTTATAATTCTTTTTTTGGAAAATTCTGAAAAATATTTATTTACCTGATCCATCAAAAGATAACTAGGAAGGAATATAGCTGAGTTTCCTTCAACTAAATTTGTTATATTACTGCATATTTTTGCAATTTCCTTAAACTGGTCCTCATTTCTTTGGGTAAACTTTGTTGTTGTTTTAGGAACAATCAAAGTAAGTTTATTTTTTTTAGGAAAAGGATTTTCAAACTCTTTTTGAGAAGTTTTATTTTCAGGAAACCCTAACAAATTTTTATACATCTCTGTTGGGTTTAAAGTTCCTGACATCAAAATTGTTGAGAAAGAGTGTTCCATAACAACAGCAGAAAACAACGAAGGGTCCAAACACCTGTAACTTAATGTAATAATCTTTTTATCTTTATTTTTTATAATATCAATTATTCTCGAAAATCCTTTATCAGGGCCTTGCCAATGACTTAAGAAAGAAGAAATACTTCCAATATAACTTGATCTTTGTTTTTCTCTGATTTCATCTGCTGCAGATTCCATCTCAGATATTAATTCATCATAATCTTCAATTTCTTTAAAGAACTCTTCTTTCTCAACTAATGTTTCTGTTTCATTATTTTTTATTTTTTCTGACAATAGTTTTATTAAATGTTCAATCTCTTTTAGTTTAGGAACTAATTCATGAAACTTGAATTTTTTTGCTTCTTTGATTGCTCTATCTAAAATATATGTGCTTAATTTGTTTGTAAACAAATTTCTTATCCTGTCTGGCAAATTATGACCTTCATCAACAACAATTATAGAATCTTCTAATTTTTTTCCAATCTTATTAAAAAAGTTTTCGCTAATAGTTGGATTAAAAATATAATAGTAATCAGCAATAATCACATTTGCTTCTCTTGCCAAAATTGCTGACATTTCATAAGGACATAACTTTGATTTTCCACAAACATCAATAAGTTGTTCAGAATGTGCAGGTGAAAGTTTCTTTAATTCAGAAATTATCTGTTTAGCTTTAATAGTTGGCTTTCCATCTTTCTTTTTTGTATTTTCATAAAACTCACATTCGTGTTTTTCTTTGACAGATTTACAATATTCATGGAATTCATTTGGATATAAATCCTTAACATGATCCTGAACACACATTGATTGTTTTCCAACCAAATCAACGACATTGAAATTTAGATTATGTGTTTCTTTTATATGCTTTAAAGTGTCTACAGCAAGCTTGTGTTGTGTATGTCTTGATGTTAGAAAGAATATTGTCAAATCTTTTTTGCTTAAAGCAAAACTCAAAGCAGGAGATAATGTTGCTGCAGTTTTTCCTAAGCCAGTTGGAGCATGCACAATCAAATTTTTTTGATTCTTTATTGTATCATAAACTAAATTAACCAATTCAGTCTGGATTGGTCTTACTTTTTCATAAGGAAACAATAATTCCTTGTATTTTTCTTCCATAGACCACTAAAAAAAGGCAAGCTTTAAATAGCTATTTATATTTTGATTGATTAGACTAAAGAAATATATACAAGGTAAAATAACAAAAAGAAACCTTTATATATAACATATATTTTACAGACTATATGATCGGGGGGATACAATAATGGTTGAAAACAAGGCTATTTTCAATGTTTTTTTCAGAGAAAAACCAGCAATGATGTTGGTCAACTTGAAAAATGCCAAAGGATCAATCTATGCTTCATCTTTAGCCAAACAAATCGATTGCACATATTCTCATGTTGTTAAGATTCTTCAAGAAATGGAAAAAAACGAGTTAATAAATTTTGATAAACAAGGAAGATTAAAGCTATTAACTCTAACAAAAAAAGGATCTGATGTTGCAGATCATATTGCTAACATTAAAAACGTTTTATAAGAATTCTACTCAATTTTTTCTTCAATTGAATTAAGCTTTAAGACTCTTTTGGCCTCTTCTATAACATCTCTTTCTTTAGATGTCGGGATAATTGCACCAGCAGCAGCTGCATGGCCTCCAGACTCTGCATTCTCAATATTTTTTGTTATAGTTTCTATAACCTCTTTTAGATTAACATTATTATTATTTCCAGCAATTCTCAAAGAAACCTTTGACGTATCTTCAACTATATTTCTTGCCAAAGACATTATGAAAGTGCCTTTTTTAAGTTCATTTGATTTGGATAATATAGAAGCAACAGTTCCTGCCATAGAGACTAAGATATTTTCTTTTGCATTTATAATAATAAAGCCGTTTTCTGTAATTATATCTTTGCTCTCTCTATTATCATTATACCATCTCATGCCTTTAACAATCTCTCTTTTGTAATTCTCGGCATTTGCAAGTGCTTTTTTCTTGGCTGTTTTATCGTTTAAACAAACACCAATTCCAATAGAAGCCTTGTTTAATCTTCCGCATGAATTTAACAGTGTAGCAAATTCCTTTGCATCTCTTAGTGACGATTCTTCTTTTTCATTATTCAACACATAAATATTTCCAATTACATCTTCAGGATTATCCTCATCAACCCTTCTCATTATAACAGCTCCTATTAGTTTCTTTATCTCTTCATCATTTAGATGGATCATTTTTTTCCATCCTTTTTTATCTTTTGGGTTAATTCCTATCTGCTGCAAAAATTGTATTGCACCAGATTCTGAACCAGACACACCTGGAATAAAAGGATCTGAACAATACTCTAATGTTTTATGTAATGGTTTTGTCTGCATTCCAAAAACCCTTAATCCTTTTTTTACAGTAATATGCCCTTCATCAATTGCCATTTGTAGAATATCATTATTTAGTTTCTGAAATCCTTTATCTTCTTGGATATCTCCAATTGCTCCAATAACAGCGACATAAGCCATATCTTTTTTATTGTTTAATTTGTTTGTAAAAAGAAATGTAACTCCTGAACCAGATATTTCAGTTCCGCCATCAATACCGTGCAAATGAGGATTAACATGAACAATGTTATCATCCAACTCTGCTTCGTTGGGTGTATGATGATCCAACACAAAAACATTTTTTCCTTTTAGATGTTTATTGATTAAGTCTAATTGTCCAGCTCCTAAATCAGTAAAGAAATAATTTTTGTAATCTTCCTTGCTTATATTTTTTAGAACCTGTTCATTTAGTTGCTGAACAATTGAAATAGAATAATTTCTATTGTCATTATTTAATGCCTTAAGCAATATTGCACATGCACATATTCCATCTGCATCTAAGTGGGATATAACTCTTATCCTCTCTTTTTTGTTTAAGGCCTTAAATTTAGCAACAGCTTCTTCTATGTTCTTTTCAAATTGTTTATAATCCTTCTCCATTTACTACCTTTATTCTATGAACAATTTGATTTTATCAGGATCGTATTTCCAATCCATAGAAAGTTTCTTGTTCTGTTTGTAGTATTTTACTAATCTCTTTATCTTTGACTCTGTTAGATTTATACCGCGTTTGGCTGTTTCGTCTTTATGATTTTTTTCTAGATGTTTTCTTAACATTATTGTCCTTTTAATTAAAGCCATAAGGTCTTCTGGAATTTCTTTTGCTAATTTTTTCTCTTTTAATATTTCAGATATGCTTTTGTTTGTTATTTTTTTAACAGAAGGAATTCCATAATTGTCTCTTAAAAACAATCCAATCTCTGATGCTGTTTTTCCTTCTTTAGCAACTTTAGTTACTAATAATTCAACTTCTTTTTCTTTATATCTTAACCAACTTAGATTTGTTTTTCTAGTAGGTTTAACTGATTTACTTTTTCCTTTGTTTCTTGAATACATTCTTGCCATTTTAATTTTCCTCTTAAATTTTGTGAGAAATTAGTGATAATTTCTCCAGTATAGAGCAGCTGTGACATTAAATTGACAAGTCAATTTATGGCATCTTATACCATTCTACCTCTCGATATTAAATCAC
Source organism: Candidatus Woesearchaeota archaeon B3_Woes (assembly GCA_005222965.1). Classification (NCBI taxonomy): domain Archaea; kingdom Nanobdellati; phylum Candidatus Woesearchaeota; species Candidatus Woesearchaeota archaeon B3_Woes. The sequence continues at coordinate 186,447 of NJBG01000001.1, forward strand.
AAGTAATAGGTAGTTTAAAAAGATTTTGTTTTTCATTAAATCAATAACTTGGAAGCTAGACTAACTACAAAATTGATAATTATAACCACCATAAAGTAGTACTATACCAAAAGTTTTATATATAAGTTAATTCTAAGTGAATATAACATGAAAAGAGTCGACATTTTATATGAAGTCCAGAGAAAATTAATTGCAGACCTTGGATTAATTGTCCAAGAAGTGAGGAAAAATTATCAGGATAGACTTAATAACGCCTGGGTTTTTGATCATTTAGGTGGGTTAATAAAGAAGTTACAGCCCACAAGAGTTGAAACAATTAATTATTCAAGAAAGGATTTAGAGACAACATTAAGTGGTGCTATAGAAGAAAGGATAGGAACTATTCAAAAACACGTTCCTGAAATCAGAACAAGTGATGTTCATCAATTAATTCAAAGAGCAGGTAACTTATATGAGTTAATTTATTCAAGAGCAGAAGCAGAATTATCAAGTTTAGAATCAAAAAGCGATCAATATAACGATCCAAAAGAATTAGTGCAATCAGAATTCTACAATAATCAAGCATTTTCTAAAAAAGACGAACATCAAACATGGGTACAGGATGTTACAGAAAATTTAGGAGCAATTCTAAATTATGTCGAAGTACTAGGACAACAACTTGCAATGAAAAAGGGTTTTGGATGGAAAGCAAAATTAGCTGCAGCAAAGGTCGCTCTAAGTGGAAAACTTGGAATAAGTCTTGATCTCCCTAAATTAGCTCAAGATATTAGTATTGCAAAAGAAGCAATTTTAACAAATTATCAACAATATGAAACAAGACTAATTAAAGGAAGATATACATAATTATTTGTTATTAAAAAATTATAACTTCTTCTTCAAAGTTTCAACCAATTCAACAGGTGTTGGATCAACTTTATTTCTTAAAGCCAAAAAATATGATGTCCAGTCACCCAAATAAATTGTAGAGAAAATCTTTACTAAATCTGATGTGCTAGTTAATTCAAGTTCTAATGCAGGAACTCCGCAAGATTGCATAATCTTTTTAGTTACTTCCATTCTTTTCTTTATTCTCCTGTCATCATAATCATCTTTTATTATTATGATATAATAATCTCCATTGGGTTTTGTATATCCCATCATCTCATTATGATTTAACTCAGGAAAATAATTACAAAAAGCAGGAATCTTTGAATTTTCATTAAAATTAATCTTCCATTTATACGCTACCGCATACAATTTTTCAGAAGAATAAATAACAGGTATTTTGCCTTCTAATTTTTCAGATAGTTCTTCTGCTTTCTTCCTATAAATGTCTTTTCCCAAAACTTCAATTAGTTTTTTAACATCATCATCTTTGTTTTCAACCAAACCGGAATTTTGTAATATTTTTAAGATTGGAAAAAAAGAATAACCATAAGCTAACCTTGGTTGAATTCCAGACGGCATTTTTATCAAAGTTTTGTTTAGCTTCTTTGCTAATTCTGCTAATTTTCCACCAGATGTTATAACGAATATCTGACAACCCTTTCTATTTCCTCTTCTAAAAGATTCTATTGTCTCTTCTGTATTGCCAGAATAACTTGAAATCCACAATAGTGTTTTTGAATTAACATATTCAGGCAAATCATAATTTTTATTTACCTCAATAGGAACCTTAAAATTATTAAACAAATAAGATTTTAGAATTTCGCCAGATAAAGCACTCCCCCCCATACCGCATATGATTATCCTGTCAATATCTGTAAATTTAATATCTCCTGCTAATCTCCAGGCATCTCTTATCTGATTAGGAAACTTCTTCAAAACAGAATACATATCTTCTCTATCAAAGGATCTATCCATATCAAATAATAAATATGTTATTTATTTAAACCTTTCCATAAGAAATAATCATTTCAACAAAGCACTTATTGATTCTCTATTATTCATACTACGAATAACCTTTGCAAAATAACTCGCAACAGAAACTTCTCTAAACCACGGATTTTGTTGTTGAAAATCAGCTCCATGATAGACTGCATCAGTACTAATTACAGCTGTTAAAAACCCATCATCATAAGATTTTGCTATTTTTTCTAATGCATCTCCATTAAACAAAGGCAAACTACAAGAAGCATACACTCTCTGAGCTCCAGCATCTTTAGATGCTCTAACAGCTTCCATTATTGTTCCTGCTGTATCTATCATATCATCTACTATCAAAACATCTCTGTCCTTAACTTCTCCTATAATCTGTATCGATTTAACACTGTTATCTCCATCTCTTTTTTTATAAGAAAATACTGGTTCTACTCCTAGTTGGTTTGCATAAAGTCCTGCTCTTGTTGCTCCTCCTAAATCAGGAGCCATCACAACAATATTTCCAAAATCAAAATCATCTGGATGAGATTTAATATAATCAACAAGAGTTTTATACGCACGCAAATTTTCAAATTTTGCTCTTCTAAAATAACCTTCAATAGCAGGATTATGTATGTCCAAAGTTATAACATGATCAGCATTAGAATCTTCAATCTCTCTTGCAACAGCAGCAGCAGTTATACTTTCCCTCCTTATTTGTTTATCTTGTCTTGCATAAGGAAAAACAGGGACAACAGCAGTTATGTAACTTGCATCACACCTCCAAGCAGTTTCAACAGCTGTCTTCAATGCTCTTAAATTTTCATCAACAGATCCATTTGTAGAATTCTCAACATCCTGAAAAATATAAATATCTGTTCCTCTTATACTCTCCTCTATTATTGTTTTTATTTCACTATTTGCAAATTGTATTTGTTTAGAATCAATAAATCTAACTTCTTTTTCTTTTTCTTTAAAAACTTCTAGAACTTTATTAGCAAAAGGTTCACCAGATTCACATGCTAATATGCTTAAAGTGCCTCTTGTATTTGCCATATTCCCCCAATAAAAAGTAATAAGGTTTAGTTTAAATATTTTTTGTATTACCAAACACAACCTTTATAAATGACTCAGAAAATCACTTATTGAGCAATGTGGGTACTAGCTTACCTGAAGCTCAATAAATAAAAAATAAATGGAAGCGAATTAAGATGGGAATGTACAAACATATAAGAAATCTTTGGAAACAACCAAAGAAAAACATGCCTGAACTATGGCGTGAAAGATTAATAGCTTGGAGAAAAGATCCTGTAACACTAAGGATTGAAAAACCAACAAGAATTGACAGAGCTCGTTCTTTAGGATATAAAGCAAAACAAGGGTATATTGTTGTAAGGCAGAGAGTTATTAGAGGAGGTCATAAAAGACCAAAGATAAGAAAAGGTAGAAGATCAAAAAGATATCATCAAAAAAAGAATCTTGACCTATCATACCAGACAATAGCAGAAAGAAGGGCTAACTCAAAATTTCTTAATTGTGAGGTTCTTAACAGCTACTTTGTTGCACAAGATGGAAGATACTATTGGTATGAGGTAATCCTTATAGATACATCACATCCAGTTATTAAAGCTGATAAGAATATGAAGTGGATAACCAGCAACAAACAAAAAGGAAGAGTCCACAGAGGTTTAACATCCTCAGCTAAAAAATCACGTAGAAAACTAACTATGTGATATTATAACCAAAACTTTATAAAGGATTCAGAAATTATAACAAATATAGCGTTTATTATTAACGTTAGGAGGTATTAAAATGGAAGAAGAACAAACAGAAAAACCTGCTGAAGGTGAAGAAAAAGAAGAACCTCAAGAAGAAACTGCTCCTGAAGAACCATCAGAAGGTGGAGATGAAGGAGGAGATACAAGTGAGAAACCTGCAGAAGAACCTGAAGAACCAGCTGAAGAAGGTGGTGATGAAGAAAAACCTGCAGAAGAAAAACCAAAAGAAGAGTAAATCTTCTTTTTTTCTTTTTTTTATAAAACTTTTTTTAGAGAATCAATCGCAACTTCTATTTGTTTTTTGGTCGGCTCTTTTGTAGTTATTCTTTGTATCCACAAACCAGGCTTATTAATCATACTAAAAAACCAGTTCTCCTTAAACAAATCAGCTAATTTTAATATTTCATAAGATAATCCAACTATCACTGGTAAAAGGATTATTCTAAAGCCAAGTTTATAATACCACCTAGGACTTGTAATAAAAGAAAAAACAAATATTGAAATTATCAAAACAATTATTAAAAAACTTGTTCCACACCTTGGATGATGTGTTGAAAACTTTTTTACGTTTTCTACAGTTAATTTTTTTCCTGATTCATAACAATGGACTGTCTTATGCTCTGCTCCATGATACTGAAAAACTCTCTTTATGTCTTTCATACGTGATATTAAATAAACGTATAACAAAAAAACCAAAATTCTTATAATTCCATCTATAACATCAAACAAGATTCCATCTTGTGAGTAAATAAGTTTTGTTAAGTAAAGTGGAAGAGCAACAAATAATAATATAGCAAAGAAAATTGCCATTAACATAGAAAACATAACTTCTGCCTTGGATATTTTCTCGTTTTCTTCAGTCTGTTGTTCAGCACTCCATATTAAAGATTCAATACCAATCTTTAGCATTGTAAATAAATTTACAATACCTCTTATGAAAAAAAGTTTAGATGCTTTGCTTTTATTTTTAATTCTTCTTCTTTTAGAGATAATTTTGTTTTTCTTCCTCACAGAAGTATTAACTTTGTTCCCACGCATCATCATAACTCCTTCGATAACTGCCTGTCCTCCTGCTGGTTTAATTTTTTCTTTCATTTTTTAGATAACAAGTAGGTTTTTTATATATGATTGAACCATTATGAATAAAACATAAATAATAATTAATATTACCCCTTCTTTCCAATATATCTTTTTTCCTGCTTCAATAAAAATCATAAACAAGAAAGATGCTAATATCATAAAACTTATACTTGTAAAAAATATAACAAGATTTGTTGTTATTGGAAATATCAAAGCAGTTACACCCAAAACCAAAGTTGAGTTAGCTACAACACTTCCCATTATGTTTCCAAGGATAATATCCTCTTGATTTTTCTTCAATGCATGGAACCCTACAACTAATTCTGGTAATGAAGTTCCTAATGCAATTATAAACAATCCAACAAAAATTGGAGGCAATGCTAAATCAATAGAAATCAAAGAAGCATATTTTACAGTAAATTTTGCAGAATAATAAAGGAATAATGCTGAAACAATAAACAAAAAAACATTTCCTACAATTTCACTTCTCCCAATATGGTTATCAATTGGTTTTGTAAATTTTTTCTTTTGTTTTATTAATAATGCAGAATAAAACAAGAAGAATACTATCAAAATTATTCCGTCTAATTTGGACAGGCTTTCTCCTATTGCCATTAAAATTAAAGGTAATAAAGATATTCCAAACATATACAAACTATCCTTCCTCACTGTTTTACTTTTTATAGCAATTCCCCGAGCAAGCAATAAAGGAATTCCTAGAATAATAGTAAGATTAGCGATATTGCTTCCAATAACATTACCTAGTGATATTTCTGGTTGTCCTGCTAAAGCAGAACTTATTCCAACAAACAGTTCTGGCAGAGATGTTGCCATACCAACTATAATAAAACTAACAACAAATTTACTCATCCTAAGAAAAGCAGCAATCTTTGATAAAGATTTAATCAAAAAAGATCCACTTACCAGAAGAACTAAACAACTTAGTGCAAACAATAAAAAATTTATCATAAACGCCATCTCTATCACTCTCTTTTTTGTTATTTAAAAAAGTTGTTATTATTTTTTGATCTTAAATGTTCCTGCAGGCAAAGCCCGGATTATATCATCCAACTCTCCTTTTATTTTGTGTTGGATTATCTTAGCTACTTTGCCTGGTTTTTCTCTACCTTGTTCTAACTCTAAAAATTCTTTGCAATGTTTTTTAACTGCTTCCAATGGACCAGCCATAATATGTCCTTTTAAATTACCAATTGCCAAGTTTACATCATTATCAATATATTCTAATTTTCCTTTTGTAACAAATCCCCCTTTAGGAACATACTCTCCTGCTTTTGCTTCTTTTGTTAGTTGTTCTGGTCTGGCCATAAAAGTTGGTGTTGTAGTTATTCCTAATTTAAAAGCTCTTGAAAATGTTACAGTAGCGTCTGCTGCTTCTTCAATAGTTACTTTTGATGGTTTTTTTCCTTCAGTCTTAATAACAAAAAAAGGACTTCCAATCATATCTGTATGAAAAACAATATCATTTTTTTCAGTATGTTTTTTAATCACAATTTCATTAGAGGTGGCATCTCTTCCTCCAATCACCAAAAAATCTTCAGAACTTAAAAACCATCTAAACTTTTCATACCACTCTTTTTTTAACGGCTCTTTCTTTTTTTGTTTTTTTAATTCTTCTAAAACTTTGTCTTTATCTTTTTGCACTTTCTTTAATTTGATTTTACTCTCTTCTACTATATTTTTAGCTCCTTCTAACTTTTTCTTTAACTTCTTTATCTTATCGTAATAAGCAGAAGCATTTGCTTCAACTGATTTCTTTAAATCAATCTCAACTCTCATCTATTATTTTGATATAATTGATTATATAAAACTTTGGTTAAGAAATATAGCCCAAGGCAGATTCCCACATAAGGGTTTCACCCTTATCAACCTGTGGTCTATTACTCGTTCCACTCGTAATATCCCTGAGAAATATAGCCCCAGGCAGATTCGAACTGCCGTCCTCGGACCCAAAATCCGAGATGATTGACCACTACACCATGGGGCTGTATTATGAACAAACTAAAAATAATTTAAAAAACTATCGGTTATATATTAAGATTTATTCTTAAAGTAGTTGGGAATATTTTATGATTAATCTTTGCTTGAGCAGAAATGATTATATCCACCAATATCATCTTTGCATCTCCAAATATAATCTTTTCATCATCAGCTAAAGAATTCCATTCACCATCTTCATAATTTTGAGAATTAACTAAATCAAATACTAATTCTTCAACACCATGTTTTGTTCTACCATTAGTAAAAACTATTATATAATCAAGTCCTTCAATAAAAGCTCCTAAACTATCATAAGGTACATTTTCACCAGAATATTTTTTTATAATAAAATCAAGAGCAGGCACCCCATTAAGAGTGGAATCTACAAGCACTTCTTTTTCTGTACGAGGATGGTTTCCACCATCATAATTCACAAGAACCCATTTATCATTTATTAGATTGTAAGTAAAAGTTTCATCATCTACTTTTTCTACATAAGTACTATCATCTGGTTTAAAAAATAAGATATCTGTTTTATATCTTACTATTTCACTTAAACCAATATTCCATACATTTTGTAAAAAAGGACCTACCACAGGTAAAGGAATTGGTTTTTCTCTTCGAATCCCAACATCTATTTGCATTTCCAAAGATTTTTCTCCTTTTGTATTTATTACCAAATATCCTGCACTATCTTCATAAGCAGAGATATCATAGTCAAATCTCCCTGTTTCTGCTTGAGTTTGATATAAAGATCTTCCTAATAGAATATTATCAAGTTCTCTTCCTTCGCTTGTATGAGAAGCATAAGAACTAGAAGACAAGGATGGTTGAGTAGGAAGGATAGATTGAGCTTTTGCTTCACTAGGTAAAAAAGACAAAGCACCATATAGTAATGCAGAATATAGAGTTATTTTATTAGTAGCATTCATCATTATCCTTTGTTGTCGTGTTTGTATCACTAACTATATTAGAATAAGTGAATTAATTCTTTATTTAAAAAATATTCGGTTTAATAATCAAAAAACTTTATAAACATCTAAATAAAAACTTTACCTATGGTTGATTTTAATAAAATAGCCATAAAATGGCAAAAGAGATGGGAAGCTTCAAAAATATTTAATGTAAAAGAAGATCCTAAAAAGAAAAAATTTTACGTTCTAGAGATGTATCCATACCCTTCTGGGTCTGGACTACATATGGGCCATGCGAGAAACTACTGTATTGGAGATGCTTTTGCCAGATTCAAAAGAATGCAGGGATTTAATGTTCTATATCCAATGGGATATGACAGCTTTGGGTTGCCTGCAGAAAATGCAGCCATAAAAGAAAAAAGCCATCCAAAAATATTTACTGAAAATGCAATTAAAAATTTCATAAAACAGCAGAAAAGTTTAGGATTAAGTTATGACTGGAATCGAATGGTTGAGACTCATAAGCCGGATTACTACAAATGGGATCAATGGATTTTCTTAAAAATGTTTGAAAAAGGCATGGCCTATAAAAGAAAATCTGCTGTAAACTGGTGTCCTAAATGCCATACTGTTTTAGCTAATGAACAAGTACATAATGGAAAATGCTGGAGACATACTGAAACAGATGTAGAACCGAAAGAACTGGAACAATGGTTTTTCAAGACAACTAAGTACGCGGATGAATTATATGATGATATTAAAAAATTAACTGGCTGGGAAGAAGATGTAAAACTAATGCAGAAGAATTGGATAAACAAGAAAGAGTGGATTGATATAGAATATGATATTGATGGAACAGGTAAAAAGTTAACTGTTTCTACTACAAGACCAGATACAAATTTTGGAGCTACCTTTATTGTAATAGCACCAGAGCACCCATTGCTGTCAAAGGAAACCGGGATTGTTCCAGAGAAATATAAACGTGCTGTTGATGATTATATAGAGAAGGCCAAAAAGAAAACAGATGAAGAAAGAATTGAAGAAGGTGGGAAAAAGCAAGGTGTTTTTACAGGATTATATTGTATAAATCAATTGACAAATAAAAAGATGCCTGTGTGGGTTACTGATTTTGTTTTGATGACTGTCGGAACTGGAGTAGTTGTAGGTGTTCCTGGGCATGATATAAGGGATTTTGAATTTGCTAAAGAATATGATTTAGAAATTATAAGAGTTGTCGTTGGAAAAGACAGAGACAAAACAGAGATTACAAGAAAAGAACAGGTCCAGGAAGAAGAAGGAACAATGATTAACTCTGGATTCTTAAATGGAATGGACATTCATACTGCAACCAAGAAAATTATGGATTATATGGAAGAGAAAGGATATGGTAAAAGAACTATTAGATATAGATTAAGAGATTGGCTAATCTCCCGTCAAAGATTTTGGGGAACACCAATTCCAATAATCTATTGTGATAAATGCGGAGAAGTGCCTGTTCCTGAAAAAGATTTGCCAGTAAAACTTCCTGATAATATTAAATTCTCAAGTACTAAAAATCCTTTAATGGATTACAAACCTTTTACAGATGTTAAATGTCCAAAATGTAAAGGCCCTGCCAAAAGAGAAACAGATACAATGGATACCTTTGTAAATTCTTCATGGTATTTTTTAAGGTATTGTGATCCTAAAAATGATAAAAAAATCTTTGATCCTAAAAAAGCAAACTACTGGATGCCTATTGACCAATACATAGGTGGAAGAGAACATGCATGTATGCATCTCATCTATTTTAGATTCTATACAAAATTCTTAAGAGATTTAGGATTAATCAAATTTGATGAACCTGCTATTAATCTTTTCAACCAAGGAATGCTTCATAAAAATGGAGTTGTAATGTCAAAATCAAAAGGCAATGTTGTTCTGCCAGAAGAAGTTGCAGATAAGTATGGTATTGATACAGCAAGATTGTTCTTATTGTTTGTAGCAGGACCAGACAAAGACATGGAATGGTCTGATGAAAGTGTTGAGGGAAACTTTAGATTCTTAAATAAATTTTACAGTCTTGTTGATAAAAAAATAACTGATAAAAAAGATTCAAAACAAGAGAGCAAGATAAATAAAACAATAAAAGAATGTACATCTTATATTGAGGAGTTTAAATTTAACATGGCCATTATATCTTTAATGGAACTAACTAATTACTTGTATGTTAAAGATGAAATTAATAAAAGCGTTTTAGAAAAATTAGTATTATTAATGGGTATTTTTACTCCTCATATTTGTGAGGAGATGTGGGAAAAACTTGGGAATAAAGAATTTATTTCTACATCTAAATGGCCTAAATTTGATAAATCCAAGATAGATGAAAAATCAGAAGCAGAAGAAGAATCAATCTCTAAATTGATTTTAGATATAAATAAAGTTTTGGAATTAGCTAAAGTTGAAACCCCTAAAAAAATTACCTTGTTTGTATCAGAGAAATGGAAATATGATTTTTTCTCTAAAATAAAAAAATCTTTGGCAAAAACAAGGGATATTGGTACGATTATTAAATCCTGTATGGATTCAGAACATAAAAAAGAAATTTCTCAATTAGTCCCTAAACTAGTAAAAAACGAATCCAGAATTCCTAAGGTTATAATTGAACAATCTTCTGAACTAAAAAATCTTGAACAAAATAAAAAATTAGTTGAAGATAATTTCAAATGTAAAGTTGATATTGTAAAAGCAGATGATTCTCAAGGAGCTAAAGCAATACCTTCTAAACCAGCTATTTTTGTTGAATAATTTAACAAGTTGAATGAATTATAGCATTAACCTTTTTTCCTTCTTGTTTTAGTTTATTATATTTTTGGCATGCTTTTTCGCTATCTTCTATTACAAGATTAATATTTCTTTCTTTGGCCAATTCAATAACGTCTTTGTCTACATGAACATCTCTAGAAGTTCCAATCCCAATAACAACATATTCTGGATCATCTCCGAAAATTTCAACAATATCCTGCTGTGTTACTGTATGATGTATTATATAATGCCATGGTAATACTCTGTCTCCTATTATTTTTATATCTTCATAATTTTCTCCATCTATTACTATTTTCCCAAATGTAAAATTTTCTATCATATAATTTTATTAGTTTTCTGTATATTTATAACTTTTGAAAACTTATTTAAATTAAACAATCTTCTTGACTTTCATGGTTAATCTGTTATTCATGGCAGTAATGTATTCGTCTGAAGATGTTTTTACTACAGCAAAAAAGGATTTAATTGCAAAATATAGTGATATAAAAGCAGAAAGTTCTGCTTATTCTTTTAATTTTACAAAATATTATGAAAAAGAGATGGGTTCAAACCTAAAAAAGAAATTTTTAATATTTAACAAAGAGATTTCAAAAAAAGATTTAATTGAAATTAAACATTTTATAACAAAAATTGAAGAAAAATATTCTGATAACGGGAGAACAGTTAATATTGATCCTGGTTATTTATCTTCTAATGAATTTGTTCTAGCTACATTTAAAGGAAAAGACTTTAAAGAAAAAATAAGTGAAGATGTTTTTGTTCATAAAATCTTAGAGTTTAAAGAAAAGAAAATAATTGAATTTTTTCACACATTTGCTGATTACAAAGTTAAAGAAAATCAGGAATTTTTATTAGCAAATAAGCCCCTGTAGTAGAATGGCAAATGGTTACGCCCATTTGATATGCAATAAGCGACATTCAAAGCTAAAGCTTTGAAATCCCTTCAACTTGCCCCTGTAGTATAATGGATAATATACGACCTTGCGGAGTAATATCAATCTGCACAAAAAGGTTGAGATCGGAGTTCAATTCTCCGCTGGGGCATAAATTTATAAGTAAAGTTAGGAACATAATGTAAGATCAAAAATAAGAATTCTCGAGATATACAAAACTATTGTTTTTATCTATTATTAGTAGATTATCAATAATAAACTATTGATAATCTTATGTTATACGCAATAAATCTGAAGTCCTTTTTTCTTTTAAGGGGCAAACTTATTATCATAATATTTTTGATTGCTAACCAACAATTCTCAGAATAACTTTAATCAAACTTTTCTAAGCTACAAAGTTGCTGTGCGATTAGAGTAGCATTCAGTGCAGCACCTCTCAGGAGTTGGTCTCCACAGACAAACATTCTAACACCATTATCAAAAACTTCTGGCTGTCTGATTCTTCCTACTTCAACTTGATAATTCCCTGAAGTGTTAATAGGCATTGGATAAATATTATTCAATGGATCATCACAAACTTTGAGCATAGGCTCTTTATCTAAAGCAAATCTATATTCATCCAAATTTATAGGTGTATGTGTTTCAACCATAATATCTTCAGCATGAGATCTTTCAACAGGTACTCTCACACAACCACTAGAAATTCTCACAGAATCTTCTAACCCAAGAATTTTTCGAGATTCCCAATCAGTTTTCATCTCTTCTTTTGTATATCCATTCTCTTGAAATCTATCAATATGAGGGATCACATTAAAAGGCAGAGGATATTGAAATTTACTATGTTCAACAGATTCGCCATCAAGATAATTCCTAGATTGTTCTAGCAGTTCATTTCTACCCCCATTTCCTGCGCCACTTGCAGATTGGTAAGTAGAAAAAATTATTCTTTCGATTCCAGCCATCTGATTTAATATGTGTAAAGGTATTGCTGCAATTGCAGTAGTACAATTTGGATTTGCAATTAATCTTGATGGATGCTCTCTTAACAACTCTCCATTGATTTCTGGGATTATTAAAGGAACATTATCATCATATCTAAAAGCTGACGAATTGTCTACAACATAACAACCAGAACCCCTTGCTTTTTCCCAATTCGTTTTTGACCAATCTCCACTAATCGCCCAAAGCGCTAAATCTAAGCTAGAATAATCTGCAGTATCTGCTTTTTGAACAACAATTTTACCAAAGGGAGTTTTTAGACTTTTTCCAGCAGATTTGCCTGCATAAAGATACAGTTCATCTACTGGAAATTCCAATTTGTCAAGAACATTAATAATTTCTTGACCTACTTCTCCTGTTGCACCAAAGATGCCAACCTTTACTTTTCCCATATAATATTGAAATGGAGGTTAGTATTTAAATATTATTATTCTTTAAAGAATAAGTTTGCCCCGGATTTTCTGTCTTAATATATCACTTAGTTCTTTTGAAGGACGGACTTCAGATTTACTGTCGCTCCGTTTCACTCCGCGATTTTTTCTTGCAGAAAAAACGTATAACAGCAATCTCGATGTTATGCGAAATCGAAAGAAAGACCTAAATTAGTTAAATAGAGATGGGGCTTCAGCAATATTTATATACAATCCTTAGATATTTAATTATAGTATGGAAACTTGGATAATTTTTGCATTAATCGCACCTGCACTTTGGGCTATCACAAATTTATTTGATAGTAGGCTAAGAAACTTTCATATTAAAGATGAATTTGTGCTAACTACTTTTGCTGGTTTTGTTGGACTACTAGCATTTCTTTTTATTCCAATATATGGATTTTCATTCCCAGGAATTTGGATTTTCATTGTTTCAATGATTGCAGGAGTTCTATATATTTACACAATGATTCCATACTTCAAAGCATTGTCTTTAGAAGACACCTCTACCGTAATAATGCTTTGGTATATAACTCCAGTTCTTATTCCTTTCTTCGCAAGATTTTTTCTCAATGAAAATCTTTTACTTATTCAATATTTAGGATTCATCCTTATTTTATTAGGAGGTTTACTTATTTCAATAAAAAGAAATGCTCTTAAGAAGATTCATATTAGCAAGGCATTATTTATGATGTTAGCTTCAGGAATAATGCTTGATATTTATTACCTTCTTGAAAAATATATTTATCAAAACCAATCATTTTGGAATGGATTTTTGTGGATTAGATTTGGAAGTTTTGTTGGGGCATTAACTATTTTAGCAATTCCAAAATACAGAAATTCATTCATTCAAATGAAAAACACTTTGAATTTTAAATCTTTTAAATTGATTTTTGGAGGAGAATTGCTAAATCTAATAGCCCTTGTTTCCATTGGATTTGCATTGAGTTTAGGTTCAGTTAGCTTAGTAATATCATTAACAAACTTCCAACCATTATTCTTAATTGTATTTATCATCCTATTGTCAAAATTCTTTCCAAAATTATATAAAGAAAAATTATCCAAGAAAATTATATTTGTTAAAGTAATAGCTGTTGCATTATTGATATTAGGATTGTATCTTATTGTTATGTAAGCCCCAACTCCTTGATTCTTTGTTTTGATGTATCGCATTCGCTCTTTAGATGAACGGTCTTTCTTTCGACTCAAGGGGACGCTGCGCTTTCAGGCTAAAGCCCTTACCCCCATATAACACAAGCTAACGCAACAATGCATCATTTAACATAGCTTTATAAACCAACCAATATTTTAAGTTACTATGAGAGACTTCAAAAAAGGTAGATCTGATAGAAAACCTAGAAGATCTAGTAGAAGGGACGATTCTGACGAAGGAGGAGACTTTAAGAGCTTTAGAGCAAGAAAATCATCCGGAAGATCAGGTAGAAGGGATTCTTCTAGAAGAAGTTCAAGAATAGAAATGCATGAAGTCGTTTGTGACAAATGCGGCGAAAAATGCGAAGTTCCTTTCAAACCAACTTCAAGTAAACCTGTTTATTGTAGTGATTGTTTTACAAAAGAAGATGGAAGATCATCGAGAGGTAAATCTTCAAACGGACTTGATGAAGTAAACAAAAAGCTTGATAAAATTATGAAAGCATTGAAAATCGAATAAAATTCTAATCAAAATAATCCTCATAACAAAAATTTTTACTAAAAGAATTCCCTTCATAAGAACAAACTCCTTTCTCCTCGATAATATTATTATCTAAAAAATCTCTAAATTTGTTGATAAGACTATTACAATCAGAACATCTCTTAAAATGAGTTTCAATCTCAATCCTAAACTCTTTCTCACTCATTTTAATAATTTTAGAAGGAACAGAAGATTTTTCAAGAAAATCCTTATAAATATTATCAACAAATCTGTTATCTGAAATAGCGTCAGAAAGTTTTAAATTAAGCGCACATTTCTTAGGAGACGTAGAACTTACTATTTCACGATTAATAAGCATACAATTACCTTTCTTTAACTTAACTTCCTTCTCTTGTTTTTTCCTTAAAAGATTAGCAGGAAGTTTTAAACTACCATCTTTATTAAATTCAACCATAAAAGAATGATTTAGCTATTGTTTAAAAGAGTTTTTATATTTATTAATATCTTTAATCATTCCTTTAAAATCTTTTTTCTTAGAATTACAAAAAAAAGCCCTGCAAGCTTTAGGTCGAATTGAATGTATTGAACATTTGCCTTTCACAAGGGAATCGGAGATTCCATGTGCCCCAGAAATCTTTGATTTCTGTGGTTTCAAATAAATGCAGCTGCCATTTTCCTGCTGTTTAATTATGTTTGCACCGCACAATTCTGCTTCTTCAAAATCATCAACTAAACCAAACTCTTCAAACTGGGTTTTATAATTACCAGAATTATATTCTTCTTTATTTAAATTTATTAAGAATAATTTGCAACAAATTCCGCATTCAAAACAACTATCTACCATAATAAAAAAAATTTAATTAAAAAGATTATTTAAGCATGATTACTCTTTGTTAACATTTACTGCTTTTGGTCCTCTATCTCCTTCTTCAACGTCAAAAGTAACTTGATCATTTTCATTTAAGTTTAATCCTTCTTTTAATCCTGTTTGATGTACAAAATATTCTTTTCCATCTTCACCAGCAATAAATCCGAATCCTTTTGAATTATTGAAAAATTTTACTGTTCCATTCATATTTTCACCCCCTTTTATTTATTTCTTTATTATACTTTGCTTGACATTTTTTGCAGTAATTAATTTTTGATTCACCTTTATTTACTACAAATCTATCTCTACATAATCGACAAAATTTTATTATTTTATATTCTACCATCTTATTACCAAAGACATTCGTTTTTATTGTCTTTTATCATTTATATTTTTTACAGAAACAGTTTAATTGTTTTATTTTAACTAATATCAAATTGTTCTGAATAATACACTTTAAAACCCTTCTGTCTTTTTAAATGTTTCTATATTATTATAACTTAGAAATCACTCTTTTTTAGGCTTAATTCTAACTTTTTTTGTATGATGAAACTTATTACTAATACATTCAATTTCTTTTACCTGATACTTCTCAGGGTGTTTTATATTATACGCTGTCCATCTTTTGCTTTTTGACATCTTATACTGAGGAATTATAAAGCCTTTAAAAAGCTTACTAATTTCTTTTTTTCTGTTTAAAATAGAAATCCTCAACTTCCTCTAATGTTACTATATCTTCTGCAGATCTCTCCATATTCCTTAATCTTAAAACTCTTGGAAACCTTAGAGCATAACCTGAAGAATAAGTAGGAGACTTCTGAATTTCCTCATAAGCAACCTCAACAACAATCTTTGGTTTAAGTTTCACAACCTTCCCTTTCTGACTTATAACTAAAGGCTCTAATAATTTTGTTAATTGATCAAAGGTAACCCCTTCTGATTTTTCTTTTATTCCAGTACCAACCTTACCAATTCCAACAAAATTTCCATTCTCATCTAAACAAGCTAATCTAAAACTAGAAAACCATTTTGCGCGCTTTCCCTCTCCACACTCTGCCCCTGTTATAACCAAATCCATTGGCTCTTCTGCTTCCTTCATCTTTACCATATTACCAACTCTAGCACCAGGCTTATAGGGAGCATCTAATTTTTTCAGCATCAAACCTTCATTACCTTCTTTTAAAGATTGTTTGTAAAATTTATTAACATCATCTTCATTATTAACAATTTGACATTTAGACAAAACAATTTTTTTAGGAACAGGCTTTACTATCTTCTCAAGCAAGGCCCTTCTATTCTTAAAAGGCTCTTTAATCATATTCTTATCATTGTAATACATACAATCAAAAATATTAAGCTCAACTGGAAATTTTTTTGCTATGTGCTCAATATCATACTTTCTTCTAATTCTCTGAGAAATACTTTGAAAAGGAAGATACTCTCCAGTCTTAGAAGAAAACCCAACAGCTTCTGAATCAAGAATAAAACTATCTCCTTTTACATGCTCTTTAATATATTTAACAACCTCTGGAAACTGTTTTGTTACATTTTCAAGATTTCTTGTAAACAGTAAAATTTTGTCTTTATCTTTATGCACCTGTATTCTAAAACCATCATACTTATACTCTGCTTGTGCAGGAACATCAACCCTTTCCAAAGCAGATTTTGCATCTTTTTCTTTTGGACCAAGCATAACTTTTATTGGAATTCCGACATTTAATCCAATGCTTTTTATTTTTCCTTCCTTAACCATTTTAGCTACTAAGCTAAAATCATTTGACATATCGTATGCTTCCTGAACTAGATTACTATATTTATTATACTCCTCTCTATCCTCAACATCAATACTTTTTTCTTTCTCATTATACTTAACCTTTGCTTCTGGAAAATAAGCCCAGACAATAGAATCCCTTAAAGTTCCTGTAGCTGTTCCAACTCTTAGTTCTTCTAATAATGTCCTTATAATATACTTTGCTTCTAATGGTTTTGCAGAAGTCAATAATTCAGCTATAAGTCCTACTTTCTTATCAACAGTTCCAAGCCCATCTAATGTTGCTAACTTGCTAATATTATCAAAAACCTTTTTTACAGCCAAACTCTTAGAAAACAAAGCAACCTGCTTTTTTTGTTTTATCAGATTTTCAGCAACATTACCTAAATCTCCTATTCTTGCCCATTCTTTCTCAATTTTACTAGCATCTATTCCAGTTGCTTTATTAATAGCCTTTAAGACTAATCTTGAAGCAACACCAATTTTTCTCTCATCCCACTGAGGAAAAACTCGTCCTTGTAATAAAAGAATTGTTGTATGTAATTCTTCTTCATTAATTTTTTTTAAGAATTCTGAAATGATAAATGTCTTTTCTAATCTTTTTGTTGTTGATTCTAATTTTTGATAAACCTCAACTAGCTTAATATATTCCATGTTACTCTATAACATTAATTAATATATAAAGGTTTAGGCCAAAAAATTTATATACTTATCTACTTAAATTTAACATAAAAGAGGCAAATATGGAAACAGAGGACTGTATTATAACCAGAAGAAGTATTCGAAAATTTAAGAATGTCAAAATTGACATGGAAAAGATAGGAAAAATACTAGAAGCTGGAAGAGCAGCTCCTTCTTCAGGAAATCTCCAAAACTGGAGATTTATTATGGTTGATGATGAGGATAAAAAAAAGGCAATAGCAGAAGCCTGTTTTGGACAATATTGGATAGCTACTGCGCCAATCGTCATTGTTATTTGCAGCAAACCTTTGTCAGCTAAAAGGCACTATGGTATAAGGGGGGAAAGATTGTATTCAGTACAAAACTGTGCTGCAGTTGCAGAAAACATGCTTCTAATGGCTCATGATCAAGGGTTAGGTGGGTGTTGGATTGGTGCTTTTGAAGAAGATAAAATTAAACCTTTATTAAAAATAATAGATGAAGCAAGACCCCAAATCATTATCCCTATAGGATATCCTGATGAAGAACCCTTAATTCCATCAAAATTTAGATTGGATAATGTAGCTTACTGGAATGAATGGTGGGGAAGAGTAAAAGATGTTGATGTTTTCCTAGGATTTACCACAAGTGCTCAAATTAAGAGGGGAGTTAATAAAGGCAAGGAAATTCTCGAGAAGGCGAGGAAAAAAATACAAAAATAGTTAATTATATTCTATAAACTATATTTTCAAGTTTAGAAATGTTTAAATATTATAATAGTCAATAATAAGAAATATAATAATAACCTTGTTTTTTTGGCGAAAAACTCGGGTTATTAAGCGTGTATATTTTCTTGGCGAAAAGTTTTGTTAGTCCAAAGTGCGTATGCTTTTAGTACCTGTTGGCGCAGATATTAAAAAACACCTTTTTCTAGAGATAGTAATAAAAAACTCAAATATAAATATTTCGATACTGGAATATATAGGTTTGGGGATATATAAAAAAGAAAAAGGGGTTGATACCAAATGGATTTTATCGTTGAAAATGCAGTAAAGAACTCGGATGAGAAAAAATTTGAAAACTTAGTAGGCCAAGCAAATATAAGGGTTGTCGGAGTAGGAGGAGCAGGCAACAATATGGTAAGTTGGTTGTATAAAAAAGGTATAAAAGGAGCTGAAATAGTGGCTTGTAATACAGACCAACAACACCTAAATATTACTGAAGCTGATAAAAAGTTTGTAATAGGAAAGGAAATCACAAGAGGATTGGGATGTGGAGGTTATCCTGAAAAAGGAGCTGAAGCTGCACAGGAAAGCTTACAAGAGATAAAGGATGCTTTGAAAAGCACAGATATGGCTTTTGTATGTGCTGGTGAAGGTGGAGGAACAGGAACAGGGGGCGCTCCAATTGTAGCTCAAATTGCTAAAGATTCTGGTGCTATTGTCATTGGAACAGTCACAATGCCTTTTAAAATTGAAAGAGCAAGAGTAGATAAAGCAGAATTTGGATTACAGCAATTAAGACAAGCATGTGACACTGTAATTGTAATTGATAATAATAGATTAGTAAATATTGCAGGAAATCTACCTATACAACAAGCATTTGCTGTTGCTAATGAATTGATCTCAACAATGATCAAAGGAATAGTTGAAACAATAGCAGTTCCTTCATTAGTTAACCTTGATTATGCAGATGTTAAATCTATTATGACAAACGGAGGCGTAGCTGCTATAGGTGTAGGAGCATCCGATACCACAAATAAAGTAGAAGAAGCTGTAAAAGGGGCATTAAGCAATCCTTTACTTGATATAGATTATAAAGGTGCAACAGGAGCTTTAATCCATGTACACGGTGGAACAGATATGACTCTTGATGAAGTTAGCAAAGTAGGAGAAATGGTAACTGAAACATTAGATGATGAAGCAAATGTCATCTGGGGAGCAAGAGTTAGTGAAGACATGAAAGGAAAACTAACAGTAATGACAATAATAACTGGTGTAAAAAGTCCATGGATCCTGGGTAAAGTGGATTACTCTCAACCAACCCCTCAGGCTCAAGAAATTAGTGACGAGCTAGGAATAGAAATAATTTGAGTCTTAGGTATTTCTTGCCTATGCTTTACCACCCCCAAGAATTAAGCATAGGCAATTTTTTTACTAATATTTATAAATAGATTAGAGTTTAACTCGTTCTATGACACTAAACATAATAGGCATTGGTCTGGGTGATGAAAAAGATATTACCTTAAAGGGCCTTGAATTAGTTAAAAAATCTGACTTAATCTATTTAGAAAAATATACTTCTAAACTTAATTGTGATTTGTCTAAACTTGAAGAATTATATGGGAAAAAGATTATACTAGCTAATAGAGAGCTAGTTGAATGTCAGGAAACGAAGTTTCCTGAGCATGATCGGAAATCAGGATTTCCGACAAACAAAAATGAAATTATTGAAAACTCTAAAAACAAAGAGGTTGCTTTTTTAGTTATAGGTGATGTTTTTGGAGCAACAACCCATATTGATATTCTGCAAAGAGCTAAAAAAGAAGGGATTAAAGTAAATATTGTTCATAATACTTCTATTTTGAATGCTGTTAGTGAAACAGGATTATCCCTTTATAATTTTGGAAAAGTTACTTCAATCCCTTTTGAAAATAAAGATGTTGTCTCTCCAATAAAAGTTTTAGAAGACAACCAAAAATCAGGCCTTCATACACTGTTTTTGCTTGATCTTAAGCCTGATGAGGAAAAATTTATGTCTGTAAACACAGCAATTGAATATTTAATAAAAAATAAAATTGATGCAAATACTTTATCAATAGCTTGTTGTGGTTTAGGCTCTGAAAAACAAATTATTAAAGCTGGTAAATTAAAAGACTTAAAAGAAAAGAAATTCAATATCTATCCTCAATGCTTAATAATCCCAGGAAAACTACATTTCATTGAAGAAGAATACTTAAAACTATTCATCTAAATACAAAAAAAGAAAAATATTTTTAGTATTTTCAGTTTAATTAACTATAAAGTTCTTGTACTCCTGCAATATCTCCAGCTTCTAAAGTTCTTTTCTTGGTTTCGCCGTAACTTGCATAGCCATACATTGTTTGTTCTGAGCATTCGCTTGTGTATAAATCGCCTAATCCAACACTATGCCCTAGTTCATGTGTGGCTATATTCTCAAAGTCCATCTTGCCTGCTTCTCCTATACCCCAGTCAAAGTCTACATCATCAAATATCATGTCCCACTCAACAAGCTCTCTGAATGGTGGTGGTCCACCGAATATTCCCCAAACAATTGTTATTGCTATTGCATTTTCATAGCCAACATCTGCAAAATACACTTCGTTCTTGTTATCTGGACTTTCTAAATCTGCTCCGTCAACAATTCCTGTGGTTTCATCACCAAGAATTTCAACTCCGGCTGCTGTCTCCCATTTTCCAACATCACTAGCAAAGTTGCTTGTTACAAAAATTCCATCTAATCCTCTTGTATTCACTGGATTAACTATATAAGGTTCGATTGTTCTCCACTTTGTTCCTTTTGCCAGGAAACCATAACAAGAGCTTGTATCTGGTGTTGGTTCTTCTCCTCCGCCTGTGCAGTCAGCACAAGATGCATCTTCCCATCCTTGGCACACACCGTCATTATTACATCCAGTTTGTTTTCCAAATCCTTTTTTGTAATCTATGAAAGCATATCCTTCTACAACTCGTCCGTGGTCTATTGCTTTCCCTAGACTAAAAACTCCAGGAGCAACTTCTACAGCATGTGAAGGTATAGCTATTATTCCCTGTCTGTGTTGTGGTGCGAAATCTGGTTTTACTGCTAACACTAGGGCTACTGAAAACACTAATGCTATAAATCCCACTAATATTAAATGTTTTTTCATTATTACCTCCTATTAATCTTTAAGTAGTAATTGATATATGTATTTAAATATTTCTATATTTAAAGATATTAATAGAAGTAGCTAAATTTTTTGATGAAGATTAGGATTCTAGATTATGGGGAAAGTCCCTTGTTATTTCTTCTAATTTACTTTCATCAATATATATCATATCTGTTTGTTCATGATAAGTGGTAGAAGTTGGATGTTCTGTTTCTGACATAAGTCTTAGTACAGCGTTTATCCTTGACATATCATTATAAGCCTCAATAAGACCAGAAATTTCGCTTTCTAATCCATCAACTTTTTCCAATTTTGGTACTAATAATTGTAGTCTAAGCATAGACTGTGTTAAACAATTAATTATATAGTGATTTACAGCAACAATTGTTTGCTGATATGTAGAAACTACAGCATCTTCTCTTTCTTGTTTCACAGCTTTAGTTATTTCTTCCCTTATATCTTCTGGAAGATTCTCTAAAATTTCTAGAGTGTCATCTGAAATTGAATATAGGCTATCTTTATTTGCATCCTTTTTTGTTCCTGTCATTTTTTAAATAATTAATCATACAGAGATTAAAATCTCTCTTTGTTTTGCTTTTTTTCAAAATTAATAATTTTTGTTTTTATTTATATCCAAGAAGTTCTTTAATTTCCCTGATATGCCTTTTTTTTCCTTCTTGTCTCAATTCCCTTGCTGATTGTGTGAAATAATGATGTCGCTCTAAAAAAACAATAAGACCTTCATACCATTCTTTTGGTGTTTTTTGAATACCATGTTTTGCTAACTCCAGTCTTAATAATTCTGTTTTAATATAGAAATCTTCTCTTCCAAGGTTGTCTAAATCTGCATCGCACATTATTTCTTCTAATTTTGTTTTTGGATTTTGAAGTATTCCTGTTGCCATTATTTCTGTTGCCATTATAATACCAGAAATAACCTCTATGTCTTGCGGACTGTAACCAAAATTTGGCAATGACTTTCTTGCAATCTCTACTCCAATTGGTTCATTATTTTGATATTGTTCCAAAAATCCCATATCATGACATAATCCACCTGTTTTTAGTAAAATAAGTTTTTCCCCTGATACGCCTTCTAATCTAGCATACCTCTCAATTGCTGGCAATACATCATCTCTGGTATGGGGTAAACCATGAAAAAAGAGATCTGGTGAAAGTTCTCTTTCTAATCTTCCAAATACATATTTCTCTGCTGCAGCATAATCTGGTTTTATCATGATATTGTAATTTATAACTACTGATAAATAGTATACTGTATTTAAATCTTACGAAATTATAGAACTTTCTTTAAATGCTTCTCATTAACACTATAACTCTTATTACTTTCATCTTTACTTTAAGTTTAAATATTCTTAATAATTTTATTGCATCCCTATTTTAAAATAATAAAAAACGAAAGGTTTAAATAGAACTTGTTATAATATTTGTCATTGATTAATGGTAACAGTATAGAAAAGGAAAGTAAAATGGTTATGGAAAATACAGAATACAAATTGCACCAATTAGGGCAACTTGTAGCTCAACCAACACAAAGCGGTATAGAACTTTCAAGCCAAGATTTGGAAGACTTAAATACATTACTAGAGGATGGACTAAAACACCCCCTTCTTAGTGTAAATCAGCATGCTTTAGATTTAATAAGTAATGGCATAAAAAATGAAGTATTTGGAGATAGAAGTAATAGAGATCTATGGGGAAATTTAATAACTAGTCTTGAAGAAATAGCCCAGCATTCTCGTCATCTAAAATTAAGGGAAGATACATTAAGATGCCTAGCACTTTTCCCATTAGAAATGCAGCAATACTTAGGCATTGATTTTCCAACTGATTTAAATGGAATGAGTTCTGAAATAATTAATGAAGTTTACAGAAGTAGTTATGAGCCTAATATATTCTATACTGAAAGTGGTGAATTTAGGGAAAAAGCAAAAGAACATACTGAAAAAGAAGGAGGGAGTATTCATGACATTAATAGTAGAGGATGTTTTTATTCAGATGTTTTTAAACAGTGTTTAGTTCATCCTTATATTAACCAATTTTTTAAAGAACAAAGAGATAATACAATATATCCATTTATGAGATTAAGGTATTTTGAATATATATTACATGAAGTAACCCATGGATTAATTGATTCTGTTCAGAAAGATGAAAAAATTTTGTCCCCGGCTTTGGAAGAACATGTCACTTCATTATCTGCACACCAAATAACAGCAGATTATGCATATAAAATAACTAGGGGAAGAATAATCCCAAAATTATATGATGCTTTTGTTAGAAATAGTAGAGTAACTTCTTTACTGCCCAGCCAAGAAGCAAGAATGAGGCATATATTTAGTAGTGAAGACATGGGAACTAGTGAAAAAATAGCAAGATATTTTATATCTAAATTAAATTCAAGGGAAGGAATGAAAGAGCTAACCTTTTTATAATTCACTATTTAGCATGTATGTTAAGGTGAAGTTTCTGTTTCTACAGCCTTTACATATATGGGAGCGTTATAATTGCTAGCTCTTTGGGTTTGTGGAATGCTAATCCAATAATATATTTTTTTATTTATAGTTAATATTTTCAAATAAAAAATTATCTAGTTGACTTAACTACAGAACAATATAAAACATTATTTTAAGTTCATCTTATACCATAATATCGATTGTTTTGCCCTTATCTTCAATTTTGATTTCTTCACCAGTATTCTCACTTGTACTGCATACTACATCAATATTATTACCAAGATTGTTTACATAAGGCAGTGTGCTTTCTGCAAAAATCTGTTCTCTCGTATAAAAAGGCCTTTGTTCTTTTGTTATATCACTATTAAACTCTGACCAATCTGTTTTCATTACCGGCCGAATTTCTGGTGGTGGTGGAGGTGCTTCTTTTCTCAATTTTCCCAGTAGATGCTCAAATAAACCAAATGGATAGCCTGCTTCAAAGCATCTTCTTAATTCATCTGTTGAATATATCATTTTTCAGCTCATTAATGTCATAAAGAAGATTAATAAAATATTGTTTATAAATCTTTTGATAATGTTACTACTATAAAATTAATATTTGTCTCTAAAATCCTACTAATATTAAATATTTTTTCATTTTATATCTCCTTTTATGATTATCTTTCCATCTTTCATACTATGACCTAAGTTAATACAATGTGTTTAGTATTGGTGTTTGTCACTACAATTTTCTTCCATTATAATTGTACCACCACTCATTTCTTCGCCAACACCACGAGCATTTCCTTCTATCTTTACTTCACCACCACTCATATATAATTTTCTAATAAAGACAAAGTATTGCAAAGAGTATTAAAACTTTATTGTTTGATACTACTAATTAAGAGGAACAGAAAAGAAAAGTTTATATATTGGTTATGATTAACTAATTTATGGATATCCCTATAATTCATGGAAAAAAAGAAAAAATAGCTGAATTAACAGGTACTGTCCAACGTCTAATCAAAAGATATAATAGAAACAATGTAGAAACTACAATATTTTTTCTTGGTGGTGATTCTCCTTATACAATACCAGTAGATTTAGAAGATTCTCTGGTTAGGACGCAAATATCAATAACAGAAGAAAGCCAAAGAGAATTTTTATGGCATATAAAAGAATATAGCATCTTAGGAACCTATTGTGATCAGCATCATACTCAAAGAGAATGGAGAAGGGAATATAAACAACAGAGTATAGACAACCCTGCTCCATCTAAAACTCGCTCATCTTCTTCTGGTAACTTCCTTTAACAACATTCTTATAAGAAGCCCAAGTCTTTCTGAAAATATCAGGATATTTATTCCAGTTTTTCTTTAAAAATTCCTGAGTCCTTGGGTCAGAAGGATACCCAGAACCGAAATTAATGTTTATTTTCTTTTTAATCTTCTCAATTTCACTATCTCTTGTAACCTTTGCTAAAATAGAAGCAGCACCAACAATAACATAATTCAAATCAGCTTTATGCTCTACAATTAATTTAACGTCTTTCTTTAAAAGATCTTTAACATAATTTGAATAAGCATTAACATTAGTACTAGGACAATCTAGAATTGCTTTATCTGGCTTTAAATTATTCACAATTTCAGCTGATGTTTTGCCCTCTAATAAATTAAGATTCATGTCCTTTGAATTAAGAACATCATCTACATCTTTAGAACTTAAAACAACTATTTCATAGGATTTGACTATTTTCTTAACTTTATCAAAAAGGGAGTTTCTTTCATTAATTGTTAAAAGCTTTGAATCTTTTACACCAATAGACTCTAGTTTAGAAATATCTTTTTCTTCTATTACAACTCCTGCCATTACTAAAGGGCCTATAACAGGACCTCTTCCAGCTTCATCAATACCGCATAATAACATTATTCTTATTAAAAAACATCATTAACTTTTAAACTTTGTTAAATCACAAAGTATATAAGTTAGCTTTACTATAATTCCAAATGTGATAAAAAATATTCAATTCATCGGATTGAATAAATTAGAAGATTTGGAAAAAGACACATTTCAGACACTAACATCTAAATATTACAATAAGATTAAAAGAATACCAAAAGAGATAACTTCTTTAACAATACACATAAAACAGCACAAAAAAAGCCACCATGTTTCTAGATATTCTTTACATATTAAACTAGTTGTACCTTCAAAGGTTTTTGAAGTCAAAAAAACAGAATGGGGCGTAACAAAGCTTTTGCATAAATCATTTACAGCATTAGAAAACGAACTTCTAAAATATTATAATATAAAATAGCGGGAGGTGGACTTCCAAAAAAGATATATAAATATCCTTTTTTTGAACCACCGACCTTTGCCCAAAAAACATAAAATGTTTTTTTCCGGGTGCCTCAGGGAAATCCCTATGAGCCTTCCGCAGTCATGAGGTCCATGACTTCGACGGGCACTCCTGACTGCCCCATCCCGCTATAGGCCATGTTAATTACAAACTATTTATAAGCTTTTTTATTTAAATAAAAAAATTGGTAATATTTATAAACTACTTATAGATACTTCAAAATAAGCCGCGGTCGCTTAGTCTGGCCATAGCGTCGGATTGCTAGGAACAATATTACCTAGAATCTTAATAAAGTTCACAAAAATCCGATGTCCTTCGGGGCACGTGAGTTCAAATTGGTCAAAAGGTTTCAAAGCCTTTTGCTTTGAAAGTCTCACCCGCGGCGTTTATAAAAATGAGAAAAATAAAACTTGAATCGTTTTTTGACGAAAAAACAATGTCAGTTCACCTTAGAGAGGGCTCTTTTCCTTTTGCTAAAAAAGGTTCACCTGGAAACTGGGATTTTGTTAAAATAAAGAACAAGGAACTAACTCAGACAGAAATAGAGGAAATAAGCAAGGAAATAATTGAAATAGGAGAAGAAGGTGAGGAAGGATTTGTAGAAATAAATAGAACAGGTTCTACAATAGCTCAATTAGGGACGTTTAGAATTGTAATAACAAGACCTCCTTTTTCAGACGGATGGGAAATTACAGCTGTAAGACCTGTAAAACACCTAAAATTAGAAGAGTATAATCTATCATCAAAACTATTGGAAAGATTAGACAAGCAGGCAGAAGGAATTTTAATATCAGGAGCTCCTGGAATGGGAAAATCAACATTTGCTGCTGCTCTAATAGAGCACTATGCAGACAAAGGAAGAATTGTGAAGACAATTGAAGCTCCAAGGGATTTAGTATTGCCAGAGAGCATAACTCAATACGCCATTTCGCATGGTTCTCCTGAAGAAGTTCATGATATCTTATTATTATCAAGACCAGATTATACACTATTTGATGAAATGCGTAATAAAGATGATTTTCATCTATTCTCAGATCTAAGACTATCAGGTATAGGTTTAGCAGGAGTTGTTCATGCAACAAATCCAGTAGATGCTATACAAAGATTTGTAGGTAAAATAGAGCTAGGAGTAATCCCTCATGTAATAGATACTGTAATTTTCATAAAAGATGGAAAAATAGATAAGGTTCTGGGCCTACAAATTGAAGTCAAGGTTCCATCAGGAATGACAGAAGCTGATTTAGCAAGACCCATTGTTACTGTAAAAGATTTTGAAACAAACAAGCTTGAATATGAATTATATTCTTATGGTGAAGAAACTGTTGTAGTGCCTGTTGCAGAACAAACAATAAAAAAAACAGGTGCAAAAAGATTAGCAGCACAAGCAATAAAAGATTATTTCTTAAAATACTCAGACATGGTGGAAGTAGATGTTGTTTCTGAAAACAAAGCAGTTGTTAATGTTCCAGAATATGCTATTTCTGGAATAATTGGAAAAGCAGGAAAACATATTAATGAGATTGAGAAAAATTTAGGAATTAGCATTGATGTAGGAGAAATACAAGGACATTTTACTAATAAGAATAAAAAGAAAAAACGAAGATAAGTGATAATAAATGTTAAAATTGATTATTATAGTGATTATTTTTGCTCTTCTTCAAAAAAAAATAAGATTTTATTTTGTAACAAAAAAGCACAAAAAAACATATCCTATAATGAAAGGTGCTGAACCCTATTTTATTAAAAAAGGAAAAACAGGTGTTTTGCTTCTGCACGGTTTGACTAGTACACCGCAAGAATTAAGATTTCTTGCTAAATATCTTGCTTCAAAAAATTTTTCTGTTTACGCTCCTTTAATAAAAGGACACGGCACTAATGTAATAGACCTTGCAAGAACAAAAGAAAAAGATTGGGAAAATTCTGCTCTAAAAGGATTTGACAAACTATCTAAATCAACTAATAGAGTTTATGTTATAGGAAGCTCTATGGGCGGAAATTTATCTTTTAGAATAGCCACTAAAAGAAATGTTGAAGGAATTGTTGTTATGGGTACTGCAATGTTCTTCAAAAGACAACTTTTTAATAAAATTCTATTTAAATTTATTAAGTTATTCAAGAATTTTGTAAGAAAGGAGTATCCTGATGAAAAGATAAAAAAGTTGGTAAAGAAGAAAACCCAGTATATGGAATTTCCATTAAACTGCATTAGTGATTTAATTAAGCTTATCAGAATATCTGAGAAAGATTTGCCAAAAATAACAGCTCCTTCCTTAATTATGCAGTCTTCAACAGATCATATCCTACCAAAAGAAAATGCACAATGGATTTACAAACATATTGGTTCAGTTAAAAAAAGAATTTTTATGGTTCCAAATTCTTATCATGTTTTCTGTATTGATAAAAACAGAAACATAGCTTTCAAAGAAATATATAGGTTTATTAAAGAAACTAGTTAAGCAAAAGCGAGTGCTCTTTCTAATTTTTGGTTTAACCTATTTCTATTTACAACAGCTAAAGCAGTTACTGTATCTCCAGCACCATAAGAGATTTTTAGATTATAATTTTGAGGTATTGCTCCACAAGGATTTAGATTATCCTTTTGAGGTATTGCTCCACAAGGAAAAACAACATTATTAACAAGACCTATTTTTTCATAATGTGTTTCTGGTTGAAAAATCGGTCCAAGTCTAACTATTTCTTTAGAAGGGTCTTCTAAATTCAACAAAGCAACTCCTACCCTATATACATTATCCTTATCAACACCATGATAATACAGCTCCCATCCTTCTTCTGTTTTTATTGGAGAGAAGCATGCTCCAATCTTCAGTTTTTCCCACCACAATTTTGGTTTCATTATAATTCTATGACCATACCAATTTATTAAATCATCAGAATAAGCCATCCATATATTTACCCCATCTCTCCTATGAAGCATAATGTAACTTCCACCTATCTTTTCAGGAAAAAGAGCAGCATCTTTGTTAGAGACATCTTCATTATCTCTTAAAATTACACCATATCTTTTAAAGTTTCTAAAATCAGTTGTAGATGCTAAAGACACTCTCGCTTCAACACTCTTTTTTCCTTCTATCCTTTTAACAGCAGTATATGGTACATAGAACCTATCATCTATAAAAATAACTCTTGGATCTTCAACTCCGTGTTTTTCATCATCTCCTTCTGGCTTGAATACTGGTTCATCAGATGCTCTTTCAAAATGTAATTCATCTTGACTTGTTGCTAATCCAAAACTTGATGTTCCTTCTCTTCTCCATTTACAAGTCTCATCCTCTCCAAAAGCCCTGTAAAGTAAACCAATAGAATCTTCTAATCTAAAAATAGGGCCATTAATAACAGCTTTGCTTTCCCAAGGTCGTCCATTTGGAGCTAGAACTATACCGTGTCTTGAAACAAGTTCTGGTAAACCCAAACCCATACGTCTTTCTAAATCACCCACAGAATTCTCTTCCCCACTTCCTTCATTACCCATTGCTGGTTCTCCTACCAGCCCCCTTTTCATTATATAGTATTGAATAAATTACTTTATAAACTTTATGATTTTTTTATAAAAACTAGAAACCTTTTTATAATAAAGGGCCTTTAAATAATAAAATGCTTGACATCAAATTTATAAGGGAAAATCCTGAAAAAGTAAAAGAAAATATTAAAAAAAAGTTTCAGAATGAAAAACTGAAAAAAGTAGATGAGTTCTTAGAAAAAGAAAAAAAATACAGAGAACTTTTACAAAAATCTGAAAAACTAAGAGCATCCAGAAACAAAATAACTCATGAAATAAATGAATTGAAAAAACAAGGCAAGAATATATCTAAGGTAGTAAAAGAAGCAAAAGAATTACCAGACAAAATAAGAAAAGTAGAAGAAGGTCTTAATAAAGTAAAAAAAGAGATTGTAGAAATTCTATATGTTATTCCAAACATGGTTCATAAATCAGTTCCTGTTGGCAAAAATGACAAAGATAACGTTGTGAAAGAAGTTATAGGAAAGCCAAAAAAGTTTGATTTCAATGTAAAAAATCATGTGGAGATTGCTGAAAAACTTGGAATAGCTGATTTTGAGACATCTGCAAAAACCTCTGGTAATGGTTTTTATTATCTTAAAGGAGATTTGGCTTTGTTAAATATGGCTCTGATTAATTTTTCCCGTGATTATATGATTGGTAAAGGCTATGAATATGTAGAACCTCCTCTAATGATAAGGGGGGAAATACTAAAAGGTGTTTTTTCTAATGAAGAAATAGAACAAATGTCTTATAAAGTTGAAGATGAAGATTTGTTTTTGATAGCTACTTCAGAACATCCAATGATTGGCATGTTTATCAACAAAATAATAAATAAAGAGGATTTGCCAATAAAACTAACTGGTTTTTCTCAATGCTTTAGAAAAGAAATCGGAAGCCATGGAATTGATCAAAAAGGATTATTCAGAACACACCAATTCAACAAACAGGAAATGATTGTTATTTGTGAACCAGAAGATTCCTATAAATTCTATGATGAAATGCAAAACCATTCTAAAGCTATTTTTAAAAAATTAGGCTTGCCTATTCGTGAATTAGAGATATGTTCAGGAGATTTAGCTGATCTAAAATCAAAATCAGCTGATTTAGAAGTCTGGTCTCCAAGAAAAAAAGAGTATTTTGAAATTACTTCCTGCACAAATATGGAAGCTGCCCAAGCTAGAAGACTTAATATAAGAGTTACAGATGGAAAAGAAAAATGGTTTGCTCATACTCTAAATAATACTGTTATTGCTACCTCACGTGCAATTGTAGCTATCTTAGAAAACTATCAAAATAAAGATGGTTCTATAACAATTCCAAAGGCCTTAGTCCCTTATATGAACAACAAAACAAAGATCTCAGCAAAAGAATAATTATTCTGAACAATTATCCCACATAAATTGAAAGAATTTTCTATAACCATCTGCTAATTTTCTGCTTTTCATGACAAACTGGGTTGGTTCTTCATAAAGTTCTCCTGGTTTAACACCAACAAATGCAACAACATAATCTCCAAAAATATCAACTGCTGTTGGGCTTGAATAAGCCTTTGGCAAAAACTTATAAGGTTTTCCAACTAATTTTAAGATTTCTGGTTTTTGCTCTTTAACTTCATAGTCAAATATATGCATAAACTTAATTCCTAGTTCTTTTCTCTCTCTTTGAAATCTTGGTAAAAAATGTTGCAATCTTTCATCCAACCAAAAAGCCTTTGCACCAATAAAGTAAACTGTTTCTTTTGTTTCCAGAATATCTTGCAAATAATTTTTAAAACCTTCAATACCTTTGTAGAAATAAGCTTCTTCTTTTTGTTCAACTGCTCCGTATTTTGCCTGCATCTCTGGCAAAACTTTGTTTACTTTTTCTTCTTTTTCTTTTATTAAGTCCAATAATCTTCTTGGATTTATAGCTTTGAAATGTTTTTCACCTTTAATAAATACTTCAGAAGCAAGGCCTTTTTCTATTAGTTTGTTTATAGAATCATAAACATTTCTTCTATGTACTTTTGATTTTAGAGAAATTTCTTGAACAGAAGCCTCTCCTGTTTGCAATAATGCTTCATATACTCTTGCTTCATTAGGACTTAATCCAATTTCCCTTAATAACTCTTCATACATAATAACTAAATAACGTTTTTTCATATATAAATCTTTCTTATTTTGGTGGTAATTGCCACCACCAAAGTTTAAATAGTCTCTGTATCTATTAGTAATTACACAACAGTAGTTACAAAAAGAGGGGGGGAAATAAAAATGGAAAATCAAAGTTTATCGTTGAATGAAATGTTACAAATAGCAGAAAAAGTTCCAGAATGGGAAGGTAATGAGGCTAATCAGTTTGATACAAAATTTAAAGGAGTTATTGGTAGCGTAAACATTAGATTAAGTAGAGATTCATCAAAACGTGAAAATAGAGATATATATTACATTCAAGCCTACACAAATGAAAATGATTCAATATTAGGAAGAGAAGAAGGTGGTGAAGAATTAGTTCAATTATATACCAAAGTAAATTCTCACTATCATAATTTTAGTAATCAATTAGGATGGAAAGAAAGTATTCAGAGTGCAAGAAACTTAATAGATAATTTATATAATGGAGGGAAATAAAATGGAAACACAACAAAAAGAAATAATACCACTTGTACCAATAACAGAAAAAATGTATGAGGCAAGATTATGTGGGGCTTACGCAAGAGCTAATCCAACTGATAGCCTAATCTCCGATATAAAGATTAGACTTAAAGGAGAAGATCAAGAAGGAGGTTTAGCATTTCTCGCAAGACACCCTGATGGAGTTGTTAAGGTAGGGGACATCCCTGAATTTACTCAAATAGGTAGTAGATATGGACCAGAAGTTGAAGTAACTCTTTACAAAGTTAGATATGGTTCACCTGAAATATCCAAACCAGGTTTAGATGTTCCATACGATAAATTCGTAGAAGCGAATATGCCAACAAAAATTCAAGTAAAAGATACAAGATTAGTTGAATTAATTTAAACATTAAAAGATTCAGAATATACAAAAAGAGGTTTAATCTCTTTCCTTAAAAAAAGAGAGGGGGAAATAAAATGAAAAAAACAATGAAATATATCACAGGAATGTTTGTGGGATTGTCATTACCTGCTTTAGCCTTGGCTCAAGATTTTTATAATGGTTGCAGAGGTCCAAAAGCTGTTCAGATGGATACATATCTCAATCATTCAGGTGGGCAAACAAGTGGAATGGTTATACCTAAATTATTCACAAAAAATCTAGATACATCTTTAACAGACATTCTTATAGCTGCACCGTTCAGTGTGTCGGGAAATGGAGAGGTAGAGAATAAAGGAATTAACTTAGGTTATCTAACTGAAAGTAAATATGGAAATCTTATAGGGGCACTTGGTTTATTTAAAGGTAGTGAAGGAAAGTATAATGTGCTAAATCCTCAAATATATTTTACACACATGAATGGTCCTTTGACATTTGATTTAGAAGGCAATTTACCAATTAATCTTAGAAGTCTTGAAACAGAAGGATCAGCTTCAGCAACTTTAGGTTATGGGGTTAATGATAGACTAAGAGTTGGAGGATCTATTACAAAAGGAAAAGGAAAGGATTTAGACTACAGAGCAAATGCAAGAATAGAATTAACTAAAGATCACAAATATTGGCTTCAAGGTTATATTGGAAAGGCTCATGCTGGAGCTAGATTAGCTATTAATTTTTAATTTTTTTTTTATAACCCAAAACCTTTTTATATTCTAGTTTTTATCTTATTTTAGGGGTTTAAATGGCGCTATTCAAAGATATTTTACACTCAGACCAAACTTTATTCAAGAATGATTCTGCTCTAGATACAGAGTTTATTCCTAAGAGATTGCCTTTTAGAGAATCTCAACAAAATTATATTGTTTCCTGCATCAAACCTTTACTTCAAGGAAGAACAGGAAAAAATCTGCTTGTCTATGGCTCACCAGGAATAGGTAAAACAGCCACAATTAAGTATATGTTTAGAGAACTAGAAGAAGAATCAGATGATGTTGTTCCAATCTATATTAATTGCTGGCAGAAAAATACAACAT
Source organism: Candidatus Woesearchaeota archaeon B3_Woes (assembly GCA_005222965.1). Taxonomy (NCBI): domain Archaea; kingdom Nanobdellati; phylum Candidatus Woesearchaeota; species Candidatus Woesearchaeota archaeon B3_Woes. The sequence goes on from NJBG01000001.1 coordinate 220,422, forward strand.
TTAAGATAATTGTCGCAATATGCGAAGAACTAGGTTATAATTTAACACATAATAAAAACACAGAAGAATTATTTGGAATTGTTAAAAACATGGTCAATAAAAAATCTGCTGTTTTCTGTTTTGACGAAATAGACAAAATAGAGGATTTTGATTTTTTATATTTCTTAATTGAAAGCGTATACAAAAAAACAATTTTATTAGTTACAAATTACCAGGAATGGTTATCAAAAGTAGACGAAAGAATAAGATCAAGACTAGGTGCAGATAATATTGGTTTTGAGCCATATAATCTAAAAGAGACAAAAGAAATTCTAAAGCAAAGAGCAAATTATGCTTTTTTCCCTTCTGTTGTTGATTCTTCTGCATTAGATATTATTTCTAAAAGAACATTTGAAACACAAGATATTAGAACTGGGTTGCATTTATTAAGAGAAGCCGGTTTGGCAGCTGAAAATGAATCAAACAAAAAGATTTCAGTAGAGCATGCCAATAAAGCTCTTAAAAAAATAGATGATTTTAGCATTAAAAAAAGCACTGATTTAGAATCTCAAACAAAATTATTACTAGATGTTATTAAAGAGCATCCTGGAAAAAAGTCAGGTGAAATTTTTGAGTTGTATCATCAAAAAGGTGGTACAGATCCTTATAGAAGTTTTTATCGTAAACTAAAAACCTTAGAAACAGCCAGATTTATTACCATTAAAAAAATAGAAGGCGGAAAAGAAGGTAAAACATCAATAATTGAATATAATAAACCTTCTAAGAAATTAACTGACTTCTAAAAATTTATAAACCAATCTTCATTCTCATTAATTTATGGGGGATACTATTGATTATCAATATCAAGAAACTGTTTTTGTTTATGGTGACTTGGAAGCATATCTAAAAAGTTTAGAGATGTATTTTAGAGAAAGTATAGGTAATATAGATGAGAGTATTAGTAATATAAATAGAAATCTTGAAACTTTAACTAGAGATATTGAATTCCATGAAACAAAAGATTGGCCTTTTATGTGGCGTCCTGATATGTTTAGACTTCCTTTTGAGGTAGATGAAAACAATTATCATGAAGCTAAAGAGTGGTTTGAAAAATATATAGAATATACATTAGAATTAAGTACATCACAAAAAATCAATAGAGGACGAATTATAGAAATTCTTGATGGTAGAGAAGATATAAATTTGTTGAATCTAACTAATTATGGGTATCCTGATCATATAACAAGAATTCAGTTCTCTGATTCAGATAGAGAAATCATAAGAATGAGAATCTTCTTTGATGAAAACGCATGGGATTCTTATAATAAAGATCGTACTCATAGCTTTGCTCGAGGTGCTTGTTGTATTAAGGGAGTAGGAGCAGAAGTTGTTGATGAAGAGGGTATTAGTGAAAAAATACCTCCTCTAGATTTATTTATTGAAAACAACGAAATTAGAAGAAGCAGACTTAGGGTAAAATCTCCTGTTTTTACAGTAACTCAAGAAGGAGATCAAATAAAATATAGTGTTCAGCTTAGTGCTGCAGAAATAGAAATGTTAAGTCATTTTAGTATTGAGAGATATGATGATGGAAGGATATCTACATCTTTCGAACGTACAGAATGGTTACATTATGCAAGTCAGACTTGGTCTCCTGGTCAGGCAAAAAAAATTCTTAGAAATCTATTAGGAATAATAGGGGTTGAAGATAGAGCTCGTAGACATCAACATTGGTATTCTGGATTTCATATTGATAGTCAAAATTTTGATGCCTATCAAAATGCAATTAATAATGGTGGTGTTTTTGAAAAAACTGTTGATAGAGAAAGTATTCCAGTTCTACACTCAATTCATAACAGAACAACTGAACTAAAAGAAAGATATGGTAAGGGATTCTATCCTAGATTTAGTGTAGAAGAAGTTTCTAAAAGAACAGGTTTAAATAAGGAGGAAACAAGAGAGCATATGAATCATCTTACAGGAATTCTAGCTCCGGTTATTGAGCCATATATGCATGTAAGAGGAGATTATGATCATTTCTATAATGATTTAATACAAAAATGGATTATTCCAAAATCAAGAATAGGTCTAACATACCAAATTTTAGGTTTAAGTGGTATGATAAAATAAATTTCTAAGAAATTAACAGATTTTTGAAACTTTCTTTTTAGGTCTAGACCTAGGCCTTCTTCTTTTAGCTACTTTCTTTGCTTTATCTCTTTCCCTTTTTGAATATAATCTACTACTCATGATTATTAGTGTTTATAATCCCTTTATAAAATTTTGGTTATTGTGATTTTTTTAGTTTATAAACTCCAATAAATAAGAATACAAACCCCACTACAATATTTAGATAGGTTACAGGTGTTTTGCCAATCATAAATAATTGTAAAACATAAACGATCACCATTAAGCTTCCAAGTATGATAAAAACATAAGGTATTGTTTTAGATTTTTTTCTTATTTTAGGTTGATGTTTATACCCCATTATTCCACTTACAACCATTATTGGCACCATAATTGCCAAAGCTATTAACAAAGGTTTTACTGGAATTTTACCATATGCCAAAAACATAAAAATTACAGTAAAAGCAATAGCTCCTACAATCACTTTTAGAACTATCTTTGTAGCTTCTTCTTTTGTTACAGGTTGCTGATTATTCATAAGATATATTTGATTGTCTGTCTTTATAAAATTTTGGTTGTTGATAAAAATTTCATATGTTTTAGTGGGTTAACCATCCACCATCCACAACCAAGGTATGCCCTGTTACAAAATTTGAATCACCTGAAGCCAAAAAGACTGCTGCTTTGCCTATTTCTTCTGGTTGACCAACTCTGCCTAGAGGAGTATTTGCTAACAAACTCTCTTTTGTTTTTTTATCCTTTAACATATCCTCAGTCATCTTTGTAGCAATTATACCAGGAGCTATTGCATTAACATTAATATTGTAAGGAGATAGTTCAATTGCAAGCTCTCTTGTTAAATTTATGATTCCTGCCTTGGAAGCACAATAAGCAGATATATTCATAAATCCTACTTCTCCTGCTATAGAAGCTATTGAGATTATTTTACCACTTTTTTGTTTAATCATCTGTTTTGTGACAGAGTTTGTGCACAGAAATACCCCTTTTAAGTTTATATCCAAAGTAAAATCCCAATCTTTTTCTGTCATTTTGACAAAAGGTTTCATTGAAACAACACCAGCATTATTAACAAGAATATCTATTCTTTTAAATTTTTGTATAGTCTTTCTTATCATAGCGTCTACATCTCTTTTTTTAGAAACATCACATTTTACAGCAATTGCATCTGAACCAATCTTCCTTATTTCCTCACAAACATTTTGACATTCTTTTAAAGCAATATCAGAAATAACTACTTTGGCCCCTTCTTTTGCCAGCTCAAGTGCTATAGCTTTACCAATACCTCTTCTTGAACCTGTAACAATAGCAACCTTGTTTTTTAGTTTCATAATATCACCTCTTCCCATAATTATTTAAATAACTATTTAAATCTAATCCTTTTAGAGTAGGTTCATGAATTGAATTCAACATTTATAAAATTTGGTTGTTGATAAAAATTTCATATGTTCTGTTGGGTCAAGCATCAACAAACAAGATATGCCTTATTACAATATTTAAATATATTTATTATTTCAAGGTTGATTCATTCTTTCTTCAAGAGTTTTTGCAATCTCAAAAGATTCTTTAATGTCTTTTGTGAAAATCTTTCTTTCTTCTTCGTCAAATAAAGAGACTATCTCATACAAACCAGTAGTATTTCCCTTTCCTACATTAGTTTGAAGGATAACACATTTTCCATATGCATTAAGATCATCATCAACTAACAATATTGGTATTCTTAAAGGATAAATTCTCTCAATTGTTTTTGTAAATTCATAAACTACTCCTAATTGGGGATCTTTAGGAAGCCCCTGGCCTTCTCTTATCTTCAAAACATAATCCAGTTCTGTTGGATATCTCATTTTATTGCCTCCGCTATTTTATTCATATCTATTTTGGGAAAATTATTAAAATTTACCTGATTATTTTTAATTTTAGGTCTTTCCACAAAATCATTTTCTTTAGATACATTATTCCAATAAATAACTTCATTCAATTTAGATGTTACTGCTTCATGATTTGCTAAAAGACATGAATAGTATGAAGCTATTAAATAGCCAGCATGTGATCCTATCATCACAGGAAGATCAATTTTTTTGCAGTAATCTAAAATCTTTAATCCTTCGCTTATTCCTGTCCTTGGAACTTTTATATTTACCATTGATATAGTTGTTAAATCAACTTGTTTCTTAAGGTCTTCAAAAGTTTTACAACTATCATCTCCAACAATTTCTATATAAAGCTGATTTTCTTTAACATACTCCATTAATTTTTGCCTGCCTTTTATATTAGAAACATCAATTGGTTCTTCTAAATATAATATGTTTGGGATGGAAGATACATGGTCCACCAACTTGACTGCGTTGTCAAGAGAATACATCTCATTTCCATCTAAATAAAACATGCATCCAGTGAATTTATTCAGAATATCAAAAATATGAAAATCTCTTGAAATATCACCTGTAAGTTTTATTTTAAATCCAAAAATTCCTTGTGCAATTTTATCCTCTAATTGGTCAATATATTCGTTGTCGTTTTCAGGTTTAGGTAAAACATAGCAACTGTCTATTTTATTATTTGGTAAACCTATTAATTCATTTAAAGAAATTCCTTTAATTTTGGAAAGTAAATCGTAAAGTGCACAATTAACTGCTGCTTTTGCTGCTAAATTTTGATTTTTGGAAAATTCTAAATCAGAAAAATTATCAATGTTTTCTTCTGTCAAATCAAAAATTAATTTATTTGTTATTTGTTTGCAATAAGTAATTACACTTTCTTGTGTCTCATGTAATATGGAAGGTCTAGGAACCGCTTCAGCATAACCTACAAAACCCCCTGCTTTTACTTCTACTAACACATGGTCTAAGCTTTGTAATCCTTTTCCTATACCCCATGTTAGTTTATTCTGTATAGGAAGACTAAATGGATATGTGTTTAATTCATCTAGTTTCATCATTAACTCCTAACCTATGTAAAACAAAATCAAGAGTTATTCTTAGGCATTCCTCTGGGTATTTGTCTTTTGTATCTATGTAAATAGCTCTGGATTTTAAGAATCTTAGCATCTCAAAAGTTTCCGCTAAATTGTAATTTTTACTCTCTTTTTCAATAACTGCTTTTGCTTCTAGATATCTTTCTCTCTGGTTTCCTTTTAAACCATCGTAATCAGAATTTCTCCCAAGAAGTCTTTTGATTCTAACTTCATCCGGAGCATCAAGAGCAACAAACAAAGAATCAGGGATATTATCTATTGTATATTTTATTTCTAAAGGTCCTCTTAAGTTATCTACTAACAACAAATTTCCATTATTAATTGAAAGTTCTCTTTCCACTAACTTTGCCAATCCTGGATTTCCTTGGTTTTTATACCATGCAGTTGAATCAAAACGATGTTCCCTATCTCTCTTAAATTCAATACCATTATCCTTTAAATATTGCTCATAAGCAGGAAGAACATATTTATCAACTAAGGAGCGTCTATCAACTAAATAAAAATCAAAACTTTCTCTTAGTCCTTCAACTAAAGTAGACTTTCCTACACCTGTACCCCCTACAAGTATTATGCTTTGATCATTCATAACAGTAAATAACCCCTAAATTTTTTTAAAATAATTAGTGATTTGTTTTATTATCTGTAAATGCTGGTGGGTTGTGTTAAATATAAAAATCTTTTGATTTTGTAATAACTTAGCAAAGGTATGATTAACGAGATTTATGTTTCTTATATATAAAAGTTTGGTTGTTGATAACAGAAAGATTTAAAGATGAGTTATTATATTTATAGGTTTATGAAAAAACAATTTACAGAAGAAGAAGCAAAAGAAATTGGAGAAAAATTAAGAATTACTTGGGACAAATTTGATGTTGACCAGTTTAGAAGAGGCATGGACATAGAATTAGAGCACGGAAGTGTAGATCCAGAAACAAATGTTACAGATGATGATGCACTAATAACTGGAAAGATTGCCTTAGCTCATCTAAACGAATTTCCAGATTACTATGACAGACTGGAAAAAATGGAAAAAGAAGCAGAAGAGTTTTGGGAAAAATAGTTTAATATCTTAATCCAAATTTTTCCATAATAAATCAAACATTATTTTTTGTGTTTCATAGAAATTCTTTTCGTTGATTAAGATCCCTATTGGCTCTTTTTCTTCTAAAGAAACCATTGCTATTTTTCCATTATACAACCAAGTTGCAGTTTTAATTTTCTCTTTAATTAGTTTGTATGGTGCTTTTTTATCAACTGGTTGTGTTTCACTGATTATTCTTACTTTGATTCCTTTCTTTTTTCTTCTCTCTACAAAATGAGGCATGTAATATTGGAATAGTTTTAACAACTGATTCTTGGATGCTATGCAGGAAAAAGATTTTGCTTCAGCAAGAATGTTTTCAAATATTGATTTTAACCCATTTTTGCCAGTATACACTTCAACATTCGGTCTTTTGTCAACACTCTCTGTCAAAAAATTTAACTCAGGAAGTATCTTTTTCACCAACTCTTCTCTTTCTTTTAACATATCAAGGAGTTTGTTTGGTTTTGTTGCCTGATAGAATTTCTTTCCTGACTGTATAGTATAACTAACAAATCCTTTTTTTTCAAGAGATTTTAATAAATCATAAGCAGAAGTTCTGTTTAATTCTGCAAAGTTTGCTATTTCCTGAACTAGATTACTGCCTAACTGAAGATTTGCTAAATAAATTTTAATTTCTTTATCGCTTAATCCTAAGGACTTGAGTATTTCTTCTTTCATACACTATAAAAATATGATGGAATATTTAAATCTGTCGTTTATTTTCCACAACATAATTTCATATAACTAATAGTAACTACTCTATAGTATGGAAAAAGAACTTCAATTGTTTAAAGGATATGATTATTCTATGAGTGTTTATATGGATAATCACCAAAGAGGGGGTTTTACTCAGTTATCCTTAGATTTATCTTCACGATGTAACTATTCTTGTGATTGGTGTTTCAATAAAGACTTAATTGGAAAAGATAACCAAGACTTGCTTAGTCTAGTTGAAAAGAAAGACCTATTAGATGAATCTATAGAAATGGGTGCTAAAACTTTGGTTATACCTGGAACAGGCGAACCAACTTTAGATCCTGATTTTTATCCACTTATCGAACATGCACATAGGTTGGGTTTGACAACAGTTATATACTCAAATTTAACTGGAAATCTTGATAAAGAGAAAATTGACTATTTATTTTCAAGAGATGTTTCAATAGGTATTAAATTGGATGCATTATATTCAGGATATTTTACAAAAAGATATCATGCAAATGAAAATATGTTTAAAAAGTTCTCAGAGAATTTAGGATTAGTTATTTCAACATATAAAGGATCTGAAGAATCTACACATCAAGGAGTAGTTCATAGAATAATAGCAAACATGGTTTTAACACATGATAATAGAGATGAACTTCCAGATATTGCAAGACTCTGCAAAAATAGAGATATACCTTTATTTGTTCGCCCTGTTAAACCAGTAACCTGGGCAGGAAATAATCCAGAACTATGGAAACAAATTGGAAATAGAACAGGAGAATATGTTTTTGATAGTGAATTAGTTAAATTATCTCAGGGATATAATACTTTATTTTCCCCATCTAGTACTTTGGAAAATCACTGTGCACTTTATGCTTTTGGATTAACTATCAAAAATAATGGAGATATTCAATTCTGTCCTGATCACCATGCATCAAGAGGAAATTGGGGTAACATAAGGGATGTTAATTTAAGGGATGTTATGGAAAGATTAAATTCAATAAGAACAATAAAACCTGGTTTTTGTGTGATGTCACCAGAAGTTGAACATGATTAACTAAGTTTATTCAGTAATTTTATCTACAATTTTCTTAACAAATGGCATAAGTACTAAAGCTATTGGAAAACCTATTGGGAAGCTTATAATAAAAGCTCTCGCCCACATTTGAAAAAAATTATTTACAAATCCTAAATTAAGATATGTAACAACTAATGACATAAAAAAACTCATAAATAAACCTGTTATTGCTCCCATCAAAATCCCGCTATACTTTTTAGATATCTTTTTCATAATTACCTTTTCTTGTTTTTTCTAATTTTTTTAGAAATAATAAATCTCTTTTTTGAATAAAAGAACCCTCGTAATTTTCAGGTTTATCATTTTCAACTTTGGAAATTGCATCTTTAAGAGATAGCCATACAATTTTGAAACCTTGACTTAATTCCTTTTCTGTAAAATCAGGTTCTCCCTTGGAAATAATTTTTCCATAATAACAATAGGATATTTGTTTTAAATTCAATTTTGATCTAAATTCAATGATTTTACCAACTTCACCACCAACTTCAATTTCACTACCTACTTCCTCTAGGCATTCTCTAACTAAAGCTTTTTCTTTATCTTCTCCTTCATCAATACCACCACCAGGAAGTTTATGGTAATTAAATTTTGAAACAAATAGTAAAGGTATCAATTCATTTTCGTCAAAAAGAATAGCTCTTGATGCTTCTCTAATTCTCAAAGTTGATTCATCATCTGGAAATTCCTTGTCTTTTATTTCTTTTAATATTTCCATAGATTATAGATGTTTTTGGTTTTATATAAAGTTTACTCACTTTTTCTATCTTCAAGAATTTCAATATCTGAAAGAGCAACTAATTTATGATGAGTTTTTTCTGGAATTTCAATTTTAACTGGTGCTTCTACAGTTTTAGTTTCATCACCTATTGTTAATTCTGCTTCTCCTTTAACTAAATAAAGAATTTCAGGGACATTATGAGAATGATCAGCATTAGTAGTTCCTTTTTTTCTTGAAATAAAATTTAGTTTATCACAATCATACATAAAGCCTCTTTCATCAGATTTTATTATTCTAAGTTTTTCAATATTCATATTATCTATTACTCCATAAACAATTTTAAGTAATTAAATCTTTTTAAATTTTCTTCAATATCTTCATATGATTTTCCGCAAATCATTCCGCCTGCAATAAAAAGCTCTTGTGTTATTTCTTTTAGACAAAAATCAGGCATTTCAAAAGAATCTTTTTCCTCTTTTGAATCAAACTCAAAATCAGCTAGAATTAAACCTTTTAAAGGTCCTTGAAAAACATCAATTTCAGCTTGTCTTCCATTATGATTGTAGTAGTATCTTCTCTTATGTACTTTTTTTCCATCAAAATTCATAAAAGCATCAAATTCAGATTTGCTTAGGATAATTGTTTGTTCTTTTTGTATTGAAGAATCTCCTAAATCTACAGGCTCTTTTTTAGTCATCTCTAGTTTATCTCCGTTTTTTCTAACTCTTAGAGTTGGATGTTCACTAGTTTTAGGAATATAGATGTCTATAACCTCTTTAGATTTGCATTCTTTTAGGCCAGAAGGAATTTCCTTCAAAAGATATGTTTTTTCTAATTCTATCATAATAAGAAAAGAATTGTGGGAAGTTTATAAATTTTGTTGTGTAATAAATATAAGCAAAAAATATTTTAAGAACTAAAATTAATAGGACATATTTAGTTAAATTACATATTCTCCATTATGTAGTTTCTTAGATTCGCCTGAAGTAGCAGTGAATACGTTTGTACCTTTTCTTAATAAAACCTTACCAGAGAAATGATAAACGTCATTTTTATCCCAAGGAGGGACTACGATGAGTAAAATATCTTGACCCATAACTTTTTTTGGTATTAATTTTATTATAGGTGAAGGGTCAATATTATCTTTAACACAATTTTGAAGTGGTTGATCCATCTGTTGACTTGTTTTATCAGTCCCTGATATTGCTCCATCATCATCCACACCATATAATATAATCCCCCCCATTTTAGTATTAAGCATAGCAGCAATTTCTTTTGTAAGTTTTTTAACTTCAGTTCCAGCAGCCTTAAATTCATAGAGTTGGTTTTCTCCTGATTTACATATATCAAGAATACCAGTCTCAAAAGGAACACTTATTGTAGTTATTCTTTTATTTTCTTTTGTAATTTTTTTCTTGAGATGTTGTTTCAACTGTTTTTGTTTTTTAATAGGATTTTCAAAATATGAAATTGAAATTTGTTTAGCTAAAGGTATTTTTTCATAAATAATTGAATTATTCTTCTGCAACTGCTTACCTCCTACATCTTTCTTCGGTTTGATAAGCCCTATATCTTTTATCTTCTGTAAATCATTAAGTGTTGGAACCAAAGGCTTCCCTACTTTTTTTGCAATATCTTTTGCACTCTGTCGTCCATTAATTTGTTTGTATACTTCAAGTCTTTTGGGTGCATTATTGAAAATAAATCTTCCTCTTACAATAATCTCTTGGAGTTCCATTTTATTTAGTTTCTTTCTTTTTGGCCTTATGGTCCCAAGTTTTTAATGTACCTTTAGCAATTCCAGTTAATTCGCTTATTTCTCTATATGTAAAACCAAGAGATTTGAGAATTTTAGCTTGAACTTTATCTTCTTCTCCATTGATATGCTGTATTTCTTTTTTTAACATCTTGTTTTAATCTATCATAAAGAGGTTTACCCTTATAATAATACTTTTCATCAACCTTAATTTTTAAAAGATCTTTAATTTTTTTAGTTAATTTTATTTCTTTTGGAAATGAGAATTTATCAGCGACTTCTTCGTCTAAAAAACCAACAATCAAAATTCTTTCACGATTTTGTGGCAAATCACCATGAATCATGCTATTAACTATTTTTGACTTCACAAAATAACCTGCTTCTTTAAGGGTTTCTTTAATAATTTTGAAAGTTTTTCCATTATCATGGGTCTTAAGATTTTTAACATTTTCTAAAAAAATTACTTTGGGTCTTTTTTGTTCTATAATTTCTACAATACGAAAGAACAAATTACCTCTTCCTTTAGAATCTTTAAAACCTTGTCTATGACCTGCAATACTAAAAGGTTGGCATGGAAATCCCGCTAATAGAATATCAAAATCAGGAATAGAATCAATATCAACTTTGTTAATATCTTCAATTATTAAAGGTGAATTATCAAAGTTTAAATCAAATGTTTCTTTACAAGCAGGCTCAAAATCATTAGAAAATACAGTATTAAATCCAGCATTTTCAAATCCTAATCTTATTCCTCCAATTCCCGCAAATAAATCTATACACCTCATGATATTACTTAATATAATTAATTCATATATAAATCTTACGAGAGAGCATGTCTAATGGCAAGTGGCTAAAAATCTCCCTAAATAAATATCAAACAAAAAAGGAATAATAACTGTTGGCAAATGCCAAACCCGTTCTAACAACCCATTTCTAACATTTCAGGCATTCTAACTATCCCATTTGCCACTTGCCATCCTCGCGTGAGATATATAAACAACCTAGTCCATCTAATATTGTTGGTTATAAACCCCAACAAATTAAAGAAAGCAGTTTTTTTGCTTTCAATAAACGAGGTGATTAAAATCGACTTAAGCAATAAAACAATTAAAAATTTATTTTACAATCAAATTAAAGGATTAACTATAAGATCTATAGAAGATTCATTTGATTTACAGTTTTCTGGCACCAACCCTTTGTAAAACACCTCCCCCTTCTGAATAAGAAGGGGTGCTCTTTCTATATTATATTCTAAACAACATAAAGTTTTTTAAACAAAAAAAACATACATATAGGTATGGAGATAATAAATAGAGATGAATACAACCTAAAAAAGGACCAATTTTTAGAAAGAATAGAACAAGGCGCTGTATTTATCTATCCAACAGACACGATCTATGGTATAGGATCAAGTGCCCTAAACCAAGAAGCAGTAAGAACAATAAGAAAAGCAAAAAACAGAAGGAAAATGCCTTTCTCTATTATTGCGCCTTCTAAAAAATGGATAAGAAAAAACTGTGAAGTAAGTGAAGAAGCAGAAAAATGGATAAGAAAACTCCCAGGACAATTTACATTAATCCTAAAACTAAAAACACCAAATGCAGTTGATAAAGCAGTAAACAAAAGATTAAACACATTGGGTGTTAGAATACCAAAACACTGGACAAGTGAGATTGCAAAAGACTTAGACATACCAATTGTAACAACATCTGCAAATGTCGCAGGAAGAGAATTTATGACATCTATAGATGATTTAGATAATAGAATAAAATCTAAAACAGATTTTATGATTAATGTTGGAGAAATCAAAGGAAAACCTTCTAAACTAATAGACCTGACAAAAAAAGGTTTTGAAATAAAAGAAAGATAATTCTCTATCCATAAACACTTGAAGAGAATAAAGGTTCTCTTAACCTTCTAAATTCTGCACGGCTCATAATCATAAAATGACCTTCAATATCTGAAAAACGGCTATGTCTTGCAGGACCATCTTCTAAATGACCTTCTTTAAAAGGATGGAATTTCATCTTATGTTTAAGAGGAGGCATTTCTGTTGTTGCACATCTTAAACTTCCTCCCCTTCTATTATGTTCTTCTAATGGAACCGGTGTAGGAAGAATTTTATATCCAATTTGTTCTAATATTCCCATGGTTTGTTCTGCTCTGCAGTCAACAACCATATGATCTCCAAGTTCTATAAAACCAATAGCAGCATATTTTGCTTCATCCATAGGAAGAGTTATTAATTCATAACCAAATTCTTTAGCCAATTCTGTACCTATAGGAACTAGTAAAGAAGTATCCCATGTAAACAAAGTTCTTTTAAAATTACCAAGATTATAATAAGGATCTATATGATTAGAATATGAAGCATAATATTCACTATATCCACTTACAGGAATCTCTCCGAATTCCCTAATCCCTGCAAGTATATTTATATATATTGCTCTTTCAACACCCAACACCCGCTGGGTTTCTTTTCTTGCAGAAGGAATCCCATTGTCATCACCAATCATAAATCCATCTCCTATTAAATAAGCCCCTCCATGCCATGCATAATTAGTACAATCTCTCTCTTGTCTAGGGTCTCTACGATTAATTTCAGTAAATGTTTCATCATCATGAAAAAATAACCTGTCTCTTGCCCAAGGTACTTGAGTTAAGATTGTATTTACTCCATTTTCCTGTATCATCTTTGCAAGAGGATAACTTTCTCTTGCCAATCCTGGAGTTGTAAATCCATGAGAAAGGACTAATTCATGATTACAATATTGTATTTTTGATTCTATGTTATCCATTTTAATTTTCTCTCAGAATAAGATTCTGAGGTATCAACACCTCTAAAATTAAGATTTATTAAGAATATTTAAAGTTTTTTATATTATCTTTTAAAGAAAGATAATTTTTTAAACAAGAGCGTCTTTTTCTCTATTATGCCTGAAAAGAAACTAAGGATTTTAGCAGCAGGAGACATTCATGGAGATGTTGACCTAGCTGAAAAACTAGCAAAAAAAGCAAAAAAAGAACATGTTGATTTAGTTGTTTTATGTGGAGATATAACCTATGCAGATCAATCAACAGCTAATTTGATTAAACCTTTCAAAAAACTGCATGAAAAAGTTCTACTAATACCAGGAAATCACGAGCCTGTTGCAACAGCAGATTTCCTAGCTGAATTTTATGAAATAAAAAACATTCATGGCTATTCTGTTAAGTATAAAGACGTAGGAATATTTGGAGCAGGGGGAGCAAACATAGGTTTATTCCAACTAAAAGAAAAAGAAATTTACGATTTACTAAAAAAAGGATTTGACAAGATAAAATATCTAAAAAAGAATATAATGGTAACTCATGTCCATCCTTCTGGAACAAAGATGGAAAAATTTACAAAGATATTTCCAGGATCAGAAGGTGTAAAAAGAGCAGTAGAAAAACTAAAACCAGATATATTACTCTGCAGTCATGTGCATGAAGCAGAAGGCATAGAAGAAAAAATAGGCAAGACAAAAGTTATTAATGTTGGTAGAAGAGGAAAAATAATAGAAATCTAACCTTTACAAACACCCATAGGCTCTAATCTAACAACTTTAGGAGAAATTCCAGACTTATCAACACTTTCTATAACATCTGAAACATTTTTATAAGCTTCAGGGGCTTCTTCAGATAAAATTTTAGGATGAGTTGATTTTGCAATTATACCACGAGAAGCTAATCCTTTACGAATATCTTCTCCATCAAACTTTCTTATTGCGGCATGCCTTGACATAGAACGTCCAGCACCATGACAAGTACTTCCAAATGTCTTTTCCATAGCTTTAGAACTTCCTTTACAAATAAAAGAAGCAGTTCCCATTGAGCCTGCAACTAAAACAGGATTTCCAGGAAAAGCTCTTGTAGCGCCTTTTCTATGAACATAAACCTCTTTTTCAACACCATCAACTAAATGCTTCTCTAATTTAACAACATTATGACATAATCCATAGATAGTATGCATATCCATCTCCTGCCAAGTTCTACCAAATACCTTTTCAAAAGTTTCCCTTATCCATTGCGTCATAACAAGGCGATTTGTAAAAGAATAATTAACAGCGCACTTCATTGCTTTAAAATAATCCTGACCTTCTGAAGAATTTACAGGAGCACAAGCCAATTGTCTATCAGCTAATTTAATCTTATACTTTTGAACAGCTTTTTCCTGAATTCTCAAATAATCTGTAGCAACCTGGTGACCTAAACCTCTAGAACCGCAATGAAGCATAATAACTACTTGATTTTTATCTGTTATTCCTAACTTAGAAGCAAATTCTTTATCATAAATATCACTTACTTTTTGTATTTCCAAGAAATGATTACCAGCACCTAAAGTCCCAAGCTGTGGTTTTCCTCTTTTTTTTGCTAAATCACTGACTTTAGAAGGATCAGCACCAGACATACATCCATTTTCTTCTAATGATGCTAAATCTTCTTTAACACCATAACCATTCTCAACAGCCCATTTACATCCTTTAACCAAAACTTCATCTAATTCAGAATCACTAAGCCTAAGCTTTCCTTTAGAACCAACTCCACAAGGAATAGTTTTGAATAATTCAGTAATAAGTTCTTCCATCTTAGAATTAACTTCATCATAAGTTAAATTCGTACGAATAGAATTTATCCCGCAGTTAATATCAAAACCACATAAGCCAGCGCTTATAACACCGTCGACAGCATCAAAAGCAGCAACACTTCCCATAGGCAATCCATAACCAAAATGAGCATCAGAAAGTGCTACAACAGGATCAATCACACCAGGCATCTGAGTTACATTCATAATCTGTCCAACAGTTCCATCTTCTAATTCATCGATTATAGCTTTATTTCCTATAACTAGCCCATTTACATTCATAGAGCCTTCTCTAGGTAACTGCCATTCAAATTCATTTAATTTTTTTAATTTTTCTTTCATTATAATCTCCTCGTTGTATTATTGTACAAAAATATATTTATTTATATACTTTTCCACTTGCCTTTTTTTCATCTAGATCAAAATCTGTAGATAACAACTTTAACCAACAATTAAGAAAGGTGTTAGGTAATAGCCCATTGTCATACTTATAACTCCAAATAATACTCCTTTAACTATTTCCTTACTTTTAACTTTCAAATAGAATAAGGAGAATATCATAAAAAGCCATAGTAAAGATGCAAAAATCGTGAACAGTATATCTTTGTAAAACAATGAAGTAAAAAAAACCAAAATAAGACCTCGCGCAATATGCTGATTAGAATTTTTGAATATTAAAGATAAAATAACTAAAACAACCAAAGTAATCACTAACTGATAAACAAAAGGAGAATATTTGCCAATTATGGCTCTTATTAAAACAATAAAATAAAATGGAATTCCTCCTAAAGCTAAAAGATCTCTTGCAATTTCTTTTTTCCAGTTTTTAATCATTTCATTTAGTATACGATCCAACTAGGTTTGTTTCAGCAAGTATATGTCCTTTCATTGCAGTTTCTACATCTATTTTTTTAGCACTTGCATCTAAATTTAAAGTTATGCCAAGTGCATATAACTTAAACATATATCTGTGTGTCCCTTGTGGTGGACAAGGTCCTCCATATGAATTCCTTCCAAAATCATTTACACCTTGGACAGCTCCTTCTGGTACACTGTTCTCTTCAATCCTTGAAACGGGTTTTATATTAAAAACTATCCAATGATCCCAGTTTCCCATTGGTGCATCAGGGTCATCTATAATCAAAACCAAACTTCTTGTATACTCTGGAATACCTATAATATCAAAAGGAGGATTTATATCCTCTCCCATACAAGTGTACTTGTCAGGAATATCCCCTTCATTCTCAAAAGCATTACTTCTCAATTTTAATTCACTCATTGGTATCACCTCATCTTGTTTTTCAACACAACCAATAAAAAAAATAACAATAAACAAACTATATATCAAGACTAACTGTAACTTTATAATCATTTTTATTTTTTTCTATTTTATACTTGTGCATTGTAAGTGATTTTACAACTGTTTCACCAATTTCTGGTCTAATTGATTCACCAGAAAGCTTTGCTTTAACATGAGTTTCGTCAACTTCAATAATTTCAAACTTTGAAAAAAACATCTGTTCTGTATCAACAATCGCAATCAAGCCAGATAACCAATTCCATAATGTATCTTCTAACTCGGTTCCTTTTATCTCAAACTCTTCTGTTTTGGAAGCTTTAACCTTGTCAATTTGGCAAATAACTGAAAACAAAGCTTCAGCAGCATTACTAAATAGTTCTTTCAAATCTTTTCCATACGCTTCAAAAAGAACATCTGAAGTCAAAGCATCTATAAACTTATATTTTGCCATAAGGGGCAATAAAGAAAGAAAATATATAAAACTTCCTAATATGGTATAATCTCAGATTCCTGCATATCTTTAAAGCTCTTAGGCTTTTCCTCTTCTATTTCTTCATTAGAAGGAACATCAGGCAAAGGAGGACTATCATCACCAAACATTGCACTAAAAGCATTAGTTCCCTCATCACTACTATCACTTGAATCTAAACTAGGAGGATCATCATTAAATAGGCTTCCTTGATTAGAAAAAGCACTATCACCAACAAAATTCTGCAGCATTTTTATAATTTTTCGAATATCTTCGTGACTATCCTCTTTTGTATCAACAGATATCTTCATAAAAATATTATAAACGTAAGAGAATATAAATTTTACTATTTTTATATTGAAATATTGTTACTGAAAAATAGGAAATTTTTTAAAGAAAAACAACATTCCCTTTGTTTTTGGATATATAAATTATATAAAATGACAGAAGCTTTAATTGATACAGCAAAGAGTGTAGCAGAAGAGATAGCAGGGAAACAGGAAATTGGAGTATATCTAAGTATATTAGACAATGCGGGGGGAACACTGGAAGATTTTGTTTTAGGCACTTGTAAGTTTTGTGTTGAGAAGAGCCCTGTTAAGAACGGACATCAAAAAAAAGTTGATGATAGTGCAAGAGATAGATGTCGTGATTTAGTAGAAAGTGTAATTGATTACGGCACAAACTTGGTTTTTGGATATGATAATCATAATCGTTTTGAGTTATTCTCCACAACATTAAAAGCTTTAGAACCTTTAGATTGTAATGATAAACAAAAATATATTAACCAATTTAATGGATTTATTGAAATAGAAAAACAGATCAATACCCCGCCTATACTGCATCTTATTATTCAGAGAGTATTAGGAGGATTAGTAGGAAAATATCAACCAAAATTTGAAAATTTAGAAGGACACAATATTAAGAGGGATAATTCTTTATATCAGACATTAGTAGAACAATTAAAAACAGACCTGGGAATTTTTGTTCAATATACTTTAGATAAACTTCAACAAAATGCACAATTTAACAATAATGTAGATGGCATAGGATATTGTCATTGCTTCCCAACTCAGGAAGAGTGTGATAAATTAACTCCTGATTATGTTCATGCGTTAATAGAACAAGATGAAAAACCAGAACAATTAATTAGGCCATTAATAGGAGAGGTTGGAGTTCCTCTTGGAATGGGTATGAGAGGTAATAGAAAAACAGACCCAACAACAATAATTATTTACTATGGTCTTCCTGCTAGTCCTCAAAATGTAAGATTAGAGCACTCAAATGGATTAAGTAACACAGACGCAGAATTTTATCTAGCTTTATCATGTCAAATAACTAAGCCTCTTCTCCAATTTAATGAAGAAACAAAAAAAGTTAGAAATTCTTTATCACGTATGTTAGGTTATAGAAAAACCTGCTGATAGTTCATCCAGATGTTTTTCTCAACATCCTCTTTTGTCATATTTTTGATTTCAGCAATCTTTTTAATGGTTTCAACAACAAAAGCTGGTTCATTTTTCTTATCTTTATATGGACTCAAAAAAGGAGCATCTGTCTCAGTCAGTAAATGGTTTATATCAACTAAACTAACCATATCTTGAAATTGCTGTAATCTAACAATATTTGTAGGAACAGAAAAATAATAACCAAGATCATAAGCTCTTTTTACTAAATGTTTTCTTCCACAAAAACAATGCATAACAACCTTTTTCATTGAACAAGATTCAAGAACATCGAGTGCTTCTGATTCGGCTTTACGAGAATGTATTAAAACTGTTTTGTCTAGTTTTTTGGCCATTTCTAAAATCTTAACAAAAGCTTTTTTCTGTGCTTCTAAATCTTTACCACTATGCAAATCAAGACCAATTTCCCCGACACAAACAAATTTATCTTTATTCTGCTCTAAAAACTTAAGCTGTTCATCAATATCTATTTTCTCTTTAAGTAACCCTTCCCTTTCTAAAGCATCTATTGGGTAAATTCCAAAAGAAGGGTGTACAATATCATATTTAGAAGCAAATTCTAAAGCCAATTTGTTAGTCTTAGGATCAACACCAGATGTAATAATAGCCTTAACACCTGCTTTACGAGCATTCTCAATAACAGAATCTAATCTTTCAACTAATCCTGGAAAATCCAAATGACAATGTACATCTACTAACATTCTAGAAATAAAAACAATAATCTTTATAAAGCTTATTCTATTCTAAAACAATATGAACTCAGTTAGAAAATTTGGTTCTTAAGTATTCTTTCTAGTTAGATTGTTATTAAAGTAAAATGTATATTAAAGATTTTATATGGAAAAAAGGAATGCGTGTCAAAGAGTTGGTTAGTGAATACCAGCATCTAGGCTACCAAAGTATTGAACTAAAAAAAGCTTCTGATATTTTTGTAAAGATGAAAAAAAACAATGCAAAAATTTTCCTGACTTTCACATCAAATATGGTTACTTCTGGTTTAAGAGGATTTTTCGCCCAAATAATAAAAAATGGAATGGCAGATATAATAGTAACAACAGTAGGGGGATTAGAAGAAGATATTATGAAAGCATCTGGAGAAAAGTTTAGTATTGGAAATTTTGCAGCAGATGATGTAGAGCTTCATGAAAAAGGAATAAACAGGATAGGGAATATTCTGATAAATAATGAAAGTTATATGCATTTTGAAGATATGATATTAGAAATCCTGGATAAACTATACAAAAAACAAAAAAGATGGGCTGTTTCAGATTTATTAAGAGAGATTGGATTAATGATTAAGGATGAATCATCAATACTCTATCAAGCAGCAAAAAACAATGTGCCAATTTTCTGCCCAGCAATTACAGATGGTGCTTTTGGATTTCACTTATACCTTTTCCAGCAAAAACACAATGATTTTATCGTAGATGTTGTAAAAGATTTTGGAAATATTTTATTTTCAACAAGTCATGATGAAAAAAAAGGGATTATTGCATTAGGTGGAAGCATTTCAAAACACCACGCAATATTAAGCACACTACTAAACGGCGGAGCAGATTATGCTGTCTACATGACCACTGCACATAAAACCTCTGGTTCAATGAGTGGAGCAACAACAGAAGAAGCAAAATCATGGGGAAAAGTAAAAGATGAGTCAGATGTTGCAACGGTTATAGGAGATGTAACAATAACATTCCCATTAGCAATGATAAACGCAATGGAACAACTAGATGATGAAGGATTACTAAAACCAAAAGAACATGAAAAGAATGAAGAGAAAGAAATAACAAAACAAATGAAAAAAGATGCAAAAAGCTAGATTTATTCTATCCAAAAGCAAAGCACTAGAACAATACAATAAAGTAAACCAATTAGCAGATAAAGTTTCTTATAGTTCTAAAACAAATCAAGAAGTAACTAAAATTTTAGAAAAAGAAACAGATTGTTGGTTTAGTGTTCACCTGATCAACGAACTAAAACATATAAAAGACGTGTCAAGAGTTTTATTTCTTGCACAAGCATGGGATCAAAAATTTATAAAAGAACTTATTGACTTAAAAATAAACTCTTTTGTTGTTGATAACGAATCTGATTTAGATGAACTAATAAAATTTCTAAATAATAATGAAGTTAAAATAAACCTTTTCCTAAGGATTAAATTAAAAGAGAACACAATCAAAACAGAAAAGTTTTTTGTGTTTGGTATGAAATCAGACATAGTGAATAAAAGAATAAAAGAACTAAAAAACAATAAAAATATAAAATTAGGAATCCATTTTCACAGAAAAACACAAAATATGTCTGAATGGAATCTTAAATATGAAATATCAAGTATTCTTACTGAAGAAACACTAAACACAATTGAATATATCAATATAGGAGGAGGAATCCCTTCTGATTATGCCAACACAAACAAAGATGTTATTCAATCTATATTCGATAAAATAAAAGAATTCAAAGATTTCCTTAATAAAAGAAATATTAAAATGATTGTTGAGCCAGGAAGATTCTTAGCAGCTCCAGCAGTAAAATTAGAAACAAAGATCATAGGAATCTATGAAAATAATATAATTGTTAACGCTTCTATTTACAATTCAGACATGGACGCTTTGGTTGTGCCTGTAAAACTTTTAGTAGAAGGAGAACAAGAAAAAGGAAAGCCGTATGTAATCAAAGGAGTAACGCCATGTTCAATGGATCTATTTAGATACAGGGTTTATTTAGAAAACCCAAAAGTTGGAGACAAACTAACATTTCTAAACGCAGGAGCATACAACTTTACTTCAGATTTTTGTGATTTAGAAAAGCTTGAAACAGAGGTGATTAAATGAGATTTTTTATTATTCATGGTGCACATGGACACTCAAAAGAGAATTGGTTTCCATGGTTAAAAGAAAAATTAATTCAATTAGGACACGAAGTTATAATTCCAGATTTTCCTACACCAGAAAATCAAACATTAGGAAATTGGATAAATGTATTTAAAGAAAATTTTAATAAAATTGATTCAGATACAGTGTTAATAGGACATAGCCTTGGTGTTGCATTCATTCTTTCAGTACTTGAAAAAATTAATGTAAAAATAAAAGCTTGTTTTTTGGTTGCTGGATTCATTGGAAGTCTTGAAGAACGTTCAGAACTTAATGAAATAAACAAGACCTTCGCACAAAAAGAGTTTAATTTTAATAAAATAAAAGAAAACTGTGATAAATTTTTTCTATTCCATTCTTTGAACGACCCTTATGTTAAAATAGGAAAAGGAGAAGAGCTCAAAGAAAAACTACATAGTGAACTAATCATAATTGAAGATGCAGGCCATTTTGGCACAAAAGCAGGATATAGTGAATTTCCACAGCTATTTGAAAAAATAAAAGAATTAAAATGAATTTCATGAATCTACCAGAGAAATATAGAAAGAACGCATTTTTTCAAATATTGCCAATTGAATATGAAAATAACCCAACATATGGTAAGGGAGCTAAAAAAGGCCCAAAAGAAATAATAAAAGCTTCTAAACATCTAGAATACTATGATGAACAATTTGATAATGAACCATTTGCAAAAGGAATCAAAACTATAAAAAATAAAAAAGAAGTAAATAGTAAATTCACAATAAGTTTAGGTGGAGACCATTCAATAACAATTGGGGTTGTAAAAGATTTAGAAAAAAAATATAAAGATTTCTCTGTAATTATCCTAGACGCCCATCCTGATATGTTCCACTCATGGAACAATTCTCAATACAACCATAGATGTGTTTCACAAAGAATCTCTGAAAACCATAATATTTTACAAATTGGAATAAGATCTATGGATATTGATGAAAAAGAGATAATAGATTCTAAAAAAAACATAAACATAATAAAAGCTTATGATTTCAACAAAGAAAAACTAAAACAAGAACTAAAAAAACTAAAAAATAAAGTTTACATTTCAATTGATGTTGATGTTTTTGATATAAGTTTCATAAGAAACACAGGAACACCAGAACCAGGGGGATTTTCCTGGAATCAAGTTATAGAAATTCTAGAAGAAATATTCAAAAACAAAGAAGTTATCGGAGCAGACATAAATGAATTTGCACCAAGGTATAATTTCAAAGCAGAAGCATTCTCCCTAGCCAAACTAGCATATAAAATAATGGCTTTAAAGATATTAAACAAAAACCTTATAAAATAGCTAAATATTTATTTTCTATGGACATGCCAAAGCATTATGATTCAAAAAAATCAGAAGAAAAATGGAGAAAGTTTTGGGAAAAAAACAAAACATATCATTTTGACTCAAACTCATCTAAAAATATTTATTCTATAGATACTCCTCCGCCAACTGTTTCTGGAAAAATGCATATGGGACATGCGTTTGGCAATAGCCAGCAGGATTTTATTGCAAGATTCAAAAGAATGCAGGGATTCAATGTACTACAGCCATTTGGAACAGATGACAATGGCCTGCCAACTCAAACACTAATTCAAAAATTAAAAAATGTTAGAGCCAGTCAAATGGATAGAAAAGAGTTCAGAAAATTATGCCTAGAAACTCTAGAAAAAGAATTAAAACCAAGATATAGTCAGGATTGGAAAAATCTGGGAATAAGCTGTGATTTTGATGTTACATATTCTACAATTGATAAACACTGTCAAAAAATATCACAAAAATCATTTTTAGATTTATATAAACAAGGAAGAGAATACAGAAAAAAATCACCTGCAATGTTCTGTCCAAAATGTCAGACAGCCATCTCACAAGTTGAATGTGAAGATAAAGACATTCCTTCATTTTTCAATGATGTTGTTTTCAAAGTAAGGGATAAGGAATTAATAATAGCAACAACAAGACCAGAGCTATTACCTTCCTGTGTTGCTGTTTTCTACCATCCAGATGATAAACGCTATCAAAAGCTTAAAGGAAAAACAGCAAAAGTTCCTATATTTGATTTTGAAGTTCCAATTCTGGAAGATGATAGAGCAGACCCGGAAAAAGGAACAGGAATTGTAATGTGCTGCACCTTTGGTGATTCAACAGACGCAGAATGGCAAAAAGCACATAATCTGCCAATCAAAGAATCCATTGGAAAAGATGGTAAGATGACTAAAATTACAGGAAAGTATA
Source organism: Candidatus Woesearchaeota archaeon B3_Woes (assembly GCA_005222965.1). NCBI lineage: Archaea > Nanobdellati > Candidatus Woesearchaeota > Candidatus Woesearchaeota archaeon B3_Woes. The sequence continues at coordinate 243,811 of NJBG01000001.1, forward strand.
AAGGGTTAAAAATAGAAGATGCAAGAAAACAGATAATTAAAGATATGCAAGAAAAGAAATTACTAAAATCCCAAAAACCAATAACTCATCCTATAAATGTTCATGAAAGATGTGGAACTCCTATTGAATTTATTAATTCTAAACAATGGTTTATAAAATATCTTGACCTAAAAGAAGACATGCTTAAATGGGGAAACGAACTAAATTGGTTTCCTAAACATATGAAAAACAGATACGACAATTGGGTTAAAGGTTTGCAATGGGATTGGTGTATCTCAAGACAAATCTATTTTGGAATCCCATTCCCGGTCTGGTATTGTGAAGATTGTGATGAGATTATCCTAGCAAATGAAAAAGATTTACCAGTTGACCCAGTTGAAGACAAACCACCAGTAAAAGAATGCCCAAAATGTAAAAGCAAGAAAATTATAGGAGAAAAAGATATTATAAACACATGGGCAACTTCTTCCTTAACCCCAACACTTGTAAAAGAATTGTTCAAAGGAAAACCCGTTTACAATACTCTAATCAAAAATCCTATAAGTTTAAGGCCTCAAGGCCACGACATAATTTCTTTCTGGTTATTCAATACAGTTGTAAAAAGCAAATTGCATTTCAATATGAAACCATGGAATGACTGTTTCATAAATGGCTGGATGCTTGACCCAAAAGGGAAAAAGATGTCCAAATCAAAAGGAAATATTATTGAACCAGGAGATATGATTGAAAAATATTCAGTAGACGCCCTAAGATTCATGGCTGGAAGCACAAAGCTTGGTGATGATTTATCTTTCCCTGAAAAAGAATTAGTAACAGGACAAAAATTCATAACAAAATTCTGGAATGCCTCTAAATTTGCAATAATGCACTTAGAAGATTATGATCTAAAAAAACCTAAACAACTAGAAGGATTTGACAGATGGATTCTAAGCAAATTAAACAATTTAATCAAAACTTCTACAGAAACCTTTGAAAAATATGAGTTTTCAAAAACAAAAGCAGAAACAGAAAAATTCTTTTGGCAGCTTTTATGCGACAATTACTTAGAAATCGCAAAAGACAGATTATACAACCCAGATACAAGAGGAAAAGAACAAAGAAAATCAGCACAATACTCATTATACACATCAGTACTAGCATGCCTGAAATTAATAGCACCAATAACACCTTTTTTCACAGAAGAAATACATCATCTATACTTTGCAGACAAAGAAAAAACAAAATCTATTCACATTTCTAAATGGCCTGAATACAATAAAAAACTAGAAGATAAAAAAGCAGAAAAAGCAGGAGATGTTGCAATTGAAATCATTGCTGCTGTACGCCAGCATAAAACACAAAAACAAAAATCACTAAAAGAACCTGTAAAAGTTTTAACAATCCAGACAAAAGAAAAACTAGATGATTTTGTAGATGACATAAGAGCAACAATAAAAGCAGAAAAAATAGAATTTGGCAAAGGTAATATAAAAATTGATGAAGATTTAAGTATAAAAATTGAATTTTAGATTGATTTAATGGTATTTCCTTCTACTTTAAATTTTTTCCCAAGAAATTGTTCTACAACATAGATATTTGTTAGAGTATGGTTAGTTATTTTAGAAGTTTTTATTTCACTTCCAGGAATTAAACCCATAAATGGAATTAGATTATCTGCTAAATGCTGATCAACTGGTGCTTTAGAATTTATTTCATCTATTAATTTTTGAGCAGCCTCTTTTCCAACATCTCCAGAAGGTTTTCCTTTTTCTCCAAGAGCATCAGAACCAATTTTAATTGGGTTCAAATAACCTAGTTCTTCTTCTTCCTTTGAAAAAACAGCCCACAAGGTTATTCCAGAGCCAGTTGATAATGTATCTGAATATTGTGCATCAATTGTTATAGGAACTTTTAATTGACTTAAATTTATTTTAGCTGATTTTAATTGTCTTTCTGCTACTTCTATCTCCTGTAAATCATGTGAAGCATGACTTATTCCTTTTATCTGAATTAGGCCTCCTTGTTCTGTTAAATCTATTTTAGGAGAATCTTCAAGATTTTCTAAGTTGTATTTTGGCCTTATTGTCAATATTATTTTTCCTCCTCCTTTTGGATAATAACCCCTTTTCTCTAATTTTAATTCTATTTTTTCTGCATATTTATTTAGCTGAGGTAGAATTATTTCCTTAAGATAATCTATTTGGGGACTATACTTAACATCTGTTCCGCCAACTATTTCTATTTTTTTTGCTTTTTGTGAGAATAAACAAGGCAAAAGCAAAGACTGCAATAATAAAGTTATAGAACCTGCTGTTTCTATATCCACTTTTATTTTTGTAGAACTAATTTTATTTGGAAAATATCTTAATTTTTCAGAACCAAGTTCATCTCCACCAACCTTAGCATTGCATAATTGCTGTAAAGCCTTAATACAATACAAATGCTGATTTTTCAAGCCTGGCTTAGGTCTTCCTTTTCTTATATTTATTATTTCAAATGGTTTTTGAAACAAAGTAGAATAAGCCAAAGCAGTACGTAATATCTGTCCTCCGCCTTCGTTGTAAGATCCATCTATTTGTAGCATAATTAATGAAAAAAACAGTAGTTTATATATTTAGCTCAAAATACCCGAAATCTTTATATACTAGTAATAAGTGTGTATAATATATACTAGTATAAAGGAATGGCAAAGCTAGAAAGAGTTATTGCGGAAACAAAAGAAATTCTTAGAAAAGATACTAGAGGATTGACTATTAGAGAGATTTCTGAAAAAACTAAAGTTTCTAGGATAACTGCTGCAATGGCTTTAATGAAACTAGAAGGAGCTGAATTAATTGATGTAAGAGTTATTGGAAATTGTAAATTACATTATTTGAAATATGGTAAATAAATTACAAAGAAGCTATTTTAAGATCTGTTTCTAATTCTATCAAATCATAATTTATTCCTTTCTTCTCTTTATCTCCAGCTCTAATTTTTCTCTGCATTGATTGTATTTGTTTTATCAAAGAAGTTGCTTCAGCTATCTGATTAGAATTTATTAATTTCCTAGCTTCCTCTATAGATGAATGGATATCTTCATATTTGGTTTTATCTTCTGCTTTTTTAGGAGTTTTAGGAACAGCATCTTTTAATTGTTCAACAAATTCTTTTTCTTCAATTTTAGCTAATTTCTCTTCAATAATTCCTTCTTTGTCCCATAATTTTCTTTCTCTTGATTCAACACCTTTTATTTTATCTTCAGTACGAATCATATCTAATTCTTTCATCACACTTTTTTCTTCTATTGCTTTTAACTCTTCTAAATCCTGTCTCTTTTGTTCACTCAAAAGATTCTCCTCATCATCTAACTCTCTTAAGAATCTGTTTTTATCTTCAATCTTTCTGTTTAATGAATTATAAACATCAGTTAAGATAGCTATCCTGCGGTTTAAATCTTCTGCTTTATCTACTAGCTCTTTAGATCTCCTTATTTTTGCTTCCCTCTCTGATACTATTTTTTCCCTTTTATCAAGATTAGAAACATGACTTTTAACATATTTTTCTTTTTTACTTATTGAATCTTTAGATTTCTCAATCTTTTCTAAAGTTTTATTATATTTATCAGCATTTTTCAAAGAATTATCTAATTCTTTTTTACTATCAATAAATACTTTCTTGCTGTCCTCTAATAAGCCTTCTATAGTATCCCATTCTTCTTTTAAACCGTCTACTTTATTTTCTTTTTCAGCTAATTTAAAATCTATTTCATCTTTTATTTTAAATATAATAGAAGCATTTGCTCTTAACACATCTTTCTTCTTTTTTAACTCTTTTAATCTGGCTGTTACTTGATCTTCTTCATTAAGCAGTAAAGCTCTGTTATCTTCAACTTCTTTTAATTTAGCATTAACATCTTTTTCTCTTTGTGATAAATCCTTTTGTTGATCTTCTAATCCTTTAGTTTTACTCATATTTTGATTTTGTAAAGAACTTATCTCTTTTTTTGCCATTTCTAATTCTTTATTTTTACTAAAATGCTCCTTGCCTAAAACATCAAGTTCCAATTTTTTCTTTTTTATTTCTTCTTCAATTGGTTTTTTACTATCTTTTAATTTTTTTACCTCTTTTTCCCATTTCACCCTGTCTTTAATAATGTTAGAAGCTTGTTTTTCGAGGTCTTTTTGTTTATTTTTCATTAAACTTTCCTGAACACTTACTAACCTCTCTCTTTCAGAAATCTTTTTCAAAACATCTTCACGTTTCTTCATAAGTTCAAGTTTTCTATTAATTTCATCTTCTTTTTTTACAAGGCGAAGTTTTTCAAGAGCTCCTTCTTTGCTTTTACGAACAAATTCATTTCTAATATTCTGAAGTTCTTTTTTCATTCCTAATAAATTTGATTCAATAGATTTTTTCTCGTTTGATAATATTGTTACCTCTTTTCCCAGTTGTAATTTTTTCTTCAAACTCTTGTTTAATGATTCCTCTATTTTCCTCTCTCTATTTTTCATTAAATCTTCTCTGGAATTAATCAATATCTCTCTATCAGAAACCTTTCTTTCTCTTAGATTAATTTCATTTGCCGCTTCTTTTAATTTTTCAAATTCTTTTAAACCAGCTAAAATCTCTTTTTCTTTCTCCAACAATATTTTTTTATCGTCGTTTGTTATTTTTTGTCTTTTTCTAAATTCTTGTTCAACTAATTTTAATTTTTTTCCCTTTTCGGTTAATTGATTGTCAAGTAATCTGTCTTTTTTAGTAAATTCTTTTTCTAAATAATCTTTCTTTCTATTAAGCAAGAATATCTTCCTTTCAAGATATGCTTTATCTTTTTTCCATTTGTGTTGATCACGGCTTAGTTGTTTATGCCCTGCCATAATTTCCATTTCTTGTTCATTAAGTTGTGTTGATTTAACACTAGCATATTTCTCAACTTCAAGCTTTTTTTGTTCAAGTTCTTTTTTTAACCTATTGATTTTGGTAACTTTCCTACTCTTCACTTTTTTCTTAGAAACAGGTTTTGGAGGAGAGGGAGCCTTATCTAACACTTTATTTTTATCCTTCTTGCCAAATCCCAACCCCATACCCAAAAAACGTCACTAGTCCTTTATTAATCTTTATTACCCTTTTGGAATGGTATAAAGAGCTGCAATCGTAATATTTATAAAGGCATCTTTAATCCATAGGTCATGGAAGACCAAAAATTAATATGTTCATCTTGTAAAAAAAGAATAACAAACAAACAAGGAGTAGTTAGATTTATGTGTCCTAACTGCGAAAAACAAGAGATAGTTAGATGTAAATCATGCAGACAAAACGCTGCAAAATACAAATGTCAATCCTGTGATTTTGCTGGTCCTAATTGAAATGACAAACGTAATTATTACACTAAAGATAATGCCTGAATCTCCTGAAGTAGATTTAACTAAACTTAAAGAAGAAACACTAAAACTAATAAAAGAGTTTGCAGGAGAAGGTGAAACAAAAACAGAGGAAAAACCAATTGCATTTGGTTTAAAATCACTGGATATAATCTTTATTATGGATGAATCACAAGGTTCAACAGATTCATTAGAAGAAAGCATAAAATCAATTTCTGGAGTTCAATCAGTAGAAGTTATTGATGTTAGAAGAGCTATTGGTTAATTATTATCTAAAAAATAATTAACACACAAAAAATTGTGAAGTTCTAAACTGGGTATTGCCTATCTTGAATTGGATTAGTATGTTGCGTTGAATGACCTAAATTTGATTCTAAACCTTGAGAATGCTGTAATGCATCTTCAACTACACTTAATAGTTGTGTTAATTCAAATGGTTTATCTAAAACAGCAACAGGATTTAATTCATTTATTCTATCCTTTTGACTATCATCCATTCCACCACTCATAAATATAATAGAAGAGCCATTTATTCCTTCTTCTTCAATTTGTTTATAAAATCCAGGACCGTCTAAATTAGGCATGCAAACATCACTAATATAAAGATCAAAAGGGGTTTCTTCTTCATATGCTTCTCTTACAGCATCCACTCCTTTTAACCCATCTTCTACGGTAACAACATTATAGCCTTTTCCTTGTAGTATCATTAAACAGAAATCTCTACATTGTTTAGTATCATCTAAAACTAAAATTTTTTCTCCAGCCATTTTTTATAATACCTATATTTATTTACTACTTAAAAATAATAACATATATTTAAAACTTTGCATTTTAAACATTAATATCTTCAATTGCTTTTTCTGCTTCTTTTCCTGATTTCATATTTTTGATTTTTATTTTTCCTTTTTTTAATTCATCAGGACCAATTACAATTACATTTTTTGCTTTAATTTTGTTTGCATAATCAAATTGATTGCCTAAATTTCTCTGCATTAGATCAATATCTACTCTATATTTTTTTCTTAGATTAAAAGCAATTTCAAAAGCTTTTTCTTTAACATCTTTATTTACAATTGCAATATAATAATCAACACCAATATCTTCTTTTGGTAATAGTCCCTTTTCTTTTAATAATAATCTTAAGGTAGAATATCCCATCCCAAAACCAGTAGAAGGTGTTTTATCCCCTTTAAATAATTCAATCATGTTGTCATATCTCCCACCACCAGCAATGCTTCTAAATTTTTCTTTTGTGTCGGATATTTCAAAAACAGTTCCTGTATAATATGCTAAACCCCTAACAACACTAAAATCAACTTTTATAAATTTTTTATCTACTAATTTTAAGATTTCTTTTAGTTCTTTTAGGCCTTGTTTTGCTAATTCGTTTTTTGGATTTAGATTATTTATTTTAGAATCAAGAAAAATTTTTATTTTTTTTATCTGATCAAGAGTTATATCTATTTTTTCAAGCTCAGAATTAAATTCATCTTCACTAATCTTTTTTCTTTTGTCAATAATCCTCATCACATCTTCTAATTGTTTTTCTTCAACAATTTCTGATAGCAACCCCTGTATAAGTTTACGATTATTTATTTTAACAAAAAAATCTTTTTCATTTAAACCAAGAGATTTTAATGATTCTATTGATAAATTAATTATTTCTGCATCTGCTTCAGGTTTAGAGCAGCCATAGATTTCAACATTAAACTGAAAAAATTCTCTTTGGCGTCCTGCTTGCGGTTTTTCATATCTAAAAACCCTGTTAATACAAAACCATTTAACTGGTTTTGGTATTGCTTTTTGTTTTGCAATAAACATTCTGGCCAAAGAAGGGGTAAATTCAGCTCTTAAAGCAAGTTCTTCGTCTCCTTTTTTTTCAGTAATAAATATTTGTTTTATGATTTCATCTCCTTGTTTCGCCTTTAATAAATCTAGATCTTCAATTACAGGACTATCTACCTCTAGAAAACCAAATTTTAAAGCATTTTTTCTTAGTACATCAAATACTTTATTTCTAATAGACATCTCTTCAGGGTAATAATCTTCAGTGCCTTTTGGATTTTGAAATTGTTCTTTTACTTCTTTTTGAATTTTTTCCTGTATTGTTTTTATTTCTTCTTCTCTTGCAGGAGGTATCCCCTTAGGGGTTTCTTTAGAAGTAACCAACATTCTGACAGAATCCCTAACAGCCTCAGAAACATTAGGATATATTCCTAAGTCTACTAAAATCTTTATTTCATTGATTAATCCATTAGTTAGCCTTATTTGCATAGTTTGCATTACCATAGTGATGTATTCGTAATGCTTTTTACTATATAAATCTTGCTATTTTGAGCTAAAATATCTTAAAAATAAAGAAAAGAGCAATTAAATACATTATAAACAGGAAATTATTTAAATCATTATTTTCCATAAATTAATATTAAGGAGGTAAAAGATGAAAACAATAAAAAAATTAGGGGTTTTGTCTGTTGCAAAGATACAAGGAGTCATAATGGCTTTTATAGGATTGTTATACGGAATAGTCTACACTATATTTGGTAACCTATCAGATGTCCTTGCAGAAGCAGGTGCAGTTGGTGTTGGTCTAGGTTATGCTGGGATTATCATTCTACCATTTTTTTACGGGATATTTGGATTTATAGGGGGAGCTTTTGTAGCTTTCTTATACAATAACGTTGCTGATAGAGTTGGAGGAATCCAGATAGAATTAAAATAAACTTATATTTTAGTTAAACAAACAACTTTATCATCAATTAAAAAAGAATTTTCAGCTTGACTAACTAATCCTCCTTGTTTCTCAACCAAAGGGGGATACTCATGTAATATTTTCAATAGCTTTAATTGATTTAAAGAATATCTTACTTGAGCTTCTGAAAATTTGTTTGTCAGCCATCTTGTTGTAAAAGGCAAACCATTTAATTTTTCAATCTCTTTTTGTATATTTCTGACAAATCCTACTCTAACAGATTTTTTTCCTGTTAAACCAAAAACAGATGGATCTCCTTTTTCTTCTATCAAACCAATTCCATTTGTTGCAAATGGTTCGATTGCAATTGTCATTCCTTTTGTTAATGTGGTTTCATCTTTATTATCAAAATTAGGAATTGTTGGAATATCATGTATATTCCATTGAGACAATCCATGTCCAGATAGATTTCTTACAGGCTTAAAACCAAAACTCTCAATAGTTTGTTGAATTGTTTTTCCAATATCCTTTAATTTTGTTCCAATCTGTAATATTTTTGTTGCTTCTTTTAGTGCTTCTTCGCTTGCCTTAACTAACTCAGAATTTTGACCAGACAAATCAACAGAACATGCACAATCTCCTATAAACCCATTAATATGAACTCCAATATCTAAACAAACTAATTGATTTTCTAAAACTATTTTATCATCTTTTTCAGGACAGAAATGTGCTGCAATATCATCACAACTTATTTGAGGCGGAAATGCAAAATCACCACCAGAACTTTTAATTTTTTCTTCTACTTTCTCAATAACATCCAATAGATATGAACCTTTTTTTATTAATGATTTTCCATATTCTCTGGCTTCTGCTGCTAATCTTCCTGCTTTAATATAATCTTCTCGTAACATAATACAAAATAAAAGAACTTGTTTATTTAAATCTTAGTATATTATAGCAACAACAACTCTTTTTATATTCTCAAACCTTATCTTATATGGGTCTGTTTTTTTTAAATTATCTCCTTTTGTTATCGCATACCATCCTTCTTCATCAAAACCAACTTCAACAACCCTATGTATAATTGTACCATCTACTTCATCAATTTCATAAGAAATAATATCGCCTGGGTTAATCATTCTATAATTTTTTGGTATGATTTCTATTGTATTAGTATCTTTATCTAATATAGGATCCATTGAATTAGTATCTGTAAATTTGGCCCATTCAGCTCCTTCAATTTCAATTATAACTTTATTCCCATAAACCTTAATTTGGCTTTCCTTTATCCAGTTTGAAGGAGATAATTTGTCTGTAACAGCATTATTCAATAAAGAAGGCTGTTCAATATTATAATCATAGCTATAGCTGGAAAAAACCATTACAAAAAAAACTAAGACTAATAATAATTTTTTAATTTTAACCCCCAAAATAAAAAAAGAATGAATCCTTTATAAATTTTAGTATTTTAAAGTAGTTACAAAAGAAAAGTTTATAAACAGATGGCACATCCATTAACACAAAATGTATAATGGTAAAGTGTGTAAATTCGGAGGCAGTTCACTTGCTGATGCAGATAAAATTAAGCAGGCAGCAGGTATTATTCTAGGAGATGATGACAGGCGAATTGTTGTTGTATCTGCATTTGGAGGGGTAACAAACCAATTAATAGAATTAGTAGAAACACAACATAGGAACCATAGGGTTGATTTCCAGCCCATGCAACATTTAGAGAAAAAATTACTCTCTATTTCTCAGGGATTAGGAATTGATGATAATACAAATAGATTTATGCATGATTTAGATACTAGATTAAGAGAAGAATATTCAAATCCAAAACAACATTCTGACAATGTAAAAGCATGGGGTGAATATGCAACTGGTCTTTTTATGACTGAATATCTTAATAAGATGGGGGCTAATGCAAAATTTATTGATTCTAAAGAAATGATAGTTGTATCTGATGATTTTGGCAATGCAATAATCTTGCCTGAATCTGATGAAAAAATAATAGCTGAATTAGGGAATTTAGAAGAAATCGCAGTTACTTCAGGGTTTTATGGATCTACAAAAAATGGAGTAATCGCAGCACTCCCTAGGGGTGGTTCAGACACAGTAGGTGGCAAAATAGCAGGAGTTTTAAGAGCTGAAATATATGAAAATTTTACAGATGTTGACAACATTAGGAGAGTAAGCTGTATAGAAGATGCTCTTCCAATAGATGTTATGACATATGATGAAGCAATGGGGCTTTCATATCTTGGATTTAGTGTTTTAAAAGTTGATGCAATTAAGCCCTGCCTGGAAGCAGATGTTCCAATCCATGTCAGAAACACATTTAATCCGGATAAAGAGGGCACATGGATTGTAAAGCACAGGAAAAGTGATGATCATGCGATTACTGGAATTGCATTCAAGCCAGGTTATTGCAGTTTGAACATAAGAAAGGTATTGTTTTCAAGAGATCCAAATCATATTTTGGCAACCTACCTCCTTCATACTGAAGTAGGAGTTACTAGTTTTGGTGAATTTCCAATAGAACATGCGCCAACAGATGTCTCAAATATTTCCTTTATAATTCCCCAAGAATATTTTACAAATATGACTGTTAACAGAGTAACCCGTCATCTTGCGGATTATTTTAAAATTCCGAGTGATGATATAACACCAGATTATAATCCAATTTCATTAATATCGGTAGTTGGTCAGGGCATGAAAGAAAAACCAGGTGTCTCAGCAAGAATTGCAGGAGCAATTGCATTAGAAGGAGTTAATATAAAGTTTATAACACAAGGAGCTTCAGAGCTAAGTATCATCTATGGGGTTAATGAAACAAATAATGAGCCAGTAAATGCCAGAAAAGCTGTTGAAGCAATTTATAATGAGTTTTTTGTTGAACCAAAAATAGGTAGGGCATTGAACTTGGTTAAATAAATTATATGGGTGAAGATTAAATGAACAAACAAGCAATGATACAAGAACTCACAGACAAAGTAAATATAGAGTTTGATGACACTAGGCAACCAATAGTAACTGAAGTAGTTCTTGACAGAGTTGCAGCCTTTCTCTTTGAACAGATTGAAAAAGTGCATAAGGCAAAACAAAGATTACCTAACTATTCATTTCTTTATGATGTTATATCTGCGGTTGTTGGCCGGGAACACTTCTCAGAATGCATCCACTACATGAGACAAACTTATCCAGATGAGCTGAAAGAAATGGGATTCCCTGATATGACCTAAAAGAAATGGGATGCAAAGCTTTCGATGATTAATGGGTTTTATTTCTTATGAATATTATTTCAGCCTTAAAGCATCAAGATTTCTGGGTGCAACAGTCTCTACCCTGTTTTGTTTATGTATAGAAGAAGCCAAATCCAAGCACTTTGAACTCTCGCCATGATTTATAATTACTTTTTTAGGTTTAGGGTCACATTTATGAACAAAATTCATTAATTGTTTCCTGCCAGAATGACCTGTCAATCCTTCTATTGTATGAACTTCCATCTTAATAGGGTTTAATTCTTGTTTTTGGCCAAAAATTGTAATAAATTCTGTTGCTCCTCTTTGTATTTTTCTACCTAAAGAACCCTCTCCCTGATAACATACAAACACCAAGCTGTTATTAGGATTATCAGATAAATGTTTCAAGTATTCAACAGAAGGTCCTCCAACTAACATACCAGATGTTGCCAAAATAACACAAGGACCTTTATCCTCAATAACCTCTTTTCTTTCTTTTTGGCTTCCTATCCTCTTAAAATAAGGAGCCAAGAAAGGATTATTATCCTTATGAAAAATTAATTTTTTTATAAAATTGTTGAGGAATTCTGGATATGCTGTGTGTATGGCTGTTATATCCCACACCATTCCATCAATATAAACAGGAACATCTTTTAATTTATTGTTTCTTATAGCATCCTCAATAATCAATAAAACCTCCTGAGCACGACCAGAACCAAGTACAGGAACTAAAACCTTTCCTTTTCTTTCGATTGTTTTCTTTATTAAATTTATTAACTCCTCATCACTATCTTTTTTAGGAGGCAGGATGTTTTCTCTTCCACCATATGTACCTTCCATCATTAAAGTTTCTAATCTTGGGAATGATGTTACAGCAGGCTCTAATAAAGCAGTTTTTCCATATTTCATATCTCCTGTATAAAGAATGTTATGCAGACCATTTCCTACATGTAAATGAACCATAGCGCTTCCAATGATATGACCAGCATTGTACAATGTAATCCTTACATCTGGAGTTATATCAGTAACCTCTTCAAAATCTAAACACACTGTATGCCTAACCATCTCTCTAACATCATCAGATCCAAAAATTGGTTCTTTATCACTATTTGCTTTCATTATTTTAATATAATCTAATAACAACAAAGACATAACATCTCTAGTTGGTTCAGTACAATAAACAGGACCCCTGTAACCATACTTAAATAAATAAGGTATAAACCCGCAATGATCAAGATGAGAATGTGAAACAATTACAGCATCTAACTGATTTATATCAAATTCAGGCGCTTCTAAGATAGGATATGCTTCATTATTGCTTGCAACATTAACACCACAATCAAGCAAAATTTTACTTTCAGGTGTTTGCAACAATATACAACTTCTTCCAACCTGCCTGCCGCTTCCTAAATAACTTATCCTTACCCATTCCTCTTTTTTCTCACGCACCCATGAATCATATATTCTATGGCCTATTTTATCTAAAAATTTTCTTCTATAATCAGAATGTTGATACAAAACAGATCTTACGTTTTCTATAAGCTTTGATCTTATTGCAGGAGTTCTCCTTATCAAAGGTACCCAGAATGTTTTTTCTCTTATTTCTTTTAGAATAGCCCCTTGTTTGCCGATAACCAGCCCTGGTTTTTCAGCTTCAACAACAACAATGCTTCTCTGAGGATCAAATAAGATATTTCCAACAAAAGCTTCTTTTGGCAATAATTTTTTTATTTCTTTTTCAGCCTTTTCCAAATCCATTGTAACACTTGGATCTGGTCTTAACTCTATTCTTTTCTTTATATTATTGACTATCTCTCTTATTAATCCATTATTATTAAGAAAAAAATCTTTATTCTTTGTATATAATACAATATTTGCTCCTTCAAAACAAGCATCAGATATTTTTTCTTTAGGTAATTGCTTCAAAACTTCTTCAATTATATTCGCCATTTTTAATAAAATATCTTAATAAAAAGAACCACCAACAAATTTAAGCACTTATTTGTGTATTAATTTCTTCTTCTAAAACCTTTTTAAACCCTTTTTCAGTTATTGTTATAACATCATAACCAGAACCAGATGCAGAATCCCTTTGCAATGCAGCATTCAAAGCTTTTACAGCTAATTTAATGCCTTCTTCAACAGTTATATCTTTTTTGTATAATGTTTCTAAAACACCATAAGCAGTTATTGAACCAGAACCGCTTGAAACATAATCCTGACATTTTGTTATAGAACCATCAACAAAGATATCATATAAATGAAAACCTTGTGGGTCTTTTCCACCCATTAAAAACTGAGTAATCCCAGGTATCATTGACATCTGTCTTATATTATTATATACAAATCTAGCTGAAAGATTAGCAACTTCTTTAACAAAAATTTCTTTCCTTGTTCTTATATGCTTAAGTCTAATCTCTGATTGAATTAATTTTATCAATAATTGTGCATCAGAAACAGTTCCTGCAATTGTCATAGCAAGAGTATCACTAATTTGGTGTATTTTTTGAGCTCTTTTATCAGCTATGATATTCCCCATAGTCGCTCTTCTATCTGCCGCTAACACAACACCATCTTTACACAACAAACCAATTGTTGTAGTACCTGTTTTCAATACATTGTCTTTAACTTCTGTTTTCATTTTAGAACTAATTCATCCATAAGAATTAATAATTAGAATATGTAGTTTTATATTTAAAGCTTTCGGTTTTACTACTTTAAAGAACTCTTTAGCTCAATTTCATCATAACTATCGCATAAATCTACTTTGTTATCCCATATATCATAAATATCTTCGTGTTCTAATTTTATTTTAGTAATGTTTTTACATTCTTTTCTTAATATAGATACAGTTCCTTTTACTTTTTGTACAAAAACATCATCAAAATACAGATTTCCGGGAATATAAAAAGACCCTGTACTATCTAAAAACTTAAAAACCAAGTAAATAGATGGTTGAACTTGTGTATGGTCTACATAAAAAATAACCTTTTTTGATTTACAATCTATAGGATAAGTCTGCCATTCAAAAGCATCTTTTTCGGATTCTAATCTAACAAAATGAGTCTCATTACAATATTCAATAGGAAAATCCTTAAATTCTATACCATCTGTATCTCCAACAAGATCTCCATCAAAATACACATAACCATATATATTCTTCCTGCTTAAGGTATCAATAAAACTTGCAGTAGGAGGAGGGGGTGAATAAATAAAAGCAACCAAATACCCTATAAGAATTAAAAAAATTAATATTACAATCACACCAATATAATGCTTAAATTTAGATAAAAATTCTTTTGTTTTTCGAGGAAATGCTAAATAAAAAGGTTTTTTTACACCTTTACGTTTAAGTTCAATAAGTTCTTCTTCTTTATATTTCCTAAAAACTCTGTGTACAAGGTGTTTTTTTGGATCTAATTGTTTTAATTCGTCGCTTTCCTCATTTTTCTTATCTTCTTCCATCTTTAAATTAACTTACTAAATCCACTATAACTGCTCTTGAATAAAGCTTTATAAAATTAGAAATACTTCCTTCAGATCTTAAGAAACTCTCTGGAATTAATTGATAACGTGTAGAATAATCTCTAACAAATTGGTAGATATTATCATCCAAAATTATAGAGCCATACGTAACTATAAAAATTTCTTTATCACGAATTAATTCTTCATAGTCTCCACCATTATTATCATCTATAAAAATCAAAGGGGTATTTACATAAGATGCTAACAAAGTACCAACTAAACCAGCATATTCATTATCATAATCAACTAATATTAAACTAGAGTAGTTTATCCAATAATCAAAATAATCAGAAGTTTTTGTTGATTTAGTTTCAATAGTATAACCAGAAGGAGAACCTCCACTATAAGTACTATTAAAAAGATAGGTTTTATTTGTTGAATAATTATCCATCAGAAAAACCATGTCACTAGAATTTATATCTCCATATATATCATTTTTATAAGCTACAGAATAGTTATAAATATAAATGGTTTGATTTTCCTTAAATAAGGTTAGAGAAACTATTTCTAGTATTTCTCTCCAATTTTTGACATCTCCACTCTCATTTTTTTCTTGTATTAAAAATAAAGGGTTATCACTATATAGACTAAAATCTCTATTATTGGTTGGAAACATGCTCCAATTAAAATATATTGTTGTACATCCTGCTCTTCCTTCAAACCAAACATCCAATACATTATTTGGTGTTGATAAACACGAATAAAAAGGATAATAATCAAAACATACATTTCCTACATATAATTCTTCTACAACATTAAAATCATCAATAAAAAATAAATTTTTATTATTTCCTGCACTTAAACTCTCATTTATCATAGGATAGTCTCTAACTAAAGTTGTATTGTATATTATAACACTAGACTTATTCAAATCAACAAAACAAGCAGTATCAACCACTTCTGGAAGATAAAATGTATATTTTTTTATATTTCCATATTTAGATGACAAAAAATCTATACCAGATCTTATATCTGCTTCTAAATCTGCTTTTATTAACTGCCTTGTCTTTTCCTGAATCATATTTCCTGCTTTAATAACAAACACAACTAATGCGAAAATAAAAATAATAAAGAGTATTGTAATTACAAGCTGTTGTGTTAATTCCACCCCTTTTTTGTTTTTTATTAAATTAGTCATATTTTTTTTAACTTATCAAAAACCTCTTTTTTATTTGAACTTTTTAATTTATTTTCAGAAGCGTTTCCAAAAACGCCATGTATCTTGTTTATATCCTCTTTCTTTGCTTTTTTACCATACAATTGAGTAGATTTTTTCAAAACAGATTGTAATTTTTCATCTTCAGTAATATATTTTCTTGAAGAAGTTGGTTTTATCTGTTGTTGATTTGATGGTTGTGGAATCGAAATTTTTTTGTTTTCTTTTGTCCTAGAAAATAATTTTTCAAATTTTTCTTTAAGTATTATATCTAATTTATATTTTTCAAATAAAAAGATAACAAACACCAAAAAAATAATTAGAACAGGTATGTAAATAAGGGGCCATATAATTCTATTTTTCTTTAAAGGGTCTGACCCAAGACTGTTTATCTCCTTAAAATCGTTTATGCCGTCTCCATCAGAATCAGCAGAACTAGGGTCTGTTCCTTGCATAAATTCCTCAAAGTTTGACAAACCATCTCTATCTTTATCATATTTATTATCTACAACATCAAATCTCAAACCATTTCTTATTTCCCAATCGTCTGGCATTCCATCATTATCAAAATCATATGGATAAGAATCTTCTTCATCAACTAGTCCATCTCCATCAGAATCCAAAGAAAAAACAATAGGCAACACTAGTGAAAAAACAACTAATAATATCACCTCTTTTTTTAAAATATTACTCATTTTTTTCTTTAATAATGTCTTTTAATTGTTTTACTCTACTCATCATTTGGTCTATCTCTTTTTTTTTCTTTAATTCTACATCTTTTTCTTCTAAAATAAGTTTTAAGTTAGGAATCAAACAATAATAAGCTTTAGCTTTTTTATTGTTAGTTTTTCTTTTTACAATAAATCCAGCATCTTTTAAATTCTCTAAAACTCTTGTTACAGTTCGGTTTGTTGGTACTTTAATTTTATTCTGTCTAGCAAAGCTTGCTTTTATTTCTAGTGGTTTTTTGTTCTTTGTATTAAGCAAAGATTTTAAATCATCAATTTTCTTTTTCAAAGAAGGGTCTTCATTTATTATTTTATCAATATAATAATCATAAACTTGCGTTGCTGTCAAAGCATCATCACTAAATTTTAGAAGATTAAACACCTTTTTTTCTTCTTTAGAAAGCATACTTAAAATAACGTCTATCTGTTTTTCTTTAAACTCCTCTTTCTTAAAATCAAAAACATCTAAAACATTTCCCAAAATTCCACCTCTTCTAATATTTAATAAAACTAATATTTAAATCTTTTTAATTGTTCTTGGAAATATGAGATTTCCAGAACACCAGAAAATTATTAATCTAGTTTTTTACACGACAAATCTAATTAAAGAACAGTGCATTAAAATCAAGAATTTTTTGAAGTGAAAACCAATGAAACCATATAACAAGAATTTTTTATAATCAGAAAGGTTTAAATAACGTGAAAACCAATAAAACTATATGGATCCGGATTTACATAAACCAATACATGATAAAAAAGAAAGAAAACAAATTCAACCGCATCATCGTCATATAAGCCTGCTTCTAATTATAGTTATTTTTCTTATAATTCTTTTATTAATTATGATTAAACCTGCTTTGTTAGGTTATAAAGTATCATCACAATTTGAAGAAATAGAACTAGAAGTAGCTGAATTTATCAAAGAACTGGAATTAACTAAATCGAATCTGATTATTACACAAACAAATTTAGATAGCTGCAAAAGCTTAAATCAAGAATATTTAGAAAACCTTGCTGAAGAAAAAAACACAGGTTTTCGATGTGGTCAGGAAAAAAACGAATTAGAATCAAAATATAGACAACTTCAAAGCGAATATATATTTAATATAAGTAAAATTAAATCTGAATTTGAACAAAAAAAGAATGAAATACAGATTAACCTAACACAATACCAAACTAAATATAATGAACTTGAAACAATTCATAATCAAATTGTGAGTAACGCAGCTAATAACCTTTGTTGTAAAGCAAAGGTGGATAATAAAGATATTGATTCGTATATCCTATTAAATGGTGTTATTATGTGTTTAGTAGGAGAAGAAAATAAAATTAATTGTTAAGTTTCCTTTTTCTTAGGATTAGTATAAGAACAAAAAGCAAAACTAATCCTATTACACTATAAAACCACAACCATTTATTATATTTCTCATAGCTCAGAGCTATATGAAGGGTCTGTTCATTTAATATTTCATATCCTCTTGGATTAGAGCATACAATATTACTTGATTCAAGAAAATAAGGAGTTATAAAACTAAAATCTGTTTCATTTAAAATTATAACAGCTCCAACTAATTTATGATTATCTATAACATCAGTATACAACTTCATTGGTAATTCAAATCTAAAAGAATAAATATTATTGTTATTTTTATCAACAAGTCTACAATTATAACCTTCCTTAACTTGGATATTTCTATCAGGATAATAACCTTCTTTGATTAATTGTTCTTTTAAAATTATTTCACCATTATTATAATTAAAATTAAAAATAGAAACCTTATCTGCATAAACAGAGCTAATTAAAACTAAAAACATTATAAGATAAATTCCTTTTCTCATTTATATTCCTCTAGTCTTTCTTTAATAATTCCTTCATTTAAAATACCATACTCCTCACTTTTATCATAATTTCTCATAATTGAAACATCTATTGATCTATAAAATTCATTTGTTGAACATCCCCTAATACAGTCAGTATTATCTACAGAAGACCAGGAAGAACATCCTTCATAATCACAATTAGGATAATCTTCTGCATCAAACCAACTTTCATAATAATCATCTGTATATTCATCAGCAAGATTTGCAAAAGAATGTCCAAACTCATGAACTAAAACTAAAGGATTATCTCTCGTATTTATTTTTACCATATTTGACAAAGCACTTGACCTAACATTTATATCTAAAAGTCCTCTATCAACTAAAACAAATATGTAATCATTTGGGCAATTAGAAACCAATTTATTTACACTCAAACTATCGCAAAAAATATAATCAGTTATAGAACAGTCTGGTTCTCCTTTATCTATCATCCATATATTAAATTTGTTTTTGTTGCCTAAAAAAGGTTCTATCTGTAAAAGAGAATCACTTACATACCATTCAATATCTTGTGTAAAAAAAGTTTTATTTTTATAACCAAACCCTAAAAAGACTATATCTATTTTTTCATCAGGATTCCCAACCCCACTTCCTGGAACAATAACGCAGTTTTGAATTATATCATTATCATTAATAGCCTCTACCAAAACTTCATTTGTTAATGTTGTTAATCTTAAATTTAATTTATTATTTGCAACATTCACACATAAAGGATTTTCTGATTCATTTAATTTAACATAATTAATTCTAGCAGGACTAAATTTACCAGATGGAAAAAAGAAAAGATTTTTGTCTTTGTAAATTTCTTTATCTTTTGTTAAATCTAAAAAACTATGTGGGCTAAATTGCTCATTAGAATCTATAAAACATATCTTATCAACATCAGAAGGCAAAGAGAAAGAAACAGTATCGATACCTCCCCTTCCTTTAGTATTTTGATGTTTCAAAGTATTTTCAAGTGTTACAACAAAACTTTGTATTTCTGCTTTTTTTTCACTTTGGCGAAAATCCCTCATTCCTCCAAAAGATAAAAGCAAGGTAAACACTATTATAATAACGATTAATATATAAATAAATACATTTGAAGTAAACTGTGATTTTTTAAACATATAAAATACAAATAGGAGATTTGTATATAAATTTTGTTGTTAAATCTAACTTAATTTAGAACTCTTATATTTATGAGGTTCATATGCTCTTAATCTTTTTATTGAAATCTCAAATTTTTTCAAATCTTTCAAAGAAGCTTCTTGATCATAACCCAGGCATATCAAATCTGGTTTGAATTTTCTAATAACATTATATCTATCCTTGATACAACCCAAAACAGTTTTATCAGCATATTTTCTAACGGTTTCCAGTCTTTTTTTCTCATTATTCATAGGAAGTCTTCCTTTAATTTTTTTAACTGTTTTATCTCTAGCAACAACTAAAATAAGATAATCTCCATACTTTTTGGCCTGTTCAAAAAAATTTAAATGCCCTTTATGTAAAATATCAAATGTTCCAAAAATCATTACTTTTTTCATTTGTTCTTAAACCAAAAAGTTTTTATCTTATTTAAATATATATTTTATATGCAGGAAGAATTTGAAGAAATTGAGTTTAAATGCTCTAATTGTGGTAAAAAAATCAAAATGTTAAAAAGAAAAAATTATTCTATAGAGGGATTACTATGTCAAAGATGTGGTTTAGGAGAAGAAAAGCCTGATCAAGACTAAAATTATAGTAAGATTATTATATAACAAAGATATTTGCAATATAAAGGGTATAAAATATGGTTGAAGAAGAAAAACCTGAAGGAAAAGAAATTGGTAAAGTAACACACTATTTTTCGCATATAAGTGTTGCTGTAATAAAACTAAACAAACCACTAAAAGTAGGAGATACAATACATATAAAAGGAGCGACAACTGACTTTACACAACCAATTGATTCAATGCAAGTAGAGCATAAAAACATTGAAGAAGCCAAAGCAAAGGACGACGTTGGATTAAAAGTCCAAGATAAAGTCAGAGAACATGATATTGTATACAGAGTTTGATTGTTATTATATCCATTGGAATAACTTTCAGAAATAAAAAAAGTATAACTTACCAATAATAAAATTTAAGTAAAGAAACTTATCTTCAAAAATTTTATTTGCATTGTAATTTAAAATTCTATAATTTATGATTAAATTTAATTTTCTTGGTTTTCAAATAATTATGGTTATTAATGTTTGATTTTATTTTAACTGGAATTTTTTGGCTAACTTCTATTCCGTATTTTTTTAGTTGAAATTCTTTATCTGGATTATTTGTTATTAATCTAACTTTGGTAATGCCTAAATCAAACAATATCTTAGAAGCTGGCCAGTAATCTCTCCCATCTGGATTATGCCCAAGTTTAACATTTGCATCATATGTATCAAAACCATCTTCCTGAAGTTTATATGCTTTAATTTTTTCTAATAATCCAATTCCTCTTCCTTCTTGAGGTAGATATATGATAATTCCTTCTTTTTCATCTCTAATCATAGACATTGCTTTGTCTAATTGATATCTACAATCACATTTTTTTGATAAGAAAGTCTCACCTGTAAAGCATTGAGAGTGAACTCTGACTAAAGATTCATTTTTTGGATTACCTTTAACCAATACACTTATCAAACTATTGTCAACAAGATTTGTATATAATAATAATTTAAATTCACCTTTTTGTGTAGGTAATTTTATTGACGTTTCTCTTTTTATCATATTTTTTTGATAAGGGACATTATATAATTTATTTTTTTCAATAATAGTTTCCATTTTATTTTAATCCTTCAATTTCTTTAATCATTTTAAATGCTGCTTCAACAGAACGTTTAGTATATCCAGAGATGCGTTTGACAGCATCTGCATGGGTCATTTTGGGTCCAGATATACCAAGTGATACTGGTTTATCATATTCAAGGCTCAAATCGGTAATCTTTCTGGCGGAATTTCCTGCAACAATTATATCATGATCAGTATTTCCTTCAATAACTGCTCCGAGTGTAACTATAGCATCTACATCTGATTTTAAAATTGTTTTGACTGCTAAAGGCATATCAAACGCACCTGGAACTTTTGCTATCTTTGTAACAGTCCCTCCTAAAAAACTAACATGCTCTTTTGCTATCTCAAACATTGGCAATGTTATGTCTGAATTAAATTCAGTATATACTATTCCTATTTTATAATTCATTTTTTATCCTCCTATTAAGTTAAAGGACCAGCATCATCAAAACCCTGCCTTATTCCTTTTCCTGCAAATTTCTGTAAACTATTTTTTCCTTTCAATAAAGAAAGAGCATTCAAAGAGTGTTTTATAGTTCTATTTTCAAAAACTTTGATTAGTTCTTTTTTATCTTTACATTCATCTTCATGAACAAAGACTTCAAGGATATGCTTATTTGTCAAAAGCTGTACATTTATTATTCCTTGACTTGCTTCATGTGCGCATTGCTTATCAATTGGTTGAGCACCTGGCATTCCCAATGCAATAGCTATGTCACATTTGTCTTCTTCTAATAATTTTTTGCATGCAACTGGTAAATCTTTTATTCCTGGAACTGTATATCTTATAATTTTAGTTTCGGTTGAATTTTCTTTGATTGTACCTATTGCAACATTACTCATGTTATATCTTGCAAACATTGTATCTGCTATCCCTATCACATAACTCATAGTAAACAAGAATAAAGTAGTTACTTATAAATGTTTTGATACTCAAAAAAGAGTAATATTTAAATATAAGTTGTTAATTTTAATATAATGTATGGATAAAAACACCTTATCAAAAAAACTATACAAGACTGACATTATTATGCTAATGTACATTGCTTCTAAATCGGAGTTTTATAATGAATTTAAAACATCTACAATGAATATTGCAGAAGATTTAGGGATATCACAGCAAAGCGCATCAAGGAAACTTTCTGAACTAAAAAGTCAGGATTTATTAGATGTAAAGCCAACTAACAAAGGCTCAATAATTAGGTTAACGCAGGAAGGGGTTTTAATGTTAAAGAATATTAAAAGTGAGTTTTTTGAAGAGCTCAAGCCTAATGTCATATTTAATGGTTCTTTAGTTAAAGGATTTGGTGAAGGAAAATATTATATGGAACAAAAAGGCTATAAACAACAGTTCAACAAAAAATTAAACTATATACCATGGCCAGGTACTTTCAACATTAAATTAAATTCAGGAAAATTAAAAGATATGCTAAGCAATATTAAACCAATAACAATTAAAGGATTTAATGAAAAAAACAGAAACTTTGGAAGCATATATTGTTATCCTTGTACAATAATTGACAATAAACTATTAAACAAAAACCTTTACAATAAGTTAAAACAAAATGGATTCATGGGTTTTGATAATATTCCACCGGATATTGAAAAAGATATTAAGACTAATCTTATAATTCCAAAACGTTCAGGACATTCAGATGATATAATTGAGATCATTGCTCCTGTTTATTTAAGAAAATCATTAAATGTAAAAGAAAATGATGAAATAATTGTTACATTACAACAAAATGATTAAAAAAACAAATAAATGGTGGCCAGCACTTTTAATTATTATTGCTGCAATGATGTGGGGTATAGATGGAAGTGTACTAAGACCAGCACTATACTCTCTTCAGGCAAAAGTTGTTGTATTTACAGAACACGCTATCGCATTCACTATAATGCTTATTTTAATCATAATAACATTAATCACTAATAAAAAATCTTCTTGGCTTCAAAAAGATATTAAAAGTATTAAAAAACTCTCTTTCAAAAGATGGCTTTCTGTCGGATGGGTTGCTTTTTTCGGAGGTATGATCGGAACAATAGCAATAACAAAGGCATTGTTTTATGTTGGATTTGTACCTTTATCAGTCCCTATACTACTACAAAAACTTCAGCCTATTTTCGCAATCTTACTTGCTAGAATTGTTTTAAAAGAAAAACCAAAAAAGAAATTTTACTTTTGGGCTTTCTTAGCTTTAATTGGAAGTTATTTTGTAACTTTTGGTTTGAATAAACCATTTATAAGTTTTGAAAACAAAACATTAATGGCAGCAATACTTGGATTAATAGCTGCATTTTCATGGGGTTCTTCAACAGTTTTTGGTAAGAATATCTTGAAAAGTCTAAGTTTTAGAGCAGCAACATTCTTAAGATTTGGAGTAACATCTATTTTGGTTTTTTTGCTGTTAATACTAACCTCTTCTTTGTCAGGACTAAGTAATATACAACCAACCCATATTATGATATTAATTATTATAGCACTAACAACAGGGGGATTAGCAATATTCATCTACTATAAAGGATTACAAAAAGTAAAAGCCTCTTCAGCAACAATCTATGAACTTGCATTTCCCATTACTGTATTAATTTTAGATTACCTACTTCACGGAAAAATATTATCAATACATCAATTTATAGGAGCAACACTAATCATAATATCATTTATTAAGATTACTAAATAGAATTATTCTAAAACAGCTTTAATTCTTCTAATACCTGCAGCAGAACTCTCTTCTTTTTTTATCTTAAAATGACCTAATTCAGAAATATTTTTTATATGGGGACCCATACAAATCTCTTTTGAATAATCTCCAATAGAATAAACAGTTACTTTCGAAGGATACTTTGCGCCAAACTCTGATTGTGCACCTGATTTCAATGCCTTGTCTAATTTCATTTCCTCACTTGTAACTTTTAATTTTTTCTGAATAACTTTATTCACTTCATCCTCAACAGCTTTCTTCTCTTCTGGTGTTAATTTTCTATCAAAATTAAAATCATATCTAAGTCTTTCAGGAGTTATGTTACTCCCTTTTTGTTTTATATTTGGATTTTTCAAAACTTTTCTTAATGCTTCTCCAAGCAAATGCGTTGCAGTATGAAGCTTAGCAGTTATTTCAGATGATTCACTTAAGCCGCCTTTAAATCTCTTCTCTGCTCCTACCCTCGACAATTCCTGATGTTTCTCAAACTCTTTATCAAAACATTTTACATCAACAGTTTGTTTTCTTTCTTTAGCAAGCTCTTCAGTCATTTCTATTGGAAACCCATAACTTTGGAATAAAAAGAATGCATCTTTTCCAGAAATCTTTCCTTTACTATTAATTTTTTCAAATTGTCTTAAACCTTTTTCTAAAGTATCTCTAAATTTCTCCTCTTCTTTTGATAATTCATCCAAAATAAATTTTTTATTTTTATTAAGCTCTGGATAATCAGTTTTATACATATCAATTACACTCTTTGCAAGAGGTTCGCATAATCCCTTTTCAATTCCTAAAAGTTTTCCATGTCTAATAGCTCTTCTAATAAACCTTCTAAGAATATAACCTTGATCAAGATTACTAGGCACAACTCCCCTCTCATCTCCAAGAATAAATGTTGATGCTTTCACATGATCTGATATAATCATAACACTATTCATTTGTTCTTTATTGAATTTTTTAATATTAGATAATTTTTTTATTTCATCAATAATAGGAATAAAGATTTCTGTTTCATAAACATTGTTTTTGCCTTGTAACATGGCAATTGTTCTTTCAACACCCATTCCAGTATCAACATTTTGTTGTTTTAACTTAACAAATTTATCTTCTCCTACTTTATCATACTCCATAAAAACATCGTTCCATATTTCAAAATATTTCCCGCAGTTACAACCAGGTTTACAATCTGAACCGCATGATTTTTTCCCAGTATCTATAAACATCTCTGTACAAGGACCACAGGGGCCTGTTTTTCCAGCAGGACCCCACCAATTATCTTTCTTAGGCAAAAAAAAGATTCTCTCCTTAGGTATTCCTAATGATTCCCATATTCCAGCAGATTCAATATCTTTAGGAGCATCTTTATCTCCTTTAAAACAAGTGATATATAATTTAGAAACATCAAACATTAAAACTTCTGTCAAAAATTCAAAACTCCATTCAATTGCATCTTTTTTAAAATAATCTCCAAAACTCCAGTTTCCAAGCATCTCAAAAAAAGTTAAATGAGTAGAATCGCCAACTTCATCTATATCCCCTGTTCTAATGCACTTCTGAACATCAACTATCCTTTTTCCTAAAGGATGGGGTTGTCCTGTTAAAAAAGGGACTAAAGGATGCATTCCAGCTGTTGTAAACAACACAGTCGGATCATGCTCTGGAATAAGAGAAGCAGAATCTATTAGAGCATGGTGTTTGCTCTTAAAAAATTCAATATATTTCTTTTTTAGTTCTAAAGCATTCATAGAAATAAGAATAAACTTAATTCTTTTAAAGGTTACTATATTATATTTATCCTTTTCTGATGATTATATTTGCTTGTTTATTTTTTATAGAGATGAGTTCTATATATAATTGTTCATCTCCAAGATATAATGTTTTTGATTTTTGAGGTTGAACACGAATTGGTAAAGGGTTTCCAAAGAAAGATATTGTTCTAACATCAAAGTCTAATGCAAAATATTGCTGAAAATAATCTGTATTAGAAGAAAAAGGGTTAGATTTTAGAGAAAACTTGGCTCTTTTTCTATCTTTGGTTAAATCATAAAGTGAAAGTATATATGATCCTCCATCTGTTATAATATCAACTTTACCATATTCATCAATAGTAATCTGTTCTGTGTTTAATGTTGCAAACGCAACTATTTGATTACTGCTATCAACACTAGGGAAAACTGCTATAAGAGCTATTAATAATACTAAAACAAATCCAAGACTTAATACTTCTTTATTATTCATAATTTCACCTCTAATACCTTATTTATTTTCAAAGTTTAAAAATATTACTATATTAACAAAGATTAGAATAATCTTTCTAGAACATAAGAAAAGCTTTTCGCTTTTCTGGGCTCTAGAAAAACTAGAACAGTTTTTCTAGAATATCTAAGGTATACAAAATCATTGCCTGAGTCTGTTGTTCAGAAGGGCTAAATGCTTCTTTCTTTTTATGCACAGAAAAAACTCTAACCTGATTAACAAGGTGAATCTGATTAGTCAAAGCTGGGTCCAAAGCAACATTTTTTTCTTTTAGTTTTGCAATTAAATTACCTAATCCAATACCAGGGCTTTTCTCTAAAATGTCTTGGCCAGTAACATCATAATACTTTCTATGTAAAGCAGCCTCTAAAACCCTTCCGCATAATATAACAGAACTTCTATAGCATTCATTTTTATAACATTTTTCTAATTCTTTCAAATCCAAAACAACATCCGATCTAATATCAGATGGAATATTCTTTGGAATCTTAATAAAAGATTCTTTCCTTTCAGAAGGAAAAGTTATATATTTTATCAACAAATCAATCTTTTTAATAAATTTCTGTAATTCCTCAATATTTGTTGTATCTAATTGAGGCAGAATTTCCATAAGGTGATTAAGTTTTTCCTGTCCAACAGCACTATCCTGTACAATAGTCTGTAATTGTAATGGGGCATTTTTTACCTTCTTTATGGCCTTTTGTAATGCTTGTTGATAGTATTTTCTTTGATTTAAATCATAATCCAACATTGCCTTATTAGGGTCTATATGTTTGTCTAACTGAACATTATGTTTAACAGCAGTTTCTAATGCGAATTTTAATTGTTGAAAATCTTTTTTGAAACTCATTTTAATACCTCAAGATTTCAACCTTGAAAACTTTAATTTTCATTGGTTGAAAATCTTTTTTAAATCCCATATTTATACCTTAAAATTCAAAACTTTTATAGTTTTCTATCAATTAAGCTAAAAAATACTTTAATTTTCTTTGTGTTTTCAATTTATTCAATATAACACTATTAGATAAAACCTTGTCTAAATCAAATCTAAAATTTTTTTGGACCATTGTCCGCGCATAATCAATCATCTCTTCTTTAGATGAAAATATTATAGGTTTATTTTGCATGGCCTTTCTCGTTGCTTCTCTAACAACCCATACACCTAAAGGAGCATAATACTCATTTGTTATAAATCTTAAACATAATACAGTTGATTTTCTTTTTATATTCTTTAATTTCTTTAAAATAGGCAACCTAGAAGCGTAATAACCACCAGCAGTTTCTCCAGCATAAGATTTTCTGCCATAAACATCTTCATAATCCGTTGCATAAAATTTCTTGTGTTTGCTCCAGGGATTTATTTGTAAAGGAACTCCCATCTCAAATAACTCAAAATTCCAAACATCTGGAAACATCAAAACCAGATAATAATTTCCTAAATACCCTCCAAAAAAAACCATATAATCTGTTTCAGAATAATACTTAATCTCATTAATAATTCTTTTACTTAACATATCATCAGTAGCTGTAATGCTCCACTTTGTTGGAACAAGCTTTCTATTATTCTTAATCCCTATATTTCCAATAGATAGTAATTTACTTAAAAAATTCTCATCAAATCCTTTATCATATAAATAATTTAAAGCTCCTTCTGCTTTCAAATCATAATCATCAACAACTTTTTCAACTTTAGAACTAACAAAAGAGTTAGATGTTATTTTTGCCTGTTTAAGCTGTGCTTTAGGACCAGTGGGTGTCATAATTCTATCAGTATAAAGGCCAAAAACAGGTTTATCCTTAAGATGAATTTCAACATCAACTGGTTTAGAAGCCATACCTACTTCCTGTGCAATTTCTAAAAATTTTGTAGAGTTTTTTACATGAGTTTTGAATCTAGAATTTATTAACGCGCTTCTATAATCTACAATATCAGGAATCTTAAATTGATTATCAGCCCAGTATCTCGGTGCATCATAAATCCACGCCTTTTCTTTAACTTCAACAGGGCTCAATAAGCCAACATTAAGATTAGGATATCCTACATGTCCAACAAAAGGAGCAGGAGAACTTCCCTCAAAATCTCTTTTAGTAAGCTTAGGCTTTACTCTAAACATAGCTTCCTGTGCAATATTACGAGAGAATTTTACATTCATGTTAAGAGTATGTTTTCCTCATATTTAAATCTGCTTCCTGTCCATGGCAAATGGATAATGAAAGCATAAACAAAGATTTAAATATATATTCTAACAATTGAAAAATATGCTGACAGAAGAACAAGTAAAGGACTTAAGAGGAGAATTAGATAATTGTAAAAAGCCCTTAATTTTCTTTCATGATGACCCAGATGGTTTTTGTTCATTTCTGTTATTCTATAAATATATAGGGGATGGACGTGGAATTACTCTAAAAACTTCAGCTGAAATGGGTCCTGGATTTGCAAGAAAAGTAGAGGAATACCAACCAGATAAAGTATTTATCCTAGATAAACCTTCTGTAAGCCAAGAGTTCCTTGATAAAGTTAAACAGCCAGTTATATGGGTTGATCATCATCCTGCAATAAAACGTCATAAAGTAAAATATTTTAATCCAAGAGTAAATAATCCTGATATAAATTTGCCTGCCTCTTATTTGTGTTATCAAGCCACACAACAAAATAAATGGATTTCAATGGTTGGTTGTACAGGAGACTGGGTTATTCCGCCTTTTATAGATGAAATAAAAAAAGAATATCCTGACTTAATAGATAAAAACATCAAAAAACCAGAAGACGCATTATTTAACTCAAAATTTGGAAAACTGGCAAGAATATTCTCATTCTGTCTAAAAGGAAAAATGGATGATGTTATAAAATGCATAAAAATAATGACAAGAATTAAAACACCATATGAGATTCTTAACCAAGAAACAGCTCAAGCAAAATTTATCTATAAAAGATACAGCTCTATTGAAAGAGAATATCAGGATACCTTAAAAAAAGCAATTAAACAAAAAACAGAAGATGAAATCTTATTTTATTTATATGAACAAAATAAGATGAGTTTAAATCAAGATTTAAGCAATGAATTATTATATAAATTCCCAGATAAAGTGATAATTGTAGGTAGAGAGAGGAATGGTGAAGCAAAATTGAGCTTAAGAGCGAATAATTACAATCTTCCACAAATACTCAAAAAGGCGCTTGAGGGTTGTGAAGGTTATGGAGGAGGTCATGAACACGCTTCAGGAGCGAACATAAAAGTAAAAGATTTTGACAAATTTATGCAGCAATTTAAACAACAGATTAAGTAAACTTTATAAAGAACTTTTTTCTCCTTTCTCATACGCGGTGATAGTCTAACGGCTAGGATAGAGGCCTTCCAAGCCTTTGATCCGGGTTCAAATCCCGGTCGCCGCATTCTAACAAGAACTAGCTATTTGAAACACATTCTTCTCTAATATTGGTATCACTTATATATTCACAATAATCATTATTAGAGTTGATTACAGCCATACATAAATTATAATAATCAGTTTTTAAACCACCACATACTGCACCACTATAACTTCTACCCCCTAATGAAACATAAACATCTTTAAAACAATCTACAGTTTTATATTTAACAAAACCAGATTTAGTACAAAGTTCATAATCTCCTTTAGTAACAGCAACATTTCGATAACAATCATCAGGTTCATCATCTGCTTGATCACTTATTTTCTCGCATATTTTCTCATTTTTTAGAGATATTGCAACTGTTTTAACACACCTATCTATCAAAGTGGTGGTATATGTCATAAGTCTTTCTTTTGTTTCATTAATCTCATCACAAACTTCATAATCTTCATATTTAATTGCAGCATCTGTTAAACAAATCTCTATTATATCAAGATGTTCTTCTTTACAATCTGCTACTGCTTCATCTTTTGTCATATCACAATCAACAGAACAAGCACTATAATTCTCTCCTTCTTCACAAACACCATTTCCACAACAAGGATTTATTGGTTTCTTACTACAATTTCCCAAAGAAAAATCATAATAATCTTCTGTACATTTATCATTATCATCACAAGTCGGACAATCTTTAGAAGGATATTCTCCTTTCTCACAAATACCATTGCCTAAACAATTAATTATTTTTATATTTTTACATAAAGAAGTGCTAAAATCATAAATATCTTCAGTACATGCATCATTATCATCACAGTTTGGACAATCTCCAGAAGGGTATTCTCCTTCTTCGCATCTTCCGTCACCTAGGCAAGTTACTCTTGTATATTTACAAGAAGGTATACTATAATCATAATCATCTCTAGTGCATGAATTATTATCATCACAGTTTGGACAGTCTTCGGAAGGATATTCTCCCTCTTCGCATTTTCCATCACCTATACAAGGCACTATTAGTAGATTTATGCACTTAAATTTTGTTTCATCTGCACAAAAATCATCAGTACATTCATCATTATCATCACACGATTTAGGACACTCACGTGAACAACCAATTAAAATAAGAAGTATTAAAATAAATATTACAAAAATTATTTTTTGTATACTAAAATATTTCATTAAATTCATTCTATAGTTTAAACTATAAAAATATTTGTTTTTTAGTAAATTTTATAATAGATAAAAATTTTAAAATTAATATGACAATCAAACAAAAATTATTAATTGTAACAGATTCTTTTTTACCAAGATGGGATGGAATATCTAGGTTTTTATCATATATAATCCCAGTTTTTGTAAATAAATTTGAAGTAACAATTTTATGTCCTAAATATCCTGGAGATTTAAAGTTTAGTGACAAATTAAGAGTAATAAGATTGCCTATTAAAAAACCAAAACAAGAAGAATACAGTAAAGTTGATCTAAAACCAATTACTAAGATAATAAATGATTCTGATATAATTTTTGTACATTCTTTAGGACCAATAGGTGAAACTTCTATAAATATAGCAAAAAAAATAAAAAAACCTTTAATCATGCATATCCACAATCTTTACTGGGAAACTCTCTCTAAAAATAGAACACTGGAACCTTTCATAAAAAGCCTAATTTTGTTAAAATCTAAAAATCTCTATAAAAAATGTTCTTTGCTTATTGTTCCTTCAATACATACAGCAAAAATTCTGGAAAAACAAGGAATAAAAGTGTCTAAAGTCGTTGTTAAGTATGGTGTTGATACAGAAAAATTTATTCCAACAAAAGACAAACAAAACTCAAAAGAAAAAGTTGGTATTGAAAAAAGTAAAAAAGTGATAGGGTTTGTTGGAAGATTAAGTAAAGAAAAAGATTTGATGACACTCTATGAAGCTTTTAAAAAATTAGAAACAAGACACAATAACTTGTTTTTATTAATTGTTGGAAAAGGAAACGAAAAATTGGAAAAATTGTTCAAAAAAGAAGAAAATATAAGATTAATAAAATCCACAAACAATATTGTTCCTTATTTACAAGCAATGGATATATTTGTAATGCCATCTCTAGCAGAAACATCATCTCTTGCAACAATAGAAGCAATGTCTTGTGCGTTGCCTGTTATAACAATAAAAACAGGGGACCTAAAAAAATACATAAAAGACAAAGAAAATGGTGTTTTTTTCTCAAAAAAGAATAGTCTATTGTTAAGTTTGAAAATAGAATGGCTTCTGAAAGAAGAATATGTTCGAAAAGTAATTGGTCTAAACGCTAGGGAAACAGTTCAAAGGATATTTAAACTTGATAAAACACAGAAAAAAATAAAAAGAATTCTAGAGAGTTTTTAAATTCAAAACATTTTTATATTAACAATTATTCTAGATAAACACAATGATACCTGGAATGAACCAGAGAAAAATGCAGCAGATGATGCGAAAGATGGGTATGCAGCAAACAGAAATAGAAGCAAAAGAAGTTGTTATAAGATGTCAGGATAAAGAAATTGTAATTGAAAATCCTCAGGTTTCTAAAGTTAATATGATGGGACAGGAAACATTTCAAATAGTAGGAACTCCTGTAGAAAAAGAATTAACTAAAGAACCAGAAATAAATCAAGACGATATAAAAACAGTAATGGACCAAGCAAACTGTGATGAAGAAACAGCAAAAAAAGCCATTCAAGAAAATAAAGGGGATTTGGCTGCTTCCATAATATCATTAAAAAAAGAATAATTTTTTTTAATGAAAAATTATTTAAACTTCTATATGATTCTTATCATATGGAAAAGTTTCAGGAACTAAGAGAGAATTCTAAAAAAAAGATATTACTAGCAGATCATATTCTAACCCAAACATACCCCCTATTAAAAGATCCAAAACTTCTTTTATCTGTAGTTGAAAACCTTTTTTTAGCATATACTAATTCAATAGGGGCATTATTACACTATGATAGATTGTTTAAAAGAATCCCTCAATTCCAGGATAATTTTGACAGTAAGTTTAAAATGTTCAAAGAAAAATGTGCTGTAAGACATAACATAAAACAAGAAGATATAAATACAATAAAAGAAATTAAACAGATTATTGTCCAACATAGAAAAAGTCCAATGGAATTTGCAAGAGAAGATAGGTTGGTTATATGTTCGGATAAATATAGTATGAAAACAATAAAAGTAGATGGATTAAAAAAAATGATGATAAATGCAAAAGAATTTGTAGATAAAATAAATAATATTACTAGCAAAAATGAGGAAATATTCAGATGAAAGAAGCAATAGAAAAGGCGAAAGAAGAATTAAAAAGAGTTGACCATTTGTTTTATGTTAGTCTAAAATATACAAAAACAGTTGATGTAATTAAAAGTGTTATTGTGCGTTTAATTAATGTCTTTGAATTTTCAATAGATTCTTTGCTTTTGTATATGCAAAACAAGAAAAAAATAAAAGAGATACCTACTAATCCAATAACCAAAAGCATAGAAGTAAGAAAATTGTTTGAAGATGATGCTCAACTTCTTGAAGATATTGATCTTTATCTTTTGTTAAGGAGAATAAACAGAGCAGAATATACAAGTGCAAGAGAATTCAGAAAGCACGTTACAATGACTGCTACAGTAGATGGTAAAAAGATGGATATAACCATAGAAACAATTCAAGAATATTTTGAAAGAGCTAAAAGTTTTGTTGAAAGAACAAACAAATTAATTCACAACATAAAAGATGAATGATTTAAAAAAGAGGCTCAAGAAAAAAGGTTGGACCAACAACGACATAAACAAAGCAGTTGCAATTATTAAACACGGGAAAAATAAAAGATCAAAAAAAATTCTTTTTCTTGATTCTATAACCTATTGGATGATATGGTTTGTTGCTTTAATAGGCAATTTTGTAATTTCAATAATATTCATACCTTTTCTTTTGATTATGCAAGGATTTAAACTCTATGTTATAATATTAGCTGTTGGTCTTGCGTTTGGTGCTTTTTTTAATCTTTTAATAAGGGAAATTGAGAATAAAGATATAATTATTGAAGGTATCTTTTTATTGGTATTAACAGTCATAAATATCATTCTAATAGTCAAATTTTCTAATTATTTGCAGCAAAACATAGGATTAAATAATGTTCAACATAATCCTTTGTTTGTTGGAATTGTCTATTTGTTTGCTTTTCTTCTACCATCTGCTATAAAAAGTTTAATGATATATAAAGAAGAAAATAAGTAATTCTACTCTAATATGTAAAAACATTTATAAATTACTAACTTTCTCTTTACGCTATGGCCCCGTAGCCTAGCCTGGATAAGGCGACAGAAAATAATTAAATTTATTTTTCGCTAGAGCCTTCTAAGCTTTTGCTAAGAAGAAGCCAGGAAAGCTGTAGACCGAGGGTTCAAATCCCTCCGGGGCCATTTTATTAATCGGGAGTATGGCCAAGTAGTAAGGCAAGCGGCTGCAACCCGCTGATCGAGGGTGCAAATCCCTCTACTCCCTTATTTTTCCTAAAGTGGACTTATTATTTAAATTTGAGAAAAATCAATAAAATTGCAATTTTATTAAAAAAATTTAAATTAATGAATTATAAATCTTATGAATTCTAAATATATATTTCTTACTATATTCTACAAAATACAAAGCTTTATATACTATTTTATCTGAATATCAGATAAAATAGTTGAAAGTTCAAATAAAGAGCTAAAATTCATACAAAAACAAGGATATTCCATATATTATACATTCAGATGTTTTATCTGAATATCAGAATAACATGAAAAAGTATCCAAAAATCGTACAATGTGATAAGAGGGGTCAGATAGTAATACCCAAAGATATAAGGAGGGACCTAAAAATTGATGAAGGTACAGGTTTTTGGATGTATTCTGTCACAAACGAAGGAATTCTTCTCAAAAAAATTGATATTCTGCCATTAGACGAAAATGAAGAGATGTTAGATGAAATCGAATCAAAATCAGACAAACTAAAAATCAAAAAATCAAATGTTTCAAACTCAGT
Organism: Candidatus Woesearchaeota archaeon B3_Woes; assembly: GCA_005222965.1. Classification (NCBI taxonomy): domain Archaea; kingdom Nanobdellati; phylum Candidatus Woesearchaeota; species Candidatus Woesearchaeota archaeon B3_Woes. Next base: position 278,548 of record NJBG01000001.1, read on the forward strand.
TAAAAAATACAAAAAAACAAAAGATGGAAATTTAGAAGTAATATGAAGAAGTCAAACGCTAAAATAAGAATTGTACCGATTTTCCTAATAATTGCAGTTCTTCTATCACTAACTATCTCCTCTGAATTAAATAGAGAAATAACCATAAAACTTGAATTTAGTAATTCAACAAATTATGATTTAGATAATGATGGTATAGAAACAACAAGAGGGGTTGTAGATTTAACAGTTGAAAACACAGAATTTAATTGGAATGTCGATCAAACAAAACTTTTAACAAAATGGACAATTACTAATGAAGATACTTTAACTACCACTGATATTTGCTATGGAAACGAACAAGGATGTGCATTTATTGATTTAGTAAGTTCATCAAAAAAATGGAATGATTTATTCTATGTAAACTATGGTAAAGATGGTGCTGGTTACAATAATATAGTATCAACTAAAATCATTTATTATGATGTTGATATATCTACTAACCTAGTAGAAATCTATAATTCAAAAGAAGTTGAAAAAGATGTTAAATTTTATGAAGATGTTTCTACTTCATTATCTGACTTAAAAGTTATTGTTAAAGATAAACAAAAAAGAAGTATTGGACATCACAAAATCACAAAAAACAAAGGGGATTATGATTTAGTAATATCTAACAAAAAACCATCATTAGGACTAAGAACAGCTTCATCAACACAAGAAACATCTTTAAAACCAGAATCAAAAGTTAAAATAAACAAAATAAGAAAGATAGAAAATGTAGAAGCTATAATAGACGATCCATCTGAAAAAGAGATTACAACAGATATAATAGCAATTAATGCTTATACTTTAGAATTTGAAAATGCAGAAATAACCCTAGCAAAACAAAGTGATGTTAGTGTAATTATGCGTTGTGAAAACTTTGACTTTGAAAATTCTGTTTGTGAAGATTGGCAGCCAACAAACATTCAATTTACAGATGATGGAGATGTAATTAGATTTAATGTTACTGGATTTAGTGCTTATGGTGGAGGAAATATAACAATCTTAAATGTTCATAGCTACCCTCCGTTATATGGAAACTGGACTGTTAGGTTTAACACAACAGGTAAAGCAGACTTAACAATCAGAGCTGTAAACGGAACAACCTGGACCAACATATACGATGTTGGTTCTGGTTATGATCTTAAATTCCTAGAATTCAAATGCGGAGATGAAATATTAAATTATGACTGGGTAAATGATTCAATAGTTATTCAAAATTATTCTTGTCCTGAACTTAGTTATGAAACCCAAAAAGAATTAACAACAGGAGAACATATATTAGAATTTACATATGGCAACCAAAAAGCTTTTGCTTATAATAATGTTTCAGAAGTAAGTTTTACTCCTGCGTCTGATGTTTATATTGGTGAGGCTCTTCAAGTTGATTATCAAGGAGATGATGAGTGTGCAGATGTAACTCTAGATCCTGAAGGAGCGTGTGCTGCCGACCCTGTTAGTGCTTGTACTGTCGCTCTAGTTACAACTCCTGATCTCCTTCCTGGTGTGTGTACTGTTATATATTATGATACAGATGACTCGGGTAGCGAATCAATTAGTATTGGAAGAAGGGTGATGACGCTTACAGCAGGTTCTAATCCTCTTGAATTGGGTTCTTCTACTACTGTAACTACAGCAGATCCTGATGCTTATTGTGTATGGTCAGATTCAAATTGTACTACGCCCACTGTTCTTAGTAATTATCCAACAGATGGTACTTGTACTTGGACCATAACAGCAAACCAAGTTGAATTGGATACTTGCAGTATTAATGTTAGTGATTATTATGATTATGCTGCTAATGATTCTTTCATACTTCAAATTAGAGATACAACATCACCATTAAACGATATGTCAATAAATGCTTATGATACTCCAGGAGATCAATGGGAAGACGGAATAACTATAAATTGGAATTTATCATCTTCTTCTGATGTTTATAATTATATTCTTAGAATATCTAATGGTTCTGCATCAAATGGTATGGAGATTTTAAACACAACAGATACTTCTCAAACTAGTTTTACTAACCTTGTTAATCGTACTAATAGGACTGAAGTAAATTATTATTATAGTATCCAGGCTTGTGATATTTATAGTAATTGTAATACTGAATTATGGACAGGTCCAGTTAATATAAACGCACAACCAATTCAAAACTTAACAAAAATAACAAATATGGCTGGAAATAACACACAAGAAAAAGAAGATAGTATAACAACAGATATAGCAGGGAACACATCAGATACGTGTGATGAGGACGCTTTAACAAAAATAACACAACCTTTATACCAATGGTGCGCTCCAGATGAATATAAGATATGTATAGATGCTTTTAGTAATGTAACAGATAATTATTCAAGAACTATTACATGTAATATAGCTGAAGTTAATACTACAACATCAAATGATCTAAAATGTGTTGGAATAGCTTATGACAGAGATCTTGAAGAAGTAACAATGGATTATAATATTACTATTCTTGAAACTTATGCAAGAGGGAGTACTTCTTTTTTAAGTGGTACAGCTACGGATTGTATTTACCATTCTGAAGATGTGTTTGGATGGCAGAATAGGTATGATTTACCAGCTGGATCTACTTACTGTTTTGTAGATATTCCTTCTAGTGACACGAGTAAAGGAGATAAAATTATTTGTACTATGACCCCTTATGATACAAAAGAATATGGAGATAGTATGCACAGCAATACTACTTATGTAAGAAACACAGCACCATCTTCATATGCAGGAGATATAACACCTTCTGCTCCAAATGAATCTTCTACACTCACTTGTAATTATATCTTTACAGATATTGATACTGATGAAGAAAATGTTTCTGAAGCACAATACGAATGGTGGATACAAAATGAGGGAGATCCACTTAATGACTTTATAAAAATACCTGACCCATATAATGAATCAACTCTATCATCAATATTTGATAAAGATGATATTATAAAGTGTTCAGTAAAAGTAAAAGATATAGATGAGGGTTGGCTTAACAGACCATTATTTGATGACCATTATGTCAATTCATCATCAACAGTCACAATAATAGACAACGCAAAACCACAAATAATAGATTTTAATGATACTTCTAATATAACAATTCCAACAACATTAGGAGAAATTGTACAATTTGATGTAAAATGGGTTGATTATGAAGACCCAGGAGAAAGCGCACAGATGTATGTATGTGATAGTACAATAGATCAACAATCAATGGGTGTTATCGGAACAACTAATTATACAATGATAGGATGGAATAATCTAAATAACAGTATGGCGAATATGACTTATTACGCTAACTCATCAGGAGATTATGTTGAAACAATAGCAATAAGACCAGATAGTTTTACTAACGCTACTGATGGAGACAGGAATGCAAAGGGCTCTACATGGGGAGATACAACAGATTATGTATATGATTTATATGCTTTTGAAGTAGATGAAATAGGAGATAGAATTAATACTAGTGGTCAAGGTGCTTTACAACCAATTGCTGAAGATCATAATAACGCATTTGTAATGGGAAGTTATAATTATATTAAACTACAATATAATTCACAACCATTGCCAAATAAAATAATAGCTATTTTAATGTGTATTGATCCTGATGATACTAACAATTTATATTGTGAGGGGAGTAGTAGTAATTTGCAATCTTTACAGATTAATGCTACTTCAGCGACTACTAGTGATTATTATATAAATGTTAGTAATGGTACAGGTGGGACTGGAAATATAGGTAAGTTATACAAAGAGGCAGATATAAAAATAAATTATAAATCAGTTTCTAATGGAAGTACAAGTAACACTGGTTGTGTAGGTACTGAATATTGTCATACAGATCTTTCAACTGATAATACAGTCTCATGTAATTATACCACGTTAGAAACAGATTCTAATGGATCTAATACTTATTATACAAAAGCATGTGATGATGGGGATGCTTGTTCTGTTTATAGACAAGGAACCTTCTTTGTAAATGAAAAACCTGAAATGAATTGGACAAATTTAACAACAACAGATAACACAGAATACTTTAACTTCACAAATGATGCACATCTTAATTGTTCATATGACTGGGCATATGATGAATGGAAGAAGAATTCGAGGTTTAACTTTACATTTAAATGGTATTTAAATAGAGGAGGAGTCTTTACTCTCTATAATACTCTGTCTAATCAATCAAACTTAACTAGTGGAAACACACAAGAAGGAGATCAGTGGATTTGTGAAGTTACACCAAATGATGGGTTTGTTGATGGAATACCAAAGAATTCTAGTATTAGATCAATTGGAGGAAGTGGTTCTCAAGGAGATGGAACTCCAGAAATATTAAGTGTAATAGATAATTCAAATTTGACTAATCCTACTACTGCTGGAGAGAATATAACATTTGAAATAACATGGACTGATTCAAATTCATCACAGATTTATGTATATATTTGTAATTCAACAGGTGTAAGTGTAACAGGATGTACTGATGCTTTTTATTGGAAAGAGATACATACACTTACTTCAGATAATCCAGTTAATGTAACTTTTGTAGCAAACGAAAGTTGGAGTACAACACCACAACCAAATCAAACAGCAAATATCTATATTTATGATGAGACTTGGTTAGCTTCTCCAGTTTATAAGGAAAACTTTACAATAAATATTAAGCCTGAAATGAATTGGACAAATTTAACACCAGAAGCACGTAATGATTCTGAGTCTATAATTGATAGTGATTATCTCAATTGTACATATGAAAGAGCGTATGATATATGGAATGGGTCAGCATTCACATTTACATATAAATGGTATTATAATAGAACAGGTTCATTTGAATTATTTAATATACCATCAGAAACATCTATAATAGCATCTAACAACACTCAAAATGGTGATCAATGGATTTGTGAAGTTACACCAAATGATGGGTTTGTTGATGGAACATCAATGAATTCTTCAACTAGGTCTATTGGCACTAGTATTGGTAGAACAGATGGAATTCCAGAAATTATAAATATAATAGACAATTCAAATACAAGCTATCCTACTCAAAATGGGTCTAGTATAACATTTGAGATAAATTGGACAGATTCAAATTCATCAACACTTAATGGAGTTTATATATGTAACTCAACAGATGTTAACCCATCAGGATGTCTTGGTTATGAATTTGGAAGAGCAACAAATACTTCAGATAATCCATTATCTATTACATTCACATATAATCAAAGTGTTAATACAACTTATGTTTATATTTATGATAATACAAATATAAACTCCTCAGTTTATACAGAGAATTTTACAATAAACTATCCACCAGAATTAAATTGGGTAAATTTAACAACAACAAACAACACAGGCGGAGGATTCCTTAATTTCACAGATGATGCTAATCTTAATTGTACACATAATGCTTCAAGTGATTCATTGACAAATGGAAGTATTGACTATACTTATAAATGGTATAGAGATAGAACAGGAACTTTTACATTTTTTAGTACTCCATCTACTCAACAAGTGGTAAGTAATGGTGAAACAGAACCAGGAGACCAATGGATTTGTGAAGTTACACCAAATGATGGATTTATTGATGGAACACCAACAAACTCTAGCTCTAGAATTATAGAAGGTAGTACGTCAACAGATGGGATTCCAGATATTACAAATGTTATAGATAATTCAAACTATTCAGATCCAACTACTGAAGGAGCTAGTATAAACTTCCAGATATATTGGACAGATTCAAATTCATCAATCCTTAATAATGTATTTATTTGTAATACATCGGATGTTAATCCAACAGGGTGTCTTGGTTATAAATTTGGAGAAGCAACATCAACTTCATCTAATCCAGTATCTATTACATTTATTGCAAATGAAAGTTGGGAGACAAACCAATCAACTTATATATACCTTTATGATGATACAGGTATAAATTCTTCAGTTTATAAGGAAAACTTTTCAGTAAATCACAGACCTAATGCAACAATTTCAGTAGATTATATAAGTTCAAGTTCATTACAATGTAAAATATCCGCTTTTGTAGATGAGGATGGGGATGATATAAATAATAGTCTTAGTGAATTTAGATGGTGGCTAAATGATACTTTACAAGCTACAACAACTGAAAATCTAACATATGTAGAGATTCCAGAGAATACATTCAAATGTGCTGCTAGAATTTATGATAATCGTAGTTTATCATCATTAGATTATATTGAATCAATTGATTTCTATGGAACAGATATCATAATAGCCCCAATTGTACAAAGTCTTCCAGAAGCAGTTTCATCAATACCAATATACATAACAGGTTATATAAATAAAAGTAATAAAAATTTGAATACAACAGCAATTGCATTACAAGAGTATGGAGCACCTTTTGTTACTACAACAAATAGTTTAACAGGCAATTCAACACTTAATGGAAGTACTATATCTGCTGATAATTTTGCTGCTGGACTTAATTATACAGCTGTTTATGATGGAGAAGAATCTATTTTTAGTGCAAATCACTACATACGATTTGCAAATCATGATAGGCACTCTTTCCTTAGATACAATATAACAAGCAAGGTGGATTTATTTGGAAAATGGAAAATAAATTTAAATGAAAGCTTAACATCATCAGTATCAAAATTTGAAGAAATATATGTATATAATAGTTCAAAACCAACAGGGTGGTTCAATATATCATTAAATTTATTCCAAGGAGACAATGAAATAAAAGTAAAAGGGTATGAAAATGTTTCACAAAATGTTACACTAACAGGTATAGCAACAACATTTAATATATACTTTGATAATCAAACACCTCAAATAAATATATCTCTTATACAATTATCATCAAATGATAACATACATACAATAAATTTCAGAGTAACAGACGACTTTAAAATAAATCTTTCAACATTGCTTCTTAATATAACAAATGGAACATATAATGTGACTCATAGGTATGATTCATTAATATACTATAACGAATCATGGAATTGGGGTAATAATATAAATTGTAGTGGAAACAACACCCTCAAAGACTGTAATGTAACATTAAATCTAGAAGATGGAAATTACACTATGACTCTTTCAGTAAATGACTCAGTAAATAATCAAAATATTACTACAATAACAACATACTTAATTGATTCAACTAAACCAACAGCTCCATCTGTTTATGCAAAGGCAATACAAAATTCAACAAACCTTTCATTAGTTTGGAAAAGTCCATCTAGTAACATGGTATCTGCTCAATACTCTGTTGGAACAGACAAATATCCTAACAGTGGATGGTATTCAGTAATTAATTGGACAAACGTATCAGAAAACACATCTTATAAGATGATTGACTCAAATAATAATAATTATCATGATGATAATGAAACCATTATAATTTCAGCAGATTATAATTTAAGTAGTGATGATATTGTCAATAGAACCGGTTATGCTGCTTTAAATAATTTCTTAAATGGAACTGAAATGTTTAATGATTCAAATAATAATCATCTTTTTGAGAGTAATGATTGGATTGTTTATGACAGTGATAGTGATGGTATCTATAATAACGTAAGTGATACAATTCTTTATGGAAATAATTCTCTTCCAAATGGATCTACTCTTTTAAATTTCACAATTAATATTACATATTCTGATGAGAACCAAGATAGTAATTATAGTGTTGGTGAAGCAATTGTTATGGACAATAACACAAACTTAGAATTAGATGTTGGTCTATTAAATGGTTCAGGAAACGACACAGTTATTGTAAATGGTACAGCAGATATGTTTAATCCATTAAAAACAGTTAATTTGAGTTTAATAAATCATAATTTCTATTATGTAAATGTTCGTTATAAGAATGATGAAAATCTTTTCTATAGTTTAGTTGGATCTTCGCTTATAATTAAATATAAAACAACAACAAGTGGCACAACAGAACAACAAGACAACTACACTGGTCCTTCCGCTGTGATTGTATATGCTACTGCACAATCTGCTACAAGAAACCTAACTGCTAATTGGACAGAAAGCATAGATGATAGATATAATATTTCATACTATCAATATTCTATTGGTACAGCAAAATACCCTTCTTCTGGTTGGAATTCAATAGTTACATGGACAAATAATAGTGTAAACAGAACAGCAACTTACAATAGCAGCGAATATACAGACGGAACATATTATTACTGGAATATTAAAGCCATTAATGAGATTGGCAACGAAAGTAATGTAAATTCTAGTGAAGGTACTCTTTTCCACGATCAAATTCCACCAATTTTAACTTTACTACAGGTAGCAAATGACACAAATGGTTCAGATGGGTGGTTAGATAATTTAAATGATAATTCAACAGAAATAAGAGTACAAGGCGACGAAAATATGACTTGTTTTGTGTCACCATATGATAAATGGTATACTGATTATAACTCTGATGATGATGTGTGGTGTGCGCCAAATTCATCAATCAATATGACTTGTAATATAACAGACGTAAACGTTGCTGAAGTAGATAATTATACTTATCATATTGTATGTAAAGATAATTTAGACCTTCCAAATGGACATAATACATCACAAAACCTAGATGTAACATTTGAAGTAGATTGGCCTACTTCACCAGAAGTAAGAAATCTAACAGTATGGATGTACTATCCAAATATGACTCTAAGAGGAAATGCAAAAAATCTTTCAAATACCACATACACTAATGAGATTTTAAAATGTAATAGTACTTATTATGATCAAGACGGAGATAATTTAACTAATGAAACCTGGGCATGGGCAATCAATGGTACTGTCTATATAGATAATGCAAACACATCTCAATTAAATTTAAGTGTAAATGGTTCAAAAGGGGACAACATAACATGTTTCTATAATGTAACAGATTCTTCTAATATGACCTCAATAACATATAATTATACAGTTTACATAAATAATACTAAACCAACAGTGGATACTCCTTTAATAAACTCTAGTGCTTCAGAAAACAGAAGCAATGAAAGTTTAAATTGTTATGTACAATCAGCATCAGATGATGATAATGACACTCTAAATTACACATATAAATGGTATAAAAACAATATATTAAATACAACAACAGATAACACAAATATATCATATGGTGTTTTGGGTTCTGGAAACACCTCAAAAGGAGAAAATTGGACATGTAGTGTGATACCTTATGATGGAGAAGAAAATGGTACAGCCAAGAACAGCACACAATTAACAATTGTAAATACTGGACCAGAATTTAGCGCAACAATAAGTAATATTTCGTGGTCTAAAAATACAGATTATACAATGGACCTAGATAATTATTTCTCAGATATTGATAGTGAGAATTTAACATATAATTATACTAGTGTTACAAGTATAACTGTAACCATAAATCAAATCACAAACGTTGTTACACTTACACCAGATAATAACTTTGTAGGAATTAAATCTATAAGATTTAATGCTACTGATGGAGAATATTGGACTGGTTACAGTAATCTTGTTACTTTAAACGTAACAAATAGTACTATTAATATTACTCTAAATAGTCCAGTAAATTATTATAATTCATCAGCTGCTTCGATTAATTTCAACTGTTCAGCTAACATTATTAGTGGAGATAATAATTTAACAAATATAACATTAAATATATGGAATTCATCTGGATTATATTATACAGATACAAATACTTCAATTGGTGCAAATTCAGGAAATTCAACTAACAGTACATTTAATGCTACAATATCATCAGATGGAGATTACACATGGAACTGCCAAGCGTGTGACAATGGAAGCGAATGTACATCTGATGAAGAGAGTTATCAATTTACAATGGATACAACATATTCAATAATAACTTTCTCAAGTGGAACAGAAAACAACTTTACAAACGTTTCAAGAACATGGATTTATGCAGATGTAAATGTAACTGAATTAAATGAAAAGAATATAACATTTAGTTTGTATAATGATACATCTGGTTTAATATTGGATAACACAAGTTATACAACAGCGCAAAGATCTATAAATTGGACAGGATTATCAAATGGAAGTTATAGTTATAATGTTACTGTATGTGATTATGTTGATTATTGTAATACAACAGAAACCAGATTAATTATTTTAGATACGACTCCACCAGACGAAATTACAGGATTGGTAAATACAACACCAACTGAATCATCAATAAATTTAAGTTGGGCTGCTGCAACAGATAGTGGTTCTGGTGTTGCAAAATATCTTGTTTATAGGAATGATACAAACATTATTAATACAACTGTAACAACATATAATGATACAACTGTAAATAGTTCAAGTACTTATATATATAACGTATCTGCTATGGATTACGCAGGAAATGAAGGTTTACTAGATAATATAACCGCGAACACATCAGCAGATGTTACAGCACCAGTCATAAGTAATATTGCAAATAGCTCTATAACAACATCTGGAGCAACAATCACTTGGTCAACTGATGATTATGCTAATTCCACTGTTTATTATGGAACCAATAGTTCAAATTTAGATTCAACAAGTGGTAGTTCAACTCTAACAAAATCTCATTCAATAACGTTAGGATTAGACCCAGGTACAACATATTACTACCAAGTTAATTCATCTAATAGAGAAGGTTGGGCAACAAATTCTACAATATATAGCTTTACAACAGCATCTAGTGGAGGATCATCCACAGGAGGGGGAGGTGGGGGAGGAACCACCACTATAATTACTTCTTCAGTCGAAGAAGGAGTAGAAGAACCAAAACCATTAGAAGTAATATATTTACCAAAAACTCCCAAAGAAGAAGAGAAAAAATCTCCACCTAAAAAACCAACACCAAAGCCAAAAGTTAAAGAAGATATCCCTCCAGAAAAAGAAGGAGATTTACTTACATATGCTATATCAGCGTTCATAACAATTGCATTAATTGGTGGATTGTTTATGAAAGAGAGAATGAGAATTAACTACATGAACAACCAACCAGAACTAAAACTGCAAGGTTTCATAAAGAAAGCGAAAACAAAAGGATATAAAATAGATGACATAAGAAAAATCCTTGTTTCAAAAGGATGGCCTTCACACTTAGTTGACACAGCAGCATTACATGATCCAATATCTGGGCTATTGAAAAAAGGACACAACCACACAATGATAAGAGAAGTACTAAAAAGCAAAGGATTTAGTCAGAAAATAATCGATAATGCAATACTACATAACCACATAAACAAGGAACTTAGGAAGAGAAGAAGCGTAAAAAGCATAAGAAATGAATTACTCAAAGCAGGATGGACTAAAAAAATAATAGATAAAAAACTTCCTGCTAAATAGATAGATTTATATTATTTCTTTTTTTATTTTTCCTTATGGCAAAAATATTGTTCAAAAAAGAAAAAAAAGAGTTTGTCAAGGATTTAAACAAAGAGATAACCCTCTCCAGACAAAGATTCTTCTATGTTTTTGATACTGATAAGGAGTTTATAACAGAAGATGGCAAAATAGATAAAAAAGACCTAAAGAAAAAAGATGGAAGCACCATAAAAACTAATAAAGATAAAGAATTTATTATATTCTCAACAACTTTTATAGACGATTTCAAAAGGATTAAAAGAAAAGCTCAAATAATAACACCAAAAGACATTGGAATTATAATAGCTGAAACAGGCATTAACAATAAAAGTAAAGTTGTTGATGCTGGTACTGGCTCTGGGGCTTTAGCTTGTTATTTAGCTCATATATGTAAAGAAGTTACAAGTTATGATATAAGAGATGATTCAATAGAAACAGCTAAAGAGAATAAAAAATTCTTAGACTTAAAAAATTTAAAAATAAAGAAGAAAAGCATCTTTAAAGGAATTGATGAAAAAGAGTTAGACTTAATTGTTCTAGATATACCAGATCCATGGAATGCAATAAAATCTTGTGAAAAATCACTAAAAATTGCAGGATACCTTGTTGTATACCTTCCTTCAGTTTCTCAAATATCTGATTTTGTAAATGAAATAAAAAAATATAATGGTTTTGTCTATCTAAAAACAACTGAATTAATCGAAAGACACTGGAAGATTGATGGAAGAATTTCAAGACCAAAATCAGGAGCACTAGGCCATACAGGATTCTTAAGTTTTGTTAGAAGAATTTAGAAATATTTCTTCTCCTTTTAATAATAAATCTTCAGAAGATTTTTTTGAAGTAGAATCTGCGATTATTCTAAAAATTCCGGCTTCTGTTTTAGACGCCCTATACCAAACCCAGCTATTATCCTTCATTACAATCTTAAAACCGCCTGTTTCATCTCCTGTTTTTCTTATTTCCTTAACATAGGGTTGTTCGTTCCATAGTTCTTCTAATTTTTTCCTTAATTTAATAGATTTTTCAGGATTGCACTCTATTTTTTTTCTTAAAGTATAATAATCAGGAAATTCTGTTAATATATCTGTTATTTTCCCTCTTTTTGCTATTAAATCTAAAATGAGGACTAAAGACAAAGTTCCATCTCTGCATTTTGATGGAGGAAATATTCCACCCGAACTAGACCCCTCTCCTCCAACAATAGCATTTACTTCATCCATCTTTTCAACAACATTTATTTCTCCTACTTCAACTTCAAGAACATCTGCATTGTGTTTTTTTGCAATTTCTGTTACTAAATCAGAAGTTGCATCATTAATTACAACTGTTTTTTCCCCATTATTGTAATCTGTTAAAACTTCTTCTACTAACAAAGCTAAAACCTGTTGACCAGATAAAACTCTTCCGTGTTTTTCTGAAAAAACAGAATATTTTGGAATAACTAACTCAACCCTGTCTCCATCACAATCCCATCCTGCTCCTAAATCTGCATTATTTTCATCTATAGATTCTGCTAAAGAAGCCAATGATTCTTTATTTGGTTCTATCAATCTATTAAAAATCCCTAATTCCATATTTTTACAAACTACATCAACATTTAATTTTTCTAGAATTTGTTTTATTATTGTTGCAGCTGTTCCACCATTTGGATCAACAGCAATCTTCAAATTTGCTTCTTTTATCTTATTCATTCTTTCTTCACCAAGAATATCTAAAACAAAATCAATATAATTTTCCTGTAGTTCTTTTTCTTTATTCTCTTCTGTTCCTTTATTTTCAGATTTTTGAACATCTATACTTCCTCGTGTTTGAATTACCTCTTGAATTTCTTCTGGTTTTAATACAGAACCAGTGTTTCTTAAGAATTTCCATCCATTATATTCTGGTTCATTATGGGAAGCAGTTATAATAATTCCTCCATCTGCTTTAAAATATCTAACACCCTGTTGAATTGCAGGAGTTGTATTAAAACCAACATCAACAACATCTGCTCCTTGCTCTAATAATGTTTTTTTCATTAATTCATTTATAGAATTTGAAGATTCTCTTGTATCCATCCCTAAAACTATTTTTATTGATTGGTTTTTTTTCTTTAAAAAATTTACAAAGCTTTGAGTATAGTTTATTATAACTTCTTCAGTAATATCTTCTTCATACAATCCACGAATTCCTGAGAAAGATTCGATTAACATTTTCATTCAAAAATTATACTAAAAACAAATTCATTTTCATTTTTATAAAAATGTTCTTTTAGTACTGTTTCGTGTTTAAATCCTAATTTTTCATAAAAAGCATGAGATTCTTTATTTGTTGATCTTGTTAACAGAAATACTTTTCTTACATTTGCATCATGTTTTTTATATTCCTCCTCAATATCTTTCATCATTGATTCAAATAATTTTTTTCCTGTTCCTTTTCCTCTTGCTCCTTTTAAAGTTACAATATGGTATAACTCCACTAATCCGTGTTTTGGTCTTCCATGCATAATCCATGATACTAGTCCTATTATTTTTCCGTTTTCTTCTGCGACAATGTAATTATCTCCTTTATTTATTTCTTTTAAAAAAGATTGTTCTGCCTCTTCTATCTTATCAACATTCAATAGTTCTAATAATACTTCTGCAACCTTTTCTTTGTCCTCTGTTGTTGCTTTTCTTAATATCATTCTACTGTAACTGATTTTGCTAAGTTTTTTGGTTTATCTATATCACATTCTCTTAGTTTAGCAATATGATAAGCTAATAATTGTAAAGGAACTACTGTTAAAAAAGGATACAATAATCCAGATGTCTCTGGAACATATAAAACATGATCTGATATTTTCTTTATTTCTTCATCTCCTTCAGTAGCAATAGATATTATTATTCCTCCTCTTGATTTTATCTCTTCCATATTTCCTTTTATTTTAACATAAGATTCATCTTTAACACATATTACTACAACAGGCATTTGATTATCTACCAAAGCAATTGGACCATGTTTCATTTCAGCTGCAGGATACCCCTCTGCATGAAGATAAGAAACCTCTTTTAATTTTAAAGCACCTTCTAAAGCTATTGGAAAGTTTGTTCCTCTTCCAAGATAGATTGCGTTTGTTTTACGATAATAATCTTTAGCACAATCCATTATCTCTTTATCTTTTTTCAACATAGATTCTATTTGTTCTGGGATTCTCTTCAAATAATCTAATCTCTCAATAAGATGTTCTTCAGGCCATGTACCTCTTAATTGAGCAAGATAAACACCCAATAAATATAAAACAGATAATTGTGTTGTAAATGCTTTTGTCGAAGCAACACCAATTTCAATACCTGCTCTTGTATAGATGGTTTCGTCAGCTTCTCTTGGAATAGAACTTCCAATAACATTACAAATAGAAAGAACAGTTGCTCCTTTTGATTTTGCTTCTTTCATAGCTGCTAATGTATCTGCTGTTTCTCCTGATTGGCTTATGGCAATAACTAATGTCTTGTCATCTAAGATTGGATTTCTATACCTAAACTCAGATGCATAATCAACTTCTACTGGAATTTTTCCTAAAGATTCTAATATTAATTTGCCGACTAACCCTGCATGCCAAGATGTCCCACATGCAACAATCATAATTCTATTTATTGATTTTAAATAATCGTCAGTTAATTTAAAATCTTCAAAAAAAACTTTGTTGTCTTTAATCCTAGAAGTTATTGTATTTTCAATTGCAACTGGCTGTTCAAATATTTCCTTTAACATAAAATGTTCAAATTCTCCTTTTTGTGCCTGCTCTGCATCCCAATCTATTTCCACTTGATTCTTTTTAAATTCCTTTCCTGTTTCAATATTTTTTATTTTATATTCATCATTTATAACAACCATTTCGTTATCCTCTAAGAAAATAACTTTTTTTGTATATTCGAGAAAAGCAGGAACATCTGATGCAATAAAAAATTCTTTTTCTCCAATACCTAGAACCAAAGGGGAAGCTTTTCTTGCTGCAATAATCTTATCAGAATCATTATTAATAACAATTATTGCATATGTTCCTTCTAATTTTTTTAATACTAAAGTTACTGCTTCTTCAAACTCATTATTTTTAGCATATTCTTCTATTAAATGAGGAATTACTTCTGTATCTGTTTTAGAATTAAACTCATAACCTTTTTCTATTAGCTCATTTTTTAATTCTTCATAATTTTCAATAATACCATTATGAACAACAGCTATTTTCTTATTTGATGAAATATGTGGATGAGCATTTTTTTCAGTTACTGTTCCATGAGTAGCCCATCTTGTATGCCCCATTGCAATATTTGCGCTTTTTATTTCAGAAAAATCATTATACTCTCCTATCTTCCCAATTTTTTTTATTATTTCTAACCTATCTTTGTATTTGGATGCAATTCCCCATGAATCATAACCTCTGTATTCTAATTGTTTTAGGCCTTTTATGATTATCTTGTTTCCGTCGTTTGGTCCTTTATAACAGATTATCCCGCACATGATATTAAAGAACAAAATAAAGGTATATAAGCATTATGAAACTAGATATAGTAATATTTCTCTTTTGTTTTTTGTTCTCTGTCTTTTACAGAATCCTCTTTATTTGCTCTAGGCCTATTACTCTCTCCATCTCTTCTAAAAGTAATTTTCATATCTTTTAGGAAAATATTCATACCTTCTTCCATCTCAAAAGGTCCTTTTGCTTCTCCTTCAACAGCTGGTTTTCCGTCAAAAACCAATAATTTCTGGGAAAGATAATCTAAAAACAATAAATCATGATCAACTATCAAAGCTGTTTTTCCTT
This sequence comes from Candidatus Woesearchaeota archaeon B3_Woes, assembly GCA_005222965.1. NCBI lineage: Archaea > Nanobdellati > Candidatus Woesearchaeota > Candidatus Woesearchaeota archaeon B3_Woes. The sequence continues at coordinate 294,710 of NJBG01000001.1, forward strand.
TTATCTCCATTAAATCTCTTATTATTTTTGAGATGATTAATCTTTGTTCTACATCTAAGTAAGCAGAAGGTTCATCTAATAAATACAAATCAGCATCTTTGCCCAAACAAAAAGCTATAGAAACTCTTTGAAGTTCCCCTCCTGATAACTCATTTAATTTTTTATTCAGCAAAGGTTTTATGTTTAATGGATTAATTATTTGATTTTCATACTTCTTAATTACATCTTTAAGCAAGTCCTTTACTATTTTGTTTGATTCAGATTCAAGATATTGTGGTTTATAACTTACTTTTATCTTTTTATCAATCTCTCCTTTATCTGGTTTTATTTCTTCTGCTAAAATTTTAGCAAAACTTGTCTTTCCAATACCATTCTCTCCTAAAATTCCAACAACATCCTTTCTATATACTTCTCCTTTTTGTGCTTTTAGATCAAATTTGCCTAATTTTTTTTCAATATCTTTCCATGATGTTAGCATATTATCTTCCTGGCTCTTTATTGGTGGTCTTTTTTCAAACTTAATCTTATGATCTCTAAATCTCATATTTTCTTCTCTTAAGAATCCCTCTAAGTAAGTATTAATTGCTGTTCTTGTTGCCCTAGGTTGTGCAACAACTCCATAACAATTCTCTTTTCCATACATTATATGAATCAAATCAGTCATATAATCTAGAATGATTAGATCGTGTTCAACTACAAGGATAGCTGTATCTTCATTTGCTAATGATTTTATGAATTTGCTTATATTTATTCTTTGTTTTATATCTAAATAAGATGTTGGTTCATCAAAAATGTATAAATCTGCTTTTTTTAAGACAGCTGCTGCAATAGCAACTCTTTGTAATTCTCCTCCTGAAATCTTTTTAATATCATTGCCTAATATATTTTCAATATCTAACTTTTTTGCTATTTTGTCTAATTGTTTTTTTTCATCAACTTTTTTTAATAAATCTTTTACCTTTCCTTTTTCTGCTTTTGGAATTAAATCAACTTGTTGAGGTTTATAACTAATCTTTATTTTTTTATCTTTAACCTTTTCAAAAAAAGATTGAGCTTCTGTTCCTTTAAAATATTCTATTAACTCTTCATATTTTGCTTCCTTATCTTTTCCTAGGTTTGGTTTAAGTATTCCTGCTAAAATTTTAATTGCAGTAGATTTTCCAATTCCATTTACTCCTAAAACCCCTACTACTTTTCCAAAAATTGGTGTTGGTAAACTGAATAACTCAAATTGATTTTTTCCATATCTGTGAATTGGTCTTTCTTTAAGTTCTTCTGGCAAATTTATTATATGAATTGCTCCAAAAGGGCATCTTTTTGGACAAATTCCACAACCAGTGCATAATTTTTCATCTATCTCTGCTTTATTGTCTACTTTTGTAATACATTCATCTCCTGCTCGGTTAACAGGGCAAAGCCTAATGCAAAGATAGTCTCCACATGCATGCGGATTACATTTTTCCTTTTCAACAATAGCTAATCTTGTCATATTACTTATTTCTCTATAGAGATTTAAATAAGTTTGTGTTTTTAGAATTTATTCCCAACAAGTTGTTGCTGGAGGTTTATCTGTAACATCAATTACAAAGGCACCAACATTATAATCTTGTTTCAATTTATGTCCTATCTCATCTAAACATTCCCAGGACATTCTTTCAGGATCAATTGGAGAAACTGGAGAAACTGTCATAAAATCATCTGTTGTTACAGCTCTTAATACTGCCATTCTCTTATTAGTGTCATATACATCTGCTCCAGATAAAACAAATATTGTTTGAGCAATATTTGGTGTAAATCCATGAGAATAGATTACTTCTCTTCCTACATAATCTATTTCTTTAAGTTGATCTATAGTTTCTCTTGTTACTTGTGTTTGTATAAAATTGTCTAAATATTTTTGATCTATTTGATCATTTCCTATATCATATACAATTCTATTTATTTTATGAATTTCTTTAGGTATTCTTTGTGCAGCTTCTCTTATCTTATTCCAATATCTTCCGCCTCTTAACAATGCTAAGTATGTATAAGTTCTATTATCACCTTGTACACCTACAGTTTTTACAGGCAATACATATCCTTCCAACCCAAACTCAGAAGCAATCTCCTTAACTCTATCATTTGTTCTATAAAATTCTTTATTAACCCAATTTGGGAGGCTATCTACAATTCTGATTCCCAATCCTGGACCAGGATAAGGTTGTCTTTCACTAATATTTAACGGAAGACCAATAGCTCTTGCAGCTTCTCTTATTTCATCTTTAAATATAAGTCTATTTGGTTCAACAATTCTTCCCTCTTCTCTTAAATCTTCAATAAATTTACAACCCACATTATGGTGAGATTTAATATTTGCGGCTTTTTTTCCAACACCTTTCCCACTTTCTATTAGATCTGTGTATAGTGTTCCTTGTGCTAAGAATGTTTTCTTTGAATCAATTCCTTGTTCTTCGCATACTTCCTGCATGAGGGTTCCAAATAAATTTCCAATAGCCTTACGTTTATCTTCAGGATCACTCATTCCCTTAACAGCATCAATAAATCTATCTTCTGCGTATTTAACAATTAAATTTTCAACACCTGCTTGTGTTAAAGCTTTTATCACTTCTTCTGATTCCCCTTTTCTCATTAAAGCATCTATATATACAAAATATTTTTTTCCAGGTATGTCTGTTTGTGCTAATAATGATGCAACATAGGTTGAATCAACTCCCCCAGAAACAAAACATAAAACATCATTATTTCCAACAGTTTCTCTTATGTATTCTTTACTTTGTTCAATATAATTTTCCATTGTCCATTCACTACTACAACCACAAATGTTATGTACAAAATTAGAAATAATTTGTAATCCTTTTTCTGTATGTGTTACTTCAGGATGAAATTGAACTCCATAAATTCTTTTTTCATCATTTGCAATCCCAGCAACATGATATGTTGTCATAGCTATTTGTCTAAAACCTTCTGCAAGGTTTTCTAAATCAACACTATCTCCATGGCTCATCCATCCTCTTATTTTGCTATCTAAATTAGAAAATAAAGGGTGATTAGAATCTAAAGAAACATCTGTTTCTCCATATTCCTTATCAACTGAATCTCCATATAGAGTTCCTCCTTCAAGTAAATGATTTGTTAGTTGCATCCCATAACATATTCCAAGAACAGGTATTCCTAAATTAAACAAATTTGGGTCAACAAGTGGTGCATTTTCTTCATAAACACTCTCAGGACCTCCTGATAAAATAATCCCCTTTGGACTCCTAGTAACAATATCATCTAAGTTAGTATCAAAAGGCAAAATCTCTGAAAAAACATGAGATTTTCTAACAGATTTAGCAATTAGTTGGGTATATTGTCCTCCAAAATCCAATACTAAGATTTCATCCTGCGTCATTTAATGTTTAAAATGTCTCATCCCTGTAAAGACCATTGCTATATCATATTCATTTGCTGCTTCTATAACGCTCGGATCTCCATTTGAACCACCTGGTTGAATAACATTTTTAATTCCAAAACCTGCAACTGCATCTAATCCATCTCTAAATGGAAAAAATGCATCAGAAGCTAAACAACAATCTTTTAATTGAGTTTTAATATACTGTTCTTTTGTTTGTCCAGCAATTACCTTACTAGCCGAATCCATTAATGTATCATATTCACTTGTTAACATTGCTTTTGCATGCTCTGTTGCTTCCTCTAAATTTGCTAGCACTTGATATTCCATTTCAAGATTCTCATGAGCTTTTGTTATTGCTAATTTTCCACCAGCATCTTTTCTGTTAGGTTGACCTGCCCCCATTCCTAAAACTTGGTATTGGCCAGGTGAATATTCTCTACAAATAACTATAGCATTTGATTTTGTATGTTTAGCTGCTTTCATTGCAAAATCATATAACCCTTCTGAATTTTCTTTTGGTTTTGTTTCTGTTACAATTCCAACAGTTAATTCTTTTTGGCTATTTTGACATGTCAATTGATATGGTTCTCTAAATAACTCTTCAACAGTATCTGTTAAATATAATCTACTGTCTCTTTCTTGTTTTAGAATTCCTCCAAGTAGTTCTCTATATTCAATATCTTCAACTACCCCTGCAGCCATATCCCCTACTTCTAATATTCTTAAATTTGATTTTGTTTTTTTGCCTTGAACATACTCTAAAGCTTGTGGACTAACACTAGGAGCAATCATTGCTTCAACAAACCACCCTTTTTTACCAGTTGTATTTGGTCTATCACAAATAACCTTCATAGTATCAAGATCAACTTCTCTATTAAACGCAATTACACTTCCAAATGCACTAACAGGGTCACCCTGCCATGCTCTCTCCAATGCATTTTCTAATGTGTCTGCAGTTGCAATACCACAAGGTTCACTATGTTTAATTACAACAACAGTTGGTTGATCTTTATATTCTTTAACTGTTCGAAGTGCAGCCTCTGCATCTAAAAAGTTATTATAACCTAATGGACCCCCATGAACTTGATTAGCTATAACAGCGTTTGGTTCACTAATGTTTGGGTCAACAAACAACCATGATTTTTGATGCCAATTTTCTCCATATCTTCCAAGTTCTTTTCCATCTACAAATTTTCTCCTTAAGGTTTCTTCTCCTGTAAATCTTCTTGTTAATTCTACTGCGTTAGCAGATCTATAATCAGCAATAGTGTTTATTGCAAATGCTGCTAAGTCTCTCCTAGTCTCTTTTGTTAATACTCCATTATTTAAATCCATTTCTGAAATAATAGTTTCATAAATTGCAGGGTCAGCTAATACTCCTACGTGTTTCCAATTCTTTACAGCAGAGATAGTAGCAGTTGGACCTCCAATATCCATATTTTCAATAATGTCATCTTCAGTTGCACCTGGTTTTGCTGCTGTACTTTCAAAAGGATATAAATTATTTACAACTAAATCAATTGAAACAATATTGTTGTCTTTTGCTTCTTGTACATGTTCAGGATTAGATCTATCAAATAAAATTCCACCTAAGATAGCAGGATGTAATGTTTTAACTCTTCCATCAAATAATTCTGGATAGCCTGTTACATCTGAGACATCAATAACATTAATATCATAACCGTTTTCTTCAATAATTTCTCTAAGTACCCTAGATGTTCCACCAGTTGAAATTATTTCATAATTGTGATGACTTAAACCTTCAGCTAATATATCCAAATTTGTTTTATCAGTTACTGTTATTAATGCTCTATTTTTTTGATCCATTTTCTATTTCCTCCATTAAATTTTAAGATTTATATCTTCTTAATAATTTCTGAGTTTGTCTTGCATTATCTATCATAACTCTTGTATCCTCAATAGCCGTTCCAAAAAGGGGTGTTCTAGCTTCATTTTTATTCGCAGCAGCAATTTCTTCTAATAATTGTTCTTGTTCTTCAGGGTCTGCCATATAAAATCGATCTATAAGTCCATTAGTGTCCATAACACTATGAAGCATATCTTCCACACGTGCTGCAGTTTTCTCATTAATTACTTTATCTTGCACCATCCTATTAACATAATCTGTAATCTCTTGTGGCTGAACTCTTGGTTTCATAACAAGATCTTTTATCCTATCATATGCATCAGGTACGTCTCTCTCTTTTAAGTAGGTATTTATTGCAGAGGAGATTACTTGTGGCCCAGATTGATAAATTTCGTTCTCTAATGTAACAAAATTTGGTTCATATTTTTTTAATTCACCAATCAATCTTTTCGTGCCTATAATTGATAACATAATTGGATGAAATAATTCACGTTTTGTGATAGATCTTCTTAAATCTCCTTGTCCCCTATAAGCCACAATCGCATCTTTTATTGGATTCATCATACTGGTATAAATAGAAACTAGTGCTTCACAACCTTCTGCAAAAAAAGGATTTGTTTTTTGAGGCATAGCAGAAGAACCAGATTCTCCTTTTTGAGTCAGTTTTGCTAAGATTCCTCTAGATGCATAAAGCCAAACATCTGTTGCGGTTTTTTTTACAACAGATCCAACATTAACTAATACATCTAGTGCTTGTGCCAATGAGGCATTGCTACAATCCTGATCATTTCCTTTATCAACATAATTAAGACCAAATATATTTTCTACAATTTTCTTATACATTGGAGTAAAATCTATATCTGGGAATGTTGCTTTCATATCAACATCAGTGCCAATAGCTCCTGAAATTGTACCATCAATTTTGAACATATCTTTTTGTAAAAATGGTTTTGCATGCAGTTTAAGTTGTTCTGCAAGATTAGCATATACATGACCAAAGTTTTTTAATTGTGCCTTCTGCCCATGGGTTTCTGCTGTAAATGATGCATCCATGTATTTTTCTGCTCTTTCTTCTAATTCAGATACAAAATCTGCTAAAACAGAAGTAACTTCTCCTATTGCAGCCATATAAAGTTGTCCTGTAACATTAGTATTAACATCTGCAGAAGTTCTTGCAAAATGAGTTATCTTTTTCATTAAATTATCATCTAATCCTAATTGTTGTGCCCTAATTGTTATCCAAGTATTTGCTGCAACAATATCGTGGTTTGTTCTTCTTTCAATAATTTTAATAGCAAGATAATCTTTTGTACGGAATTCCTTGTATATACTTCTTAATGTTTCTTTTTCTTCTTTAGTAAATGGTCTTTCTACTAAAGGAGTATCTACATCTCCCAATACGTCTACAAGCTCTATAACATATTCAATACCAAATTTCATTCTTCCTTGAACTAAAGCTTGTTCAGAACTTATATCCTTAAATGGACTAACAAATCTATTATATCTTCCTGTTGTAATCTCTTCAGAATCTCCTTTATCTAAAATAAGTTCTATTCTTGATTTTTGTTCTCTTCTTTCTGCAAAACCCTCATCAGGAATTCGCATTACTTCATCTAAAAATGTAAATTCTCCTAATCTAAGATTTTTATCTAAAAGAAAAGAAACACTACCATCTGAAAAATTATATTCTTTTATTAAGGTTCCTGTTGCTTGTTCTAATTCTTTATTATATCTTTGCTGTAATCTTCCTTGTTCAACTGTTTCTAATTCAGATTTAGGAGTATCCAAATGTTGACTCAATTGATTTACTAACTCTTCAAAGGGTAGTTCTTGGTTCATTTTTATGCTGCCATCTCTATTACCCCATAAGGTTTAAGTGCATCTACTATCTCTGCTCTAGCATCTCCTATTTCAGGAACAGGTTCTCCTGTTATTTTTTCTGCTAATCCTTTATATAATGCACTTGTTTCCATAAACACACTATCAGGAACTCTATAAGATTCTGCAAGTTGTGTTCTCTCATCCATTCTACTTTTATTTACTAAAACATCTCTATCAGGTACACTAGCCTGAAGAGCTTCCCTAAACATTTCTTTAGATTCTTCTACTGTTTGACCTCGTTGATATAACTCCTTATCCCAATATCTTGAAGAATCTGGTGTTCCAATTTCATCAATATAAATCAATTGTTGTTGACCATCAACTAAAACATAACCAAACTCAAATTTAGTATCAACAAAAACTTTTCCAACAGCATCAAGTTCTCTATCTATTAAACTAAATCCTTCTGTTAATAATCTCTCATATAATTCTACATCTGCTTGTGATTTAAATCCAAACGCAGTATAGTTATCTAAAATTTGTTGTCTTGTTACATTAACATCATCTACTTCTGGTACACCAGGTATTCCTCTAAGAAGCCCTTTGGTAGAAGGTGTAATTAATAATTGGTCTAATCTTTGATCTTTCTTTAAACCTTCCGGAACAGATATACCACAAATTTCTCTATCTCCTTTTTCATAACCTCTCCACATACTTCCTGTAATATATTGTCTTGCAATCGCTTCAACCATAACTGGTTCTGCTCTTTGAACAATCCAAACTAAAGGATGAGGTGTAGCTACAATATGATTTCCTGCTAATCCTTCTTGTTCAAATCTTTCGAACCAATGTTTTGATATTGCATTCAAAGATGCTCCTTTTCCAGGAATACCTTTTAACCCACTTTCAGTTTCCCATGTAAATTCATAAGCAGATATTCTGTCACTAATAACTAGGGCGCCCAATTCTGGATTAGATCCACTAAAACCAGTTTGTTCTGCTACTCTTTGACTATCTTCTTGACTAAACCAATAAGCAGATCTCACCTTTCCGTCATGTACATCTCCTTGGTGTCTTATTGGTAAATCATTTGTTTTAACAATTGCTAAATTTTCTACAGACATTTTTTACATCCTCCATTTATTTATTTTTTAATGATTAATTTAATTTTTGCTAATTCCACCTATAACTGCAGCTTGTCTATCAACACCTTCAACACTATGTCTAAAATTATCATTAACGTATTTTACTACTTCGTCTGCAATGTCTGGTGATACTGTTATAGTAAATCCAACACCCATATTAAACGCCTCATACATTGCTTCCATATCAGCTCCATGCTTTCTAAAATGTCTAACAATTGGAGGTAAAGGTAATATTTCTCTTTGAACATCTGCCAGTAATCCCTCTGGAATCATTCTTTTTATGTTATCGCTTTGTCCTCCTCCTGTTATATGTGCTGTTGCTTTAATTTGTCCTTGATATTTTGAAAGTATTCCTTCTGACTTCTCATTTCCAAACAATATATCTGTATATGGAATATGTGACTTTGAGAGCTCTCTTGTTATCGCTTCATGTGTAAGATCCCCTACTTCAGGCTCACCTATCATTTCTAAGTATTTTCTTGCAAGACTATATCCATTTGTCATTAAACAGTCGGTTGCAAATCCAATTATTACGTCGTTTGCTTTTACATCTTCTCCAGTAATCATATTTTTTTCATCAATAACCCCAATAACTGTTCCAGCAATATCAACCTGTCCAGAATTATATTCATCAGATTTTACCATAACATAAGGGTCTAATGCTTTTATTCCCAAAGTATCACAAATCTTTTGGGATTTTGCAACAATTTCTTCAAGTGCTCCTTTTTCAACATTTCCTGCAACATATAAAGAAAATGCAACAGGTTTAACACCTATCGCTCCTAAATCATTGCTTCCATGGTAAATTATATCTCTTGGATCTTTCACAATTCTTGTTTTTGTTCCAGTACCATCAGTACTTCCACAAAGAAGTGGCCTATCCATATTTTTTATTAATTTTGCAAGATCTACTGTTGTTCCTTGATTTCCATTAAATAATAAACTAACATAAGCATCTTGTTGTCCTGGTTTATATGTTCCTGGCATTTCAGCACTCTCTCCACCAATCGTAGGAACGTCATGTTCAAGCAGCCCTTCCTTTGCAATTGCTATTGCAAATGATGGAAACCACTCATTCATATCGGGACCAGCACAATAATCTAATAATGCAATTGGGGTAGTTCCTTCTTTTATTTGATTAAATGCAAGCTGTGTTACATTTTGTCCCATTTCTTCCGGAGTTTTTCCTCTAAGAAGAGAAGCACATATAATACCAATTGGAACACTATCTTCTCCTTTAAGGTGACTTATATCTACTGCACCACCAAAAGAACCTTCAGCATTTAATCCAAGATCATTAAGTCCTTGTTTTATTCTAGCATTGACTTTATTTTGAGCTATAAGTGAAACTCCTGCATCTGCATAATCTATATCTGAAATATCTTCCATTTTAATCCTCCTAATCTATTTTAAGCAATCTTCTTTGGTATTTTTGTCTAATAGTGATATCATCTCCTTGAAGTGATTCAACCTTTCTATAATTTCTATCATTTAATAAATCTCTAGCGCCAGGATGAACGCTAGAAAACATTTGCGAAAGAAATTTACCAACATTTTCTGGTCTTGCAATATAAGCATTACTGCTTCCTGGTGGGTTTGTTAAACAAGATTCATTAGGTACATCAGGAGGGCAACTTATAACTGGGTGAAGTGAATGATAAGATACAGTACCTGACAAAGCATCTGTTCCTCCTGCTACTGCAATAATCGCAAGAGGTTGATTAAATTGATTGTATTCTCCTATCATTTCCATTAATTTGTCTGGTTGTTTATGTGCTGAACACACTCTTACATCATAAGGAATAGCGTGAAATTCAAGAGAGTCTGCTATTTTCTCTATATGTGAAGGTTTACCTTCTTGTTTTGGTTTATCATCGCTTCCTGAACCAGCCATAATAACTGCAAAACCATGTCCTTGTTCAATTAATTCTCTTATTTGATCATCTATCATTTTATTTACCTCCTATGCAGCACGTTGAAAACCTTCATAAGGCATTACTTTGTCATCAACATAAACTCCTCTCCATTCATTGTGATGGATGTTTTCTGTACCTAAAGCAATTCTTCCATTTGCTATCATCTCTAAAGCTCCTGTTAAAGCAGGCCAATCACTCCTTACCTTTTGCATACTTTGATGAGCATCTGCATATTCTCTTAAACATTCTTCTCGCTCTGCATCTGTCCCTTGCAAAAATTCATGCCAAACTTCTACTTCTGGACCTTGTGTTAAAATTTCTCCATGATCTACACCTTTATCAACCATTATTACTGAAGATTTTGTTGATGTTTCTCCTGCCTTTACTACATCGTAAACAGCATTGTCCCCTACAAAAACCCTATAAAATTCTGGAATACCATCAACTACCTTTTCATGTTGTTTTACTATAGATAAATCAGCAGGATGAACATTAATTATTTTATCCTTGTATGCTTCTAGTAAAGGCTCCATAACTAGTCTCATATATCCTCCTAAAACAACTAAATCAAAAGGAGCTTCTTGTATTTCTTCATACTTATGTAATAAATCAACAATTGCTTGATTAAACTCTAGACTTCTCTCTTGATATTCTGATTTTAATTGAGAATTTCCTTGTGCTTTTTTCCAGCTTCCACAAGATTTATACCCATTAATAGATTCCTTCATAACTCCTCTTCCCAATGATAATTCTTCCAAATCAAATAAACTAGCACTAGGTCTATCAGAAAATATTAAAGAAGGTGTTATAACTTTAGCACACTCTCTTAGATTAGTTCCACTACCAGAACCAAAACCTGCCCAATGAAAATCTTCTGGTTTTCCTGAATAAATAGGTATTTTTTCTTCTATTTGCATAAAGCCTTTGCTCCAATATCTGTTCTAAAATAAAATGGATGATTATTATTAAGAGCTATTGTGGCAACATTAATCAAATCTACTGCTTCATAAACTCTTTCTTGAGCTTCTTTCAATCCTTTCGGAGAATATGCAGTAACATCTAAGACTCTTCCGCCTGTTGCTATTATGTCCCCTTCTCTATCTACTCTAGTTCCTGCATGGAATATTTTAACTCCTTTTAAATCAGAAGCTTCTTCTAATCCCTCTATTAAATATCCTGTTTTAGGACTTTCAGGATAACCATTAGAAGCCATAACAACACAGCATGAAGCTCCTGGTTTTAAACTAAGGTCTATTTCATCAAGTTTTCCATCCAATGCTAAAGATATAGAATCATATAAACTTCCATCGAGCATCATCATTGCAGGTTGAGCTTCAGGATCTCCAAACCTTGCATTAAACTCTAAAACCTTTGGTCCATCTTCTGTCATTATCATACCAGCATATAAAAATCCCTTATATTCAGATCCTAAACTCTTCATTTGTTGGACTACTGGTGTCATTACTCTATCTGCAACAAATCTTAAAACTTCATCTGAAGCAATAGGAGCAGGACCATAAGCACCCATTCCGCCAGTATTAGGACCTTTATCTCCATCTAATAAAGGTTTATGGTCTTGGAAAGCTGCAGGAATTGTATAAACTCCATTACCATCTGAAAATCCAAAAACAGAAAATTCCTGACCAAATAATCTTTGGGATATTAATACTTCTTCACCATATATTTTAGCATGTTTGGTTATTTGTTCTAGTGCTTGTATTCTTGAATCACAAACATAAACCCCTTTTCCGCCTGTAAGACCATCTGCTTTAATAACAATTCCTTCAGAAGTTGCCATTTTTATAATGGCTTTTTCAGCTTCCTCTACTGAAAAACACATTTCAAAATCTGCTTGTGGTATGTTTGCTCTCTTCATTACTTCTGCTGAAAAAAATTTACTAGATTCTAATTTAGTAGCATCTCCTGTAGGACCAAAAACTCTATCATAACCCTCTCCATTAAGATAATCAACTAATCCTTCTGCTAAAGGCCCTTCAGGTCCAACTATAGTTACACCTATATTTTCTTTTTCAATTATTTTTAATAAATCAGGAAAATTTTCTTTTTTTATACCTGATTCAATATGTCTTACTTTTTCTTCTTGTGCTATTCCTGCATTTTCAGCACCAATTTGAATAACTTCTGAAACATCTTTATCTTGAGCAAGTGTCCAAATTAATGCGTGCTCTCTTCCACCATTTCCTATAACTGCAACATTTTCCATTTTAATTCCTCCTATAATAAATTTTCAACAACATAATCAATTCCATTTCTAAAAATTTGTAATCCTAATCCTTCATGAGGTAAATCTCCTGATCTCTTTAACCTATCAGCCACACATGGATGAGATAAATCTATATAATCCCTACCAAGTATTTCTTGTAAAGAAGCTAAAGGATGATTACGAGGATGATTATATCTTTCTGGATGAGGCATTAAACCAAGTATTCTTCCAGTTTTATCACAGATTCCAGCAATAGAAGAATAAGAACCATTAGGATTATCAGGAAATTTCATTGTAGGATTTCCTTCTTGATCTGCATATTGATATACAACTTGTCCTTGTTCAAATAAATCTTTAATAGTTGATTCATCAGCTACAAACTTACCTTCACCATGTGCTACAGGCATCTCAATATCATTAACCCCTTTTGTCCATATGCATGTATCATTATAACTTTTTAGTCTAACCCATCTGTCTTCAAATCTTTGACTGTCATTATATGTTAATGTAACTGTTTGTTCTTCTGAATTTCCTGGCAAAAACCCAGCTTGTACAAGAACTTGAAATCCATTACAAATACCAATAACTAATTTACCATCATCAATAAATTGTTGAACTTCTTCTCCTAAATATTTTCTTAAATCCTGTGCAAAACTCTTTCCTGCTCTAATATAATCTCCCTTAGAAAATCCTCCAGGAATAGCAAGAATATGATAGTCATCCAAGCTAACCTCTCTTTGTGTGACAGAATCATACTTTTCTCTCAAAGAATTAATATGAACTATTTCACTATTTCCTCCTACTAAATCAAAAGCTCTCTTTGTTTCTCTATCACAATTTGTTCCATCTGTTCTTATTACACAAACTTTTGGTTTCATCTTAATTCTGTATTTCTCCTTTATTTGCTTCTCTTGCTACCTCAACAGTTGTAGAAAAAACTGTTTTACCATTATATTTCACATTCATCTGATTATCTAAACCAACAATTCCTATTTTTCTTATATAATTTCCTTCCATTTGTTTTTCAAATTCTGCTTGCTGTGTTGGATGAATTGTTACAACAGATCTTCCTGTTGTTTCAGAAAATAATATTTTATCTGCTCTACCTAAACCTTCATCAAGTGAACTCAAATCTGCATCAAATCCAATATCCCCAGACATTGCAGAATTTATAAGACCTTCTGCTAATCCTCCTTTAGTTAAATATCTTACAGAATGAACTAATTGAGATTCTGTTGCTTCACTTAAAGAAGAATATCTTGGTTTTATTTCTTCCAAATTAGACTTAGGAACATTTCTTCCTGTTTCTCTTTGCATTAAATAAAATTCACTTCCACCCAACTCATCTCTAGTGTCCCCTACAACATAAATAAGATCTCCAGGAAGTTTAAAATCACTAGTAGTCAATGTTGAATCATCAGGCATAACAGCCATCGCACTCATTAATAATTCTGGTTTTGCTTTTACAGTAACTTTTTTTCCTGTTTTAGTGCTTATATAATCTCTTTGTACTGAGGTGCTGTCTTTACCAGAAATTCTTGGAGTTCCAAATGCTAACTCAGCATCAGCAGAACCTTTTAGCATTCTAATAACTTGAGCAGCTATATGAGGATCTTCTTCAGGTTTAGGACAAGTAATATTTCCATTAAATGTCAGTTTATATGTATCTTTATCAGGAAGTTTTCCTCCTGCTGAAATTACCTTTCCAACAGCATCAACGACATTATTAACACCCATGTGATAAGCATCAATATCCCCCTGCCATGGATTAGACCCCCATGTTTCAATAACAATTTCGCTATGCTCTGGTTCTGGTCTACTAGCAACAACATCATTTTTGCCTTTTCCCAAACCAACCAAAGGTTTTATTCTGCTTCCTCCCTGAACTTCATGATCAAATCTTGTTACAATCCAATCATAAGTTTGTAAATTTGGTCTTCCTATCATTTCTAAAGCAACATCAGTTAAATCCTCTAAAACAGGTAGTTCTGGTTCTTTAAATTCACAAGGCTTCCAATGAGCTTCAATTGTCATTTGAGGTAATTCTGTTCCTATAAACTCAATTGGAAGATAAGCTATTGGAGTGTCTTGATCAAGAACATGGTAATCTCCACTATTATTGAAATCACCCATTACTGTTAAATCAACATTATTCTGTTCGCAAATTTCTATAACTCTATTCATATTTTCTGGTTTAATAACAAGAACCTCTCTTTCCTGAGCTTCTGAAACAAGCTTTTCCCATCCTGTCAATCCTTTATATTTTTCAGGAACATGGGTTAAATCCATTTTTATTCCGCCCTTTCCGTTTGTTTTCGTTGAAAAGATTTCTCCAGATTTGATTTCTGACTTTATTTGGTCAATAAAAAGGGAAGCGATTCTATTTACATCAATAACATCAGAAGCAGCTTTTAGTCTATCGTCATAAGAACTTTCTAAAGTAATTCCTTTTTCTTCAAAAACATTTTGTAATTCATACCTTTTTTGTTCTAAATCGTTTAATAATTCTGTAAGTTCGCCAACAGCAGAATTCCAACCACCTGCTCCACAATCTTGAGTAGCTTCAACTAAATCTAATTGTTGTAATAGATTCATAACCTCAAAAACGCCTTTTTCAACAATTGGATCTCCGATTTGTACTGCCTGACTAACATCCTTTCTTTCTTCTGCATCTGCTTTTATATCAGTTGAAGATGCTGTTGCTCCATGTATTCCATCTTTTCCAACCTTTCCTCCCAAAGACACAGCAACATATCCTGGTCTAATATCTTTTGTATGTGTCTTTCTTCCATTGATTTCAGCTTCAACAGTAGCTAAACCACCTACATAACAAACGCACTTAAGCCAACCTGGATCAACCATAACATTTCCACAACTTGTTGGAATTCCCATCTTATTTCCATAATCTTCAACACCATCAACCATCCCTTCTAATGTTCTTGTAGGAGTTTGTATATCAAGTGGGAGATCGTTATAATAATTAGGATGAGCAACTCTAAATCCATATTGACTTAAACGAACAATCATTCCCTTTCCTACACTTATAAGATCCCTAAGGATTCCTCCAACACCAGTATTTGACCCACCAAAAGCATCTAAAGCAGTAGGAAAATTGTGTGTTTCAACCTTATGAGAAATATTTATCCTATCGTTTAATTTTATAGCACCTGCATTATCTTCAAGTACAGAAACAAGCCAATCGATCCCTTTAGCTATCTTTTGTGTTGTTTCCTGTATCATTGTTTTAAAAACATTATCAACAACAGGGGGTAATTGGGATTCGTCATTTGAATCTTCAGAAGTGTATTTCCAAATTGCTTTTAATTTTTTATGAATGCAATGTTCAGACCAAGATTGTCCAAAAGCCTGTAATTCTGCATCTGTTGGTATTGCCTTTAATCCTGCTTTTTCTCTTCTTGCAATAAAATCAGGATCATAAGAACCATCATATAATCCTTTTATTTTGCTGAATTCTTCTGAATTCAATTCTAACATCATTGCATTGCTTAATTCCCTTAATTTTCCAGAACTTATATTAATATCAACATATTCAAACGCTGGAATTTCTGGTAAATCAACAACAGGGAAATGAAATCCAATACCATTTGAAGTCCATTCGCTACTATCTATTTTAAGAAAATCATTGATAAGAGGATTGCCTATTTGTTTTTGTAAAAGAATATAATCTGTTTCATTTAGTTCTCCTCCCCACAAGTATTGTTCTGAAAATGATACAGGTCCAATTTCTCTATCTAAAACTTTTTGTATTGCGTTTCTTGCTTCTTTTCCTTCAGGATCATTCACACCAGGTCGAGGGGATTTTTCTATAACTGCTTCGTTCCGAGCTGGTTTTAATAAAGGGCTATCAGTTGAAAATACATCAACAACAGGGTCTGCAAGAAGTTCTTCAATAGCTACTATTTCTTCATTTGTAAAGCTATCATCAATATTATATACTTTTATGGGTTGTTGTAGAATTAGGCCATCAGAATCACTAGTAAATTCTTCTCTAGACATCACTTCTATCCTTGTGCCCATATATTCCCCTTTAATAACCATTTTATAAGCTTATTTATATACTTTTTCATAATTTTGTCGTCCTAAACATGGGACAACTAACAAACCAAAAGATTAATAAGAAATAACCAATTTTATTACAAAATGGGTCAATTTGAAGTTCTAATAAGCCAAGAAGAAATAGCAGATTTAGTAAATGGATTGGCTCAGGAAATTGTTAAGAATCATCAAGAGCAATTCCCACTATACCTTGTAACTGTTCTTAATGGGGCAAGGACTTTTTCTGATGATCTCCAAAAAAGGATATTAGGTATTCAAAGTTTTGAAATTGTTGATTATGAAATTAAACTAAGTTCTTATGGCAACTCAACAGAATCAAGTAGAGATGTAGAGATTGTAAAATATATTGAAGAAAATGTTGAAGGATTGGATTTAATCATAGTTGAAGATATTGTTGATACAGGTTTAACATTAGATTTTCTAAAAAATTATTTGTTAAATGAAAAAGGAGCTCATTCTGTAAGAATATGTAGTTTGTTAAGCAAACCATCTAGAAGAGAGACAGATGTACAAATCGATTATCTTGGTAGAGAGATTCCTGATAAGTTTATATTTGGTTATGGGATAGATAAAGGAGAACAATATAGAGGATTGCCAGATATTGTTTTGCAGGAATAAATTTATTTTACATAATAAACTATGTTTATATTTGCTGTGACTGTCACATCTGATGGCATTACAGTTGCTGCTTCATCAACTGCTTTTGCACCAACAGATTCTGCCATTGCATAAATATAAGGTCTGGCATAATAATTACTTTCTGAAACACTCTTTATTTTGCCTAGTGTAACTCCTAAACTATCTGCAATAGTTTCTGCTTTTGACTTGGCATTCTTACTTGCCTCTGATAATGCTTGTTTTTTATACTCCTGTTCTTTTGCTTCGCTTAACTCAAACATTATATTATTGATTTGATTAGCTCCATTATTAACAGTGATATCAACAATAGTTCCAACTTTTCCTAAATCTTCTGTCTTTATATTTAATGTTTGAGTCGCTCTCCATCCAACTGATTCAGATTTGCCATCTCTCCATTCCTTTTGTTCATATAAATTTAATCTTTCTGTCTCAATATTTTCTTCTGAAATTCCTTCAGACTTTAAGCCATTTAAAATGGCATTTATTACTCTGTTTGCTTCTGTTTGTGCTTCATCTGCACTTGACTTTAAGATAGAAATTCCAGCTACAACTTTTGCTTGGTCAGGATCAAATGTAAGTTCAGAATCTCCCTGAACATTTATTGTATTTCCTTCTTGTTGTATACATCCTGTTAATATTGCTAAAGCAAAAACAATCATTAATATATTTTGTATCTTCATAATATCACCTTAATTCAAAATCAAATCAGAATTTATAAAGGTTTGCAAACATTTATTAATAATAAAAGATTTGGTAAAAACATGAAATGTGACATATGCAAAGGTAATGTTGAAGAAACTTTCTTAAAAAAACCTATTGGAACCTATATGAAAGATTCCAAAGGAAAAAAACATTTAGTCTGTAATCAATGTCAAAAGAAGAATAAAAAAGAAGAACTCCTCACGAAGTTTTAAATACTTCATTTTCTTATTAAAATGTGCCTCTGTAGCATAGTAGCTATTGCGGCTGACTCGTAAAAGCAATAATAACAGCATAACAAGAAATCAGCAGGTCGGGAGTGCAAATCTCCCCAGAGGCTTTACTTATTTTTTCTTTCAGCAGATTCAATCATATCTATCAGATAGTCAATATAATTAACTATTTGTAGGGCTCTCTCTTTCTCAATTTCTCCTTCTCTATGACCTTTAGCATTTCTATGAAACATTACAATTCCTCTTAATATATGAAAAAAACCTTCTTCTTCGGCTACTGTTTTACAAGAAGGAATTCTTAAACATCCATTATCTACATGAAATGATTTATTCATTAAAGTTGTACCAGTATCTGTTGCATCTAATCTAGCTTTTTCTCTGATTCTAACTTCTAAATGTCTTGTTGCATTAAATACAAAATTCCAGTAGTCTTCAGATTCAAATGTAGATTTGCATGATTCATATAATTTTTGGTCTTTTAATTTTAAAGATTCATTGTTTAAAGTATTTGAATCAATTTGTTTAATTTCTTCAGATTCTTTTTCTATATCATCTGGTTCTTTATCTTTTAGTACATCAATAATCTCGATTATTTCTTTAACAATTGGATCAGAATTAGAAGCTTGTTTTGGAGAGATATACAATACCCTAGAGTTCCCACTAGACCTATATCTTTGATAAAAAGATTCTACTTTTTTCATTAAAAATTCTAATCCACTTAAATCAATAGGGTTATTATTAACTTCATTATTCAAATTAGTTACAAATGGAACAATTGATTGAAAAAATTTCTTATCTGAATTAACTATATCTAATAAAGAACTGATGTTTATTTTTAATTTTTGGAGGTCATTCATCTTAGTTTTATTAAATTAGATAAAATATATAAACTTTTGTAATTTAAAAATATTGAAACTGAATCTATATTATTAAAAGCTTCAATAAAAAACGTCAATAACATTAAAATTTTCTTTCTTTAATAAATCAACTAAATCTTTATGCCAATTTCCCCTTACTATCATAAAAGAAGCCTTTGGATTTTGATTAGATAGTAATCTAATTTGTCGAACGATAAATCTATCCCTCATATCATTCATTGGTTTTTGAAATTTCTCATTGTCTAAATGGGGTTCTGAAAAATTCCCATTTCTTATATTTTCCATAATCATTTTTGGCATATTTATCCTTAAAAATTTATGACAATCCCTTACAAATTTTTTGTATTCATCAAAAGGAACGTTCTCTAAGACTAATTCTGCTCCCAAATCTAAAAGAAGATTTAGATTTAATTCATGGAATGGAGAAGTAGTGATATTAGGTTGGCTTTTTCTATTCTTGATAAAAAAAATAATATCTTCATTGATAAGCGTTCTTTGCTCATCAAAATATTCTTTAAATTTTTCATCAGAAGATACCACATCTTCAGAGATTGTCCAACTTGGAAGATATGGTGGGCCCCCATATTCAATTATAGATATCAATTTTTCTTTTTTTGATAATTCTTTAGATAATTGACCTACATTAGATTTTAATCTTTCAAAATCGGGTTTGTCTAAATGGGGCCCTAAAAATAAATAAATATCGGTCATAATTTTAATTAACACAACTAAGATATTAAAGTTTTCTATTATTCTTCATCCCAGAACCCATTAGAAGACTATCTTCTCTTCTTGAATTTTTTCTTTTTTTTAGATGTCCAAGAAAAAGTTGATGCATATAATATGATTAATATAATTATTTTAACAAAAATAGGTATCTGTTTGGGTGTCGTACTCGCAGCAATACCTACCAAGACTAAAATTAAAGATATAATATATTTATTTGTAGGATTTAGTCTCCCTTTTGATAATTTTCTAATAAATTTAGTAATGGGGGGTATCAATAACAGGAAGTATATGCCTATAAAAAATAGTACAATAAAATCAATTGGTTGCCACATACTTATATCATTATTATATCTTGTATTTAATTCTTTCTAACTATTAAGCCATTTATTTCTAATTAAATTTGATTTGTATTAATTTATAATGCTGTTTATGATAAAAAAAACTACAAACACAAACCTTTTTATTTAGAAACATTTTATTACAATTAGAATGAATATTGTCAAACTATCAAAAGAATTAATGTTTAAACAAACCAAAAAAAATAAAGCACCAGCTTGGTTACTAACAGAAATTGCAATAAAAAAAGGAAAAGAACTTTCTAAAAAACATAAAGTTGATGAAAAATTAGTCTTAACTTCATTATATCTCTCACATACTATCTTTAACAAAATTTGGAAAGGAAAAATACAACAAAATCATCCAAAACTAAGTTCAAACTTTGCAAAAAAATATTTAAATAAATGGAAAGTTAACAAAAATGACCAAGAAATAATTCTAAACTCTATTGAAGCACATCATAACAAAGTTCCAACAAAATCAAAGACAGCAGAAGTAGTAAAAAATGCAGAATGTTTCAAATTCGTAACAATCGAGGGTTGTTTAATCTTATTACATGAATTAGGTTTAAGAAAAATTCCTTTTGAAGAAGCGATTGATAAAGTAAAACAAAAAATGGAGCAAAAAAAGAGTTTAATCACTCTAACAGATTGTAAAAAAGAAGCAGAAAAAAACTGTAAAGAAATTCTAAAGTTATTGAAAAAGATGTATTAATCTTACTCTGCTGACGAAATTCACCCAAACCTTTTTATTTAGAAACATTTTATTACAATTAGAATGGATGTTATTTATGTTCTTTTGACAAATTCTTGTATTTTTTAACCAATTTTTTTAAATCATGACCTGTATAAATTTTACCATGCTCCAACTCAGACATCCAATTATGAGCATCTGCATCTGCTTGCTGAACAATCTTATAGGAATCATGTTTTTCATCATGACATTCTTCTTTCTTATCGCAGCCTTCACAAATTGAATCCAAATTGGAAATATACTTGAATTTTGTATTTGGATCATCAGAGATTCTTTTTACAGAATCCCTCGCATGAAGGATTAACTCGTCAGAATGAAAATTATATGCATATTCACCTGATTTCTTAATATATTCTTCACTCCGTCCAGATTGTCTTGCGGATTCTTCTGCTTGCTTTCTTTTACCTTCTCTAAAATTGGAAATATATTTTTCATCAGACAAACTATAAAGTTCGGGTTGGGCTTCATGACCAATATAACCTAATACATGATGAGGTCTTAATTCTAAATCAACTTTTTCTTCAGATTTCTTTTTTTGTTTACTTTTCTTTACCATTAATATAATAAAATGATTAAATACTATAAAAAATTACTGCTTCTATCCCTCAATTATTTTAATATGAGGACTAACCCCAAACCTTTTATACATTAATTTACTTTCTAACTGTATGAAAACAATATACTTTGAAAGGGCCATATTCATAAACTGGTTTTGCTCTAAACGTGATTGCACTTTTTGTTATTTAAGCACAACTAACAAAAATCCAAATCCTCTAAAAGACAGAAGAACAAAAGAAAGCATCCTAGCAGAAGCTATGATATGCAAAGCGTGTAATTGGCCTATAGAATTCATTTCAGGTGGATGTAATTGTCAATCAGACAAAGAAATTTTAGATATATTAGAAAACATATACAATATTACAAAACAAAAACAATGGTTAAATCTAGGAATTCTAAATGAAAAACAACTAAAACTCTTCAAACCATATGTTAAAGGGGTTAGTGGAACAGTTGAATGTATAACTCCTAAACTAAGGGATAAAATTTGTCCTTCTAAACCATTATATGAGATTGAAGATATGTTTAAAGTGTGTGACAAATTAAAATTAAAAAAATCAATCACAATTGTCTTAGGAATTGGAGAAACTCTAAACGATATTAAACTTCTAAAACAATTTATAAGAGAATATAAAGTTGACAGAGTCACATTTTATAGACTAAAGCCTCAAAAAGAAACAGTTTTTGAAAAAGCCAAACCAATTACTTCAAATTATTATGTTAAATGGGTTAAAGAAATCAGAAAAGAGTTTCCAAAAATAAAAATCATTACAGGTTCTTGGTTAACTCATTTAGATGAACTACATTTATTATTAAAAGCAGGTTCAGATGGAATTACTAAGTTTCCGTCAATAAAACAGTTTAATTCTAAATATGCAAAACAAATCAAAAAAGAAGTTGAAAAAGCAGGAATGAAATTTGGAAGTAATTTTACAAAACCACCAAAAATAACAGCAGAAGGTAAAATACAAATAAAACTAAACAATTATCTAAAAACAATGAACAAACCATATAAAAATATATAAGATATGTTAAAAGAACACTGTAGTTTATTCAATAATTCAGAAAGATTTATATTTTATTTCAAACCTCTATTTCCTAATGAACAAACCTATAATGCTTGAACAAGTAATGGAGTTGGGAGAACATGTTGTTCAGTTCTCCACAAGTCCGGAAATTTCAAACAAGGTTTTGCAACAATTCTATGATGATGTTACTCATGCTTTAAAAATACTAGATCCTGCAATAAATTACGAAAGTGGAATTGATCATATGCAACCAAAACATAAAATCACTGGAAAGTATAGAAGAATAGAGAAGTATTTGCAAGTTCGGAGAGATCCGAACATAAAAAAATTCGACATCCGTAACGTGATAAGACATAATAAAATTGCTTATGTTGAAGACCCAAGTTCACTTTCTCGAGGGGATTGTGGGTCGGAAATCAATGTGGATAAAAACATGTTCAGAGATATTATGTTATTTGAACCTAATCTAGTTGTAACTTCTACCCACCCCATATATGATGTGATTGATTTATTAAATATAATTAAAGATTTTTCTTATATTGATGTTTCTGATAGATACACAGAACAACATTTTAACCTACGTGAAATTGCAGACAATTTAGGAAATGTAGATAGTCCTGGACTTTCTTAAAATAAACTATCTAAAAACAATGAACAAATTTATAAACAAATAACTCATTCAAAATATATGACAAAAGTTCTTCTTGTCCAACCAGTTGAATACAGAAGGTATTATAATTCTAATCCTGATTACAAAAGATATTTTTCAAGAGAATTAGGATTATTACAATTAGCTTCTTTTCTAGAGCAAAACAATGTAGAATGTAAACTAATTCCAGGACACTACAAAAAAGAAGATTTCTATAAAATCCTTAAAAAAGAAGTAAAAAAATATAATATTATAGCAACAACCTGTCTAACTCCAGAGTACAATATTGCCTGTGACATTCTTAAGTTTGCAAAACAAATAAACCAGAACATCAAAACAGTAATTGGAGGCCATCATGTAACATGGCTTGATAAAGAAGTTTTAAAAAATTCTTTTATTGATATTGTAGTAAAAGGAGAAGGGGAACAAACCTTTCTTGATATTGTAAATAATAAAAAAGACATAAAAGGAATAAGCTACAAAAAAAATAATCAAATAAAAACAACTGAAAATCAAAAATCTTTACACATAATACCAAAACTAAACAACAATATTCTAAAAGAATATAACAAAACCATTAAAAAATCAGACATAAAATTTTTCCAATTTAACTACACATCAACAAGAGGGTGCCCTTACAATTGTTCATTCTGCACAGAACCATTGTATTGGGGAAATAGGGTAAGATACAAAGACATTAATCATGTTAGAGAAGAAATTGACACAATCCTAGACAATAAAAAATGCAAAAGAATATTTTTTATGGACAGTAATTTTACAATTAATCAGAAATATGTAAAACAATTCTGTAAAGAAATAAAAAGTAACACATCTTTCAAATGCTATACAAAAATTAATTATTATCCTAAGGAAATAGCCAATTTACTAAAAAAAGCAGGTTTTGATGTTGTTCATTTTGGTGTAGAACATTTTAACAAAGACATTCAAAAATCAATAAACAAAGTTAATTCATTAAGTGATATTAAAAAAACACTAAAAAACGCAAAAGAAGGAAACCAAAAAACAGGAATCTACATTGTTGTTGGTTTGCCAGGAGATAATGTAGAAAGAGCAAAATATAATTATAAATTAACACAAGAACTAGTAAAAGAAAATCTTCTTGATGAAGTCATACCATTCATATTCATACCCTATCCTGGAACAGATCAGTTCAAAAACCCAAATAAATACAAATTGAATATCTTAACAAAAGATTTTTCCAAATATTCAAGAACCCATCAACCAATAATCAGTTATAAAAACTTTACAAATGATGAAATAGAACTTATGTTTAGATTATTCACAGATTATGCTTATGAACTATCTCTGAAAAACCCGCATACAAGCATGTTCTCAGAACCATAACAAAACAAGCATTAACAGAATTCCAAAAACTAAACTTAATAATTGAGCAAAAGATTTTGAACCACTGCATTCTTTATGCATTTCAGGTATTAAATCAGAACCAGCAATATAAATAAAACCTCCTGCAGCTATTGGCAACAAAATTACAGAAAACTCAATAGCTTTATATCCAATTATCAAAGAAACAATTACTCCAAAAACAGATGTTAAAGCAGATAAAAAATTCAACAATAAAGCTTTTGATTTTTTAAACCCGCCATGTAATAAAACACCAAAATCTCCAATCTCCTGAGGAATCTCATGTAATATAACAGCAATTGTTGTAGTAAATCCCAATGGAATACTAATAAGATAACTTGCTCCAATTATCAAACCATCAATAAAATTATGAAGACCATCTCCAATTAGATTCATTATTGCAAATGGGTGTGGATGCCTTTTAGATGTTGGAATATGACAGTGTCTCCAATGTATAAATTTTTCAAGTATAAGAAAGAATAATATACCAGATAAAATCAATAAAGAAACTATTCTTGTTGAACTAATATTTTCCAAAGCTTCTGGAATTAGATGTAAAAAAGCTCCTCCAAATAAAGCACCTGCAGAAAAACTAACCAATAATAATAATATTTTCTGAAGAAACTTAGCTTTTATTGCTAATGTTACAACACCAATGAATGAAATTAAACTTATAATAATCACGCTCAATAAAGAATATAACCAAACATTATTCATTTGAATTTACTCCTTTGATTAGGCTTATAAAGTTTTTGTTTGATTAAAAAATATAAACCAACAATAACAAAAATTACAGAAAGATATTGCCACACAGTCAATCCAATAATCCTTGCATCTTCCCTAACAAAGTCAGTAATAAACCTTAAAACAGAATAACCAATAACAAATGTTGTGAATATTAAACCATTTCTCAACTTCTTAGTATTTTTAATTTTATTAACAAATAACAAAATACCTAATAAAACTACATGTGAAAAAGAAGCATATATTTGATAAGGGTGTCTGCAAACATAGTCTATTTTCGGGAATATAACACACCAAAAAACATTTGAAGGTGTTCCAATTAATTCACCATTTATAAAATTGGCAATTCGACCTAAAATTAGCCCAATTGTAGCTGCTATAACAATTATATCTGCAAATTTTTTCCAATCTAACTTTATTTTCTTCAAATAAAAAGTAGCTGCTAAAAAACAACCAACCAAAGCTCCAAAAAAAGACATTCCACCTTGCCATATCCTAAAGATCTCTAAAGGATTTCTTACAAAAACCAAAGGATCTGAAAATAAAAAATGAAAAAACCTGGCTCCAAGAAGCAATCCTAAAAAGAGAAATAATATCAAATTATCGACTTGATCTCTTGTTATTTTAAGCTCTTTTCTTTTCTTATAAATAAGCCAATAAACCAATAAAAAACCAAAAGCATAAACAATTCCATAAAACCTCACTTCTAAGAAACTTATTTTCAACAATGTTGGATCTATATTGTGGACAAACATTTTAAATTAAGTGGAAGGCGCGTTTGAAAATTGATATTAGAAATATTCAAAGGCAACCCCAACTCTTCCTCCATCCCGCAACCCATTGAGCATCTATCTAATTAGTTAGAGCTGCTCGGTTCCCCGCCTGACTCGGTTTCTAAAAAAACAGATCCCAAAGGACGGAACTTCAACGTCCAAGTTAAGACCTTTAAATATAACCAACACCTCCTCCCAAACTTCGACTCCGTCTAAAGCGTATTTACGGTTACAGGAGAGCGCTAACCCCCCAGTCTAGCCTTCCATAAGACACTAATATTTATGGCTTTTTAAGGATTATGGTTTTAATAGAAAAAAACATAATTTATTTAAACACAGACTTCTTACTTAACTTGAGGGGGATTATATGGAAAATCAAATACTTTTCTTAGGAACTGGAGGGGATGAAGTTATAGTTAGTAAGCAAATTAGAGCTTCTGGAGGTATAATAATAAATACAGAAGGTTATCAATTCCACATTGATCCTGGCCCAGGTGCATTAGTTCAGGCAAAGAAATATAATGTGAATATAAGAGAAAATACTGCAGTATTAGTAAGTCACGCTCATATTAACCATTGCAATGATGTTAATGCTGTTTTAGCTGCAATGAGTCATAATAAACTTGACATAAAAGGTGTATTAATTGCTAACGATACTCTGGTTAATGGTGATGAAAAAACAAGACCCTACATAACAGAATTCCACAAACAATGTGTAGAAAGAGTCATTGTACCTAGTCCTGGCCAAAGAGTAGGTATAGAAAATATTGAAATAGTAATGTTAAAAGCGAAGCATACAGACCCAAAAACAATCGGTTTTAAGTTTATTACACCAAAGTTTATCTTAGTATATTCTTCAGATACAAGATATAATCCTGAACTAATAAGAGAATATGCAGATGCAGATATACTAATACTTAATGTAGTTGGTCCATTTGATAAAAAAAGAGAATTTAATCTTGGTTCAGATGATGCAATTAATATAATAAAAAGAGTCAATCCAAAACTTGCAATACTAACTCATTTTGGAAAAGATATGATTGAAGCAAATCCAGTCTATCAGGCAAGAGAAATAGGCAGAATGACAGATGCCCACGTTATAGCAGCAGATGATGGAACAACTATAGACCCTTTAGCCTACTCATCTAAAACAAGACAAAAAAGATTAGAATCCTTTGAAGAATCTGAAGTTAAAACAGAAGAATGAATTTTGAAAATTTTTCATTAGCTGCAAAATCTTTTATCATGAATGATAATAAATTGTTGATAATAAAAAGATCAGATGATAATGTTCAAAAACCAGGTATATGGGAAGTACCAGGGGGAAGACTAGGTCTAGAAGAAAACCACATAGAGGGTCTTAAAAGAGAAATAAAAGAAGAAACAGGCCTTAATATTGAAGTTGTAAGACCCTTAACATTAAGAAAATTTACAAGGGATGATAATCAAAGAATAGAATTGACTAATTTTCTATGCAAGCTATCAAATCCATTAGACAAAAATATAAAATTAAGTCAAGAGCATACAAACTCTGAATGGATTGGTTTGGATGATGTTAAAAACAAAATAACCTCTTTTTTCTATAAGGAAATTGATTTAATAAAAAATCTAGAAATTTAGATGTTCTTTTAATTCATAATCCAAACGAGCGCCTGTTTGTTCAATAACTTTTGTGGCAGCATAAGACGCTATTTTTCCAGCATCTTCTAAACTAAGTTTATTAGATATACTATACAAAATTCCAGCAGCATATATATCTCCTGCACCAGTTGTATCGACAACTTTTTTAGGTTTATAAGCTTTAAATCTTAAAACTTTATTTTTAGTTTTAATTATAGAACCACATTCCCCTAATTTTATTATTGCTAATTTAACCATACGAGAAACATCTAAAAGTGCTTCTTCTTCATTTTTACCTGTAAATGATCTTGCTTCGTCTTCATTCAAAAACAGAATATCACAATATTTTTTTACTATTTTCTTAAAATCCTCTAAATTTCTTTCTATTAGAGCTGAATCAGATAAATCAATTGAAATAATTACACCATTTCTCTTAGCTATTTTCATAGCATGTAAAGATGCTTTTCTAAGATTTAAATTTTCAAGCATATATCCTTCTAAATGTAATATTTTGCTTTTCAATAATTCTTTTTTATTAATATCTTTTTTACTAAATTTCACAGCACTTCCAAGATATGTTATAAATGTTCTTTCAGAATCTTTTGTTATTAATGAGATTACATTACCAGTACCAACATCATCTTTTTTCAGATCACAATGAACTCCTTGTCTCATCATAATCATTTCATAGTCAAATCCTAATTTATCGCGTCCTACTTTTCCTGTAAAAAAAGATTTCCCGCCTAAATTAGCTACACCCGCAATAGTGTTTGAAACAGAACCTCCTGCTTGTTTTTTAGAATTTTTGTTTTTTAAAAAATTTGTAACAAAACTAACATGCGCTTCTTCAACTAAGTGCATTGTTCCTTTTTTTAGTTCTAAATCATTAATATCCCTATCGTCAACTTCAACTAAAGTGTCCATTAATGCATTTCCTATTCCAAAAACATCATATTTTTTCATATATTAAAACTAAAAATTAGCACTATTTAAATCTTCCTATTGTAACTACTCTTAAGAAGTTATAAATAAAGAGTCAAACTCTTCTAAATATTTCTGAGCAATCTCTCTATTATGTATTATTAATATATTCTCATCATTTTTTGTATTGGCAGATTTGGTTGGATTATAACTGCCAGTTATAACAGTCTTATTGTCTATTATAAACACCTTATGGTGCATGGTATAAGGGTTTGTATCTTTTTTAACTATTATTCCATTCATAACCAAATTGTTATATTGGTTATATTGCATGTTTGTTCTTTTTGATTCCAGAACCCCTTTTACATCTAAACCTGCTCGTTTTTTTAGAGCTAATAATTCAACAATATCAAAATCTGTAAATGAAAATATCATAAAATATATACTCTGAGTAGCTTTTTCTAAAATATCAAGAACGTGTTGTTTACAATTATCTTCAGGGCAAAAATAATTTTCATATTTTTTATTATTTAAGTAAACAATTGGTTCTACTGTTTTATGACCTTTTCCAAAATTATAATTCCATAATTCATTAAATTCTAATTCATAATTATTAGCTAAGTTTCTAGATTCAATAATAATAACATTATTGTTATTTTTATAAGCTCCATTGTTAGTAGGATTAAAGCTTCCTGT
Organism: Candidatus Woesearchaeota archaeon B3_Woes; assembly: GCA_005222965.1. Classification (NCBI taxonomy): domain Archaea; kingdom Nanobdellati; phylum Candidatus Woesearchaeota; species Candidatus Woesearchaeota archaeon B3_Woes. Next base: position 323,796 of record NJBG01000001.1, read on the forward strand.
CCATAAAATTTTATTATCAAACACACAAAATTTATTATGAGTTAATTGAGAAGAGGTATCTTTAATAATTCCTCTTCCACTCATCTTTTTGTCAAAATTAGTATTATCAATTACAACTTTAATATCAATCTCTTTGCTTTTTTCAGATAAGGTCTTTAAAACATTCTCTAAATCTATATCGAATAAAGCGCAATGTACACTTTTATCTGAATTATTTATATATCCTATTAACAAATCTTCACAAGGATCATAAGGACAAAAAAACACTAAAGGTTTTTCTACTATTTCTTTTACCACATTACCAGTAATATCATACACACAACCGCTTATAATAAGAATTATTAATAAAAATATTAATTTCATTTCAAAGATTCTATACTTTTTGCTAAGCTAAACCTTGTCTGAGGATATGATTTTTCAAGACTATCAAGAAGCTCTTTTATTTTTTTATTCTTCTTATTAGGACTAAACTTAATATGATTATACCTGGAAAACAACAGCGCCTCTTTGTCTGTTATTGTTCTTAATAATTTAATTTCTTTGACTTGTTTTTTCTTTTTATTATAGAATAATTTTTCAAGAAAATCATTGCATTCATCATCTAAAGTGTATTTTATAACCTTCTTATTGGCCTTTTTTAGATCATTTGTAAATGTCTTTGGCAAAGTGCCTATGATTTTATCTATAAAAAATCTGCTTAATTTATCCTTAACATATATCCTATCATTCTTCTGAAACAGCTTATTTACTCTTATATCTTTTCTTATTCTTTTCTCTATATTTTTAAAAAATTTTGATTTTTCCATAGAGAAATATACAATATATTCAGTATATTAATCATTTGTTACTACTTAGGAATGGAATAAAAACGAAAGATTTATATATAAGTTATACCACTCTATAGTAATATAAATATCACCTCTTTTTCCTAGGACACCTCTTCGGAGGTCTCCTGGGTTTTAAATCATTTCTTAGGCTTTTTCTTTCCTATCCATATACCTATCAATAATCCAGAAATAAAGATTAAAACAAAACTCACAACATTATTATCAAAGTCAATATTAAAATCAATCTTCTTACTTTTTTCTTTAAAATATATATCTAAGTTAGACAACTCCAAACTATATTCAACAAAAAGCATGCTCGAAAAAATATCCCTTTCTTTTAAGTCATTTGCGTATTCATAATAAGAATACCCTATTACAGGGAATACTCCTTCTCGTTGACCCTCTATTATATTATTTTTAATAATATCTAATTTTTGATTAGTTACATCAAGCAATTGTGATTCTTCAACCCCAATTGTATTCAATATTAGATCAGAATTTGCTTTTGCTTTTGATGCCTTAAACAAACACAATTCATAATCTCCATTCTCTAGGTCATTTTTAGCCAAATTAATCTCTTTTTGTGTATCTTCAAAATTATTTAAAGAAAAAGTATTTAGATAATTATAACGCTCTTCTGCTTCATAGATCTTATCCATACATGATTTTTTTATATCTTCTTCATTTATTACAAATTCTTTTTGGCCTTTATCAAAAAAAACAGACCAGGAAATAGCAGAATTTAATCTTTCCATGCCATAGGATAAATAATAGATCTTTTCTGTTGTGTTTTCTACATCTAAAACCTTATCTATGTTTTCTTCAGCCTCAATAATTCTCTCTTTTACAATCATATATGTTTCTAAATCTGTTATTGTTTTAAGTTTTTTCTCATCAATAACCTTATTCATATTAGCTATGTGGCTTTTTATTTCAGTTATTTTTGTTAATATTTCACTATTAGTTAGATCTTCTTGTTTAAGTGTTAAATAAGCAAATTTTGTATTTGCTCCAAAACAATAAGATGCTGCAGAATAATACTTTTCATTTTCTACTGCTTTTTTGTATCTTTTGGTTAAATTAACAGCATTCTCAAAAATTTTTTGATCACTATCCTCAAATTCATTAATGGATAATTCTTTTTGAAAATTAAGTGCTTTTGAACACAAACCATTTGTTACAGATTTCATTGTTTCCATATACTCTTTGTCTATCTCTAATGTTTGATTCAATTTTTTTATTTCTCTTCCAGTTATATAATATAAAACTTCATCTATTGTAGAAACTTCTAAAACATTTACCCCTTTGCTTTTTCCATATTTTATCAAATCAATAATTGATTTATTTTCTATAGATATATTGATTACATAATCTGCTATTGTAATATTTTCAATTTCAGCTGTTCTTTCTCCGTGTGGGATTAATATTGTGATAATTCCAATTTCAGAAGCAGCATCTATCTTTTCTTTTAATCCACCAACAGGACCGATTAATCCTCCAGAATTTATAGTTCCTGTTATTGTTATGTTTTCATTTAATTCTAAATTTTCTAAAGCTGCAATTGTCAATAATGTAATTGCAGCACCTGCAGAAGGCCCGCCAACAATAACAGAATCGGATTTTATAGTATAAATAAAATCATAATTACTGCAATCAAAATCTATTTCTGAACAGGCAATTTCTTTTGCAAATCTTGTAGACATTTGTGTGTCAAGTTTTGTTAGAGGATAAGTATCAAGAAAGATTCTTCCTTTGCCTTTTTGTATCTCTAAATAAAGATCTGCAGTTGAACCTTCAAAACCAGATGTTGTTTCTCTAACAGCCAACAAAGGTATATGATACTCTTTTGCATATACAAAAGGCATTATCAACAAAAACATAAGTAGAATAATTATCTTTTTCATGGGAATAATTTGTTATTAAAGATATATAAAGATTACTAAATTGATCATGATATTTTTATGTTGATTGTATATTCTAAAACAACAATCTTTATATACTATTAGTACTAATTAAGGTATAATTAAGTATTTAATTAATAATATATTAGTACTAATATGGTAAAAGTTGTAGTAAATAATGGACAGTATAAGATAACTATTCCTAAAGAACTAGCTCTAGCTAAAGGCTGGAATAAGAAAACAATTCTAAGATTTGTTGAAGATCAAGATGGAAATATCATATTGAAAGAGGTTAAACTAAAGAAAAACGAATAAGGCAAAAAAAATAACGGAAAATAGAATAATTACAATAGCAGCTCTACTAACAGTTATCTTTGGCTTCTTTATGATAAAGGCCTCTATAACTGGTTTTGTTGTTTTTGAAGGAGATAATATTTATACAGATGAAGTTGATATTAATATTATTTCTGATACTTTCTACACTTGGATACCTAATCAAGAAGGCCCATTAATATCCTTAGGAATTTCAGGATATCTAGAAGGAGATTCTGCTGAAGTTTATTTAGGAGATAAACTAATTTATTCCTCAGGTAAATTAAATAGAACTTCTGTTACGGTTAGTAATGGTTCTGGAGAGATTTTACTTGAATTTAATTATGGTGATAATGAAGGTTATGACAACAATAATGATGGTGTTAGTTATATAGAAAATGTAATTGATTATGAAGTTAAAGGTATATTTGATTTTGATGTTAATTATTCTAAATTATGTACAAAATATGTTGTTAATAACTTAGATGATAATTTAAGCCAACCTGTTTGTTATGGTGATAGTGAATGTTGTAGTTTCCTTAATTTAGAATCTAAGAATGATTTGTGGAATGATAGTTTGTATTTGAATTATGGTAAGTATAGTGCAGGTTACAACAATTCTGTATTAGCTCAAATTATTTATTATGATGTTAGTTTAAACGAATCTGATTTACACTCTTACATATATAATTCTGAACTTAAGAAATTAGATGCTAATTTTGTAGATAGGATTTACTTTAACATAGAATGTGTTGATACTTGTTCATTACCTTCTTATTCAGATGAATTTTATGATTTAGAAGTTAAAGTTGATGGTTTAGTGCATATATCTAATGTTAGTTATAGTTTAGAGAAAGTTGAAAAAGTCGATATTACTACAACAGTTTCTACAAAACAATATGATGCTGTTCTAGGAAAACCAGTTAAATGGCAAAAAAATATTAAAGTAAACATTAAGAAGAATAAAGTATTAAACAACTTAACAATCGATGTTCCTAGCATAGCTGAAAATATTTCTGTCAATAAAATAGATGCTAAAAAAGGAACACAAAGAGAAGTTTCTGTTAAAGAAGATAAAAAATTAGAGAAATTAATTAAAAAAGATAAAAAGCTTATTATCGAAGAAGAAATAAAAAATGAAGATGAAGTTATTGTAGAATACTACACAACTGCTCCTTATTCTGAAGAACAGATTATAGATGATAAAAGTAAAGAAATAATTATAATTGGGCCAGAAGAAGTTCATTATGAAAATGTCTCAGTATCAACTAATCTCCTTATTGAAGTTAGTGATATTAGCAATGTAAAACTCTATTGGATAATTAATGAAAGCAAAGAACTAGTTAGTTTTGAATCTTATGATTTAGATGGAAATGGATTATATGACAATATTGGATGGGTTGTTCCTCACCTATCCAATCAAACTTATGAATTAATAATTGAGATAACTAAAGCAGAGCACTTGGACGAGAATAAAACTTTCATCTCTGATATTTATGAAGAAGTAAAAGAGTTAGATGATGTTTGGAGTGAAACAATTCCTTCAGAAGATTATGTAAGAGTAACTTTTGAGAAAGAATTAGATTCTTCAAGAGATATAACAATTTATCCAAGAATTGTTAGTGGAACCCCAAGAATTGAAGTTTATGAAGTTGATGGAACAGAACTAATTGCTGAATTTACTAATATTAATTCAGAGGAGTATAATAAAGTTTATCTAACCAATCTTCAAGGAAACCAAGATACTTTTGATTTATTAATATTAGATGGAAGTATTGAAATTGATCACATTATTGATCCAACAGAAATATTTTATGAAGATTTTGAGAGTGGGGGATTTGCTACAAATTGGACACAAGATGCTCAAGCAGATTGGTTTGAGGAAGCAGTTATATCACAATGTGGGGCATCAAAATCTGCAGGAGTTCAGTTTTCAACAGACGCATGGTTACAGACTAAAAATAATTTTTCTTTAGACAGTTATGATGATGCAGAATTATCAGCAGCATTATATATTGATGGTTCTTTTATTGCTGGTGAATATCTTTGTATGGATTATTCATGTAATGGTGGAGTTAGTTGGAATAGAAATGCTACGCAGACAGATGGTGGTGTAGGAGGATTATGTCAGGATGCTACTTTTGATCCACTAGATAGTTGGAGAAATGTTACATTAAATATAACTTCTGCATGTGGTGTTTTACCATCAAACTTTAAAGTAAGATTTAGGCACTTTGCTGGTAATAAGGATTATGGATATGTTGATTGTGTAAATATAAGTGCTACAGAAGGAATACAAGATAACAATTACCCAATCTTCTCAAATTACAATGAAAGTCCTGTAAACAACACAGCGTATGTCCAGGGAGCAGACTATAAATTTAATGTTACTATAACTTCTACGAATGGGACAGCTGGTCTAGACTTTAATGGAACAAACTATACAGCAACTAATATATCAAGTGTATTTAATGTTACTATTAATGATTTAGCAGCAGGAGATTATAGTTATTATTGGTGGTCATATGGAAATGGAACAAGCAATAACCCTAATTCATCTGAAACAAGAGGTTATACTGTTGCAAAGGCAACAGGACAAGTTACATTATACGTGAACAATTCGGAAAGTAACGTAACAATATTTGTAGGAGATAGTATATGGTTGAATGCTACTTTAACAACAGGAGATACAGGAAATTTATATTTGTATAATAATGGAACACTAATCAACAATGGAACTTCACCAATCTCAAATGATACACAATTTAATAGTCCTGGATTATATAATATATCTGCTTATTATGTTGGAAGTCAAAATTATACAAGTGATTGGTCTTTAACTTGGTGGGTTAATGTAACTGATAATACTCCGCCATATTTCACAGACAACACTCCACAAAATCAAACTATAACTTATAATACAGCTTTAAGCTATGACATAAATGCAACAGATGGTGTAGCATTTGATTGTTTTGCTGTTAATGATTCAAAATTCAAAATAAATTGTAGTGGTTTTTTGGAAAATAACACATTTTTGTTGGTTAATATTTATTATTTGAACATTACAATCAATGATACATCTAATAATCTAAATTCAACTATTATGTTTGTTAATGTTACTCAGGCAACACCAACCTTAACAAAATACCTTAATGGAACAGATGGTAATTTATCTATAACTTATCCTACTCAAGTAAATGCTTCTGCTTCTACAACAGGAGGAACTGTAAATATTTATAGAAACGGAACAGAAGTTACAGGTCAAAACAATCAAAATGTCCTTCTTGCAGCAGGATATTATGAATATGAGTTTAATGTTACAGGAAACCAGAACTACACAGATTTGAGTAGTGTTTTCTTATATGCAAATATTTCAAAAGCAGCTGGAGAAGTTTTCATGTACATCAATGGTTCAAGAGCAAACTTTACAACTACAAATGCAAGTTCCAAAAATATTTGGTTAAATGCAACTTTAAATTCAGGAACAGGGGATATAGAATTATGGCTTAATGGGACCCTTTACAATAGTGGTCCTTCACATCTTTCAAATAAAACCAATCTATCAATTGGATTTTATAATGCAACTTCTGTTTATTCTGGTAATACTAATTACAGTTCTGATACTGAAGTGTGGTGGATTAATGTAACAGTTGCTGTAGCAGACAGTCCACCAGATGTTAGTATAATTTATCCTCAAAATATAAATTATAATATAAATGTGAGTGACTTGAATTACACAGCTTCCGATGATATAAATGTGAGTGCTTGTTGGTATAATAATGGTACGATAAACTCAACTCCAGATCCAACTTGTTCAAATTTTACAGGTTTAAATTCAAATGAAGGAAATAATACATGGACTGTTTATGTAAATGATACTGAAGGACAGGAAAATTCAGATAGTGTGACTTTTTTTAAAGATACAATTTATCCTTTAATAGAATTTGTATTTCCTACAACTGCTGAAGGAAATTACTCTCAAAATTATATTACTGCAAATGTAACAGCGACAGATGATAATTTAGATACAATTACAGTTTACCTGTATAATTCAACAACCTTAGTAAATTCTTCAGAAAATTCTACATCTCCATTATTTATTAATTTTACAAACTTAAATGATGGAACTTATTACTTGAATGCAACTGTGAACGACACAACGAATAATGAAAACCAAACAGAAAAAAGGACAATAATTTTAGACGCAACTCCTGTAATAATTTCAAACTTCCAATTTATAGCATTAAACTCTTCAAAAGCTCAAATAGGAACTGATGAAACAGCATTCAATTTTTCTAATTTAAAAGACATAGAATATATGAATATAAGTTTTACATTAACTGATGGTTCTGGAATAGAAGGAGATATTAAAATATACTTCACAGCTAATGGAACAAGTGCTTGTTCATTAGGAAATAATCAATCAACTACCTGTTATAATTTTGATTCAGGATCATGGATAGAATTTCAAAATAACACAGATACTTCAACATTCAGAGACATAGGAGGTTCTGCACAAGGAGATTCAATTAATTGTTTGTATACAGGAAGCTCAACCCAAAGAAATTATACTTGCCAAATAGATGAGCATTACAATCCAAATGTATGGAAGCATTATCCTCTTAATTTTTCAGATGCAAAGTGGCAATCATTATCAAGTGAAAGAATAAACAAAGGTAATATTTGGAAAATAGAACTTGATACTTCAAATATTCCTTTGGATGCAGATTTTTGTAAATTAGATTTTAGAGTAAATGCGACTGTAGGAACAACCCCAACACAACAAATTTTGGCTTATATGTGTAACTCAACATATACAACAGGCGACCCATCTGTTTCTTCTTATTGTCAGTTAGTTGCAGGAAAATCACCAACAGATTTACAAGATGATGGCACAAAATTTAGGGGGTTATTTGCAAAAAACCTGGCAAGCTCTTTAGGAGATATAAAATATGTTTTAATAACATCAGATAGCCCAACATCAAAATATTACTCTATGAAAACTTATGGATTTTTAGGTAGTGATTCAGTAAGAACAAGCATAAGCAATAATGGAGGAAGTTCATATACTCCTTTATCTGATGGATATGAAACAGAATTAAATATAAACTGGTTTTATGATTCAACTGATTCAAATTTAACACAAATGGTCTTTAAGATTTATTCTAATGATACTTATGGAAATGATGCAAATTCATCTGAACAAATTATGACTTGGAATGTTGGAGAATTAAATCAACCACCGATTGTAGACACAATTGTGCCAGAAATAGGCTCAAATCACCTAGGAACTATAGAGATAAATTGGACAACAGCAGAGCCAAATGGAGATAGTTATTTAACAAATGTCACTGCAAACAATGGAACAACCATTGAAAACATTGCCTTGAATTTAGCAGATTCAATCTCTAACACAACTTGGGATACAACAACTGTTTCTGATGGTTTGTGGAATCTTACTGTGGAGAGTTGTGAGAATTCAACAAGTGATTTATTTTGTGGAAATGATACTCATCAAATTAGGATTGATAATAATCCACCAGATGTTAGTATAATTTATCCAGAAAGCAAGTCATATGCTGGTGATGTAACTGACTTAAATTATACAGCTTCTGATGATGGTATACTAGATAGTTGTTGGTATAATAATGGTACAATAAATTCAACTCCAGATCCAACTTGTTCAAATTTCACAGGTTTAAATTCAAATGAAGGGTCTAATACATGGACAGTTTATGCTAATGATTCAACAGGGCAGGAAGGTTCAGTTAGTGTAACTTTCATCAAAGATACTACAAATCCTTTAGTAACTGGTTTAACAGAAAACCCTCTTGATTCGCCAACATATGTTCAGGGGGCAACATATGAATTTAATGCAACAGTTATAGATAATATAGATGTTGATACTGTTTTATTAGATTTCAACGGAACAAATTATAATGCAACAAATATTACTGAAAATATTTACAACGTTACTATCATAGATCTTGCAGTAGGAACCTATAATTATGAATGGTATGCAAATGATACTGTTGGAAATATTAATAACACTGAAACTGGAACTTATACAGTTAACAAAGCAATACCAACCGGAACTTTAACAAGCTCAGGTGGTTGGACAATTGATTATGGAACTCAAACAACAATAAACTATTCTGAATCTAATAACGGAGATTCTGGTGTTGTTTATAACATATATAGAGATGGTGTTGATAAAACAGGTGGAGAAACAGTTACACTAGCTGCAGGAAATTATAGTTATGTATTGAACACAACCGGAGGAACTAATTATACATCTAATTCAAGTATGGATAATAAAACATTAATTGTTAGTCAAATAGCTTCACAAACAAATCTAACATTTGATTTAGCCACTCCTCAGACTTATGGCACATCTATTACTCCAATATGTTCTGTTATAACAGGAGTAGGAACATCTGTTTTAAAGGTAAATGGAACAACAATAACATCTGGAAATCCAATAACTCTTGGATCTGGAACATGGAGCTTTAATTGTAGCTTAGCAGAAACACAAAATTATACTTATTCACAAAATACTTCAGACTTTACAATCGACCAAGCAACACCTCCTTTAAATTTAACAATAACACCAAGTGCTTCTGTTAATTACCCAACACAAACCACTGCAAATGGTTCAGGATGTCCATCACAATTAACTTGTAACTTATATAGAAATGATACAGGAAGTGTTGATGAACCAAATGTTGTAACATTGGGTGCAGGAAGTTATAATTATACATATAATACTTCAGGAAATGCAAATTATACAAGCTATAGTGTTTCAGATATTTTGATAGTTAATCAGGCAATACCTACAGGAAATTTAACAAGTTCAGCAGGCTGGACAATAGAAGAAGGAACACAAACAACAATAAATTATTCTGAATCTAATAACGGGGATTCTGATGTTGTTTATAAAATTTATAGAGATAATACAGATATTGGTTCTAATGAAACATGGACACCATCATTAGGGACTTATAGTTATGTCTTAAATACAACAGGAGGAACCAATTATACTTCAAATTCAAGTATGGATGCTAAAACACTAACTGTTCAAGATAATACATATCCTTTAATTTCAATTGTCTATCCTTCAAATAATTCATATTCATCAGATACAGAATTATATATTAACTATAGTTTTACAGAAACAAATCCTGGTTTTTGTTGGTGGACTAATAATTCTGGGGTAAACAACTATTCTTTAGCTACTTGTGGAACAAATATAACAACAGAAACATGGAGTGAAGGCGCACATACTATAATTATTTATATAAATGATACAAGTGGGAATGAAAATTCAAGTTCTGTAACATTTACTATTGATACTTTTAATCCTTTATTAACAATTGTTGAGCCACAAAGCATTACATATACAACTTCATCATTAACTATAAATTACAGTGTTTCTGATGATAATTTAGATAGTTGTTGGTATACAGATGATAATGGAGAAACAAACAACACATTAACAAATTGTCAAAATACAACTTATACACCACCACAAGGTACTACAACACTAAAAATATATGCCAATGATAGTGCAGGAAATATAAATGATACAGAAAATGTAACATTCTTTGTTGATTCAATTGTTCAAATAGAATTTGGAGCAGGAACAAAACCTAACGCATCTTTTGCTAATCAAGAATTTATTTATGTTAATGTAACTGTTATAGAGGATAATTTTTCAAATATTACCTATGAATTATATAATTCAACAAATCTATTAAACAGTACAATTTATTATACCTTAATTACAACTATAAACTGGACAAACCTAAGTAATGATAATGTTGAATACTTCTATAATGTAAGTGCGTTTGATGATTTTGGAAATTTCAATTCAACAGGAACAAGAAAGCTTACTCTTACACAAAATAATCCACCACAGGTTAGTATAATTTATCCAGAAAGCAAGTCATATGCTGGTGATGTAACTGACTTAAATTATACAGCTTCTGATGATGGTATACTAGATAGTTGTTGGTATAATAATGGTACAATAAATTCAACTCCAGATCCAACTTGTTCAAATTTCACAGGTTTAAATTCAAATGAAGGGTCTAATACATGGACAGTTTATGCTAATGATTCAACAGGGCAGGAAGGTTCAGCTAGTGTGACTTTTATCAAAGATACTACTTATCCAACGTTCTCTAGTTATTTAAGAAGTCCAGATCCTCCAAATGAAGATGAGGATATCCAGGTAAATGTAACTGTTACAGAAGAAAATAATGATACAGTTCTTTTAGAATGGAATGGAACAGTAAACTATACTATTACAACAAATAATGGGGATGAGTATTACTTTACAATTGCCCAGGGAAATTATACTGCTCATGATATAATAACTTATTATTGGTATGCTAATGATACTGCTGGAAACCTGAATAAATCAATACAGCAATCATTTAAAGTTGAAAATCGAATACCTTCTGTTTCACAACCTTCATTAAATGATACAACACCTCAAACAAATGATGTTATTTCATGTGATAATGGAACATTCTCTGATGATGATGCAGAAGATGGTTCAGAAGAAGGTAGAGAATTTAAATGGTATAATAATGATAGTGAAGTTAGTGAAGAAACTTCACAAACTCTTGATTTATCAGTATCTAACTTAGATAAAGGAAATGTAATTAAGTGTTCAATAAGAGTGAATGATAGTTATAACTGGAGTTCCTGGGTTAATTCCAGTAATACTGCAACTATTAATAATACAGCTCCTGTAATAACTACCCCTCAACCACCAGTGAACAAAGATGCAGATGGAACATCTTATGATTATGATTATAATGTAACAGATCCTGATGCAGGAGATACTATAACTTGGTATGATAATACTACTCTATTTAACATAAGCTCTTCAACAGGTGTAATCTCACATACTCCTAGTGAAGGTGAAGCAGGTAGTTATTCTATTTTAATAAATGTTTCAGATGGAACAGTTCAGGATACTGATTCTTTTACTTATACTATAAATGATGTTACTTATCCATTGATAGAATGGGTAAATCCTACAAAAAATTCAGGAGTACTTGTCCATAAAGATTACATAGAGATAAATGTAACAGTAATAGAAACTAATTTAGATACAATTACTATAAGACTATATAATTCAACAAACGATTCAATAAAAACAAATACCTCGAACTCGAGTCCATTTTATATTAAATATTCTTCTTTAAATGGAGGTCTTTATTTCTATAATGCTACTGTAAATGACACCGTAGATAATAAAAATTCAACAGAAACAAGAAATATTACATTAGACACAAATCCTCCTACATTAACAATTAACAAACCAAAAAATGAAACTTATTTCGAAAATGTTTCTCTTAAATTAAATATTAGCACTAATGCAGATAACACATGGTATAATATTGATGATGAGAATAACATAACACTTGAACAAGAAACATATTTCAATACAAGCGATGGAACCCATACCATATATGTTTTTGCAAATAATAGTTTTGGAATCACAACAAAAAATGTAACATTTGATGTGGACCTTAATCTATATAACATAAACAATAGTAAATTTAAAGGTTCTGAAAAAGGCAATTCAACCAATTTCAATGAATATTCATTTGAAGAAATACAAAATTTAAGCAATATTATACTCGAAAATACCTCATCCGGAAAAATACAATTTAATGATGTAATTAATTTAACTGATGATGCAAATTCAAGTGATAATGAAACAGATTTAGAAAACAACATATATATTTCTTTTAACAGAATTGAAGTAAACTCTAATGTCTTACCTAACTTTAATAAAAATGCAACTTTAGCTCTTTATAATTTAAATTTCAATAATCCAAGAATATTAAAAGATGGTTCTATTTGTCCATCAGAAATTTGCAAACAAAACAGTTATTCAGTAGGAACAGGAACTCTAAGTTTCAATGTTACTTCATTCACTGTTTACTCTTCAGAAGAAACACCTGAAGGAGGTGCTCTTCCTAGTAAAGGTGGTGGTGGAGGAACCTTAAAAGTAATTAATTTCTCTATAGATAATGAGGTAGTTAGTTTGGGTATAGATACTTACCTACTTAATTTGAAATTAAAGCAAGGTGAAACTAGAAGAGAAAAAATAGTTGTTGAAAATAAAGGAAATAGGGATCAGAAATTTAATTTAAAAATAAAAGATATAGAAAGATTTGTAATTTTAAATGAAAAGACATTCACACTTTCTCCAGAAAATTCAAAAGAAATTTATGTTGATTTTTATGTTAGTGAAAATGAACAAGCAGAGCTTCACACTGGAAAAATAATTGTAAGTTCAGGTCAAGTTACTAAATCAATTAATGTTATTCTAGATATTATAGAGAAAATAGCCATATTTGATATAAGGTCTGAATTAACAGATGTAACTTTAGCAAAAAATCAAAAGATATCATCAAAAATAGATATGAAGAATATTGGAGATTTGAGAAAACGTGTTGATGTTGTTTTAGAATACTTTATTAAAGATTTTGAAGGCAATCAAATAAAACTTGAAGAAGAAACAATTGGTGTGGATGGTAATTTAATAATTGAAAGAAAATTCACTATTCCAGAAAAACTAGAACATGGAGATTATTTATTTTATGTAAAACTTAATTATCTTGATAGTATTGCTACAAGCGCAAATCCATTTACTATAGTCAAAGAGCCAGCATTTATTACTTATATAAAAGCTCACTTTATAGTATTATTAATCAATTTATTATTCATAATAGGGATTACATTTATTGAATTAAGAAGGATGTATAAACTACCTAACTATCAATTTTATTTCTTAAGATTATTTAGATTCTTCAAAGAAAAAAATAAAATTGTACAGATTTCATTAATTGTTTTATTAGTGATATGTGGAATAGCATTTAATCCTTATATAAACCAGGGTTTGTTTAAAGAAAAACCAATCCAACCAATCGTAAAGATAGAAAAGTTGCAGGTAGAACAATTTTCACCAGAACCTCTGCTTAATGTTCTGCCTTTTATTATAGCATTATTAATCATAATAACTGTTGTTTGGATAAAAGAAGATGAAAGATATCTTAGAAAGACTTTAAAGGGATTTGCTGTAATAATCAGGAAATATTTTATCAGGATTAAGGTATTCTTATTAAAGCCGCTCAAACATGTTGAGAAAAAGGTTGATAATGTAGTAGATGTTGGTAAAACAAAAGCAGTTAGCTTAGTAAAAGAAGATGAAAGATATCTTAAAAGGATTTTAAAGGGATTTGCTGTAATAATCAGGAAATACTTTAATAAAATTAAAAGGTTTTTGTTAAAGTTATTCAAAAAGACAAAGAATAAAATAGATAATATTAAAAATATAGACCTTGGTGGAATAACAAACAAATTATTTAAAATAAAACAATATAAGGATAAATTAAAAAAAATATATGGATTAAGTTTAGCTCAACTAAAATCATTTAAATTGAAAGAAGAATATGTTGTTAAACAAAGAATGGAACCAAGCTTAGATAGAAGCAAATTTATAAAAAAAGGAGACATTATGTTTATTTTCAGTATTCTAATCATGTTAATGTGCGGAATAGCATTTAATTCTGAAATAAATCACGGTCTATTCAAAGAAAGCTATATCCAACCAATTGTAAAGACAGAATCAATACACATAGAACAATTTTCACCAGTTCAACTACTTGATTGGGGTCCAATTGTTTTGGCTTTAATCGTAATAATATTAATTGTTTTGATAAAAGAAGACAAAATTAATATTAAAAAAATACAAAGAATTTCAAAAAACTTAAGGAAAATAATAAAGAGGAATTTTAGAAAAATTAAATGGTTTTTAACAAAAAAGGTTCCAAGAAGAATTAATAATATCAAAGGGATAGATGTTGCTAAAATAATAAGAAGGTTAAAAAAAGTAAAACCGCATAAGAAATTAAAAAAACATTACATTACTAACATTCATCCAAAAGTTTCTAGGGAATTGATAAAAACTAATGAATTGTTTGTAAAAGAATATAAAAAAGAGTATACAGATAAATTTATTGCACTTTTATTTATAATGATTGTTGTGGGTATGTCAATCTTTGCATTTACTCCTAAGTTTAATCCGGGGGTAATAGTAGAAGAACAGCCACTTGTTGATATTATGATAATCAAACAACCAGTAGAGTATTTTTCACCAGAACCTATGTTAAATATTTGGCCTTTTATTCTAGCATTATTAATAATAATTATAGTATCTATTATAAAATTTAAAAGAGAAAAAGAAGATTAGGCTTTTTCTTCTAATCTTCTTAAAGTTTCTTCAACTCTTTCTAATTTTTCCATTATTTCGCCATGTGTTGGTTCTTCTTTTAGAGTAGGTCTCCTGTGAAACCTTTCGTGTGGTGGTATTGGCATAATTTTCACCTCCATTCTTATTTTTCAATTTGCACCATGTAACCTATAGTTAATGTTCCTATCCAAATCGGTGCACTAGATGGAACTATAACATTTATTGGAATCTCAAAAAGTTTTAATGTAAATGCAACCAATATTGTGAAAAAGGTTGAAAAGATAAAACTAATAAGAAGAAATTTTATCTTATTTACATTTCTAATTGGTAAAGCGTGTGGAGGGATATGTTCATGTGGTACCATTCTACTCACCTTTTGGTTTTATTTTTTCAATTGATTGTTGTATCAATTCCTCAAGAGGGTCTCCTTGTAATTTTTCTGAGATAACTTGTTGTCCCCATTGATATATTGCTAATTGATCTGTTGGTTTCTTTAGTCTATCTGCATACTTAATTGTCGCTCCTAAAATTTCTACTAACTCTTCTCGTGAGTTTGTTAATTCTATTGCAGTTCTATAATACATAGATACTGCTACATGTGCATTTTCCCCTTTTGCTTGTTCAGCCATATTTACATATTGTTGTGCTTGTTTCATTTTTGTACGCCCCCAGAAAAGCTTTCGGCTTTTCTAGAAATATGGAAAGCATAGAACTATATAAATGTTTCGGTTATTCTAGAAAAATAGAAACATAACATTTATATAGAAAAACCGATATCATTATAATATGCCTCACTTCCCACCACATCTATTTGATGAAATTGTGCATAAAGCACTATCCTCTAATGTAAGGAGAGATCTTCTTTTATCACTAAGCAAAAAACCAAAATATCTTTCTGAAATTGCAGAGGAAGTAAACAAAAAACCACAAACAGTAGATTTTCATTTAAACATTCTATCAGAGATAGGATTAGTTGAAGGAAAATGGATTGAAGGGAAGAAATATTATTCAATTAAAGACAAGAAAATTGTTGAATTTTTAAAAGAAAGAAAATCTATTCCCCCTGAGTTTAGACATAAACCCCCTCACGAGATTGTATTAGATGCGTGTGCTGATTTATCTAAAAAACTTGATAGAATAGAAAAGAAAGTTGATAAACTAAATAAATAGAAATTATTCCTCTTTCTCAATTTTTTCAGTAAACCTGCACTTAGGGTATTTATTACAACCCAAGAACGCACCATAAATAGATTTTCTAACAACTAATTGCCCTTCTTTACATTTAGGACATGGTTTCTCAACGTTTCCATTTTCTATATCATCAATCTCTTTTAGTTGTTCTTTAGTATGATTTTCCATCTTTCCAGAACATTTTGAATTTATACATAATTCTTGCGGCCTTTTTCTTTTCTTAATAATCAAAACCTTTGGCAACCCGCAAGTTTCACAAATATTTTTAGTGGGTTTGATTAAAGCAGCAGGTAATGAAAATATTGTTTTGCAATCAGGATATTTATCACAAGCTATAAAATGGCCAAATTTTCCTCTTCTAATAGATAAACTACCTTCTTTACAATTTGGACAGTTCCCAATATGAGTCATAACATTTATCGTTTCCCTATTAGCTGCTAAAAGTTCTTCTCCAACCTCCTTCTCATCTTTCTTAAATTTCTTTATAATATCTGTAACAATCTTTTTTGCTTCTTCAATAACTTCTTCTTTTGTTTTCTTAGACTCTCTTATCAAACTCATTTCCTCTTCAAAATGTCTTGTTAATTTTTCATTAACTAAAGTTTCGCAATGTTTTGCTAATGTTTCAGAAGTTCTTATTCCTAACTCAGTTGCTTCTATTGCCTTGCCATCAATATACCCCCTCTGAAATAAAGTATCTATAATCTGTGCTCTTGTAGATTTGGTTCCTAAATTCCTTTTTTCTAATTCTTTGATAATTGAACTCTCAGTATATCTTTTAGGAGGCGTTGTTTCCTTGTCCCATTTTGTAATTTTGCTAATATCGATTTTATCTCCTTTCTTCATATCTGGAAGCTCTTCTTCCTTAAACATTGCATACTTTCCATATAAGATATGCCACCCTTGTTCAACTGTTGTTGTACCTTTTGTAATAAATATCTCTTCTTTAACATCAATTTTCGCCTTAATTGTCTGTCTAACTGCAGAATCTCCAAAAGTAGCTAAAAATCTTCTAACAATTAAATCATATAATTTTAATTTTTCTTCTTCAGCTTTAGGAATTATCCCAGTAGGATAAATAGCAGGATGTGCAGGATCTGTTTTCTTACCATTGTTTGGCTTTAATGTTTTTTTCTTTAGTAAAAAATCAACACTTTCTTTATAATTTTTTGATTTTAAAAGTCCATTAAGTATTTTTTTATACTCAATCGATTCTGGTAATTGTTGTGAAGATGTTCTTGGATAAGAAATATTACCTCCAGTGTATAATTCTTGTGCAATTTCTAATGTTTTTTTAGGTGAAATCTTCAAACATTTATGTGCTTCTATTTGTAAAGAAGTTAAATCAAATGGTGTAGGAGGTTCTTGATTAAATTTTTTTGTTTCTGTCTCTTTAATTTTAGCTTGTTTTTCGTCTTTAATTTTATTTAATATTTTTTCTGCGTCTTTTTTATCAAAAATTTTATCTTTTTCATGCCACGCTTCAATATTCTGCTGATTAACTTTTCCATTTAGAGATAACATCCAATATGGGTCTGGAATAAATGCTTTGATTTCTTTTTCTTTATCTACTATCATCTTTAAAGAAGGACCTTGAACACGACCAGTTGACATTAATTTAAAACCGCCAGTAGTGCTTATTGCTTTTGTTAAAGCTTTAGATACGTTTACACCATAAAACCAATCAAGAAAATGTCTTGTTACACCAGCATTTGCCTGGCCCCAATCTAAAGTTGATTGTGCATTTTCATAAGACTTAACTAATTCATCTTTAGTTAATGTAGAGAATTTCATTCTCTTTGCATCATTCTTTTTACAGATAAACTTAACAATATTTAATCCAATTACCTCTCCTTCAATATCATAATCAGTTGCAACAGTAAAAGTATCTGCTTTTTTTGCTAATCTTTTCAAAACAGTTGTATATTTTTTACTAAATGCGCTGCCTTTATTTATATCATAAGTAGGAACCCATTCAATATCAAAAATTGGTAATGGTGCTCTTTTTTCTTTTTGTTTTAATCCATATAAATGACCAACAGCACACCCAACAATAATATCTTTGTCTCCATGAGTGATTTCATAAGATACAACTTTATTTGTTGTGTTTTTTATTGGTTTGCCATCTGCTAAAGCTTCTGCTATTTTATTCGCTGCATTCGGCTTTTCACATATGATTAGTTCTACCATTTTCTGACATAGATTCAAAATCATTTAAAAAGGCTTTGATTTTGGTATATTTTATATATCTCTTATAATTTTTTCAACTAAAATGAGGATACTGACTTTTATTGATTCACACGGGAGTGTAACTGCTCTAAAAAAAATAAAACAAAAAGCAAAACACGCAGATATTATAGTTTGTGGAGGAGATTTCACTATATTTGAGCAGGATATAAAACACATTTTACTAGAATTTAACAAACTAAAAAAAGATTTCTTAATTATTCATGGAAATCATGAAAGTGAAAATATAGTAAGACATTTATGTAATATACATAAAAATTTATTCTACTTGCATAATAAACACTTTATCAAAGATGATGTTTTGTTTATAGGTTGGGGTGGTGGTGGATTTAGCTTTAAGGACAAAGAATTTGAAATAGAAAGTAAAAAATTCAAGAAATTGATCAAAAAACATAAAGATAAAGCTGTTGTTTTGGTTGTACACGCTCCACCTTATAAAACAAAACTTGATAGAATAGACCATGGTCACTATGGTAATAAATCTTTCAGAGATTTTATCAAAGAAAATAAAATTGATTTGGTTTTATGCGGTCATTTCCACGAAAACAACAATAAAAAAGATAAAATAAAGGTTTCAACTATTATTAATCCTGGCCCTTATGGAAGATTAATCAATCTTTAGAAAGCAAAACAACTCTTGATTCTTTTTTTTCATCAATAATTTTATAACCAGTTAATTTAGCTAATTTTTGTGCAAATTTCTTAACTTCATTATGATAAGGCATATTTTGAATTTCTAATCTTTCCCGACTATAACCCACCCACATATAAGATTTGCATTCAATTTTCTTTGGTTTATATTTCTTAATCAATAAAGCATATTCCTCAACCTTATCCATATTAATGTCTTTTGTTAATGTCAATCTAAATATGTTCCTCTTAAATTTGCTAACTAATTCTAAACTTTGAAGTATTTTTTTCCAACCATCCTTTATCAAAGGATTACAAACCCTAACATAAGTTTCTTCATCTGGTGCAGGCAAGGTAATATAAACTTGTGTTGGTTGTGCTTTTTTCTCTATTAATTTCTTTAACATACTAGGATTAGTACCGTTTGTAACTAAAAAAGAATTTATCTTTCTTTTTTTAAGCTCTAAAATAAGCTCAGGAAGTTTTGGGTACATTGTTGGTTCACCTGAAAGAGAAATAGCAAACTGTTGGGGTTTGTTGGTTTCTTTTAATTTCTTTTTATCTACTTTTTTATATCCGTGATAACCCTCTAAACTAGCAATAAATTCTTTAATACATCCATCTACTATAAATTTAGGATCGTCAACTTTCCCGCTCCATCTTGGGTTTGTAAAATCAATATCACGCCAGCACCAAACACACCTATGAGTGCATGTATTCAGAGCAGGCGTCATCTGTACACACAAATGGCATTTTGTATCATAAAATTTTTCTTTATAACAAACATCTTCTCCTCTTAATGATTTTCTAGTCCAACCACAAACTTTAACAGCAGAATGATTACCAACTAACCTATATCCTTGTTTTTTCAAATCCTTCTTCTTTATATCAGATGACATTTTAGGTAAAACACAAACTTATTAAACCTTAAATATCTTTTTATTATTTATGGAAGTGAAAGAAGTTATTAAAAAATTAGAAGAAAGTTCTAAGTTTAAAAAAGATAAAAAAAGTTATCTTGCTCATTTATTTAAAATGGTTGATGACTTAAACAAAGGTGATTGGCAGATTGGTTATTATAATGATGATAATACAATAACTACTTATGTTATTGAAGATGATAAAATCAATGTAATACCTTCACAAGAAGTTTTTCAAAAAACACAGAAGAAAGTAAAAAAACTGAATATGAACAAGGTTAAGATGGATATTGATAAAGCATTAGATATCTCTAAAGAATTTCAACAAAAGAAATTTTCTACAGATCCTCCATTAAAAATAATGGTGATATTACAAAATATAGCTAATAACACTATCTACAATGTGACCTATATAACAAGATCTTTTAAAACTCTTAACATAAAAATAGACGCTGTTAATGGCAAAATTATAAACCATGAACTAACAAACATGTTACAATTCCAGGGAAAAGCATCTTAGTTCTCATTTTGCCATTGCAACAAACATGGCTTATTCTAAATATATATCTTAAAGTTGTTTTTTGAAAACTATATTTTCCAGTTTAGTTTTATTTATATACTAGTTCTTTCTATATAAAATTGGGTTCTGGGAAAAGAGGTGAAGAGATTTGAAGAAAGATGACGTTAAACCAATCAGTTATAATACAATAAGAAAAAACAAGACACTTGGCTCTTTTTTTGGAACACATGAAGAAGACGAAGAAGAATCAAAACAATAAATTAGTTCTTTAAAATGGAAGTAAAAATTCAAAAAATAGAAGATGTAAATTTACCCCATTATGCTAATGAACATGATGCTGGATTAGATATCTATTCTGCTGAAGATTTAATACTAAAAAAAGGCGAAAAAAGGGTTGTTAAAAGTGGTGTTAAAATGGCCATTCCAGAAGGTTTTGTTGGATTGATATGGGATAAAAGCGGATTAGCAGCCAAAAAAGGTATTCATGTTATGGCGGGTGTAATCGATTCAGGATATAGAGGAGAAATAGGTGTTGTATTAAAAAATTTAGGGGAAGAAGATTTCCATGTTGAAAAAAATATGAAGATTGCCCAAATGCTTATACAACCGATTATAACTGCTAAGATTATTGAATCCGATTCCTTGGAAGATTCTGAGCGAGGAGAAGGTGGATTTGGTAGTTCTGGTTTAAAGTAAATCTTTTGCTTTATCCCAAAGAAGTTTTTGAATTTCTTCAATTGTTTTTAATTTATTATCTGGAGCACATTCTATAACTATCCAATTATATTTTTCTATTAAAGTTCTATATGTTTTTGTTGCATCTTTTAGATGTTCTAGATCTTCTTCATGCAAATCTCTTTTACTGCCATTAACATAATCTCTATGGCCTTTTTTATCTACTAATTTTTGACCTATTTCAGGAGGCACATATAAAATAATATTTGCTGTTGGTTTTGGAATTTTAAAAATATTAAACTCTAAATCTTCAAGCCATTCTAAAAATGTATCTCTTTCTTCTTTATCTTCTATTTTTCCTCCTTGGTGAGCCATACTTGATGCAACATATCTATTTGCAATTACTATCTTGCCTTGTTTAAGCCATTCCTTTATTTTCATAGAAGCAACATACCTATCACATGCATAAAAAATAGAAGGCACATAAGGTCCTGTCTCTTTTGCTGAACCAAACTTACCATTTAAATATTCTTCAATTAAAAAAGCACTTTTTTCTCCGTATCTTGGGAAGTCAATGATCTCTACATCATAATTTTCTTTTTTAAGTTTTTCAACAAGAAGTTTTGTCTGAGTGGCTTTGCCACTTCCATCTGTTCCATCAACAACAATTAGCTTGCCTGAACTCATTTTATAATATCTTAAGAAAATCAATAGTTTATATACCTTTTGATATGATAAAATTATTTAAGGTTTACTAAAAAATGATTACAATAACTTTTTATATAAGTTAATATTTTATTAAAAAATGGATAAAGAGTTACTTGAAAAAAAGACAAACTTGCTTCTTGGAATTTTTATAGCAGCACTAATAGCAGCAAATCTTTTAGGAAGCAAAGTTACAACAATTTTTGGTATTGTAACTTCTGTTGGAATTTTTGCCTATCCAATTACATTCTTAATAACTGATATTATCGAAGAGGTGAGAGGTAAAAAAGTTACTAAATCGTTTATCCATGCAGGATTATTTGCATTAATTTTAACATTAATACTTGTAGCAATTGGTATTGTTATGCCTCCTGCTTCATTTTATCAAAGTAATGAAGCTTATAAAACTATATTCCAAAATTCAATGAGAGTTATAATAGCAAGCATAACTGCCTTCCTAATCAGCCAATATCATGATATATGGGCCTTTAATTTTTTGAAAAAGAAGACAAAAAAGAAACACTTATGGTTAAGAAATAATTTATCTACAAGTGTATCTCAGTTAATAGACACAACAATTTTTATCTTTATAGCGTTCTATGCTACAACACCACAATACACAGTAATAAGGATGATTCAAATGATAATTCCTTATTGGACACTAAAGGTCTTATTTGCTGTTGTTGATACTCCTCTTGTTTACCTTGGAGTTAAATGGATCAGGTCTGATAAAAGAAAAAGCCTCACCAACAGTAAAAATTGATCCAGTCAAAACAATAAGATCTTCTTTACTTGCTTTTATTTTGGCATATTCTAAAGCATCTCTAATATCATCAATTATGTCTACCTCTTTTCCTATAAAATCAGCAATTTCTCCAGGATCAGCAGCTCTTGTTACATGTGGTTTTGTTATTATTATTTCTTTTGCAATAGGTTCTAAATTTTTACAAATACCTTTAATATCTTTATCTTTCATTATTCCTACAATAAAATAAATATTTTTGTAATTTAATTTCTTTATCTCTCTAGCAAGAGTTTTTGCCCCACAAGGATTATGTGCACAATCAAAAAGAATATTTCCATTTACAAATTCAAATCTCCCTGGCCATTTAGCATTCATCAACCCATCAACAACAGATTTGTTACTTATTTTATATCCTTTCTCTCTCAAAACATCAACAACACCTAATGCAAGTGAAGCATTTTGATGCTGAAAATTTCCTTTAAGTGAAATTTTAAGTTTTTTGGGTTTTACAAGATGAAGTTTACACTTTTCTAATTTGCACGTTTTTTTTAATACATTTAACCCTTTACAATCGCTCAAAGTAACTAAAGGAATGTTTTGTTTTACTATGCCTGATTTCTCAAATGCGATCTTTTCTAATGTATCTCCCAAATGTTCTGTGTGTTCTAGTCCTATATTTGTTATAACGGAAACTTCAGGAGTTATAACATTTGTTGCATCAAGACGCCCCCCTAAACCAACCTCTACAAGAACAATATCGACCTTTTTCTTTTTAAAATAAAGAAAAGCCAAAGCAGTAACAACTTCAAAAAAAGTGTGATCTTTAACAAAGGGTTTTATTTTTGACAATAAAGATGATATCTCTTTTCTCTCTATTTTTTTCCCATTTATTTTTATTCTCTCTCTAAAACTAACAAGATGGGGGCTTGTGTAAACACCAACTTTATATCCTTCTTTTTCAAGAATTGATGAAAGAAAAGAACAAACAGAGCCTTTCCCATTTGTTCCTGCTACATGTATTGACTTAAAATCATTTTGAGGGTTTCCAAGATGGTCCATTAGATCTCTTATATTTTTTAAACCCAACTTCATACCAAAAAACTTTCTATTAAAAAGATATTTTAAGGATTTTTCATAATTCATATTAATAGAACTTGAAATTATTACAAAGTTCAAGAACTTTCTGTTTTGTTCTAACTCTTAATTCACTATCTGAAAGATTATTGATAATATCTGCCATATATTTACCAACTTCTTCCATCTCTCCTTCTTTCATCCCCCTTGTAGTCAAGATAGGAGTTCCAAGTCTAATTCCAGATGGTTTAAAAGGAGTAGAAGGATCAAAAGGAATTGTATTTGCATTTGTTATAATTCCTGCTTCTTCCAAAGCAATTGCTGCTTCTTTTCCCAAACCAGGTTTGCCAACAGATTTTGTTTTAATTAAATCTATTAAAATTAAATGATTATCTGTTCCGTTTGAAACAATCTTAATTCCTTCTGACATCAATTTTTCAGCCAAAGCCTTAGCATTTTTTACAATTTGTTTAGAATACTCTTTAAATTCTGGTTTCATTGCCTCTCCAAAAGCAACAGCCTTTGCTGCAATAGTATGTTCATGAGGTCCTCCTTGTAATCCTGGAAATACTGCTTTATCTATTTTCAAAGCCATATTTTTTGCCCTTATAGCTTCTTTTTCATCCATTCCTTCTGTATTTACTAACTCATCTTCTTTTTTACATAAGATTAAAGCGCTTCTTGGACCTCTCAGAGTTTTATGTGTTGTTGTTGTAATAATATCTGTAAAAGGTAAGGGAGAAGGGTGTACTCCACCAGCAATCAATCCAGCAATATGAGCTATATCAGCCATACTATAAGCATTAATAGATCTTGCTATATCATGAAATTCCTTAAAATCAATTATTCTTGGATAGGCAGTATACCCACTTATTATTAATTTCGGTTTTTCTGCTTCTGCTATTTTCCTAATTTTATCCATATCAAGCATTTCTGTCTCTTTATCAACACCATATTCTACAAAATTGTAATATTTCCCAGAAAAATTTACTTTAGAGCCATGAGTTAGATGGCCACCATGACTTAAATTCATTCCAAGGATCTTATCGTTTAATTGTAATAAAGCAAAGTAAACAGCCATATTTGCAGGGCTTCCTGAATTTGGCTGAACATTTGCATGTTCTGCATTAAATAATTTTTTTGCTCTTTCGATTGCTAAAGTTTCATTATCGTCTA
Source organism: Candidatus Woesearchaeota archaeon B3_Woes (assembly GCA_005222965.1). Taxonomy (NCBI): domain Archaea; kingdom Nanobdellati; phylum Candidatus Woesearchaeota; species Candidatus Woesearchaeota archaeon B3_Woes. The sequence continues at coordinate 348,996 of NJBG01000001.1, forward strand.
TAAATCTATTGCCTTGATAATATCTTTTTTTAGGATATCCTTCTGCATACTTATTCATCATAATAGAACCAGATGCTTCTAATACTGCCTTACTACAATAATTTTCAGAAGGAATCATATTTAACTCATTTTTCTGTCTCTCAAGTTCGTTTTGAATTATTTGGTATACTTCATTATCTTCTTTTTCTAATTCCATTTTATTTTTTCCTCTTATATGTTAAAAAAGAAAATCTTACTTCTTCATTATTGTTGGTATCTTTTCCCTCGTGATTTTCTTTTTTTACCAATTTCCATTCATCAAAATTTACTTCTGGGAAAAAAACATCTCCATCATAATCTTTATGAACTCTTGTTAGCTCAAATGTATCAGCTATTTCTAAACCAAGTCTATAAATTGTAGCTCCTCCTGTTATGAATGCTTTTTCATAACCTTTTTTCTTGCAGTATTCTATTGCTTCATTAAAATCATGCATTACTGTAACTCCTTCTGGTTTGTATTCTTTATCAAAAGTTAAAACAATATTTTCTCGACCAGGCAATGGCTTTGCATTATCTGGTAAAGATTCATAAGTTTTATCTCCCATTATACAGGGAAATCCCATTGTCAAATCCTTAAAATGTTGAAAATCTTCTTTAATACGCCAAGGAATATCATTATTTTTTCCAATTGTATTATTTTGCGCTACAGCCACGATTATAATAATTTCAGTCATACAGCAACCTCAAATTGTATTTTTGGATGATGTTCATAGTTCTCAACTTTAGAATCTTCATACTTCCAATCAAAAATTGTTTTAAAAGGTTCTGTTTTCAATGTCGGAAGTTTAAATGGTTCTCTTTGCAATTGTTCTTTTAACCCATCCACATGATTAACAAAAAGATGGACATCAGATAAAAAACCAACTAATTTTCCTTCTTTTAAACCAACTTCTTTTGCAAGTAGATGCAACAATAATGCATAACTAGCAATATTAAAAGGTAATCCTAAAGCAACATCAATTGAGCGTTGATTCCATAATAAATTTAATTTACCGTCAATAACAGTAATTTGAAAACAATAGTGGCAAGGTGGCAAAGCCATTCTATGTAAATCTGTTGGATTCCATGCCATCACAATCATTCTTCTATCATGAGGATTAGTTTTAAGGGTTTCAACTACATTCTTTAATTGGTCAATCCCCTTTCCTATTAGTTTTTTATCATAAGAATCATAATTTGCTCCAAAATTTCTCCATTGCCATCCATAAATTGGCCCTAATTCACGTTCTTCCATCATCTTCTTTTTAGTTTCTTCATCATGAGCATAAGGCACTTTATCAGGACTGCACCATTCATCCCAGATGTGATTATTTATATCTCTTAACCAGTTTTTATCAGTTATACCTTTAATAAAAAACTCTAATTCAGAAGCAACTAATCTTAAAGGAACGCTTTTAGTCGTAACAAGAGGAAATCCTTCAGACATATCATGTTCAAACATAGCACCAGCAATTGTATATGCATCAGGTCCTTGTCTTGTTTTTTTAATTATGCCTTGTTCTAAGATTTTTTTAACAACATCGAGATAAGCTTTCATAAGGTTCCCCCAAATTAAAGTATAAATTTTCTGTTTAAAAAGATTATTATACTACAGACACCAATAAGTTTAAATAATTCTTTTAATACATATTATATATGTTAATATGGGAAATTATTGGATTTGCATTGGTCGTAGGTATAATCATGTGGTATTGGCACACCCCAAAATCATTTAAGGTTCATCCAGAAAAGAAATATCCAGATAATTACAGTAAACACCAAGATCCACCAATATACAAGAAATATAGATAAATCAGATAATTTCTATTGTTTTGTCTTTGCTTTTTAATCCTCTAACAATTCTTACTTGTTTCTTTAACAGTTTAGACAAAAATTTAATTATTTCTTTATTAGCTTGCCCTTTTTCAGGTACTGATTTTATATTCAACAAATAAGCTTGTTTTTCTTTATCAAACCCAATTAGCTTATTAGAATTTGATTTTGTTTTGACAATAACTCTAAATTTAGATTCTTTTATTTGCATTAGTTATAATCTCTCCAGATGTGTTTACACTCTTCACATTTTAAGAATTTAGTAGGAGCTTCATCAGCAGCTCTTGTTTGTACTTCCCAGAAATAAGCTTTTTTATGTGCACATTTAGGACATTCTGCATCTGTTAAAGGTAAAGTCTCAAAATCTTCATCAACTGCTCCTTTTTTTACATCATCATCCTTTTTCACTTCTTCTTTGATTGTTGTACTAATCTTATCATCTGATTTATATCCACAATTACATTTAATTACTACCTTAGAACCATTTTTTTTAGGAATTAATATTGAACCACATTTAGGACAAAACATAATTAAACACCTATAAAAATATTTATTAGATTTACAAAACCAATTTTTATCCAGCCTACAAAAGGAACCCTTAATACTGCATTACCTATTAGTTGTTCTTCATCAACAGGTACATCCTCTCTAACATTATGATCTCCCTTTGTTATAAATGTATATTCTTCTTCTGAATTTTCTATTCTAATTACTCTATGAATTATAGGGTATGGTGCTGTTTTTGACATATAAACTATAGTGTTTCCTACTTCTATTTTTTCTGGTTTTTTACCTCTCAAAACCATTATATCTCCTTTATTAAAACCGTTTTTGAACTTAAAATCATCAAAAGATTCTTTTGTTATCTCAGTATTTTCTATATACCACTCTCCACAAGACTCCCAGAAAAAATCTAGGTTTGATTTTTGTCTTGTTTCAAAATTTTTTCCACATATTGTATAAGTTTTTTTATTAAATTTTTCACAATCATTAATTCTGCTATTAAAATCTACACAAGGATGGGTAGCTTTATGTTCCATTGAACCAGAAACAACAGCCACTATTGGGTAAGAGGTCTGCATAGCAAATCCCATTCCAGGATAAATTACAAATTTTATTAATACAAATGCAAGAATAATATTTACAATCCAACTAGCAACACTATCACTCTCCCATATAAAATACCATGTCTTTTTCCAAACCTTCTTCCAATTCATTTGTAAGATGATATTTTTGTTTGCTTAAAAAGCTTTTGATTTGTTTATTAAATCTCCACTAAATTTATAAATAGAGGAATGTTTTAATCACAAATGGATTGGCAAGCCTTTCATCAAGAAATTAAAGAACTCTCGGATAGAATAGATTATCATCCGGACACAATTATTGGGATTACTAGAGGAGGAATTGTTCCAGCAAGAATTCTTTCATCATCTTTAGAAATTAAGAGTATGTATTGTTTAACGGTTCGTAAAGAAAGGGGAGAAAGAAGAGTAGTTACAGAAGTCTTAGACAACTTAGTTGGTAAAAATATTTTACTTGTAGAAGATATGTTGGAGACTGGAAGAAGTCTAATAATTGCAAAAGAATATTTAGAATCTAAAGGAGCAATAGTTAAAACTGCGTGTTTGTATGTTATGTCTTGCTCTGAAATAGAGCCGAATTATTATCTTAGACAAGTTCAAAATACTAAAAAATTTCCATGGGAATAAAATTTTAATATATTTATTAACATGAAACAAGAAAAACCAGATCAATATTATGAAGCTGTCCTACAATTAAGAAATAACCCCCCTGAAGAGTCTGTAAGTTGTGTAGTAAATGCTATTAAAAAAAGAAAAGGTGTTTCTATTGCAAAATTATCTAAAGTTAAAGGAGGTATTGATATTTATATTTCTTCACAAAGATTCACAAGAACATTAGGTAAACTTCTAAAAAAATCATTTAAAGGAGAATTAATAGAATCAAGAAAACTTTATGGAATGGATAGACAAAAGAGCAAAAAGATTTACAGAGGAACTGTCTTATTCAGATTTGACTAAACCTTTTTCCATCTAACTCCCTCTGAAGTGTCTTCAAGAACTATTCCTTTTTTCTTTAAATCATCTCTAATCTTATCAGCTTTAGAATAATCTTTATTTTTCCTTGCTTTCTCTCTTTGTTCAATTAATTCTTTGATTTCTTTGTCGAGCTTTTGTTTTTCCTCTTCAATATCTTTAATATCTAAACCAAAGACTTTGTCAAAATCATAAGCTAACTCAAGTTTTTCTTTACTTCCTAGTTTTTCGTCTCTTAAAACATCCCATAAAACTGATAATGCTTTAGGCATATTAAGATCATCGTCAATATATTCTTTGAATTGTTTTCTATATTTTTCAAATTCTTTAGTTTTATTCGAGTCTTTTTTTGATTTTAAGTCAATAATAATATTTTTTAATCTTTCATATGAGTTTTTAGCACCTTCTAAAATTTCTAATGAGAAATTAAGCTGTTTTCTATATGATGTGTTTAAACAAAAATATCTATAAGCTAAGGCCGTAAATCCATTTTTTTCTAAATCTGAGATTGTGTATAATCCTCCTGTGCTTTTGCTTATTTTTTCACTTTTATGGGTTAAAAAAGCACCATGAAGCCAGTATTTTACCCATGGTTTAACATTAAAAGCTGCTTCGCTTTGCGCAATCTCATTTGTATGATGTACTTGAATATGATCCTCTCCACCTGTATGGATGTCAAATTGTTTTCCTAAGTATTTAGAAGACATTGCAGAACATTCCAAATGCCATCCTGGAAATCCAATGCCCCATTTTGTTTTCCATTCTTGTTGACGTTTTTTTAAAGTATCTGAGAATTTCCATAATGCAAAATCTGTTTTATTGCGTTTTTCACCTAAAGAAACTCTTTTTCCAGCTTCTAAACCTTCTAAATCAATTAATCCAAGTTTTCCATAGTCTTTAAGTTTAGATGTATTAAAATAAACTCCATCTGAAGTTTGATATGTAAAACCTTTTTTTTCCAATAATTTCACCAATGCAATTTGTTCTTTAATATGATCTGTTGCTTTACAAATTATATTTGGTGGAATGATATTTAATTTTTTACAATCCTTTTCAAAAACAGATGCATAGTATTCAGATATTTGTTTAGCTGTTTTGCCTTCTTTTTTAGCAGCCTTTTCAATCTTATCTTCACCTGTATCAGCATCTGATGTTAAATGACCTACATCTGTGTAATTCATGACATGCTTTGTTTTAAAGTTATTATAATTTAAAACCCTTTTTAGAATGTCATTAAATATATAGGTTCTTAGATTTCCAATATGTTGGTACCAATAAACAGTAGGACCGCAACTATACATACCAACATGACCTTTTTTAATTGGCTTAAATAATTCTTTCTTTCTTGTCAAAGTGTTATATAACTTGAGAGCCATATTTACTATCAGAAATTCTATACTTAAATACTTTTCTTATAATTTAAAAAAATAAAAAAAAGAATTATAAATCCTTAATTATTAAAACAGCGATGTTTGTTTCTTCTGGTTTTACTTTAGAGTCCATTGCAACAACAAATTTAACTCCTGCTGTCTCTGCAGTGGTTGCAAGATTTTTATCAACAACACCATCAAACAAAATTGCATAAATGCCGGAACTTAAACTTTTAACAGTTGATCCAAGCTCCATTATAGGTACTTTGCCTAAAATCTCTAGTTTCTGATCTAAAATATAAGCTCCTCTTGTTCCAATTAAATCCTCAAGCATCTTTGAAAATGTTTTTTTCTCAGAATCTGTTGGAACTGCTTTTTTAACACCAAAGTTTCTTTGTGCAGGTCTTTGTTGATATGTTCTCTGTGGTGGTCTTTGAGCTTGTCTATTAAAGAAAGATCTTTTCTCAGGAGCTGCTCCTCCGTTTGCAGATTCTCTTTTTAACTCCATACTCACCTGTTCTGCTGTCATTTTTGATCTTAAAGCCTTATGGATTTCTTTTTGTGTTAATTCTTCAAGTTCTTTTCCAGCAGGAGCCCTAGTTGCAAAATCAATTTCTGCACAACCAAATAAACTTTGGAGTATAAGGTTTCCTCCTCTGTCTCCATCAACAAAAGCGGTAACTGTCTTTTTCTTAGATAACTCAATTATTGTTTCTGGTACTGAGGTTCCATTTGTTGCTATTGCATTCTTAAAACCATATTTAAGTAAATTAACAACATCTGCACGTCCCTCTACAATAATTATCTCATCTGACTCTTCTACCGCAGGTCCAGCAGATAATCTATCCTTTCCATATTCTACTATTTCCATTACTCGAACAGAAGATATTACTTCATTTGCAATTTCCTGAGAATCAGGTAATACGTTGTCCTTAAGCTCTTTTAGTAATTCTTTAGCTCTCTCAATTACAAAAGTTCTTTTACTCACTCTGACATCTTCTATATTCTCGATTTTGATAACAGAATCACATGGACCTATTCTTTTTATGATCTCTAATGCTGCTCCTATAATACTTGTCTCTGCTTTGTCTAAACTTGATGGAATCACTATCTTTCCATTTGATTTTCCGTTTCTTGTTTCTATGTTTACTTCTATTCTTCCTATTCTACCTGATCTTTGTAGTTCTCTTAGTTCTAGGTCAGATCCTAATAAACCTTCTGTTTGGCCAAAAATTGCTCCAATTACATCTGGTTTATCAACAACTCCTTCTGCATTAATATTTGCATGAACTATGTATTTTGAACTTGTTTGTGCTATTTTTCCCATTTTCTTTGAACCTCCAATGAAAAGATTTGAAAATTTCTACGAAATTTTCATTTTTCCTCCATACAAAACAAGCAGAATAAGTACTAAAAATTACTAACATAACCCTTTTACAATGTAAAATGATGTTGTGATGTCAGTGATTTTAATACCCCCTATAGAACAAATAAATGTGCAAATAAAGCTTATTTTAAGCTCTTTAGGCATAATTCGCCTTTTTTTAAGTCAAATACGTGATTTAAATGATAAATGACATTTATTTACTCTATTTCTGCTTCTTTTCTTATTTTTAATGTAAATATGAATTTGTTGCCCGTAACACTAACTCCCAAGCTCATTGCTTGCGTTTAGCGACAGCTCCATTGAGTACTCTCGTGACGGGCTGTTATACACAAGAGTGTCTTTAATTCACCGCCAAAACACGTGTTTCAGCTCATTAAAGGACCGATTTGTGTAAAGAAATCATAATGCTTTGCGCTATTTAAAGCTTGTGATTTGAAATTAGAATAACCAAGATTTAAAAACCCAATAGTGTTTCATATCTATATGTCAAAAATAACTAAGGAAAAATTTAAGACAAAACATAATGTATTTGATGATTTTACTAATAGAACCATCTTCAAATTAATAAGTGAAGGTCATTTTGATGGTTTAGAAGGCCCCATTAGCATAGGCAAAGAATCTAATGTGTTTTTAGCTAAAAAGAGGAACAAAAATATAGTTGTTAAGGTATATAGGGTTAATTCTTGCGATTTCAATAAGATGTTTGATTATATCAAATCAGATCCAAGATACCTTGATCTAAAAGGCAGAAAAAGAAATATCATATTTCATTGGGTTCAAAGAGAATATAGGAACTTGTTAAAAGCAAGAAAAGCTAATATAAGAGTTCCAACACCCATTGTATTCAAAAATCATATTCTTGTTATGGAATTTATTGGACAAAACAACAAAATAGCACCAATGCTAAAAGATAAAACACCAGAAAATCCTAAAAATTTTTTTAATGAAATCATAAAAAACATAAGAAAATTATACAAAGCAGGATTAGTTCATGCTGATTTATCTAGTTTTAATATCTTAAATTTAAATGATAAACCTGTTTTTATTGACTTTTCACAATGCACATCATTACAAGACCAAAGAGCAGAAGAGTATATTATCAGAGACATAAAAAATCTTTGTAATTTTTTTAGAAAACAAGGTTTAAAATTAGATGAAAAAAAGATCCTTCAAAAAATAAAAGCATAATTTTTTAAATCGATGATATTTTTAATAATAAGGTGATCGCCTCCAATGACAGAATACAAATATGATCTAAAAATTCCTAAAGAAAGAGTTGCTGTTCTTATAGGAACAAAAGGAGAAAGTAAAAAACATCTAGAATCTGAAACAAAAACTAAGATAGAAGTCGATAGTAAAGAAGGGGATGTGTCTATTTCTGGAGAAGACGGCTTAAAATTATATGCTGCAAGAGAATTAATAACTGCAATTGGACGTGGTTTTAACCCAAAAATTGCTTTAAAATTACTTAACGTGGATTATTCTTTTGAATTAATAAATCTTGGGGATTTAGCAAGATCAAAAAATGATCTAATAAGATTAAAAGGTCGTGTTATTGGTCAAGAAGGTAAAAGTAGGAAAATAATTGAAGAATTGACAAATTGTGAATTGTGTGTTTATGGGAAAACTATTGGGATTATTGGCCCTGTTGAGTTTACTCCTCTTGCAAGAAGAGCAATAGATATGTTATTAGGAGGGAGCACACACGCTGGTGTTTTTAAATATCTTGAAAAGCAAAGAAGAAATATGAATATACAGAAAATTAACTAAAACAATACATTTTTAAATAAATCCAAAACATTTCATAAAGATGGCAAATTCAAACATAGCTGAAGAGATGGCAAAAAAACAAAGAGATATCTCTGTAGCATCTTTCTTCGAGAAAAATAGACATTTATTGGGTTTTGACAACAAAAGAAAAGCTCTTCTAACAGTTGTTAAAGAGGCTGTTGATAATTCTATTGATGCTTGTGAAGAAGCAGATATTTTACCAGAAATCAGTATTGAATTAATTGATTTAGGAAATGATAAATTTAGAATCATAATAGAAGATAATGGTCCTGGAATTGTAAAAAAACAGATCCCCCCAATATTTGCGAAATTGCTCTATGGAAGCAAATTTCATAATCTGTCTCAAACAAGAGGTCAGCAAGGGATTGGGATAAGTGCAGCAGTAATGTATTCTCAATTAACAACAGGAAAACCAACAAAAATCACATCAAAAGTCAAAAACAACTCAGGGGCACATTATTACGAGCTTCATATTGATATTGCTCAGAATAAACCAGACATAATTAAAGATGAATCTGTTGATTGGAATAAAGATCATGGAGTAAAAATTGAAATGGATTTAGAAGGAAATTACCAAGGTGGAAGTCAAAGTGTTGACCAATACCTTAAAGAAACTGCAATTGTTAATCCGCACATTACTATAATTTATACTAATCCTAAAGCAGAACAAACAATATTTGCAAGAGCCACCGATAACCTTCCTAAAAAACCTGTTGAAATAAAACCCCACCCTTATGGTATTGAATTGGGTATGTTAATGAGGATGGCAAAAGATACAGAATCAAGAACCCTTCAAAGTTTTCTAACAAATGATTTTTCAAGAGTAGGTTCTGGAACAGCAAAACAAATATGTGAAAATGCTGCTTTACTACCAAACACAAAACCCCGTGAACTTGTTCGTGAAATGGCTGAAAAACTTATGGAAGGTATTAAGAAAACAAAAATAATTTCACCTCCAACAGACTGTATAAGCCCGATTAGCTCAGAAGAATTAGAAAAAGGTCTAAAAAAAGAAATAAATGCTGAATTTTACTATTCAATAACAAGACCTCCTTCTGTTTACAGAGGAAATCCATTTATTGTAGAAGCAGGTCTAGCCTATGGTGGTGATCAAAGTTCAGAAGGCTCAATAACTTTAATGAGATTTGCAAACAGAGTTCCCTTGCTTTACCAACAAAGCGCATGTGCTGCTGCTAAATCTGTTGTTCAGACAAATTGGAGAAAATATGGATTAAGCCAAAGTTCAGGAGCTCTGCCTCAAGGACCATTAACAGTTGTTGTTCATATCGCTTCTGTATGGGTTCCATTTACATCTGAATCAAAAGAAGCTATAGCGCATTATCCTGAAATTATTAAAGAAATTAAATTAGCTTTGCAAGAAATTGGTCGTAAACTAGGAAGCTATGTGCATAAGAAAAAGAGGGTTTTAGCAGAGGGGCAAAAAAGAGATTATATTAAAACGTATATTCCTCACGTTGCTGAGGCTTTAAAAGAATTAGTAGGATTTAAAGATGCAGATGAGAAAAAAGTAGAAGAGTACTTAACTTCAATCCTTGAGAAACAAAGAGGAAAACTAGAAAATCTTGAAGTTGTAAATGAAGAATATGATGAAGAATTAGCGAAGATTGGGAAGGATAATAAAGAGGAGCAGAAAACTTTAGGTGAGGAAGAAAAGAAATAAAATGGAACCCTTAATATTTATACTGGCAGCAATAATAACTTTTTTGACAGCAATAATTGCAGGAATGATTGGAGGTTCTTATCTGATATTAATACCTGCCTTGATTTGGTTAGGGATACCAACACACGAAGTAATCGGAATTACTAAGATATTAACTATTGCTGTTGGATTTGTTTCAATTAATTATTGGATGCACGGAAAACTAGATTTGAAATCAACATTTCCATATGCTATATTGGTTGGAATAGGAAGTATAATTGGGAGTTTTATTGTAATTGGAATAAGTGAGAACATATTACAGATTATAATTGGAGTATTGATGATTTTAATAGTATTGATATTGATATTAAACAAGAATTTTGGATTGAATCCAATAAAGATAAAAGTAAAAAAGCATATATTACTACTTTCTGTAGTTTTGTTTTTTATATTAGGTATATATGATGGATTTTATGCAGCAGCATCAAGTATCTTTGCTGTTATGTTATTTACATCTCTATTGAATAAAGATTTTGTAGAATCTGTAGCTAGTGCGCGTTTTATAGAATTTTTTGGAGGGGTAACTGCTGCATTTGTTTTTTTTGCAAATGATTTAATTGATTTTAAAATAGCTTTACCTTTAGCTGCTTTATTTTTTGCTGGAGGGTGGATCGGCTCTCATATAACAATAAAAAAAGGAGCAAATTTTGTAAAGGGAGTAATAATAATTGTTTCGGTTGCATTTATAATAAAACTATTAATATTTAGGTGATATAATCAAAATGAAAGTAGCAAAACAAATAAAGGAACTAGCAAAAGGGATTTATGATTCTATTTTAAAAAAGAAACAACCCAATCTTGAATCTCCTCTAAGATCTTTAAGTAATGTAAAGTACGACGACAAACTTGGTTATTTCGAGTTAATTGGAAAGAAAAAATCAAGAACCTTAACAGTTGGTACTGTTAAAACATTTGCTCAAACTTTGCGTATGATGGCTCTATCTAAAGATTTAGTTGAGAAAGATGATATTGCAACAAAAAGAGAGGCATATTATGTTTCTAAAAATTGGGGGGAAGCGAGGTTCAAAGCTCAACCAGAATCAGACACAGTAATGGATGATGTTGAAGCTATGCTCATGGTCAATCGTGAACAAATGGGTTTTATTCCTGAAGAAAAAGGGGGAGATGTAGCAGGAAAACTTATTGTAGTTGATAAAGACCAAGATACAGGAAAACAACTTAAAATTGACTGTACTAAAATGGGTTCAGGAGCATATTCTATTCCTTCTTCTGTTGAAGATCTAAAATTCGAAACAAATGCTAAATTTATTTTGGCAATAGAAACAGCTGGTATGTTTCAAAGACTTGTAAAACATAATTATTGGAAAAAAGCAGATTGCATTTTAATTTCAATGGGAGGAGTTCCAACAAGAGCGTGTAGAAGATTTATTAGAAAATTATCAGATGCAAAAAAAATACCAGTCTATGTATTTACAGACGGCGATCCTTATGGATATGGTAGTATCTACAGAACTTTAAAAGTTGGTTCTGGTAATGCTGCTCACATAAATAAATATTTTTGTGTTCCACATGCCAAATTTATTGGCATTACTCCTCAAGATATTGTTGATTATAAACTGCCAACCCATCCTCTAAAAGAGGTTGATATTAAAAAGATTAAAGATTTAATGAAAAACGATCCTTTTATCCAACACCACAAAGAATGGCAAAAAGCCTTAAAACAAATGGCCCAGTTAAAAGTTAGAGCAGAGCAACAGGCCTTGGCAAAATGGGGCCTTAACTTTGTTATTTCTGATTATCTGCCAAAAAAGCTTAAGAATGAAAAAAGCTGGTTGCCATAGATTTCTATTATTTTATTTCAAAACCTTTAAATAACTAAACTTACAAGGTAATAATATGACAAAAATAATAGATCCATACGGAAGTGAACTAGTAGAAGATTATTCAAAAGTCATCAAAGACTTTGGATTAGAAGAGTTTAAAGTAGATTTATTTCCAAAACCAAACAGAATTATGCGAAGAAGCGTTGTTTTTGCAGGTAGAGATCTAAAAATAATAAGCAGATGTATAAAAGAAAAAAAACCATTCTATGTTTTATCTGGAATAATGCCTTCTGGAGAAAAAATACATTTTGGAAACAAAATGGTTGTTGAAAACATAAAATATTTCCAAGAACACGGCGCAGAAGCATATATTTTAGTAGCTGATTTAGAATCTTCAGCAGCTAGAAACATTTCATTAAAAGACGCTAAAAAAAGAGCTTTAGAATTTCATATTCCAGCATTTATTGCTTTAGGTTTAGATCCTAAAAAAACAACATTCTACTTCCAATCAGAAAACAAAGATGTTGTACATCTAGCTTATGAGGCAAGCCAAAAAATAACATCTAATGAATTTAAAGGGATTTACGGTAACACAGACCCAAAAAGAATTATGTCAGCAGTAACACAAGTAGGAGACATTCTCTATCCTCAACTTAAAGAAAGAATGCCAGGAATAATTCCAGTTGGTGTTGACCAAGATCCTCACATAAGACTAACAAGAGATGTTGCAAGAAGGTTAAATAAGTATAAATTTTTCCTGCCTTCTGGAATATACCACAAATACACTCCATCACTAAATGGACGATTAAAAATGTCTAAAACACATCAAGAATCATGTATCGAACTTCCAGAAGATAAAAGCATATTCTGCAAAAAAATTATGAGAGCTAAAACAGGTGGCAGAGACACGGTTGACGAACAAAAGAAAAAAGGTGGAGAACCTGAAAAATGTATGATATTTGAATTATACAAACAACATCTAATTGAAGACGACAAAGACCTGAAAAAAATATACAACAATTGTAAAAAAGGAAAACTAACCTGTGGTGACGATAAAAAACATTGTTGTGAATTAATGACTAAATTCATGGATGATTTTAATAAAAAAACAAAAAAAGCAAAGAAAGATATAAGCAAGCTAAAATTCGTTAAGTATTAAAAAACACAAAGTGTTTTTTAAAATGATCAGAAATCTTTGATTTCTGACATTTAAATAAGAAGTTTTATATATTTTACAAATTATATTTATAATAAAGAGGTGATAAATATGACATTCAAAGTAGCACCATTAAACAGTCAGTTTATGTTAACATCTATGCTTGGTTTTTTAATTTCTGTAATATGGGTTAAAAATATCTCACTTTCATGGGGTATAGCATTTGCATTAGTCTTTGCACTAATGTTTATATCGTCTATTGTATCTATGACGCACGGACCTGTTGGAACAGATACAGAAGTTCCAAAATCAAAAAAACCTAAAAAGAAGAAAAAGTAATTAAAATACAATTTTATTTTCTTTTTCCTTAACCTTTCTCATAGCAGTTGGTGCAGAACCACCATGCCATGACAACCGAGGCCTTACTCTTATAGGATACATTCTTTCATTTAAATCATCAAACACAACTCCAGAACCAGCCAAGTCAGGCAAATTATTCAACTGTTTGTCTAGACCCTCTCTCATATAACTCTGCATAATTGTCCCCAAGGCATCTATATCAATCTTAGCTGTTAACCTATGTGATATAACAATATCTGATTGAGTCATAACATCCTCATGTATCTTACCTGGTTGTTGGGATGCTAAAATCAAACTTATTCCAGGTTGTCTTCCTTCTCTTAAAATTGTTATCAACGCATCTGAAGATGTTGTTTTTCCTTCTCTTGGTAAAAATTCATGAGCCTCATCAATAACCAACCACACGAGAGGGTATTCAAGTTTCTCTTTTACCTCCTCTATTAGAGCATAAGCAGAAGCATGGACTGATTCGTGTTCTTCTTTTTTCCTGGCTATCATCCTTTCCAAAAATAATTTTTTAGACACCAACCCAATTACTAAAGCTCTTATTCCTTCAGCGCCAGGCGTAATAGCATAACAACTTACATCTAAAATAGTTACTTGACCTCCAATAATCAAATCAGATAAAGCAGTTCCTTCTCTATCAAATAGCCCCCATGAATTTGCTGCAATAAACCTGTTTGTTGTTGAATCAATTATATATTTATGTGCATCTTTCTCTTTCTGAACAGCATTTATTATATCTTTAATATCATAATTTTCTTCTTGTTCGTTCAGATGAGAAATTATTTTATCAATAAAAGCTCCTTGTTCAGAATTAATGTCAATATCAAATGTCAAACACCAATCTGTCGGGCTTAGTTCTGATGGTTTAATAGAAAAAGAGAAATCTGTTGGAATCCCTTCTTTCTGAAAGGTTTTATGATATCTTTTAGGAGTATATATTTTAATATCTAATGCAGTTGCCTTTAAGCCCCACTCTCCTAATAATTTTTTATCTTTTTGATTGGGATATTTCATTGTCCAATAAATGCCCATTGTATCGAGCATAACAACAGCAATATTTGAAGAAATTTCTGGTGGCAAAGATGACATTCCTTCACATACAACACCCATCGTATATGACTTACCAGAACCTCTTTTTCCACATATAAAAACAACGTGGCTTGTTGTAGTATCCATATAGATTGGGTTAGAAAGAGATGTAATTTGACCCATTTTTACATATTGTTTACCGAGTAATATGGCCCCTTTTGTGCCATATTTCTCTCTATCTGCTTTGGTTCTCCCGATAATTACCTCATATGCCATTCTTTAATAACACCACTCCTTCAATGTTATAAACCTTTTTTTAAACTTCAAAGTAGAAAAAACATAAGCTTTATTAATAACTACTTAGTATTTTGTTAAATATTGCTAAAAATTAAAGATTATACTTAAAAAGGTGATGAAATGGTTGAAGATAATTTTATACAAGAAGAATATACCCCGGTAAAAGATAGTTTTGATGAGTCTGCTAATTTTAATTACGAAGAAAAAATAGAAGAGAAAAAGTTTGTTGATGAAACACCAAAAACAGAGATAAAAAAAGAAAATATTCAATCTAAACTGCCTGTTTCTGAAGATGCACCCAAAGCAGTTGAAACAAAAAAACCAAAAGCTAAACCTATAAAAAAGAAGGAAATTTCTAGACCTAAAAAAACAAAGGAAATTTCAGATGAGAAAAAGCCTAGAATAAATAAGAAGAAGATAAAAACAAATCTAACTGCTTTTAAAAAATACATTCAATTTCCTAAAAATAAGAAGAAGAAAAGTAAAGCCAAATTAAAAAATACTGCAACAATCGGGGCAATAATTGCAATTATAGTTATAGTTGTATTGATTCTAAATATAAACAATATATTCCCAGACCAAGGAACTCCAGTTGCAATCGTCAATAATGAGATAATAACAGATATAGATCTTGAAACAACTGCAAAAACATTACCTCCTGAGTTTCAACTTTCTTTAACAGATGAAGGATTACTAAATCAAACTGTAATGAATGTAGTGTTACTGCAAGAAGCAAAAAAACAAGGACTAGAAACAACAAATGATGAAGTTCAGGAAACCATCAATCAAATAATGTTGACTAATCAAATAACACAAAAAGAATTCAAAGAAAATCTTAAACAACAGGGTTTAACAATGAAGGATATGGAAAAATTCTATAAAGAATATATATCTATAGGAAAACTAGTACAAACAAATGTTTTTTCTAATATTACAATAACTCCGGAAGAAGTTAGGGAATTTTATGATAATTCAGACCTAAATGCAACATTTGAAGAATCAGAACAGGAAATAGTTAATTTTATAGCTCAACAAAAACAAGTAAAAGCTTTAAACAACTATATTGCTGAATTAATGGATAAATCGGACATAAGAATACTTAATAAAGAAGAAATAACAACTCAATCTTTTTCATCAGAAGAAGTTGAAAAATATTCAACATGTGCTGTTGAAAACGGTCTGAAAAAAGACGCAATTGTATTTGTCTATTCTGAATCATGCCCTCATTGTCTAAGAATGAAGCCAATAGTTACAGACTTAGAAGTAGAAGAATATAATTTCAAATGGATTTCTGCATCTGATAATGAAGCAAAAACAATCTTAAGAAACTGTTTTAGTGATGTTTTAGCAGGAGGAGTACCTCAATTTATCTGTGCTAAAAATGGCCAAACAATTGTTGGTGAAACACCAAAAGAAACATTAAGAGCATTTGCTCAAAGTTGTCAATAATTTTTTATTTTAGTTCTTTTAATATATATTTTTCTAATATTTTTTTAGAAGAAATAGTCATTTTAGAAGGAGTTAAAAGTAATTTCTTCAATTCATCAATATTAAAATATCTTATCTCTTCTATTTCTTCTTTATCTATCTTAAATTTTGTTAAAGGTATATCTTTTTTTATTAAGAAAATCTTTGCAAATCTCTTATTTAATCCTTTATGTGATGTTTTTATTTTTATAAATTTCTCTTTTGCAACTTCTTTCAAATCTTGATTATTTAATGTAATTCCAAGTTCTTCTTTGGATTCTCTTAGTGCAGCAACTTCATAGCTCTGATTAATAGGGAAATGGCCTCCAATAGAATGATCCCATAAATGATTATCTTTTCTTTTTTGGAGTAAAACTTCTTTATTAGAATTAATCAAATAAACATATACTTCCCTATGTAAAATCCCTTTTGTGTGAACTTCTTTTCTTGTAGTACTTCCAATAACATTATCAAATTCATCAACAACATCAATAATTTCATTTGGATCATGAGAAATTTTATTCATTTTTACAATTCTATTTTTTCTTACAAACAAAAAACATATGATCTTTTTCAAAAGGATCTAACTTTCTTTCATCAATTATAACTAATTCTTTCTCTATTTCTTGTCTAACCTTTTTGAAAATCTCTCCTGGTTTTTTAGTAACATCAATGCTTCTCGCTTTTACAGCTATTAAAGCGTAACCATCTTTCTTCAAAAACAATCTACAGTTTTCCAAAAATATTCGAGATTGTTGTTTTTGTGCAATATCTTGATAAACAATGTCAACCTCTTTTGTTATTTTGTCTTTATATTTTTCAGGAAGACTTGCATTTTCTAATAAAGGGGCCATATTTTTTCTTAATTCACATAAAAAATATAATTCCCTAACTACTCTTGGAGCAAAATCCAATGCAAAAACAAAACCTTCTTTTCCAACAATATCTGATATATGAGATGGTGTTGTGCCAGTTGAAGCGCCGAGATAAAGAACAACATCTTTTTTTCTTATTCCTATATTAGGGCACCCTTTTAAGATAGCAGCCCCTAATTTTGATTTACGGTGATTCCACTCTCTATATTCTCCATCACTTTGTTTAACTAATCTCTCATCATAAACCTTTTTACCAGGAGTTAAATTTAGTGTATAAAGATATTTCTTTCTACCTTTTTCCTCTTCATAAACTTCAAATATCTTAGATTTCTTTATCATTATAAAACACCAATCTTTTTTAACTTTCTTTTAAGCTTTTTACCGTTTCTAAAATGGATTGCATTAATTCCTAATTCTTTTGAAGGCACTATGTCATCTTTATAATTATCACCTATCATAATTGTTTCAGAAGGCTTAACTTTAAAATAAGATAAAACTGCTCTAAAGTTTTTCTTATCTGGTTTTATTGAACCAAGTTCATATGAAAAAAAGAATTTATCTATATATTTTTTTAAAATAGATTTTTTTATTAAAATTCCATGAAAATGAGTAATATTTGATAAGAGAGCAACTTTATACCTTTTTTTATTTAATGTTCTTAACAAAGGAACAGAATATTTATACAAAGAAGATTCTGATTCTATTTTTCTCCTATATAATGCATTTTTTTTAATAATGATATGATCATGCTTAATCTGGAGTATATCAAACATTTTTTTATAATCTTTTTCAAAACTATCAGATTTGTGCATATGAAATGTTTTTTCAAAAGTTTTTCTTACCTTTCTTAGAGAGTGTTTTCTTGCTAATTTCTCATAAATCCATTCAACAGTGCCTTTTTTATGTCTTTTATACTCTAAAGTGCTCCACAAATCAAATATGATTAACTTTATCATTTAAACTTTTCCTCAATTTCTTTCATTAATTTATCACCAATAAATTTCCCTTTAGCATAATCCACCCTCGAAGCAATACTTATCTTACTAGCCAAAATTCTAGCTGCTTTTCCAACATCTGTTCTTTTAACTTTTGAAATTAAAGGATGTGAATGTAAAACACCATACTTAGGACACTTTGCTCCTGTCTTAATATGTCTAAACAAAGCTTCTTCTGCTCCTAATAACTGAACAGTTGAGGAAGGCATTACCATTAAATTTCTCAGTGAACCAGCATGTTGTATAAGCTTAGCACCAATTAAAGATCCAGAAATTGCTGTTATATTTGGACAAACTTTCTCCATCATTACTTCAATATAATCTTCTTGTTTTTCTTTAAGTTTAAACAATTCATTTATCTGTTCACTCAGCTTCACTAAAGGCTTTAAATCATTTTTACTTAAATCAGCACCAACACTATCTTTTGATTTTTTATCCTTTTTATCTAAAATTGCTTTTATAAAAGACAAATGGTCTTGCATATCGTTTGAAAATTCTGGATTATAATAAGAATACCACTCTCTCAAATCTTTTGAAAGTATATTTATGACTTTATTCAAATCCTCAATATGATTGATAGTTTGGATTATTAATATATCATCTGTTACACTTTCTTTAAGCTTTTTTTTTGTTTCTTTTAAATTTAGTTCTCTAAGCTTATCCAAATTTTTCATAATCCAGATAGATTTAAGAGACTATTTAAATATTACTTAAAATCGTAAACTATATAAACAATCGAAACAGATAAAATTTGCATGATTGAAATAAGAATTCATGGAAGAGGTGGTCAGGGTGCTGTTACAGCAGCACAACTTCTTGCAATCGCTGCTTTTCATGACGGAAAGTATGCTCAGGCTTTTCCAATGTTTGGGGTAGAAAGAAGAGGCGCACCTGCAACAAGCTTTGTTAGAATAGATAATAAACCAATAAACATAAGAGAACAAATATACAACCCAGATTACATTATTGTCTTTGATCCTTCTCTTATTAAAATTGTAGATGCAAAAAAAGGTGTTAAAAAAGAGATAATTGTCAACAGTGATAAAAAAATAGATGGTTGTTATGGCCAAGACCTAACAAGCAAAGCTCTAAAAATATTTGGTAAACCCATTATCAACACATTAATCTTAGGAACATTTGCAGCAAGAACAAAAGTTGTATCATTAGAGAGTCTAAAAAAAGCAATTGATCAGAAATTTAAAGGTGATATTGCCAAAAAAAACAAAATAGCTATTGAGGATGTTTATCATGAATCAAAAAATTAATCCAGGTGCAGTAATAGACACCCCAGGTAGCACTATGCAAACTAAAAAAGTTAGTTTTAGGAATCAAAAACCTGTAACAGATTATTCCAAATGTATTAAATGTGGGAAATGCTGGATAAACTGCCCTGATATGGCTTTTGAGCCTCAAAAAGATGGCACTTTTAAAAATATTGAAAGATATTGCAAAGGGTGTGGGATATGTGCAAATGAATGTCCTGTTAAATGTATTAAAATGGAGGTAGTTCAACAGTGAAAAAAATACAAGAAGCTTCAAGAGCAGTAGCAGAAGCTGTTAAACTATGCAGACCTCAAGTTATTCCTATGTATCCTATCACCCCTCAAACTCATAATGTAGAGGCATTAGCAGAATACATAAACAATGGAGAACTAAAAGCAACACCAATTCTAGCAGAATCAGAACACTCTGTTATGAGTGCTGCAATTGGCTCAAGCGCAGTAGGAGCAAGAACATACACAGCATCTTCTTCACAAGGAATAGCTCTAATGAATGAGATACTTTTCATCGCTGCTGGTATGAGAATGCCAATTGTTATGATGGTTGCAAACAGAGCTCTCTCAGCCCCAATCAATATATGGAATGATCACCAAGATCAAATAAGTGTCAGAGATACAGGATGGATTCAATTTTTTGTTGAAAACACTCAAGAAGCAGTAGATACAATAATTCAATCTTTCAAAATTGCAGAACACAAAGATGTTTTACTTCCTGTTATGATGGGCATGGATGGATTTACACTATCACATGTCTTTGAAAATGTAGAAATCCCTTCTCAAAAAAATGTTGATTTATTCTTACCTAAAAAAACTAAAAGGTTTATATTAGATTCAAAAAAACCAGTTACAATGGGTCCAATAGGTGGACCAGACACTTATATGGAAATAAGAAAAACAAATCAAGATGCAATACTAAATTCTAAAAAAATCATAAAACAAATTCACAATGAATTCAAAAATAAGTTTGGAAGAGGCTATGGTGATGGAACAATAGAGTGTTATAAAACAAAAGACGCGCAAAAAATATTAATATGTATGGGAACAATTGCCGGAACTTCAAAAGTTGTAGTTGATGAACTAAGAGTAAAAGGACAAAAAGTTGGATTAATGAAAGTTAGATTATTTAGGCCTTTCCCAAAAGAAGAAATAATAAAAGCCCTAGAAAAATCAAAAGACATAATTGTTCTAGACAGAAATATTTCCCTTGGTAATAATGGAGCTTTATTTACTGAAATAAGGGATTGTATGTATGGAAGAAAATGTAATATCAAAGGTTATGTTGTTGGATTAGGTGGAAGAGATGTTACAAAAAAGCATATTAAAAAAGCATTTAATATGGTGAATCAAGAATGGCTGATATAAGTGGAATTTCAAGAGAAGAATTTTTAGCACCTGGACACACAGCATGTTTAGGATGTGGAGAAGCTATTGCAATTAGACACATCCTTAAAGTGGCTGGAAAAAATACAATTATAGTCCAGGCAACAGGATGTCCAGAAGTTTATACTACTCTATATCCAAACACAGCATGGAGAATTCCATGGATTCATGTTGCATTTGAAAACGCTGCAGCAGTTGCATCTGGGGTGAGAGAAGGGTTAAACCAAGAAGATAAAAAAGATGTTAATGTTATAGCAATTGCAGGGGATGGTGGAACATTTGATATTGGCCTTCAGGCTCTAAGTGGCATGTTAGAGAGACATCACAAGGTACTATACATATGTTTAGATAATGGTGCATATGAAAACACAGGAGTACAAAGATCAAGTGCTACTCCAAAATATGCATGGACAACAACCTCACCTATTGGAAAAGAAATAAAAGGAAAAAGAGGATGGAAAAAGCCCATGCCTTTAATTGTTGCTGCGCACGAAATTCCTTATGTGGCAACAGCATCTTTATCTGATTTACAAGATCTAATAAGAAAAGTAAGAAAAGCTTTAGCTATCGACGGACCATCATACATACAAATTTTGTGTCCTTGTATTCCTGGATGGAAAATGGAATCAAATAAAACAATTGAATATTCTGATTTAGCTGTAAAAACAAAAATAAATCCCATCTATGAAATTGAAGGGGGTTTAGTCAAAGTTCAGGAAACAAATAATCCATTACCTGTTATCAATTTCCTCAAAGATCAAGGAAGATTTAAACACTTAACATCTAAAGAAATTAAAAATATACAACAACATATTGATGAAAAGTATAAAAAACTAAAAGATTTAGAGAATTCTAAGATAAAACTTTAAAGAGACAAAGACAGAGATGACGCCACACCACCTAATTAATGAGATAGACCAAACACAAATATGTCCTTATTGTAAAAATAACCTTACAGAACACAAATGGGATTCTATGTTTGAGATAAATCACCATTACAAAGAAACATTATGTAGTAAATGTAACAAAAATATAATGATTAAGGTTAATTTTCATGGATCTGGTCATGATTGCTGGGACAGCAAATCCTGTTTTTGTAAATCAATGGGGAGAGCCCCTGTTGATACATTAGAAGAAAAATTAGAAGAAAAATTAAAAAAAGCTACCTTTTTTTCTTAGCTCGTTTCTTAGGCTTTGTTTTTCTAGCAGGTTTGCGCTTAGATTTTTTCTTAGTTGATTTGTTAACATAAGGTTTGGCTTTTTTTGCTTCTTTTTTTAATTCAGCTATTAAAAATCTCTCAATTTTTCTGCCTTCTTTTTGTGTTTCTGCAACAACTTTGCCTGCTATTCTTCTTGCGTCTTTTGTTTGTAACCACCCTTCTCTAACAAGTTTACCCATATGTTTATTCAACTCTTTTTTTGCTAGTGAAGCTAATCCAACACTTAAATAAAATCCTTTTTCTATTTTCTTCATTATATTTTCACCTCGTTTCTAAAAAATTGTTTTTGTTTTATTTAAAATTTTCTTTCTTTTAATATAGATATTACAATAATTAAAACTAATAAGCCAGATATCAAAAAGCCCATAAACGAAAACGCAGACATATCCATTATTTGTATTTCATTATATGGCAACATAATTGTTGAAGCAATAACTAAAGCAGCTATTATCATACCAAAAGTCACCCTATTTGAACTTTTATCCATCTCCATTATCAAATTTCGCATGTCTTTATCAATATACTTTAAACTTACATCAGCTTCTCTAACTTTTTTCAAGAAAAAAGAGGTTTTTTCAGGAATATTTATTGTGAAATCTTTTAGTTTTGTTGTTGCTTCCACAAAATTTTTAGCAGTTTGTTTTGGTCCTATTTTCTTTTTAATAAGTTTTTTAACAAAAGATTTACTTTGAACAGTTAATCTAAACTCTTGATTATATCTTAATGCAATTCCTTCTAAAGTCATTAGCGTTTTTCCAAACAAAACAAAATCAAGAGGTATTCTAAAATTGTGTTTTTGTAATAAACTCAAAACATCCTCCAAAACCTTACTAATAATTACATCTTTTAATTCTGCTCCTTGTAAAACCTTTATTCTATTTTCTAATTCAATTTTAAGAATTTTAAGATTTCCTCCTTCCATCCCCATCTCAGTTAAAGTTTCTATAATCTCATCAACATCATTTTTAATAATACCAACAAAAAGATTTGTAACATCATTCTTCATCTTATCGTCAAATATTCCGACAATACCAAAATCAACAAAAGAGATTTTATTGTTTGGAAGAATTAATATATTTGCAGGATGAGGATCTGCATGAAAAAAACCATCTACAAAAACTTGCTTTAAAATACAATCAAATCCTATCCTAATCATTTTATCAACATCATAATTTCTTTCTTTTACTTCATCTATATTATTTAGTTCAACTCCGTCAATAAAATCCATTGTTATGATTTTTTTAGTAGAATAATCATTATAAAGTTCAGGAATAACTATGTTCTTATCTTTTTTAAAATTGATTCCAAATACTTGAATGTTTGAAGCTTCTTGTTCAAAATCTATTTCTTTTTCCGTCCATCTTTGAAATTCATTAACAATTGCTACAGGATTAACTCCTCTAATCTGATGATCATGGTTTTTCATATAATTTGCTAAGAATAACATTAAATCAATGTCTTTTTCCATTATTTGTTTTATTTTTGGTCTTTGGACTTTTACAGCCACATTCTCACCTGTCCACAACTTTGCTTTATGAACCTGAGCAATAGAAGCAGATGCAATTGGCACTCCATCAAACTTTTTGAAGACATCTTTTAATGGTTTTTTAAACTCGCTTTCAACTATTTGTTTTGCTTCTTCTAAATGGATTGGAGGCACTTTATCTTGTAATTTTTCAAACTCCCTTACATAATCCATTGGTATTAAATCTGGTCTTACACTTAGAAATTGTGCTAACTTTACAAACGCTCCTCCAAGCTCCTCAAAAACCTTTCTCAACATTTCTGGTTGAGTCTTCTTTTCCTTAAACTTACCTTTTTGTAATCTTTGGTGCAAACTTAATCTATCTTTTAATCTTAATTTTTCTATAAAAAAACCAAACTCATATTTAAAAAGAACATTGATTATATGATCAAATCGTCTTATATCCCCGATTTTTTCAATTATTGACATATTAACAAAAAAAAGTTATAGATATATAAAACTTATGTTTGCCCAAACATTTAAATAAGCTTTTTGTTTGTAACATAATTATGAAACATTCATTAAGGGTAACTCTATTGTTAATTCTGTTTTTTCTACTAAGCCAAATTATTGGTTTAGGAATAATCTCAAAATACATAACGATTGAAGAAGTTGAAAAAATTGATTTAATTACAAATGAAACATACGTTGTCAATGAAACAATTGCTCTAGATCTCCCCCATAATATAGAAAGACCTCAATTTAATACTTCTTCAGAATTCATAACCTATTTGGTTATTGCAATATTGTTAGCAACAATCCTATTCTTATTTTTAATAAAAATAAAAACATTTTTCTTATGGAAATTATGGTTTTTCTTTGCAGTATTTCTATGTTTAACAATAGCTTTTAATTCTTTTATACCTAAAGTTATTGCAACATTTCTTGGATTTTTATTAGCTTTATGGAAAGTTATAAAACCAAACATACTAGTTCATAATCTAACTGAATTATTCATTTACGGAGGATTAGCAGCTATTCTGGTTCCAATAGATATTGTTAATGAGTATACAATCTTAATTTTATTATTACTAATTTCTATTTATGATGCTTATTCTGTCTGGAAATCAAAACACATGATTAAGATGGCCAGATTCCAGGCAAAGTCAAAAGTTTTTGCGGGTTTATTAGTTCCTTATAAAAAAGAAACAACTAAAAAAGTTTCTCAAAAAGGAAAAGTTAAATTCAAAGGTATAAAAACAGCAATTTTGGGTGGAGGAGATGTTGCATTTCCTCTATTATTTGCAGGAGCAGTAATGAAATCACAAATTCTAACTAACAGCTTTGCAATTGCGTTTTCAAAAACATTAATTATTCCATTGTTTACTTCTATAGCTTTACTATTGCTTTTCATTAAAGGAAGAGAAGATAGATTCTATCCTGCCCTACCTTTCTTAACTGCGGGTTGTATAATTGGTTATATTGTTTTATTGTTAGTTAATGTTTTAGTTTAAATAAAGAAAATTAAGAGAAAACTATTTAAATATAAAATTAGGAATATATTAAATCTCTTCTTTAATATCTATTGTAGCAATCATAGTTATTGTTTTTTTAATATCCTTATTTTTTCTTAGATTAAGTATAAATTTATTAAATTGTTCTATATTCCCAAATTTTAATTTTAAAACCAAATCATATTCGCCTGTAACCCCAAAAACCTCTTTAATGTGTTTATTATTAAAAAAAGATTGTTCTAAATCTTTAGAAGTAATTAAGAACACAAAAACAATAAAATTTTCACCAACCTCTTTATTATTAAGCTTAACAGTAAACTTTTCTATAATCTTATCTTTTTTTAATTTCTTTATTCTGTCGTGTATTGTGCTTGGCCTCAGCCCTGTTTTTTTAGCAATATCTCTAATAGAAAGTCTAGAATTCTCTTTTAATACATTTAGTATTTGTTTGTCTTTTTCCAGTATCATTTTTTGAAGGCCTCCCAAACATTTAGAATTAAATGTTTACGTTGCTTGGGGGCGTTGTCAAGGGAGGCCTTTCATAAGATAAAAATAAGTTATCCGAACTAATATATAAATATTGTTATTTTGTTCGGTTTAATAAAAAATATCCGGACAAGTTGAATAAAAAATAAAATAAAATATATAAATTATCTTACATTACCTTATTACAGTGATATTATGGATGAAACAGAAAATTACAAAATTAAAGATATTAACTTGGCTGATTTTGGTAGAAAAGAAATCGAAATTGCAGAAAAAGAAATGCCTGGCTTAATCGCTGTTAGAGAAAAATACAGTAAAGATAAACCACTAAAAGGAGCAAGAATTACTGGAAGTTTGCATATGACTATTCAAACAGCTGTACTAATTGAAACTTTAGTTGAATTAGGAGCAGATGTTAGATGGGCTTCTTGTAATATATTTTCAACTCAAGATCATGCCGCTGCTGCAATTGCAAAAGCAAACATACCTGTATTTGCTTGGAAAGGGGAAACACTAAAAGAGTATTGGTGGTGCACAGAAAAAGCACTTGATTTTGGAGATGGAAAAGGTCCAAATTTAATTGTTGATGATGGAGGAGACGCAACTCTAATGATTCATAAGGGTGTTGATATTGAAAAAGATCCATCTACTTTAGAAAAAGATTATAGCAATGAAGGTGAAGATTTTAGAGAGTTAATGGCTAATTTAAAAAAAGGTTATGAAAAAGACAAAGAAAGATGGGCAAGAATTTCTAAAGAAATAAAAGGTGTTTCAGAAGAAACAACTACCGGAGTTCATAGACTATATCAAATGATGGAAGAAAAGAAATTACTATTTCCAGTAATAAATGTGAATGATTCTGTTACAAAATCAAAATTTGACAACATTTATGGATGTAGACATTCTCTTATAGACGGAATAAAAAGAGCAACAGATGTTCTCATATCTGGTAAAACTGCTTTTGTTTGTGGTTATGGTGATGTTGGGAAAGGTTGTGCAGAATCTCTAAGTAATGAGAAGGCAAATGTTTTGGTTTCAGAAATTGATCCAATTTGTGCATTACAGGCGTGTATGACTGGTTATAAAGTTTGTACTATTGAAGATGCCTTGCCTATTGCAAATATATATGTTACAACAACAGGTAACAAAGATATAATTACTGCTGAACACATGAGCAAAATGAAAGATCAAGCAATTGTTTGTAATATAGGTCACTTTGATAATGAAATACAAGTAACAGAACTTGAAAAATGGCCCGGAATTAAAAAAGAAGAGATAAAAGGATCAGAATGTCCTGTTCATAGATACACTTTTCCAGACGGACACTCAATATTCCTTTTAGCAGAAGGGAGACTTGTTAATTTAGGATGTGCAACAGGGCATCCAAGCTTTGTTATGAGTAATTCTTTTACTAATCAAACCCTAGCTCAAATAAGATTATGGGAAAAAGAGCACGAAATTGGAGTTTATATGCTTCCTAAAGAACTAGATGAAGAAGTTGCAAGACTTCATTTAGATCAATTGGGTGCTAAATTGACTAAATTAACAAAAGAACAAGCAGAATATATTGGAATAAAAGTAGAAGGCCCATATAAATCTGAACACTATAGATATTAACATACATTGTAAGTTTATGTTATAAAATTGACTTGATAAAAAGGGTAGTTTTTTAAATATGAATCTCATAATTGGACTATGAACAGAAAACAGTGGTATGTATTGGCGATAGTATCTTTCTTACTTGGGAATTTTTTTATATATTTAGATATAAATAATGGTTTTCTTCCACTACCTTCAATTGGAAACCCTTGTAATTTTGAAGAGAGGTTATTGCTTGAAAAATATAATGCAGGAGAAATTACAATAGAAGAGTATAGAGAAAAAATCAAAGACGGACAATTAGACAAGTATGATGTCACCTGTATCTTGGGAGGGGAAATGTATGAGCCATTTATTTATTTGTTCAATTTATTATGGATTGTTTTCTTAATTTTAGCATGGTTAGAACCTAAGAAGCAACATTAAACTTAACAATGAAATATTAACATAAACTTTATATACTTCTTTTCTCTAAATTAAGTTATGTTTAAAAAGAAGAAAGTACAGAATAAAAAAAGAGGATTTAGTATACAGTTTGATAGACGCATTAAAAAAGCAGAAGAAATTGCTAAAAGAGATATTAATATTGTAAAACAAGATATTAAAAAATTAGAAACTCCTCAATCTATTGATTTCTTTATAACATATGGGTGGGCCATATTAGTTATAATAGTTGGTGTTGTTGGTTTTGTGTGGTGGAATTATTTTAGTATAGGTGCTGAAACATGTGAGTTTATAGAAGGTCATGAATTATTATGTAGAAATTTTGACATCACAAATGAAGAATTAAATATTGAAATAGCAAATTTAAACAACAAATCAATAAAAATAAACCAAATAACACTAAACTCCTGTTTTATTAATCCAGAACAAAACATACCACATAATGATAGAAGAAGTTTTAATATTCCGTGTAATGTGAGTTCAGGTAGATTAAAAGAAAAAGTTGTTGTTGCTTATACTATTGAAGATTTTCAAAAACATGCTGTTGCTAAACTAGAAAAAATAATTCCATGACAAGACAATCTATTGTAGATGGACAATTCTATGAATCTGATTCTGATAAACTAAACAATCAAATTGAATCATGTTTCAAAAATAGATTTGGTCCTGGTTCTTTGCCTTCTAAAACAAGAGATAAAAATATTATAGGTGTTGTATGTCCTCATGCAGGGTACGCTTTTTCAGGACCTTGCCAGGCCTTTTCTTATAAAGAAATTGGAGAATCTAAACTTCCTGATGTATATATTTTGTTTGGGTTAAGTCATTCTGGTTTTAATAGTTGTATAAGTACAAAAGATTGGGAAACACCTTTTGGAATTGTAAAAACAGACAAAGAATTAGGAGAAAAACTTTCAGAAATGTCGGGTTTGCCAATAGACGAAGTCGCGCATCAAAATGAACATTCTATTGAAGTTCAATTACCCTTTTTACAATTTGTAAATAAAAACAATGATTTCAAAATATTGCCTATAATTATCAGTTATGACGCAGACTTAAAAAAAATTGCTCAATACATTAAAGAAACATTAGATCAAACCAAAAAAACATGCATCTTAATTGCTTCATCAGACTTCACACACTATGGCCTAAATTATGGTTTTGTTCCTTTTTCTGATAACATAAAAGAGAACATGTATAAGTTAGACCAAGGAGCTATAGACTTTATAGAAAAATTAAATTCAGATAAGTTTTTAGATTACACAGAAGAAAAACAAGCAACTATTTGTGGTAAACATCCTATTGCTGCTTTAATTGAAACATCAAAACTTTTAGGAGCTAAAAAAGCAGAACTACTAAAATATTATACTTCTGGAGACATATTAAAAGACTATAATAGTGCAGTAGGCTATGCTTCTATTATTATAAAATAAAAATTAGAAAGGTGAAAAAGGGAAAAATTTCTTCTTCTTAATAAAAAAATAAGAAATAAAACTAATAATTATAATCAAAGAGATTATAGATATTATTATTAATTCTTTTATTGATTTTCCTTCTTCTTTTGTGATTAAAGGAGTTGTCTCTTCCATATCTTCATCAAAAGAAACTTCTGGAAGGGTTTCTTCTACAATTTCCTTTTTTGCTTCTTCTTTTTTAGGTAAAGTAATTGTTTGTAGTGCTTGTTTTTTTGGTATTTTCTTAACTATCATATCTACCTTACCACTCATTATAGAAACTAATTCAATATAAAGCAATTCGTCCTCTCCTACATCTATTGTTTGTGGTTTTCCAATAATTAATGTTAAATAGATTGGAGATGATTCAATTACCAGATCAATTTTTGTTCTGTCTGGATAAACTTTTTTAATAGTTAGAGAATGGGGGTTTCTCCCTAATTTAAATTCAAGTTTGCTGTTTCTTTCTAATTTAGTTATTTTATCCCCTATGCTTGTTAAAGATACTGTTCTAGTAAAATCTTTTTTAATTCCATTTCCTCCTCCTCCATTTGAAGATGGTGTTGATGGTGTAGTAACTTTAATTGTTATAGAACTGCTATTCCCTTCATTGCCAGATCCATCTGTACAATTAACATTTACTGTATGAGTTCCATCAGGAACAGTACTTGCTGTAATTGTAGTATCTGTAGCATTAGCTGTTGAAGTGTTGCTTCCATAACTTGTTCCACTAAAGTATAAACTACAATTTACAGTAGCAAATAAGGCATCAGTGTAGTTAAATGTTATTGAAGGTGTATTATCTGTTGTATTAAAAGAAGAGTTAACTAAAGTTACTATTGGAGCAGTATTATCAATAGTGATACTAACTGATTCAGAATTATTAATATTTCCAACTGTGTCATTTGCCCAAACAGTTATAGTGTGTGTTGTCTCTGCTAGTGTTGTTAAGTCAAGAGTTATATTCCAAAAATCTCCTGATTGTGTAGCAGTTCCTGTTGTAAATGGATCAGTTCCATTTGAAATATTGAAAAAAACAGTATCAACAGTTAAAGTTGTATCATTTACTGTCGCATTTAAGACAATAGATGATGTTATACTTGCACTATAATTAGCACCAGTTGAAGGTGCATTTATAGTAACAACATTTGGTTGTGTATTATCAACAGTCACTCCTGTTACACTTATATTGCCAACAATCGTACCACTGGAATTTGTAGCATTAACGGTTAAATTATAAATTCCATCATTTAAAAGGGTTGTTGTAGGAAAAGAAGTGTTTTCAAAAGTGGTTTGGCCACCAGTGGTATTATAAATAGTTGTATTTAGAACATAATTTCCATTAGAATCAATCCACTTAAAAGTTACATTAACTGCTGCTGCATCTGTAGTTGCATTTAAGAGAATATTCCCAGAAACATTCTGTCCAGTAATTGGGGAAATAACAGCAACAGAAGCCAAAGCATAAACAAAGTAAGCAAAAAGAAATATTATTATAGTAAATAATGTAAAATATCTGAATTTAATTTTATTACACCTCCTTTTAAATTCATTAATATCTTCTTATATATAAATGTTTTTTTTTGAATAAAAAAAGAATTTTTTGTATCAAATGCGTCTCACAAAAGTTCCATAGGAAATCAAGGGGTGTCCTCAATCTCCACAAGAAATGATGGGGTGTCTCATACTTGTAATGTCTCAAGACTGTCTCAGAAACAAAACATTTATAAGGAACCAATTTATTTAAATTATTCATGGGGGAAGTTGATAAATTAAAAAAACAAATTAAAGAACTATCTGAAAGAATAGTTTCTCTTGAATCTAATATTCAAAAGAACCAAAAAGATATAATAAAAGAAGCATTGACAGAGTTTACAAATCAAAAAAAGAAAGACAATCTAAAATCTGAATTCTTAAGAAAATTTAACCAAAACAAAAAAACACTAATTAAACAAAAGATTATTGAAATAATAAAAATAAAACCAACTTCTCTAGCAGATCTTAAATATCATATTGTTAATCAATTAAATTATTGTTCAAAAGCATCTTTTTATAGATATATCGCAGAAATGAGGGAAGATATAGAAATAAAAAATAATATAGCTTATCTTAATAAGAAGGTTCTTGTATAATGGACGTTTATATAAAAAACAAAACAATAGTTACAAACGCCAAAATCATAAAATCTCCTTTAAAACAAGCAATTGGCTTAATGTTTTCTAAACAAAAGAACATTATTTTTGAGTTTAAAAAAGAAAAAAAAGAGTTTATTCACATGTTCTTTGTTTTTTATCCTATTGATTTAGTATTTCTCAATAAAAATAAAAAAGTTGTTGAATTGAAACAAAACTTTAAGCCATTTAAAACATATAAATCAAAGAATAAAGCAAAATATATTCTCGAACTTAAAAAGAATACCATAAAAAACAACAAAATAAAAGCGAATGATAATATTTCTTTCAAAAAACAATAGTTTTTATAAATACTTAAAAAAATATAATTATTAAGGGGATGTAGTATAAAGGAAATTTTTCCGTACAACCTGGCTAGCATAGCTGGCTCCAGTCTTTGTGGAGCGATGAGGCAATACGCCGATGATTTACAAAGGGCTTTACCAGCAGATCTGAGTTCGAATCTCAGCATCCCCACTTTTTATTTATTAAACTAATAATTTTTCTGGGAGGTTGCTGATTATATCTTCATCAGATAAAATTGAAATTTTTAATTCATTAATTTGTTTTTTTAAACTATTTTTCCTTTTAGGGAAACTTTCTTTCGGACATATCAATAAACCATCATTTATTTTTAATATTTTCATATAATTTAATAGTTGTTTTAATTCAAACATTGTTATATTATTTTTTCCCCTAAAGTCTTTTATTTCAACAATGTACTTTTTATTATTGTAAATAAATAAACAATCTATAATACTATTTTCAATTCTTATTTTTGGTTTGACATCTCCGAATTTCTTTAATAAGTTAATTACTCTTTTTTCATACTCAATACATCTTTTTACAATAAAAGGATTTCTGACCCCTGAAGTTATGTCTTTCTCATGATATTTTATTCCAGCTTCTTTATAAGCTTTTAAGATACTACCAAACGCCCTTATTACGTTAACTTTAGTTTTATTTTGAATTTCGCTTATGTTAGACGATGGATTTAGTTTAATGAAACCAATAACATCTTCTTTTTGTTCTTCTAAGGTTCTTTTAATCAAGTTTTTAGAAAAAATTATATTAGCATCTTTATATGCTTCTTTCATATTTTTATAATATCTCTCCACTTTCAACTTAGTTGCCCTTTTAATTTCACGATAAGTACAACTTGGATTATTTTGAATGTATCTTTTGATTACTTCTCTTTTTTGTTTAATATCATTTTTAATTTTCATTTTAAATCACAAACCATTTTATATTCTAACTATGTAAATGATTTTTACATTTATATATTTGATGCAACCATGGCAAGTGGCAAATGAAAAATCATAATTTGGTAGTTAGAATAGGTTAAAGAGATTTAAAATAAAGAAAATCTAAATTAATAACATTTATTAACAAGTAACATCACTTAAGTGTTAAGAGGTGTTATGAAAAAAGAATTATTTATTGCGTCTGCAACATTAGTTGGGTTTTGTGTTGGTGCAGGAATACTTGGATTGCCTTATGTATTCTCAAAAGCCGGTTTTTTAACAGGCATACTAAATGTGATTCTAATTGGTTTCGCAGTAACAATTCTTTACCTTATGCTCGGAGAAGTAAGTTTAAGAACAAAAAGAAGTCATCAAATAACAGGATATGCTGGAAAATATTTAGGAAGAAAAGGGAAAAAAACTTTGTTTTATCTCATCTTAATTGGATGGTATGGCGCTATAATTGCCTATACAATAAAAATAGGGGAATTTCTATCTGCTCTAATATCCCCAATAATAAACATAAGTCCAATCTATTACTCAATACTTTTTGCATTAGTTGGATATTTATTTGTGCATAAAGGAATTGCTATTATAGAAAAAAGCGAATTTTGGATGATTCTATTTATTATTATTATTTTCATTCTAATTGGGATTTTTTCCATGCCTTCAATAGATCAACATAATCTCACAAAATTTAACTTAGAGGAATTCTGGTTTCCGTTTGGAATAGTGCTTTTTGCATTTGGAGCAGCAGGAGCAATTCCTGAAATGAGAGAAGAACTAAAGAAAAATGAAAAACTAATGAAGCCCGCTATAATATTAGGTACCTCTCTATCTGCATTAGCTTATATGATATTTCCTTTATTTGTTGTTGGTGTAACAGGCCAATCAACAACAGACGGTGCAATCATTGGTCTAGGTAATGTTTTAGGATACAAGATGTTGTTATTAGGAGGTCTTTTGGGTATACTGACTATGTCAACATCTTTTTTAGCAATAGGTTTAGCAATAAAGGAAATTTTCAAATTTGATTATAGAAAGAATAATCTAAAATCCTCTTTATTGGCTTGCATTTTTCCATTCATAATCGCACTAATCATCATCATATTAAAAATAAACAATGCATTTTATAATGTTCTTAATATAATTGGATCTTTTATCTATCCTCTCTCAGGAATTATGTTTGTATTAATATTCTGGAAAACGAGAAAGAAAGGAGATAGAAAACCAGAATACAGTCTCAAATTCAGCAAAATATTGGGAACAATTATAATTTTGTTATTTTTAGCAGGATTCATAAATGAATTGATATTATTGCTATTTTGAAATATAAGCCCATAATCTGGCAAATATGTTTGTTTCTGGTGTATCTCTAACAGTTAATTTAATAAGATTACTGTCAACCTTTCCTCCTTTCATATCATTTGCAGTAAATATAACAAATTCAGAACCATACCAGTTTCTTTTAGGTATTAAAATAGCATTGCCTTCTTCATAAACAATTCTGATATTTTGTAATTCTGTAGTTGTATAGTATAATTCATCCATATCTGGATCTAAAAAATATTTAGTCAAATTGATAATTTGTTTTGTGTCTTCATCCCATTTTTGATCAGGAATGCCAAAAGATTCTTCAACAATAATCCCCATCTCTTCTTCAACAGCTACAACTGTTTTATTTTCAATTATTTCATCTACAACAATTGTTTCATTATCTCCTCCTTTCTCAAACTCAAAAGCAGACTGTAAATAAACATACCCAGCAGTGATTATTCCAAGAAGAATAACAAACAATAAAACACTAAGGAGGGTCTTCTTTGTTTTTTGACTTATTTTTTTCCTTGCTTTTCCTTTTCTCTTTTTCTTAAGCCATTTCATAGATAAAATATCTATAATTATCAAAAACAATAAAATAATTCCCCCTAAAATATACCATTTATACGAAGTTAAAAAATTAAGAATGTTTTTCCATAAATAATATCCCCAAAGAGCAATGATTACCAGTATTAAGAAAACAATAAGAAACCAAAATATCTTTTTAAATTTATATTTAGTAAATTTGATTTTTTCAGTTGTAATTATTTTCTTTTCAACTTTAACATATTCTGTTTTTCTAGCAACAATAGCAAAATAACTCAAATGTTTTATTATTGATTCATAATAATAATAATTCTTATCTTCGTTTATCTGTTTTGTGTTAACCCCTTCCCATTGGTGATGATATTTTCTAAGTGAAATATTGCTTTGCTTAACATTGTTTTTCTTTAACCAAGATTTTTTAACTCTAAATCTTATTACTATTTCATTTATATCTGAAGTTTCAAGATTGTTTTGTGTAAATTCAAAATATTCATAAACTAAATCTGCTGCTTTAATAAAAGTTGGTTTTTTTAGCTTTTTCAACAATAACTTAACATTTGAAACAGTTTTTCTAAGCTTTATTATTACCTCACCACAAGCAATTCTCTTGTTTGTTAATATAATTTCTCGATTTGCAGAACTTATTTCAAAATATGTCATATTACGCTTTTTTATTTTTTTTGAGAGAATAAATAAAAATAATAAGATAACTAGACCTGCAATAACATAAAGAACATAATTAACATTAATCACAAAAAAATCCCATAAACTGCTAGCAAAAGTTAAAACCACAGAAGGTTCTACTGTTACATTTATTGGTTTTTCAGACAATTTATCAGTTACATTTTCTGTAATGTTCTCTCCAGTATCAACAAGCAAATCTCCTAAAATAAAATAGTAAACAAGAAAACCAAGAACAACTAAAGCTATAAGAATTAATAAAACTTGTAGGATCTCTTTTTTAACTTTTAATTTAATTGGTTTTTTTGCAACTTTAGAAACTTTTTTTGTTTTGGTCTCTCTTTTCTTTAATTTTTTAATGATAAGTAAAAGTATAATTAATAATAACAATATCCCAAAACCTATTGCAAAATAAATCCAATAACTAACTAAAAAATTCTTAATAAATGAGATAACCCATTTTAATTTTAGAATAATAAACAACAATTTATTTCTAAACAACAAAGCAAGAATAGCTAAAATAACTAACAACAAGACCAATATACCAAAAACTATTTTCTTTTTGCTTATTTTAATCTTTTTTATTTTAGTTCTAATCTTTCTCTTATATTTTTTGATAACATGAATGAAGATAGCTAAAATTAATATTAATAAAAAAATACCAACAGCCAGATATAATAAATAAGGAGCAACATAACTATAATAAAACCCATCAAAGAAATTCATTGTAACTAAAGTTATTCCTAATGATTCTTCATAAACAACATTAGTTCCACTAACCTTTATTTGCATATTTGCTTTATAATTCCCTCTAGAAGTGGTATTTGTAGGAACAGAAACCAAATTAATTATTCCTGTCTTGCCAGAAACAACACTTAAAGAAGATGTTTCAAGACTTAACCAGTCTTCAGCATCTAGGGATATATCATACTTTGCTGTTTTACTACCTTTATTCTCAACATTTAAAAGGGTTTTCACACTGTTATAATCTAAAACAAACTCTTTTTTATTATCTAAAGTCGATATATAAGGTTTATAACAATTATCAACACTCAAGGTAATATTTTCTGTTTTTTGTATCTCTCCTAACTCGCTTATAATATTAAGAATAACATTAAAATCTCCTTCTACATTTGATGTATTGATACTGATTTGAACAGTTTTTTCCTGATATTTATTTAATTTAATCTGATTATTTGATAATTTTACCCATCTTGGAGATTTTAGATTTAGATTATATACATTAGCAAAATTTGCATTATTCTTTAATTTCAATGGAATTGTTTCTTCAGAATTTGTACATAAAGAGTATATTTCTCCTTCATCATGTTCTATAAATTTATCTCCAATCTCTCCTAATCTTAAACTATAATCATAAGCTCTATCTATATTTAAATAAGCAAATGTTTTAGCATATAATTTTGTATTTAAAGTCTTAACACTAAAAGGAATAGTATAATTGCCATAAAAATTACAAGGAGGAGTTATATCAATATAAAAAGGAATTTCTTGACTAGACCTTAACACTACATTATTAAAACTTACATTAGCATACAAGCCAAATGGTTTTTCAAATTTTAAACTATATGTTTCATCAAAATCTCCTGTATTCTTTAGATTAAATTGATAAGAAGCTGTGCTACATGGTTTGATTCTTTTACTAAATTCAACAGGTAAAACTTCTATATTTTGTGGTTTTTCAACAACAATTTTTTGTTTTAAAGTTTTTTCTAAGTTTAAAGCAGTATTTATATGAAGTTTTAGATCATAATTCCCTTTTTTACCACAAGGAACACTAAAAGAAGTAATAATATCTTGTGATTGACCAGGTTCAAGCACAAAAGACCAAGGTCCTAAAGACAAAAACTTAACAGCAGAACCTTTTACATTTAATGTATAACTACTGGAAATTTCTCCTGTATTTGTAACCGTTATAGTGCTGCCTTCAGAAACCACACACTCATAAACACTTACAGATTCAGGTTCTGTAAACTGAAAGTTTTCAACAAGACCAAAAGCAAAATTAGAAAACATAAAGAATATAAAAAAAGTCATTAATATTAATGTTATTATTTTATTCTTTATCATTAAAATACCTCTTTATTGCTGTATCCTCCGGTGATTATAAAAAACACAATGTAAAAAGAAAAGAAATATTTAAAAAAGTTAGTAATAGGTTTTTCCTTCTTCTTCCATATCGTCTTCATCGCTATTAAGTTTTCTAAATCCTATTATCAAACCTACAACAACTAAGACAACAACTAAGACGACTAAACCAACTTCTAAAGCTTTTTTAACACTACCAAGACCAGCTGATGTAATAATGTTTGCTGTTAATAATATTTCTTGTGTTGTTGTTCCTAAACCTGAAACTGTTGCACTAAAACTGTGTTGACCTGCTACTGCATCTTTATTAGCAGTTACATAAAGATAAACAGTTTTGGTTTCTCCAGCTCCAAGAACAAAGACATTACTTGGACTTACTCTTACACTTCCAAATACATCAACTCCGTTAACTCCAACTGTAACTGTTTTTGCTGAGTTAGTTGGGTTTGATATTGTTAAAGTATAGATTGCTCCTTCTTTTGTTACTTCTTGTGCACTTGAATCATAAGTAATTGTAGGTTTTACACCTGAATCAGAGACTCCTACTTCGCATGATTCACCAGAGATAACTTTCATTTCTGCCATCTCTATTTCTTTTTCATCAGCATCATCATATGTTACTTCAACTTTAACATCATAAGTACCTTCAGCTGCACAACTTGGAACTCTTAAATAAATTTCTTCACTAGTTGTTGATTCATCTGCTTCTAACTCATCAATATAATCAGAAGCGCTTACTCCTAAGTCAGGTACACTTACCTTAACTTTAATGCCTTCTTCGTCTTTTTCTCCATAATTCTTCAGTCTAACAGAAGCGAGCAAAGCTCTTCCTGCTTTAACAGATCCTTCAGGACTAAATACAACATCTTTTATCACTAAATTATGTCTTCCTGTATCAACTTCTAAATCATAATCATTGTAAGTTGGTTCTCCACCTCTTCCTTCAACTCTAACTCTTAATTTGTATCTGTCTTGATCCATTCTTTGGGGCAAACTTAAAGTGAGTTTTTTAGTATATGTAACATTTGCTTTCATATCAAACACATCAGTTATATCTTCAATTCTGTCATCATGATCATATCCCCTTATATATGCTTCAATTTGTACATCATTTAAGTCTGTATTAGATGTGGCTCTTACTTTTACTTGGTATTCGTCTCCTCTTTCTATACCACTAATCGTGTTTGTACCATCTCCTAGATGGTTACTATCTAATAGAACATCATTTATTGTTATAGTAGCACTAGCTACTCCACAAACAGTAAGAATTCCTATTAAAAATATGGTCAATAAACCACTTAATTTTGTTTTCATTTTGTTTTTGCCCCCAAAAAATTGTTTAATCTCAATTGGATATAAATCATTATTATATTACCCATATATAAACTTTTCGTTTATACACATTGTAGAGTAGTTAATTATAATGACTATCAAAGAGTAATAACTACTTATATATAAAAGTTTCGGAATTATAAAATAATTTATCTAAATTAAAAGTAACACATATAAATACTAAAGATATCACATTTAAGATATGATTAATATAATAGGGGCTGGTCCTGCTGGAAGCTATACAGCTTATCTTCTCTCTAAAAAAGGCAGAGAAGTGAATGTTTTTGAAGAGCACAAAAAAATAGGTTTGCCAATCCAATGTGCAGGAGTAACTACTAGTTTATTAGAGAGTATGATTAAACTAAAAAAAGATGTTGTAGTCAATAAAATAAACAAAGCAAGAATCTTTTCTCCTAACAAAAAGTTTATTGAAGTAAACCTAAAAGAAAAAAATTTAGTTATTGATAGGAATAAATTTGACAACCAAATTGCAGATATGGCAAAAAAACAAGGTGCTAAATTTTTTTTAAATAGTAAGTTTATTACTAACAAAAATAATTATGTTGCAATTAAAAATAATAACAGAATAAAAAAGATAAAATTTGATTATTTAATTGGTGCTGATGGACCATTAAGCCAAGTGGCAAAATCAAACAACTTGTACAAAAAAAGAGAGTTTTGGCAAGGTATCCAAGCAAGAGTAAATCTCAAAAACAATAACATGATTGAATTCTATCCCTATTTTGGGACATATGCGTGGGTTGTTCCTGAAAATAAAGATGTAGCAAGAGTTGGGTTAGTATCACAAAGATACACAAATGTTTTGTTTAAGAATTTTTTATTCAAATTTAAGAAAATCAAACAAAAAGACATAATTGAACACCAAGGAGGCATCATTCCCCAACACAATCCATGGATAAAAACGCAAAAAGATAATATATATTTAGTAGGTGATGCTGCTTGTCAAGTCAAAGCCACAACAGGGGGAGGGATTATACAAAGCCTAATAGCATCAAAAGCTCTTGTTGATTCCATAAAAAATAATAAAAAATATGGAATAGAATGGAGAAAACTGCTTGGAAAAGAACTTTACGCTCACTATAAATCACGAAAGATGATGGACAAATTCAAAGAAAAAGATTGGAATAAATTAGTAAAGGAAATAAATAAAGATGTTTTGGAAAACAATGATAGAGATAATATATCTGTTATGATTACTAAGCTACTTATGAAAAAACCAAGTTTATTATATTTTGCTAAGCATTTGATATGAAATCATAAAGTTTTTAAAACAATCTAAATAACTTATGTATAAGGGGGATATGGAAGAAACCAAAAAGAAAGAGGATAAAGAATATCTAAGTATAGATGTTGATGAATCTCAAGATTCAGATGATGAGATTTCTATTGATTTTTCTAAAGTTAAAAACTTTTTTCAAAAGAAGAAGAAAGACAAAATTGAAGAAGCAGAGGAAAAAGTTGAAGAAATAGAAGAAGGAATTACAGAAACTAAAGAAGAATTAGAAAAGGAATCAAAACAAACTTATGAAGAGGAGAAAGAGGAAAGTGATGACGAAGAGATTAGTATTGATTTTTCAAAAATTAAAGATTTTTTTAAAAGAAAAAAAGAAAAAGTAAAGAAAGGTTCAAAAAAATCAACAGATAAAGAATCTTCTGAAGATGAAATTTCTATTGATTGGAAAAACTTTATAAATTTCTTCAAGAAAAATAAATACATCATTCCAGTATTATTAATTTTAATTGCTGTATTCTTTTCAACTTTTTTTAGAATGTATCCTGTTTATTTACCAGCAACAGATAATTGGGCAACAAGTTCTGTACATAATAGTGTAAAAGCCAATATTAAAAATCAAATTAATCAGCAATATCCTAATTTACCAGATGCAAACAAAAATATGTTAGTTGAATCTCAATTCAAAAAAGTTCTTGAACAAGAGAAACAACAAATAAATGATCAAATAAGAGCTACTTCTGATTATTTTAAAGCAAAAATGCAAGATGATGCTGGACAAACATATTTATTAGCTATTGATCCATATTATTGGTATGCTTCAGCAAGAAATTACATAAATCATGGACAATTTGGAGATAGTTATAATGAAAATGGAGAGAAAATATTTAGTCTCAGAAATGGAAGAGAAGATATGAATCCAACCTCAATAAAATTTCATCCTTTAATTGGTGCTTGGTTATATAAATTCCTACATTTTTTTAATAAAAATGTTTCTTTGATGGGTGTTATATTTATCATGCCAGTTATCTTAATTGGTTTGTCCATTATTCCTGCTTTTTTTATTGGAAAAAGAGTTGGAGGAAATCTGGGTGGGTTTTTTGCAGCAATGATTGTTGCAATTAATTCTTCTTTATTAAGCAGAACACCTGCTGGATTTTCTGATACAGACTCTTATAATATCTTTTTTCCATTATTTATATTATGGATGTTTATTGAAGCTTTTGAAGAAAAAGATTTAAAAAAATCCGTTAAATTTATATCTATTGGAGGGTTATTAACTGGATTGTACAGCACTGCATGGGGTGGTTGGTGGTATGTCTTTGATTTTGTGTTGGTTACAACAGGTATATATTTAATATATCAATTTATTTTAAATATAAAACACATTAAAAATGGATTTGTTAAATATTTAAATATTCCTGTGATTAAAAATTCAATAATTATTGGTGGATCTTTTTTTATTACCTCTGCTATATTTGTATCTTTATTTAAAGGATTCAATTCTTTTGTAATGCCTTTTAGAGGCCCATTAAGTGTTATAAAATTAAAAGAGGTTGCTATAACAACAATTTGGCCTAATGTATTAACAACAGTAGCTGAGTTCAATAAAACAAGATTTGGAGCAATAATATCACAAATGGGTGGACAATTATTATTTTCTATAGCAATAATTGGTATTATCTTAACCGTACTTATAAAAAATAATGAAAATAAGAGGGATGTAAAATATGCAATTTTCTTAACTATATGGTTTATTGGAACTCTTTATGGATTTACAAAAGGAGTAAGGTTTGCAATTTTAATGGTTCCTGCATTTGCAATTGCTTTTGGTGTTTCAATAGGTGTCATATACAATTATTTAAGTAGATGGTTATCTAAGGGTTTGCATGTTAATAAATATATATCACATTTCATTATAATTGCTTCTCTTCTCTTACTATTAATTTCTCCAATACAAGCAGCTCATAGAACTGCTCTTAATGAAATTCCAAGTATGAATGATGAATGGTATGATAGTTTAATAGCAATAAAAGAAAATTCAGAAGATGCTATTATAACTTCGTGGTGGGATTTTGGTCATTGGTTTTACTCAATTAGTGAAAGAAGAGTTACTTTTGATGGAGCAGATCAAGGAGAGAGAATCCATTGGGTTGGAAAGAGTTTATTAACTTCTGATGAGGATGAATCTGTTGGAATTCTTAAGATGTTAAACTGTGGACAAGAAAAAGCACCACATATTTTAGAAAAATATTTTGAAAATAATACTATAAAATCAATTGATATTTTGAATAAAATAATACTCCAAGATAAAAAACAGACTATATTGACATTAAAAAAAGAAAATTTGTCTGATAAAGCTATAGAAGATATTATTAAAGTAACCCATTGTGATGATTTAATTGATCAATATTATATAACTTCAGAGGATATGATTGGAAAAGCTGGTGTTTGGGGACATTTTGGAAGTTGGGATTTTAAAAGAGCTAAAATGTGGAAGACAGTTCACGAATTGGATTATAATGAAGGTATTAAAATTTTAAAAGAAGAGTTTAATCTAAATGAAGACGAAGCAGACAATATTTATTATGAAATACAAAATAATAAAGCGGACAGATGGGTAAGTGGCTGGCCTGGCTATCTTTCTGGTTTAAATTCATGTAATGAAAAAGATAATTTGCTTAAATGTGGAAATGGTTTAGAAGTTAATCTCGTTAATATGGAAGCATATATTTCAACCCAACAAGGAAAGATTTTGTTAAATTCTTTAGCTTTTATTAATAACAAAAAAGAATTTGAAGTAAAGATGTTTGAAGGAGAAACCGCCCGTTACTCTGCAGCATTATTACCTAATGGAAAAAGCATAATAATGGACCCAAAATTGGCAGGAAGCATGTTCACAAGACTATTTTTCTTTGACGGTCATGGGTTAAAACATTTTAAAATTTTATCTGATAAAAGACAGATAACTGGAGGAAGAATACAAGTATGGAAAGTGGGTTGGGAAGAAGGCGAAACAAATATTCTAGAAGAATTAAAAGTAATAGATATATCATAAAATGATTGATAAAAATGTATGGGTAGTTATTCCAGCATATAATGAAAGCAAACACATATTAGATGTAATCAAAAAAACCAAAAAATATTGTTCTAATATTCTTGTAGTTGATGATGGTAGCAAAGATGATACATTTAAAGTTGCCAAAAAAACTAACATTATAGTTTTAAAACATATAATTAATCTTGGAAAAGGTGCTGCTGCCAAAACTGGTTGTGATTTTGCTTTAAAAAAAGGTGCAAAAAAGATTATTTTAATGGATTCTGATGGACAACATGATTCTTCTGAAATTCATAAGTTTTTAAAAGCACTAGAAGAAGTAGATATTGTGTTTGGTTATAGGAAATTTAATAAAAAAATGCCTTTTATTTTAAAATTTGGAAACAACTCTATAAACTTTATAACAAAACTGCTTTATGGAGTAAATCTTAGAGATACACAATGTGGGTATAGGGCCTTGAGAGCAAAAGCCTACAAAAAAGCAAGATGGAGATCTAATGGTTATAGTATGGAATCAGAAATGATTGCTAATATTGGTAAAAGAAATTTAAAATATAAAGAGATTCCAATCCAAACAATATACTCAGATAGATACAAAGGAACAACAATTTTTGATGGTATTAAAATTGTTTTTAATATGTTTTTATGGAGGCTAAAAAAATGATTATTCAAATACAAATTTTTGGAATATTGTTTGCTTTGTTTATGTTTTACATAACTTTTTTGCACCAAAGAAGAAACGAATTTACAACTAAAGAAAGCATATTTTGGTTTGGTGCGTGGGTTGTTTTTTTAACGTTGGTTATTTTTCCAACCTACCTTGATTTTTTTATTAAAGGTATCTTAAATTTTAGTAGAAGGTTAGATTTTTTTATAGTTATGGGATTTATGTTCTTAATTGGAATCATGTTTCATACTTATACAATTGTAAGAAAAAATCAGAACAGAATTGATAAAATTGTGAGAAAGATTGCCATAGAAAAGCAAAATAAAAAATGAATGTTCTTTTTATTTTGGAAAATTATTTGCCCCATATTGGAGGGGTAGAAATTATTTTTCAAAATCTAACTGAAGGATTAGTTAAATTAGGTCATAATGTGTCTATAGTAACACATAGATTAAAAGGAACAAAAAAATTTGAAATAATTAATGGTGTTAAAATTTATAGAGTTAATTGTTTTCATAGTAGATATTGGTTTACTTTTTTTTCCATCCTACAATCTTTTAAATTAGGCAAGAAAACAGATATTATACATACCACAACTTTTAATGGCGCTTTTCCTGCGTGGTTTGTTTCAAAGTTATTAAGAAAGAAATGTATAATAACTATTCATGAAGTTTGGATTAAAAAATGGAATAAATTAACTGAGATTAATTGGTTTAATGCAAAGATTCATGATGTACTTGAAAAGCCCATATATTTATTAAATTTTAATAAATATGTATGTGTTTCTAAATCAACACAAAATCAACTCTTAGGTATTGGAATAAACAAAAATAAAACAAAAGTAATTTACAATGGTATTGATTATAACCATTGGAATCCAAAAAAATATAATAGAAAAAGATTAAGAAAAAAGTTGAGTTTAGAAAAAAATTTTGTTTATATGTTTACCGGAAGACCTGGGATAAGCAAAGGGCTAGAATATCTAATAAAAGCTGTACCTTTGATATCTAAAAAAATACCTAACGCCAAGTTATTAGCTATTATGAGTAAAGATAAGGCGTATTCAAAAAGATATAATGATATATTAAATTTAATTAAAAAATTAAAGATAAAAAACAAAGTTATTATTCATGATCCTGTGAGTTACAAAGAATTGCCAAATTACGTTAAAGCATCTGACTGTGTGGTTGTTCCTAGTTTGGCAGAAGGGTTTGGTTTTGCTGCTGTAGAAGCTTGTGCAATGAGGAAACCAGTGATTATTTCAAATATAGATTCATTACCAGAAGTTATTTCAGGTAAATATATCTTAGTTAAACCTAAAAATCCAGAAAGCATTACAAAAGGGATTGAAAA
Organism: Candidatus Woesearchaeota archaeon B3_Woes; assembly: GCA_005222965.1. Lineage (NCBI taxonomy): Archaea > Nanobdellati > Candidatus Woesearchaeota > Candidatus Woesearchaeota archaeon B3_Woes. The sequence goes on from NJBG01000001.1 coordinate 393,704, forward strand.
GATTTATCACAATCAAATTATCAAAAGTGAATTAAAAAGATTTGAACTTAAAGATAATATTCGTAATTATTTAAAAGTTTATAAAGAAATTCTTGAGAACTAAGAAATCATAACTTTTATAAGTTCTTTATTTTGATTATAATAAAGACGTATAGAAAAATATTTAAAGTTCTATAACGAGTTAAAAATATAATCATTATGAAAAAAGCATTAATAACTGGAATAACTGGACAAGATGGAAGTTACTTAGCAGAATTCTTAATTGATAAAGGTTATGAAGTCCATGGATTAATGAGAAGAAGCTCTTCATTCAATACAGGAAGGATAGATCATCTACACACGGTTGAAGAAGATAAAAAAACAAAAATATTTAACCATTATGCTGATCTTAGTGATTCCAGTTCACTATTTAGGTTGATCAATAAAATTAAACCAGACGAAGTATACAATCTTGGTGCACAATCTCATGTAAAAATTTCATTTGATATTCCCGAGTATACTGTTGATGTTGATGCTCTTGGAACTGTTAGACTTCTTGAGGCTATAAGGGCTGTTAATCCAAAAATTAAGGTTTACCAAGCATCATCAAGCGAAATGTTTGGAAAAATTAGGGAAAAAGTTCAAAACGAAGAAACACCATTTTACCCAAGAAGCCCATATGGGTGTGCAAAAGTGTTTTCATATTGGATTATGAAAAACTATCGAGAATCGTATGGTATGTTTACTTGTAATGGAATCTTATTTAACCATGAATCTCCAAGAAGAGGTAGAAATTTTGTTACAAGAAAGATCACAAGAACCCTATGTGAAATCAAACTTGGATTAAAAGAAACTTTGTATTTAGGAAATCTCAATGCAAAACGAGATTGGGGTTATGCTAAAGATTATGTTGAAGCTATGTGGTTAATGATGCAACAAAAAGAACCAAAAGACTATGTGATTGCTACAGGAGAATCTCATTCTGTAAGAGAGTTTGTAGAATTAGTATGTAAAGAGCTTAATTTTGATTTGGAATGGGAAGGAGAAGGGCATAAAGAAATTGGAATTGATAAAAATACTGGAAAAACGATTGTTGCAGTTGATGAAAGATTTCTTAGACCATCTGAAGTAGATACACTACAAGGAGATCCATCTAAAGCTAGGAATGAGTTAAAGTGGAATCCAAAGACGAAGTTTAAAGATCTTGCAAAGATTATGGTAGAAACTGATATGAAAATGTTAAAAGAACACGATGAAAGATTCTAAAATTCCGGTTGCTGAACCTGATTTGAATGGAAATGAATTAGATTATGTGACTGATTGTATAAAAAGCAGTTGGGTTTCATCTAAAGGAGAATATATTAAAAAATTTGAAGATGCTTTCAGTAAATATTGTAATGTAAAACATAGTATTTCTACTTCGAATGGAACTGCCGCTTTACATCTCGCTTTAATTGCTCTCGGAATTAAAGAAGGGGATGAAGTTATTGTTCCTAATTTAACTTTTATCGCTAGTGCAAATACAGTTAAATATTGTAATGCAAAACCTGTTTTTGTTGATGTTGATAAAGAAACGTGGAATATAGATGCTAATAAAATTGAAGAAAAGATTACCAATAAAACAAAAGCAATAATGCCAGTTCACCTTTATGGAAGTCCATGTGATATGGATAAAATAATGGAAATTGCAAAAAAACATAATTTATTTGTTATAGAAGATTGTGCTGAAGCTCATGGTGCAGAATATAAAGGGAAAAAAGTTGGTGGTTTTGGTAATGTTGCTTGTTTTAGTTTTTTTGGAAATAAAATAATCACAACAGGGGAAGGAGGTATGTGTATAACTAATAATAATAAGCTTGCTGAAAAGATGAAAATTTTAAAAGATCATGGAATGAGCAATACTAAAAGATACTGGCATCCTCTTGTAGGTTATAATTATAGAATGACTAACATACAAGCAGCTATAGGTTTAGCTCAGTTAGAAAGAATTGAAGATTTTATTGAAATAAGAAGAAAGAATGCTCAGTTATATGATTCTTTATTAAAAAATGTAAAAGGCATAAGATTATCAATTGAAAAAGAAAACACAAAGAATGTTTATTGGATGTATTCTATCTTATTAGAAAACAGGGAAGAAGTGATGGAAAGACTCAAAGAAGATGGGGTTGACACCAGACCTTTTTTTTATCCTATTAATACTATGCCTCCATATAAAAATGATGAAAAGTTTCCTATTTCAAAAGAATTAAGTAAAAAAGGATTAAATTTACCTTCTTCTACATTATTAGATGAAAAAGATATAAAAAGAATTGTTGAAACAATAAAGAGGGTGTGAGGGGTTTGTCAATGAGAATTGGAATCTATAACCATACATTCATCTATGGAAGTGGGATTGATAATGTTATTAAAGAAATTGCTAATAGACTTTCTAAAAATCATAAAGTTGAAATAAATTCTTTTTTTGATAATAGAAGGGATTGTAAATCAAAAATAAATAAACTTTCTCTATCAAGAAAGAAATCTGTTTTCACTAGTTACAATCCTTTTGTTGCTCTAAGAACTATAAAAAGTGTTAAAAAATATGATGTTGTAATGACTCATATTTATCCTATGAATCTGCTAGTTTCATTAGGAAGTTTAATTTATAAAAAACCACATATTGCTTACTTTTGGGGAGCTCCGCCCAGTTGGATGGTTAAAGGAGTAACTGAAAAATTATATCATAAATATTTACATGTTACTGAAAAGATCATTCCTAAAATTGGTGTTGAAAAATCCTTGGTTCCAAACGAATTCATTAAAAAATGGAATAAAAACAAAAATGCTGAGATATTACCTATGCATGGTGTGGATTTAAAAAGATTTTCTATGCAAAATGTTAATAAAAAGAATTGTGAAAAAATTAGAAGGAAGTTTAAAATTCCAAAAAATGCTAAAATTATTTTTACATTAGGGAGAGTTACACCTTATAAAGGTATTGATCTATTGATTAAGGTTTTAAATATTGTTAAAGAAAAACATCCTAATACTTATCTTGTTGTTGGAGGGAGTTTTTGGAATGAAAAATATCTTAAGTATCTCAAATCAATATCTGATAAAAACACCATACTAGTTGGGCTTGTGCCTGAAAAAGATTTAGTTGATTATTATGGTCTGTGTGACATATATGTTAGTGCTTCAAAATGGGAAGGTCAGCTTTGTGCAGAAGCTCTTGCTATGGGGAAACCGTATATTGCATTCAATACCACTTCTCATAAATATACAATTAAAAATGAGGAAAATGGTTATTTAGTAAAATCCTATAGTGTTAAAGAATTTGCAGATAAAATAATTTATTTGCTTAATAATCCACAGAAAATAAAAAGGATAAACAAAAATAGTCAAAAATGGGCTAATGATAATGCCGATTATGACAAGATTACTAAAAAATTGGAGAGAATATTGATCTCTCAAAAAATAAATTAAAATGAAAAAAGTTTTTTTAATAGTTCCACCAAACGTTGAATGTGATTTGCCCCCTTTAGGGCTTCTCTATATAGCATCAACAATAAAAAAGGAGTGTGATGTTAAGATAATTGATTGTGGAATCTTAAATATAAATTTAAAAAAACTTGAAAAGATTATTTCTGAAGAGAGGCCTAATTTAGTTGGAGTTATTGCAACAAGTCCAAGAATATACTATGCTTTACAAACTTTGGAGATGGTTAAAAGAGTTAGTAAAAAAATAAAAACAGTGATAGGTGGTCCACACGCATCTGCTGTTCCTAGCACTATTAACAATGAATATATAGATTTTCTAATTAAAGGAGAAGGAGAAATAACAATGAAAGAACTTGTTATTAATTTAGATGATCCTAAAACATATTGTCAAATAAAAGGTTTACATTTTAAAGAAAATAATAAAGTGGTTATTAACCCTCCAAGAGAATTAATAAAAGATTTAGATTCTCTACCTCTCCCTGCAAGAGACCTAGTACCAATTGAAAGATACAATGGAAGTATTATGCCAATTAAGCTTCCTGAAGTGAATATGGTTGCGAGTAGAGGGTGCCCTTTTCAATGTAGTTATTGTTTTAAAGGAACTTTTGGTATTGGTTCAAGATTTCGTGATCCAATTAAAGTTGTTGATGAAATTGAATATGTATCTAAAAAATATAATGCAAAGACAATCAATTTTTTTGATGATGAATTCAATATGAATAAAGAATTCTTAAAGGTTTTTACAGATGAAATAATAAAAAGAAAACTTAACCACTTAAAATTCAAAGCTCAATTTAGAGCAAATAAACAATTTATTGATTTTGAAACTTTAAAAAAGCTAAAAAAGGCAGGATTTTACCTTATATCTTATGGGCTAGAATCTGGGAATCAAAAAGTTCTTGACGCTAACAGAAGAAACATAACTCTAGAAGAAATGAGAAGGGCAGTTATCTTAACTCATAAGGCAGGTATTAGAACTCTTGGATTTTTTATGATGGGCATACTTGGAGAAACACTTGAAAGTGCAGAAGACACCATCAAGTTTGCAATATCAATACCTTTAGATTATGCACAAGTAACTATCGCTATGCCTTATCCAGGAACAGAATTTTATGAAATAGCAAAAAAGAACAAATGGCTTAATATAGATTACCAAAATATTAATTTAGCAAAAGCAAAACATCTTAATTATAGAAAAGTTGTATGGAAAAGACCAAATCTTCCAGAAAAAGAGCTAAAAAAGAGATTTAAGAAATTTTATTTAAGATTCTTTTTTAGACCTTCTTATATATTAAAAACGTTTGTAAGAATGTTTTCATCAGTTGATGATTTTAAACTTACATTAAAAGGTATTAGGTGGGTTTTTGATGCATTGAATCTAACAACAAAAATTGATAAAGAAAAATCTAGTTAAAATGAATATTATATTTGTTAATAATAAAAAATATATTAAGAAAATTCTTAAGAAAAAAATAAATAAAGAGTATTTGTTTATTGCATTTAATGATGAAATTGGTAAATTATTAAAAAACAAAGGCCTCCATTGTAAAAAACTTGAGGAATATTCTACAAAAGAAGATTTGAACAAAAAAATTATTGATTGGATTAAAGAATTTCCAAATCAAAGAATTAATAATAAAAACATTAAAGAACATTTTACATATAAGAACATATCTATCTGGTGGTTAGCAGAATTTTTTCTTTTTGGAACAGGCATATATTTTGAAGCGTATCAAGATGTATTATTTAGATTTGAAAATATAAAAAGGATTATTGAATATGAAAAACCAAAAAAGGTTATTTATATTGACGATAAAAGCCTTGAGTCAAAACTGATATATAAAATATGCAATTTATATAATATAAAAATAGTTACCTTAAAAGTAAAACACATTGTCAATAAAAAAGAAGTTATTAGTTATTTAAAAAGAAATGGAATTATCATATATAAATTTTTAAGATATTTACTAAGAAAAGTTTTTTGGCATATCTTATCTTTATTTGATATTAGAAAAAGGGGTAATAATAATATATTAATATTTACGGAAAGTCAATGGGGCAATTTATATGATAATGGAAAGAATATTATTGATGATCTAAGATTCCACAACATCTTAAAAGAGATCAAAAAAAGAAAAGACATGTCTGTTGTTGTAATAGATAATCCTATTGGATCAAAATTAAGATTAGAACATTTTACAAAAAGGATAAATCGTTTTTCAAAAAATCCACCATTAGAATCTTATATAAAGCTTAGTTCATTTATAGGTGCTATTTTTGACAAAAGAAAGATTAAAAAAGAGTATGAACAAGTAAAAAAGGATATACAATACCTTTATGAGGGAATTGATTTTAAGGAATTTTTTAAGCCAAAATTTGATTTCTTTTTTAATAGGTATATTTATGAAACAATTCTTTATCATAATGCAATCGAAAATGCGATAGATAAAGAGAAACCTTCAATATTAGTTGTATCCAGTGAAGCGAACCCCCCTCAAAGAAGTGCAATATCTTTAGGTCATATGAAAGGGATTAGATCTGTTTCTATTCAACATGGTGCAGTAGGAATTCATAGTGAATTTATAAACAACAAAAAAGATATTTGCCCTACAGAATTTAGTTCCCCTCCTTATCTCCCTTTACCAAATTATCTTTGTATTTATGGTAATTTTTATAAAAAATTTTTCCTGAAATCTGGAGGGTATAATAATAAACAATTGATTATAACAGGAAACCAAAAATATGATTGTGTAACTAAAGATATTATGTCATTAAATAAATTTGATTTAAAAAAGAAATTTAATTTAGAAAAGCATAAAAAAATTGTTCTTTTTTTCAGTAAACCATACAGCAATTATGAAGAAGGGAGCAGATTTTTAAATGAAGTGTATGGTGCTTTGAAAAATATTAAAAATATTCAAATAATGGTAAAAATACATCCTAATGAATTTAACATAGGCATTCATAAAAAAATAATGTTAGAGAAAAATATTAAAAATGCTCTAATTTTTAAAAAAGAAGATATTTTTGAGTTAGGATTTTGTTCCGATGTTGTGATTAGTTATGGTTCAACAGTTGTAATGGACATGGCAGTTGTTAAAAAACCCATAGTACTATTTGATCCAATCAAAAAAGATGATACTTATTGTATAGAATATGCAAAGATTAAAGCAGGTGTTATGACACATAACAAACAACAATTACATGAAAAAGTTAAAAACGTTCTTTTTGATGAAAATAGTGCTTTAAAAATGGTGAAAGATCAACAAAGATTTGCTATAAAGGAGTATATGTATAGATTAGACTCTAATGCTTCTCAAAGAATTGTAGAAGGATTATCTAAGCTAATTAAGTAGATTTTCTCTATATTTTATCTATTTATGTCTTAAATTTTCATAAGATTTATAAACTAATCTTAATTTTTAAGATAGATGAGGGGTTTAGATAAAACAGATTGTATAATTTTGGATACATTACAAAAGAATTGTAGATGTTCTTTAACAAATATAGCTAAAGAAGTAAATCTTTCTATAGATTCTGTTAAAAAAAGGATAAAAAAGATGGAAAAAAACAAGATTTTTCATCCAACAATTCAATTAAGACCAAGAAACTTTGGATTTGTTAATATTATCAATACAAGAATTAGGTTAAAAAACCACACAAAAGAAGAAAAAAATAGATTCATAAAACATTTAGAGAAAAATCCTAGAATAACAGAGATATTTAGTATGAGTGGAGAAGAAGATTTGTCAATAGTTGTTGTATCTAAAAATGCAGCTGACTTAGATAATATAATTTCTGAAATAAAAAATAAATTTGGAAATATTATATATTCGTGGAACGATTCAACTACCCTGAAAGTATATAAATTTGAAAGTTATGATATGGGAAAAATGATGGGTTTTTAAGATTAGGGGCAAATAAAACTAAAATGAATATAGTAGGAATTGATATTGAAGACATTTCTAGGTTCAAAAAAATCCCGTTTGATAGGAATAAATCTTTTTACAATAAAATTTTTACAAATAAAGAAATAGAATACTGTAAAAAGAAATCAAATCCTTCTCAACATTTTGCTGTCAGATTTTGTGCAAAAGAAGCTTTTATTAAAGCAATTAATGAAAAAATAAATGATTATAAATTAATTGAAGTTTTGATTAAAGGGAACAAACCATTTATCAAATGGAAAAATGTGAATTCATCATTGTCTCTTAGTCATGATAAAGACAAAGCTATTGCTTGTGTTTTAATTGAAAAAAATTAAAAGGTATACTTATGAAAAATATAAATTCAAAGAAACTCTTGCCCATAAATATGAATAGTATTATTGAAGGTCATATGGTTATTATTAAACCCATCTCAAAAAAAGAAATAAATAAAACTTACCTTTCGTGGTTAAACGATTCACAAATAAACAAATATTTAGAGGTGAGGCATAACAAACAAACAATTAATGGAATATTTGATTATGTTAATAGTCATAGATCTAGGGAAAATAGTGAAGTATTTGCCATTTTCACTAAAAAAGGCATTCATATTGGAAATATAGGGGTCATTTATGATAAAGACAACAAATATGTAGAGTATGGGATTATGATTGGTAACAAAAAAGCACAAATGTTAGGTCTTGGTGGAGAAGCAACCATACTTATGTTTGAATTTCTTTTTAAGAATAAGGGATTTAGAAAGATATTTAATGGAGTCATATCTAAAAATGAATCATCATGGAAGCTGTTTGAATCCATTGGGTCTACACGAGAAGGAATTTTAAGAGGGCAGTGTATCTGTTCTTCAAAAAAACCGTGTGATGTTTATCTTTATGGTATTTTAAGAAAAGAGTGGTTAAATAGTCGTAAAAAATATCTTAACATATTAAAAAACATTAAAATTAAAAATGGATAGAAGTGAAAAAATATTAAAAGCTATATATGATGCAATTGATGAAGTTAATGATCAACTTCCAAAAGAACAAAGGTTATTAAAAAATAAAAATACAACTTTGTTTGGAAAATTAGATTCTCTTGGATTAGTAAACTTTATTATATTAGTAGAACAAAATATAGAAAATTTGTTTAATAAAACAATAAATCTAAATAATGAAAAAACTTTATCAGGAGAACAAAGTCCACTAACAAACGTAAAAGCCCTTTTAGATTATATAAGTTCAGATTTAGAGGAAAAACATAATGACTAAGAAAAAATGTAAGGGTTTGCTTGTATCAGATTTTAATATACAAAATCTAGCAGGATATCTTAAAGGAGAAAATGATTCATTAATAATTGATGTAGAGGTTGCTCCTTATGATCAAGTTATACAAACTTTAATGCAATACAATAATTCAACAGAAAACAAAAAAGATATGATAATAGTATGGACCCAGCCAGAAAGTATCATTACGTCTTTTAAAGAAATTATTGAGTTTGAAAAGGCTTCTTTAAAAAAAATCATTAAAGAAGTTGATGATTATTCTTCTATTTTAATAGAAGCCAGTAAAAAAACAAAAACAATGTTTGTTCCTTTGTGGATTGTTCCTTCTTATAATAGGGGGCATGGTATGATTGATATAAAAAATGAGTTTGGTATATCAAATGTATTGAGGCATATGAATATGAGGCTTATTGAAAATTTAAAAAACAATTCAAATATATTTATTTTAGATAGTCAAAGATGGATAAGTCTTGTGGGAAAGCAAGCATTTAGTTCTAAATTATATTATATGGGTAAAATACCTTTTAATAATGATGTTTTCAAGGAAGCATCAAAAGATATAAAATCTGCTCTTGATGGGATAAATGGATTTGCAAGAAAATTAATAGTTGTTGACTTGGATGATACTTTATGGGGAGGCATAGTGGGTGATGTTGGATGGGAAAATCTTAAATTAGGTGGTCATGATCCTCATGGAGAATCCTTTGTTGATTTCCAAAATGCTTTGAAATCTTTTTCAAAAAGAGGTATAATTCTTGGTATTGTAAGTAAAAACGAAGAAAATATAGCTATTGAAGCTATAAAAAAACATCCAGAGATGGTTTTAAAATTAGATGATTTTGCTGGTTGGAAGATAAATTGGCAAGATAAAGCAAAAAATATTATGGAATTAACTTCTGAACTGAATTTAGGACTTCAATCAGTCGTTTTTATTGATGATAATCCTGTAGAACGAGCTCGTGTTAGAGAGGCTCTTCCTGATGTGTTTGTTCCTGAATGGCCTGAAGACAAGATGTTGTACAAAAGCTTTCTGCTCAATCTTCGTTGTTTTGATGCTCCTCTCTTAAGTGAAGAAGATGTTAAAAGAACAAAAATGTATGTTGCAGAAAGAAAAAGAGAAAACATGAAAGAATCTTTTATATCAATTGATAAATGGCTAAAAAGTATAGATATGCGTATTTCTGTAAATGAGCTAAGTAAAGAAAATATTCAGAGAACTACTCAACTTATTAACAAAACTAATCAAATGAATCTCACTACAAGGAGAATGACCGAATCAGAACTTTCAGATTGGGTAAAACAAGAAAACAACAAACTTTTGACATTTAGTGTATCTGATAAATTTGGTGATTCTGGATTAACAGGTATAATAAGCATTGAAATTGAAAAGGATGTTGGAAAAATAGTAGATTTTGTACTAAGTTGCAGAGTTCTTGGGAGAAAAGTAGAAGAAACTATGTTACATCAATTAATTAAATATGCAAAAGATATGGGTTTAAAAGAAATCAAAGCAAAATACATCCCTACAGAAAAAAATAAACCTTGTTTAGGTTTTTGGAAGAAATCTGGATTTGATTATAATGAAAAAAAGAACACATTTAAATGGAAAATAGATAAAGATTTTCCTTTACCAAATTGTATAAAAATTGTATAAGAGGGAAAAATGAAAAATAATTTACCTAATAATTTTGTTGAAGGAGTAACTAATAGTGTTCAATTTAATATAACCCAAAAGTTAGTTGATAAATTTGTTGAATTAACTGGAGATTCAAGTTCACTTCATACAGACAAGGATTTTGGAGACAAATCAATGTATGATAATAAAGTGGTTCATGGGATGTTACCATTAATTTTTATAGCCGAGTTAGAAAAATTATACCCAAAAGAATATTCTTGTATTTTTAAGGAGATATCTGCAAGATTCTTAAAGCCTATTTTTTTGAATGATAAACTATCATTAGTATCTGAGATATCTGAAATAAATGAAAAAGAAAACCAAATTAGAGTTGAATATATTCTAAAAAAGATTGGATCAGAATCTGTTTTGACAACAGGCTATTTTAAAATTAAATATAAAAAGACTAATGGATCTAAAGAATTGCTTGAAAAAAATATTAAAAAAGATTCTAAAAAAGGATTAGTTCTTGATTCTTTAAAAGAAGAGACCATAACTTTTGAGAACATAGAAAAAGGGGATAAAAAAAGTTTTAATTTTAAAGTTAGTGAAAAAGATTTATTATCTACTTATAATATTCTATTAAAAAATACAAATTATGATACTTGGTCTGGGAAAAATGTTTCAAAAAATTTAATTGTAAGTTGTCTATTTTCTACTTTTGTAGGTATGTGTATTCCAGGAAGACATGCAACATTTACTGATTTTAAAATAAATTTTGAAAACGATGTTGAATTGAATAAAAAATATAAATTTTTAGGTAAAGTTAGTTTTAAATCAAGTTCTACTTCCATCATTGTGGAAAATATTTCAATAAGTCAAAATAATGGAGAAAGAGTAATTGCATCAGGAAAAATAAATGTTAAAGTTAATGACCCTCAAATAGAAATGCTTTCTCTTGAATCTCTTAAAAAAGAAGGATTAGATTTAGAATTAAAAGACAAAGTTGTATTAATAACAGGTGCAAGTTCTGGAATAGGTCAAACAACAGCTAAATTGTTTTCTTTATATGGTACAAAAGTTATTATAAATTACTTTAAAGGAAAAGATTCTGCAGAAAGAATTGTAAAAGAAATTATAAAAAATAAAGGGGATGCAATTGCTATTAAGGCTGATATAAGAGACATAAAACAAGTTAAAAAGATGGTGAATACTGCTTGTAAAAAATATGGTGATATCCATATTTTAGTTAATAATGCAGTAAAAGGATTTTATCCAAAATCATTTACAGATCTTAATTGGGAAGACGTTCAAGGAGAGATGGATGTTACTTTAAAAGGAACATTTAATTGTTGTCAGGAAATAATTCCTTTAATGTTAAAAAATAAAAGTGGAAAAATAATTAATATGTTAACAGTTGCAACAGAATCTCCTCCTGCAAATCAAGCAAAATATGTTATTGCAAAATCGGCTTTAATAGGTCTTACTAGAAGTCTTGCTGTAGATTTAGCTCCTAGCAATATACAGGTTAACATGGTATCTCCAAGTATTGTGAAAACAAATCTAACAAAACACGTTTCAAATATCTTTTTAGATAGATTAAAAAATGAAACACCTATGAAAAGAAATGCTACTCCTGTTGATGTTGCAAAGGCAATCATCTTTTTATCATCTTCACTTGCACCATATACTACAGGTCAAAAAATAATGGTAACAGGAGGTAATCCTCCTTTTCTTTAATTAAATAAAAAATATTAAAATGGTCAAAGATCCAAAATTATATGAATCAAATGGAAAATTAATTTATCGTTCTGATTTTGTCAGAGCATTAAAGAAATTAGGTATTAAAAAAGGGGATGTTGTTTTTGTTCATTCCAGTCTTGGTGTATTTGGAAAACCACCTTCATTTGAGAGGAGTTGGATTTTAGAAAATTTAATTGATGTATTAAAAGAAAGTGTAGGTAAAGAAGGCACTTTAATCGTACCGACATTTAGTTATAGTTTCTGCAAAGGAGAAGTTTATGATAAGGATAAAACATTATCAACCATTGGAATATTACCAGAGTTTTTTAGAAATCTGCCAGATGTAGTTAGAACAAACCACCCAATATTTTCTGTTGGAATCTGGGGCAAAAACAAAGATTATTATTTAGATATAAGTAAAGATTCTTTTGGTAAAAATTCTATATTTGGAAAGCTACATAAAAACAACGCAAAACTAATACTTTTTGGTGCACCTTTTGAAAGCTCAACATTTAATTATTATGTTGAACAAAGTTATGGTATTCCATATAGGTATATGAAAACATTTAAGGGCAAAATAAGAAAGAAAGGCATAGAGTATGAAGATAAATGTACTTATTTTGTTAAATACTTAAACAAAAATGTAGTTGCAGATAAAAAAAGATTTGAAAATCATCTAAGGAAAAAAGGTTTAATCAATGATGTTAAAGTTGGTAATGGGAATATATTAATGGTTGAATTAAAAAAATGGTATGAAGAAGGTTTTAAAGTTTTAAATAAAGATATTTTTTTCTTTTTAAAAGAAAAACCTAATTTAAAAAATATTAAGATTATAAAATGAAAATAGTAGCAATAATACAAGCAAGGATGGGTTCATCGCGGCTTCCTGGAAAAATGATGAAGTTAATAAATAACAAACCCATCATCTGGCATGTAATAAATAATGTTAAAACTGTAAAATCTATTAATAGTATTGTTATAGCAACCAGTACTGAAAAGAATAATGATATTTTGATTGAAGAAGTTAAAAAATATGGAGTTGATGTTTTTGTAGGAAGTGAAAATGATGTTTTAGATAGATATTACCAAGCTGCAAAAACGTTTAAAGCAGATGTCATTGTAAGAATAACTGCTGATTGCCCCTTAATTGATTCTGAAGTTGTTGAAAGAGTCATAGAGGTATTTAAAGAAAATAAATGCGATTATGCCTCAAATACTCTTCCTCCTTCTTATCCTGATGGTCTTGATGTAGAGGTATTTTCTTTTGATACATTAGAAAAAACATGGAAAGAAGCAAAACAAGAATCAGAAAGAGAACATGTAACATCTTATATGAAGGTAGGGAAAAATGAAAGCAAATTCAAAAAAATTAACATAAAAAACAAAGAGGATTTATCACATATCAGACTAACTCTAGATTACGAAGAAGATTTTAATTTAATAAAAGAAATAATTGAGAGAATAAATAAAAACCAAATACATCTAAGTGATATTTTAGAATTAATTAAAAAAGATCCAAGATTATTAAACATAAATAATAAATTTGAAAGAAACAATGGTGAAAAAAGATAAAATGGTCTATACAAAAAAAATATTTATAACTGGTGGTTGTGGGTTCATTGGATCTAATTTTATTAAACTTTTATTAAATGAAACAGAATATCAAATTATTAATTATGATATGTTAACATATGCAGGCAACTTAAATAATTTAAAGGAGGATGAAAAAAATCCAAAATATTTTTTTATAAAAGGGGATATATGTGATAAAGAACGGGTCTTAAAAAGTTTAGAAGGGTGCGATGTTCTTATCAATTTTGCTGCTGAAAGTCATGTAGATAGGTCTATAAAAAATGCGAGCAATTTTATTACCACAAATATTTTAGGAACATCGATACTTCTTGATGCTGCAAAAGAATTAGGAATAAAAAAATTCATTCAAATTAGTACAGATGAAGTGTATGGTTCATTGACGAAAGAGGATTCTTCAAGTAAAGAAGAGGACATACTTAAACCAAGTAGCCCTTATTCAAGTTCAAAAGCATCTGCTGAATTGCTCGCTTTATCATATTACAAAACCCACAAGTTACCAGTGATAATCACAAGGAGCTCAAATAATTATGGACTTTATCAATATCCAGAAAAATTAATCCCTTTATTTATAATCAATCTTATCAACAATAAGAAAGTTTCTTTAATGGGAAAAGGAGAGAATATACGAGACTGGATTCATGTAGAAGATAATTGTCGAGGAATACTTAATATAATTGAAAAAGGGAAAGTTGGTGAAATTTATAATATTGGTGGCGAAAATGAAAAAACAAATATGGAAATAACAAAATGTATTCTAGATGAATTTAATAAAGATGAATCTTGGATAAAAGAAATACCACACAGATTAGGACACGATTTTAGATATTCTTTAGATTGCAGCAAAATAAAACAATTGGGATGGAAACCAAAATATACATTTCAGGAAGGTATGAAAAAAACAATAAAATGGTATAGAGAAAATCCTTCTTGGTGGAAAAAATTAATGGAGGAATCGAAATGAAAGGAGTAATTTTAGCAGGAGGAAATGGATCTAGGTTATTTCCTCTAACGAAAACAACAAATAAGCATCTTTTACCAATCTACAATAAACAGATGATTCTATATCCTTTAGAGACTCTGAAAAAATCAGGTATAACTAATGTTTTGATTATAAGTGGTCCAGGACACGCAGGTCAATTTCTTGAATTATTAGGTTCTGGTTATGATGAGGGTCTTGATATAAAATATGCTATACAAGAAAAAGCACTAGGAATTGCCCACGCAATATGGGTTGCTGCAAGGGATTTTGCAAAAGGAGAAGAAATAGTGGTGATATTAGGGGACAATATCTTAGAAGAAAGTATAGAAGAGGATATTAAATCTTTTAAAGGAGGAGCCAAGATTTTTCTAAAGAAAGTTAAGAACCCAAAAGAGTTCGGGGTTGCTGAAATTGAAGATGGGCGTATAAAAAGTATTGAAGAAAAACCCAAGAATCCGAAAAGCGATCTTGCTGTTGTTGGTGTATATATCTATGATAAACACGTCTATGAATATTCAGAAAAGTTAGCACCTTCTGAAAGAAATGAAGTAGAGGTAACTGATTTAAATAATGTATATTTAGAAAAAGGGCAATTGGATTTTAAAGAATTAAAAGGCAATTGGTTAGATGCAGGAACAATAGAAGGTTTATTTGAAGCTTCTGAAATCGAAAGAGGTTATAAAAAAAATGGTAATAAACAAAAATAAATCCACAACTAAGAAAGTAGTTATTATAACAGGAGGGGCTGGGCAGCTCGGTTCTTCCATATGTTGTCATTTTGATGAATTAAATAATAAAGTTTTTATGGCAGATTTAGATGAGAATATATGTAAAAAAAGAATATCTAAGTTAGGTTTAAAAAACACTTTCCCTCTTGAATTAGATGTTACAAACATAAAATCTATAGAATCTGCATTTAAAAAAATAATTAATAAATTTGGAAGAATTGATATACTAGTAAATAACGCAGGAATATCTGCTTTTACTTCTTTTGAAAAAAGAACTTTTGAAGAATTTGATAAAGTTATGAAAGTTAATCTTTATGGTACTTTTTTTTGTTCTCAAAGAGCATTATATTATATGGAAAAACAAAAAAAAGGTTGTATTGTTAACATAGGTTCTGTTTATGGTGTAAAAAGTCCAGATCCAAGGATTTATGGAAATTCTGGTAGAAACAGTCCTGAAGTGTATGGAGCTAGTAAAGCAGGAGTCATACAAATGACAAGATATCTTGCAGTACATGTAAAATGTAAAAAAATAAGAATAAATTGTGTTAGTCCTGGTGGAATTTTCAACAATCAAGATAAAAAATTTGTTAAGAATTATATCAACAAAACACCAATGAAGAAAATGGCGAATGAAGATGAAATTGCTAAAACAATTGTTTTTCTTTGTTCTGATAACTCTTCATATATAACTGGACAAAATATAATTGCAGACGGGGGATTTACAATATGGTAAAAACAATCTCAATTTGTAATAGAAAGATTGGTAAAGGAGAAAGGACATTTATCATTGCTGAAGCAGGTATAAATCATAATGGGGATATTAACATCGCTAAAAAATTGATTCACGAAGCAAAAAAAGCAGGTGCTGATGCTATAAAGTTTCAAACTTATATTACTGAGAATAGGGTGCCAAAAGATAATCCTGTCTATAGTATACTTAAAAAAAGTGAACTGAATAAAGAACAAATAAATGTATTGAAAGAATTCGCTGAACAAGAAGATATTATATTTTTTTCATCTCCTTTTGATGAAGAAAGTGTTGATGTTCTCTTAGATCTTAAAGTTCCACTTATTAAAATTACATCAATGCACGTAACTCATCTAAGATTATTAAGAAAAGTGGCCAAAACAAAAACACCAGTAATTATGTCAAGGGGAATGGCAAGCGTTAATGATATGGATAAAGCAATAGAAATTTTTGAAAAGTATGGCTGCCCTTACATTTTAATGCATTGTGTGTCATCATATCCTATGAAAGAGGAAGATGCTAATATTTCAATAGTAAGGACAATGATTGAAAGGTATAAATGCCCTATAGGGTATTCTGATCATTCAAAAGGAATAAAAGTGCCTTTAATTGCTATAGCTGGTGGGGCAAATATTATTGAAAAACATTTTACACATGATAAAAAATATGATTGTGCTGATCAGATTTTATCTTCAGATCCCATGGAATTAAAAAAATTAGTAGATGAAGCAAGAAAAATTGAAACAATTCTTGGTAAACCAGATATAAGACTTTTAGATTGTGAAAAAGGCACAGTACAATACAAGTTTAAGAGCAAATAATATGAAAAATATTAAAATAGTCACACCAGTTTCGCATTTATTTAAGAATGATGGTAATAGGAAAATGATTATAGAAAATAGTGATTTGTTGGAATTGAGAGATAGTTCAATTCTTTTGGATTCTAATAATATTAAACTATACCATTCTGATTATAATTTAGTAACATTATTCGATAAAAATACTTTGAAGAGATTTGAAGAGTTTAAAGTTAGATATAATTTTGATGCGATATCATTTCATCTTAGTTCAAAGTATAAAAAAAATAAGATAATAAATAATTCCTTTGTTGGTATTGGAAAACCATTAACAGAAACAGAAATGAAATCGAATATTAAAAAGAATATTCAAACATTAAGAAAAATTTTTGATGATATCCCAATAATGGTGGAGAATAATAATCATTTAAAATCAGATGCATATGATATTATTACTGAACCTAGATTTATTAGTAAGATAGTGAATGAAAATAATATTTATTTTCTTTTTGATATTCCACACGCATTAATTTCCAAGATTAATACAAATCAAGAAAATTATATTTCAAAATTGCCACTCAAACGAACATTGCAAATCCATATTAGCAAACATGGTTTCAAAAAAGGGGAGATAATAGATGCGCATGAAGAACTAAAAGAAGAGGATTGGAATTTTTTGAAGGAAACGATATCAAAAACTTTTAAACTTAAATATATTACAATTGAATATTATAAAAATGGAACAAAATTAATAGAACAACTCAAAAGACTTAATCAAATAATAAAAAACTAATATTATGGAGGCAAGGTTATTATGAAAGTTCATCATATTGGGATTATTGTAAAAGAATTTAAACCACTTCAAGATTTGTTTGTTGGGATGGGTGGTAAAGTTATTTGTAAAGATATAGCCAAAAGATATAATGCTATATGTGTATTTATTGATATGGGTAACGTTATTATTGAATTAGTAAAAAGCAAAAATAAGAATCAACCCAAAGAGGGATTAAATCATATCGCTTTTTATGGGAAAGGTAAATATGATGGTGCTATGCCTAATATGAAAGTTGATTTTAAAATAAAAAATAATATTATAATAGAAGAAGTTGAATTTGAAAAAAATGAAAGAAATTAATCTTATACCCTGGGATTCAAAAATTCTTAATAAAAAGGTTTTTGAAATAAAATATCAGAAAGGTTTACCACTTAAAACATTAGCTAAGCTTGATAAAAGTTGTGAAAAACAAGATGCATATTATGTATTTATTAAGGTGGATAATGATGATATTAAAACCATACATTATCTTGAGACTTTAGGATTCAATTACATAGAATTTCAGTTAAGAATAGAAAAAAGATTAGTAAAACCATATACTCTCCCACATTATAAAAACTTTTATCTAAAAGAAATTTTTAAATCAGATGTAGATGATATTAAAAATATTTGTAAGATCGCAAAAACCACCTTTACAACTGACAGATTTTATATTGATCCTAAAATAAACAAAGATTTTTCAGGAAAAAGATATATGAATTGGATTTTAAATTCTCTTGAAGACAATACATATAAGATATATAAATATTGTTTTAAATCAAATGATGAAATTGCGGCTTTTTTAATGGTGAAAAAAGACAAAGATAAAATTTACATAGCATTGGGTGGAACTAATCCAAAATTTAAAGGAAGTGGTATTTATTTAAGTTTACTTATCGAATATCTTAATCTATCTTATTTGAATAAGAATAAAAATATATATACAACTATAACTGCGCTTAATAAAGACGTTGTTGATTTTTATAATCTCTTAGAATTTAAAATAATTGATAGAAAAGTAGTTTTAAGAAAGGTGTACGAACATGAAAGATGATGAAATTATAAAAGCAATATACAATGCTATTGATGATGTTAATGAGCTACTTCCAAAAGAAGAGAAATTACGCAAAGAACCAAACACACCTATATTTGATGTATTGAGTTCTCTTTTAATATTAAATTTTATTGTAAAACTAGAAGAAAATATAAAAGAAGTTTTTAATGTAACAATAAATTTGGCTGATGAATTAATAGTATTAAAAAAAAATAACCCTCTTAAAAATGTTCAAAATCTTAAAAACCATATCTCTTCAAATTTAAAAAACAACCAATAAAATGAATTTTAAAAAAATTAAAAATAAATTTGGATTTTATCAAATAGAACCCAAACCGACTAAAGAAGAATTAAAAGAGTTTTACCAAAAGAAATACTATCAAGAAAGTAAAGGAAGTTTTGAAGTGAAATATAATAAAGCAGAACAGGTATATTTTAGAAATGAAAGTATAACATTTGAAAGAATATGGGAAATGTTTGGAAAAAGCAAGAATATTAAATTATTAGATGTTGGTTGTGGAGAAGGATATTTTATGAAATATTTTGTAGAACAAGGTTATAAAGCAGAAGGCTTTGATTTTTCTAATTGGGGTATTACCCACCATAATAAAAAGTTGTTAAAATATTTTGAGCAAGGTGATATTTATGAAATTTTAGACAAAAAAATATCCAAAGAAAAGAAATATGATTTGATCAATCTTGGGAATATATTAGAACATGTTTTAGAACCATTAGAATTATTAGATAAATTAAAGAAATTAATGAATAAAGAATCTTTGCTCAGAATTAAAGTACCAAATGATTACTCAGATTTTCAAATGTTATTATTGAAACAAAAAAAGATAAAAGAATCAGCGTGGTTTACTCCTCCAGATCATTTAAGTTATTTTAATTTTAAATCTTTAAGAAAAACATTAAAAGCAAAGGGTTTTAGGGTGTATAAAATGTTAGCAGATTTTCCAAATGAGATTTATCTTTCTAATGAATATTCTAATTATTTCAAAACACGAAGTAAAGGGAAAGAATGTCACAACTCAAGGGTTTTGATTACAAACTTTTTGTTTAATACTGGTGTTGATAAATATATAAAATATATGGAATCGGCCGGAAATTGTGGAATTGGAAGAACTATAACAGCTTATGTGAGTTTAAAATGAAAAAACCAGCAATAGAAGGTGGGAATCCTATTAGAAAAGAATATTTAATATTCGGAAAACCAGATATAGGAAAAGAAGAGATAAATGAAGTAGTTAATACTCTAAAATCAGGATGGTTAAGCACTGGACCTAAAGTAAAACGTTTAGAAGATAGATTTAAAAAATATGTTGGATGCAAACACGCAATAGCTGTAAACTCATGTACTGCTGCTCTTCATTTATCTTTATTATGTAATGGTGTTGGAAAAGATGATGAAGTAATTGTAACTCCTATGACTTTTGCAGCCACTGTTAACGTCATTGAACATGTTGGTGCTAAACCTGTTTTTGTTGATATTGAAAAAGATTCATATAATATTGATGCAGACAAAATAAAAAAAGCAATTACATCAAAAACTAAAGCTATAATCCTTGTTCATTTCGCAGGACTACCTTGTGATATGCTAAAAGTAAACAAAATTGCAAGAGAACACAAGTTAATAGTAATAGAGGATGCTGCTCATGCAATTGGATCGGAATATAATTCTAAAAAAATCGGATCAGAAGGCAATCCAACTTGTTTCAGCTTTTATGCTACTAAAAATTTAACAGCAGGAGAAGGCGGAATGATTGCTTTAAATGATGGTAAATTAGCAGAAAAGATGAGGATATATTCACTTCATGGTTTAAGTAAACATGCTTGGCAAAGATACACTAAAGATTGTAAAAAGACTTATGAGATTGTATACCCTGGTTATAAATACAACATGCAAGATATCAATGCAGCAATAGCAATTCATCAATTGGAAAAGATTGATAAATTTAATTCTATTCGAAAAAAGTATGCAAAATTATATTTCAAAGCATTTAAAAATTATGACCTTATAGAACTTCCTCCAGATAAGAAAGAAAGAAAGAACGCATGGCATTTGTTTCCAATTTTGCTTAAACTTGATAAATTAAAAATATCAAGAAATGATTTTATAAACGCATTGGATAAAGAAAACATAGGATCCGGTATTCATTTTCTTTCAATACATGAACAACCTTATTACAAAAAGAAATATAAATTAAAGAAGAATATTCTAAAAAGAGCAGAGTATGTTTCTAGTAGAACTGCCTCTTTACCCTTACAAACATCTATGAACAAAAAAGATGTTTTGGATGTAGTAAAAGCAGTAAAAAGGATTTTAGATTATTATAAAATATAAAGAGGGAAAAATGAAGAACAAAAAAGGAAAATTAATGTGGAACAAGGCAAAAGAATTAATTCCTGGAGGAACACAGCTACTGAGTAAAAGAGCAGAAAGGTTTTTGCCTGATAACTGGCCATCTTATTATAAAAAAGCAAAAGGTGTTAAAGTTGAAGATTTAGATGGAAATAACTATATTGACATGAGTATAATGGGGATTGGTAGTTGTGTGTTAGGTTATTCTGATGATGATGTTAACAATGCTGTAAAAAAAGTTATTGATGAAGGTTCAATGTGCACTCTAAATTCTATTGAAGAAGTTGAATTAGCGGAATTATTATTAAAAATACATCCCTGGGCTCAACAAGTTAGATATGCTAGAACAGGTGGAGAAGCAATGGCTATTGCTATAAGGATAGCTAGGGCTGCTTCAAAAAAGGAAAAAGTTGCTTTTTGTGGTTATCATGGTTGGCAAGATTGGTACTTATCATCTAATCTAAACAATAAAAAAAATCTGGATGGGCATTTGCTACCTGGGCTAAAACCAACTGGTGTTCCAAGAGGACTTTTAAATACAACTATTCCTTTTGAATATAATAAAATTGAGCAATTAAAAAAAATTGTAAAAAATAATGACATAGGAATAATTGTAATTGAACCTTTTAGACATCAAAACCCAAAGAATGGTTTTATTGAAAAAGTGAGAGAAATTGCGGATAAGAACAATATTGTGCTTATTTTTGACGAAATAAGTTCTGGTTGGAGGAATAATTTAGGAGGCATACACTTAGTTTACGATGTAATTCCTGATATTGTTGTTTATGCTAAAGCAATGAGTAATGGTTATCCAATGGCTACAATTTTAGGTAAGAAAAAAGTAATGGATGTAGCACAAGATAGTTTTATTAGTAGTACATATTGGACAGAACGTATTGGTCCTACAGCAGCAATAGCTACAATTAAAAAAATGAAAGAGAAAAAAGTTTTTGATCATATTAGTAAAATAGGTAACATGATTGGTGAAGGGTGGAAAAAATTAGCTAAAAAACATAATCTTGATATATCAGTTAGAGGTCCAAATTCTTTAATCACTTTTTCATTTAATTATGAAAATGCAAATGAATTAAGAACATTATTCACCCAAGAGATGCTTAGAAATGGTTTTTTGGCTTCGTTGTGTGTTTATGTGTCATACAGTCATAAAAAAGAACATGTAGAAAAATACCTAAATAGTGTAGATGATGTTTTTGGTTTAATTAAATGCGCTTTAGAAAAAAACAATGTAAAAAATATGTTAGAAGGGCCAATAGCGAGCGATGATTTTAAAAGATTAACGTAATAAGACAAACTATTTGAATTTTATATATAATTCTTTAATTGATAAACTTTAAAAAGAGATATAAATTATAATTAAATAAATAGTTAAAATGAATGTATTATTAATAAATCCGCCGGTAAGAGAAGAGGTTCCTCCTGTCATATTTCCACTAGGAGTAGCCTATTTAGTTACATGTTTAAAAAGAGCCAAACATAATCCTGTTGTTGTCGATATAGATGGGAATAGGTTTAATTACAATGAAGCATTAAAGATTATTAAAAAACATTTAGAAAAGAATAATATTGAAGCAATATGTACTGGTGGCCTTGTTACAGTATATAAATACTGTAAGAGATTGACAAACGATATCAGAAAAATAAATCCTAACGTTCCTATAATAATTGGAGGAAGTCTTGCGTCATCAACTCCAGAATTAGTTTTAGAAAAGATTAAACCAAATTATATTGTTTTTGGAGAAGGCGAAATTCCCCTAACAAATTTAATTAATTGTTTAGAAAAAAAGATAGAACCAAAAGATGTTAAAGGTATTGGTTTCAAAGAAAATAATAAGATCACGTTTACACCAAAAGAAGAACCACTAAATGAAGAATTTTTGAATAATCTTTTGCCAGATTGGGATGAATTTCCTATTGAAAAATATATTAAATATCCAAATACAGATTGTGGTACTAAAAAAAGTATGGGTGTAACTTCAATGAGGGGTTGCCCTTTTAGATGTAAATATTGTTATCATATATTTGAAAAAACAAGAATGCGTTCTCCTGAATCATTAGTAAATGAAATAAATATATTAAAGAGAAAATATAGTGTTGAACACATAATCTTTTCAGACGACCTTTTTACAGTTAGTCGTAAAAGAGTAGAAAAGTTATGTGAACTAATAGTAAAACAAAAACTTAATGTTACATGGAGTTGTTGTTCTAGAGTAAATTTAGTAGATTTAGATTTATTAAAGAAGATGAAAAAAGCAGGGTGTATTCTTATTGGATATGGTTTTGAATCTGGGAGTCAAAAAATTTTAGATTTAATGGGTAAAAGAGCAAAAGTGGAAGAAGGAGAAAAAGCTATAGAGATGACAAGAAAAGCAGGAATTTCTATTAGGGGGGCGTTTATGATAGGTTTCCCTGGGGAAACAAAAGAGACATTTGAAGAGACTATCCAATTTTGCTTAAGAAATAACTTGACCACTTATTTTTCATTCACAGATCCTTATCCTGGAACAGAAATATTTTATAGCTGTGAAATTGAAAAAAAGATGGATTTAGAAAAATTTGTAGAGAATATAGGAGAACAAGTTACATTAAGAGTCAATCTCACAGATCTACCCGATAAAGAATTATTAGAAATGTGTGATAAAGGAGAAAAAAAGATAGCTAAGGCAGGTGTAATTCAGAATTTTCCATTAAATATTCTTCTTTTTCCTTTTTTTGTTCTTGGAATTAAAAAATACGCTACTGCAATAACACAATCTAAACAACTTGGTTTTGGTATGTTTCTCAAATTAAACATCTATTATTTGAATTATAAAATCAAAATGGTTTTATCAAAATTCTTTTAAATAAAAATGGATAAAGATAGGATAGTTATGTTTGGATTGGATTGTGCGTCTTATAATATTATTAATCAACTAATTAAAGAAAATAAATTGCCGAATTTTGGAAAGATTATAAATAATGGTTGTTTTGGTATGTTAAAAAGTGTAGAACCAGTATCATCTGCGCCTGCCTGGGTTTCTTTTATGACAGGTAAGAATCAAGGAAAACACGGTATATATGCTTGGTTTAAGACGGATCCTAAACTCTATAACGATAGAGGGAAATTGCTTAATGCGTTTGATATTGATAGTAAAACAATATGGGAGATTTTAGGTAAAAAATCTGGGTGTATAAATATGCCTTTTACTTATCCTTACTTTAAGACCACTAAATTTATGGTGTCTGGTTTTCCAAGACCTTCATTCGAAAAAGCAGTATATCCAAAGAAGCTTTTAAAAGAGTTAAAGGAATATGAAACTGAAGATCTTCCATCTATAAAGAACAAGACAGAATATTTAAAAAAAATTTATAAAAATGATGAAAAAGTTTTTAATCTTTTTTTATACTTTCTGAACAAGAACAAAAATCTTGATTTTTTATGTTGTGTAATTGATAATCTCGATAAAATGAGTCATCATTTTTGGGATGATGAAAAAGTTTTATTTAATTACTACAATCATCTTGATAAGAAAATAGGTATGTTGTTAAACAAACTTGAAAAAAATGATACATTATTCATTCTTTCTGACCATGGTGCTAATGCTACTCCTACAAAAAAGTTTTATTTCAATAAATGGCTCAAAGAAAAAGGATTATTAAAATTAGAAAATAAACAATTTTTTGATTTTGGTTACTGGATGGCAAAACTTCGTATAAGTAAATCAAGCTTAGAGAAAGTTATATATAAATTAGGATTATTACGTTTTGTTGCGAAAAATATATCAAATCAGAATAAAGCAAAAATGGAAAATATGCTCCCTCCTTTTTCATATATAGATTGGAATCAGACTAAAATGTATTACACAAAAACCAATGCACATTCTCCATATGAGGGAATTAATATAAATTCAAAAGGCAAAAAACCAAAAGGAATTGTTGATGAAAAAGAGTATGAAAAATTAAGAGAATCTATGATTGCAGAATTAAAAGAATTAAAAGACCCAAATACTAATAAAAAGATTGTTGAATGGGTTTGTAAAAGAGAGGAATTATATAAAGGAAAACACACTAAAGAAAGACCAGACATAATACTTAAATTAAAAGAAGATTATACTGGCGAAATTGATATTAAAAATAAGTTAGTTGAGAATTTTAAAATAAGTATCCCTGGGGAGCATCATGTTGAAGGAATTTTTATGGCTTATGGAGAAAATATAAAAAAAGAGTTTATAAAAGGAGCTGAGCTTATTGATGTTACCCCAACAATTCTTCACATGCTTAATATTCCAATTCCTTCTGATATAGATGGTAAAGTTTTAAAAATATTTGACAAAGACTCTGATTTTGAAAAAAGAGATGTAAAAATAAATTCTAAGACTGATATAGAAAAAGAGCACATAAACGATATTCTTAAAGATATTAAATTTTGATTACTAATCCATAAGCTTTATATAACAATTATATGTAATTATATGTAATTAATATATATGAGGTGCAAAATGGATAATAAATATACAACCATTACAATACCGACAACACTTGCAGAAAAACTTAAAGAAAGAACAAAAGGAACAGGGTTTAGTTCTTTATCGAGTTATGTAACCTATATCTTAAGGCAGATTGTTTCTAGTACAAAGAAAAAAGAAGATAAAGAAGCTTTTAGTGAAGAAGACGAGAAAAAGGTAAAAGACAGATTGAGAGGTTTAGGATACATTGAATAAAAAACTTAATTTAATCTTTATCACAATAGATGGAGCAAGACAAGATAGACTAGATATTTCTAAGAAGTTTAGATATTTAATAGACAAAGGGGTTTATTTTTCTCAGATGATTACTTGTGCACCTTATACTTTGTCTTCGATGTATGCTATATTTTCTGGAATGTATCCTTCAAAAAATGGTGTTGATTCTTATTACAATATGTTTAAATTTAAAGAAGATACATGCAAAACTTTAACAGAATATTTTAAAGAAGAGGGATATTACACAAAAGGTGATTTTCTAAATGATGCTACAATGCCTAATCAAGGTTTTGATGAAGTCACAATTCATAATGAACATAAAGATGATTTTTTGAAATTACATCAAAAATATTTGAAAAAAGTCCATCAAATTAATAAAAAAGGTAAGAACTTCTTTTTATATTTACATTATAGTAATATACATACTTCAATTGTCAAAAATGTAATTAAAAAATATTCTGATTTTGATGATGTTTATTTTAATAGCACAAATCAAAATATCAAAAAATATAATGGTTATTTAATGACAGCAGGAAATTATGCTAAACAAATGTATGAAACCATTAAACAACTTGGATTACTTAAAAATACATTAGTAGTTTTTGTTTCTGATCATGGTATAAGTAATGGTGAAAAAAAAGGGGAAAGGTGTTATGGTTCTTTTCTATATGATTATACTCTTAAATCTTTTGCTATTTTTATGTTTCCAAATAAGATGAATAAAGAAGTTAAAGAAGTCACTAGAACTGTTGATATCACCCCATCCATACTTGACTTTTTTGGATTCCCTGAGGATGATTCATATGAAAAAATTCAGGGAAAATCTCTTTTTCCTTTAATCAAAAGGAAAGAAAACTCTAAAAGAATAGCTTTTGCTGAAACTGGTGGTTTAAATGGACCTTGGCCCTCTCATAAAAAATCGAATGTTAAATGTGTAAGAAGCGATGAATGGAAATTAATTCATAATGAAACACCAAATACTTGGGAATTATATAATATAAAAAAAGATAAAAACGAAGTTAAAAATGTCATATCAAAATATCCAAAAATAAAAAAGAAAATGGAAGATCAATTAAATAAAATAGTAAATGATTGTAAAACACCTAAAATCGAGATTCCAATTGAATTAATCAAAAAATAAGGGGATTGAAATGAAAATTAACAAAAAGAAAAGCAACAAATCTAAATGTAATAAACCTATAATCGTATATGTATATGTTTGCGGGGATATAATTCATGAAGGTCATTTATTGCAACTGGAAAATGGCAAAGCTTTAGGAGATAAACTAATAGTTGGTGTATTGACGGACGAAGCAGTAATGGAAAAAAAATCAAGACCAATATTACCTTTTAGAGAAAGACTAAGATTAATACAATCTATAAAATGTGTTGATTGTGCTGTTCCTCAACATGAATATTCTCCTATGAATAATTTAATAGCTATACAACCTGATATTCATATGGAAAGTGCTAGCCATTTAGGAAATAAATATCTTAGGGACTTGAAAAAAGTATTTAAGGGTAGAATTGTGATGACCCCCTATTACCCTGAACAATCAAGTACAGATATAAAGAATAGAATAAAACAAAAACATAAAATAAAAATAAATAGAGGGTGTTAATAAAATGAAAAAAACAATGGTAATTAGTGCATTTTTAGGTTTGATGTTGTTTTTAGTAGGATGTCAAACAGAAAACAAAGGTGAAATAGAAGTTATAAAAATGGGTTTAATACCTGCAGATGATTCAGATGAAATGTTAAGAAATTATGAACCTATAAAAGATTATTTATCTAAACAATTAGGTATTCCTGTAGAAATACAAGTAACATCTGATTATACTGCTGCTATTGAGGCTATGAGAGCAAAACATATTGATATGGCTTGGTTTGGACCATTTTCATATGTTATAGCTGCAAATGTTGCAGGAGCAGAAGCCATAGTAAATGGAGTTAAAGAAAGTACAGGAAGTGCAACATATAAATCCTTAATAATTGCAAATAAAGATAGTGGAATAAAAACTTTAGAAGATTTAAAAGGAAAAACATTTGCCTTTGTAGACCCAGCTTCAACTTCAGGTAATCTTATTCCAAGAAAGATGTTAATTGAAAACGAGATAGATCCTGACAACGATTTTAGTACTAGCTATTATGCTGGAACACATAATGCAGTTCAGTATGCAATATCTAATGGTAAAGTGGATGCTGGTGCTAGCGGTGATAATGTTTATTATAGGATGATTGAAGCAGGAGAAATTGATTCTGAAGTAAATGTAATTATTCATGAATCAGAACCAATTCCAGGTTCACCAATTGTTGTTAGAGATGATTTACCTGAAGCACTAAAGAAAGGTATTCAAAATGCTTTGATTAGTATGGACCAACAAACAATCCATAAAGTTGATGGGTGGGGGGGCATAGCAAGTTATCAAGCAGTATCTGACAGTGATTATGATGTAATCAGAGAAACTGCAATACTGTTAGGCATGGATGTAACAAGTGCAGAGGCTGCTAACAAATAAAATAATTTATTTTTTTATTTTTAATTAAAATGATAAAAATAGAGAACTTAAGTCATACTTATAAGAACCGAGAAGAAGAAGCTGTAAAAAACATCAATCTTCATATTGAACAAGGAGAAAGTTTAGTTATAATTGGTTCAAGCGGTTCTGGTAAATCTACCCTACTTAAATGTATTAATAGATTGATAGAACCAACTTCTGGGAAGATTCTTATAAAAAAAGAGGATATAATCAATTGCGACATTAAAAAAGTCAATACAATAAGAAGCAAGATTGGAATGATTTTCCAAAATTTTAATCTTCTTGAAAGAGAAACTGTTCTAAAGAATGTTTTAAATGGAAGATTAAGATATAATACTTCTTTTAATACGATTCTAGGAAGATTTTCTAAAGAAGATTATGAGATAGTAAAAGAAAATCTTAAACGAGTAGGATTAGAAGAGTATAAACATGAAAGAGTTAATAATCTGAGCGGTGGCCAAAAACAAAGGGTTGCAATAGCAAGAGCTTTATCACAGAAACCAGAAGTTATTCTTGCAGATGAACCAGTGTCCAGTTTAGATCCAAAATTAATGAAAGAAATAATGGATTTATTAAAAAGTATATGTGATGAGGACGGTATAACATTAGTTACAAGTTTACATTTCCTTGAATTTGCTAAGAGATATGGTTCAAGAATAGTGGGAATGAAAGATGGTGAAATAGTTTTTAATGGAAAACCAGAAGATCTTACAGAAAAAGATATTGTTGATATTTATGGTAAAACAAAAGAATGGAATCTCTATGGTAAAATTGGTTTTTAAAGATGAAATTAAAAAAATTAAAAAATAAATACAAAGGATTATTTATTGGGTTATTAATAGTTATAATTTATTATTGGGCTATTAATGGAACAAACACCAGTCCTTCTAATTTTGTTAAAGGTATCCCATTTATGATGGATTTTATAGGTAGAATGTTCCCTCCTGATATAAGCAATTTAGGAACTTTTTTACTTAAAGCTCTTGAAACATTACAAATGGCTATTGTTGGTTCAACATTGGGAGCTTTGATTGCTTTGCCTTTATCTTTTTTAGCGGCAAGGAACATTATGTCAAACAAATTTGTGTATCATAGTGTAAGAAGTATTTTTGATGCTTGTAGGGGAATAAATGAAGTTGTATGGGGTCTTATATTTGTTTCAATGGTGGGTTTGGGTCCTTTCCCTGGTGTTTTGGCTCTCACAGTTCATGTTACAGGAGCTTTAGGAAGATATTTCTCAGAATCAATAGAAACAGTTGATCCAGAGGTGATTAAAGCTATCATCTCAACAGGAGCGAATAAAATGCAAGTTATTACTAGAGGGATTTTTCCTCAGGTTAAACCATTATTTATTAATTATGCTCTTTATTATTTAGAAAATAATTTCAGAGCAGCAACAGTCTTAGGACTAGTTGGAGCAGGGGGAATTGGTATGGAATTATTAACCAGCATGAGACTTTTTAGAAATCAAGAAGTTTTGACTATTTTGATTATTATGGTGTTAATGGTTACAGTGATAGATAGATTTAGTGCATATATAAGAAAGAATATTGTGAAAGTAGAAAGTTTAGAATAAAAATTTATAAAGAATAAAAACTAATAAAGATACGATGAAAGCAATTATTTTAGCAGCTGGGAAATCAACAAGATTGTTACCTTTAACTAAAGATATACCCCAATGTTTATTAAAAGTTTACAACAAAACTATTTTAGAAGAACAGATCGAATCTCTAAAAAGCTCAGGTATTAATGATATAGTTGTGATTATTGGTTATCTTTCAGAGAAAGTAGAAGAATTTTGTAAAAAAAAGGGTATTAAAACTTTATTTAATCCTTTTTTTGAAGTTTCTGGAATGGCTATGTCATTGTGGGTAGCAAAAGAAGAGTTGAAAAAAGGTTTTATATTTCTTTATTCGGATGTTTTATTTGATGCAAAAATAATACAAGATTTATTAACAGATAAAACTGATATTTGTTTAGCTATAAAAAAGAACGGTTTAAGAGAAGAAGCAGAAAAAGTTATTGAAAAACAAGGTATAATTAAAAGAATAACTAAATCCAAGTTAGACAAAGAAAATGGGGAATTTATCGGAATTGCAAAATTCTCACCTAATGGAACTACTAAATTAATAAAAGAATTAAATAATTTAGCAAAGAAGGATCTTAATATTTCATTTATATCTGCACTTGACAATCTCATAAACAAAGGAGAGGAAATCAATGCTTGTGATATAAAAGATGCAAAATTTATAGATATCGATTTTCCAGAAGATTTAGAAAAAGCAAAAAAATTATTTGAATAAAATTTAGATAACTCTTTTAACTATTTTTTTTACCTCTTTTATTGTTAATAAATTGAACAAGAATACAAGAACTATATAGATTAATCCCACTATTCCAAAAATAATAATTATTTCAAGATAAACATTCAAAACAAGAGCATATTTAAGATAAGATATTAGTGATATAAAAATTAATCCTATAAATAAACTCTTAGTCCAATATTTAAAAGGGATATGTATTTTTACTAGTTTTTTTAAGTTTGATATGCTTAATCCCATCATTAACAAATAACCAAAGAAAGTTGTAATTGCTGCTCCCATCATGCCATACAATGGGATTAGAATAAAATTTAATATTAAGTTGAATATTGCTCCAATTAATATTATTCTTGCGTTAAGTTTGGGTTTACCAATACCTGAAATAGCGCTAAAATTAATTCTAGTAATTGTCATCAATATAACGCCTAAAGAGAGTATTCTTAAGACATTGCTTGCTTGTATGTATGTATTTCCAAAAAGAATGTTAAGAATTGTCTCTGGAAAAGAAAACATTGTTAATGCTATTGGAAATATTGTAATAAACGAATATTTGTAAAGGGTGTTTATACCTTCTATCAATTGTTTTTTATGGCCTTTTGTCCACAATTCTGAAGACAATGGGAAAAGTACAGTCATCAAGGCTATACTAAAATATCCCAAAACATTTGCCGTTGGCAAAGCTGCATTATACAATCCAACTTGATCTAATCCAGAAAAATAAGTTAGCATTAAAGTGTCTGTGTGGTTGAGTATCATTATACCAACAACCATAAGCATTAAAGGAGCACCAAATAATACGAGCTTTTTCATTAAATTTTTATCAAAAGAGTACTTTAATTTTGAAAACAAGGGGAATGTTTTTTTAAAAAAGAAAAAATAAAAGAAAGGAAGCAAGATTAATGGTGCGAATAAATAAGCTATAGTAGGTACTAAAATATTTTTTCCAAATAAGATGAAACCACCAGATGCAATAATGAATATAAGGAAAGTTCTCAAAAAATCTACAAAAGCAAAATATTTCATCTTTTGGAATCCTTGAAAAATATAAACCAAAAGAGACAAAAAAGAACGGAAAAAGAATATAAAAGCAAAAAGTTTGATTATCAAAGATGCTTGAAGATTGTGAAAATAATTAAGTGCTAAAAAATCTGAAGATGCAAATAATATAATTACTATTATGGTAGAAATAACAAGTTGTATGATACTTACATTAATTATTGAATTTTTTATTAAGTTGAATTTTTTATTGGTTTTAAATTCAGGAATAAATTTTACTAAAGCTTGGCCAGTTCCAAGATTATTAAAAATAATAGAAAAAATTGATAAAGAATATATTGCATAAAACATACCATATTCTGTTTGTGTTAAATTTCTAGCCAAAAGCAATCTAAGGAGATACCCAAAAAAAGCAGAAAGAACACTTATTATAAATACATATCCTGCACCATGTATCGCCTTCTTTGTATAGTTAGTCATTTTATATTATTTAGTAACCATCATTGATGTATATAAAATTATCTTTTGTAAACAATTTTTGATATTTCTTTATCTTTTAAGTCCCGTGTGTATTAATAAAAAAAAAGAAAGAGTAATTCAGAAACTTTTTAAAGAGGGTTCTTTTCAAAATTATTATGAAAATAGCGTTGTTGCCTACAACTTTTTTAAATGAATCTTCAGAATCATCACATATTACGTTGATTTTATTAGCAAGAGAACTAAAGAAAAAAGGGCACGATGTTTGTATAATCAGTGAAGGAGTAAAAAACTTCCCAGAATATGAAATATTTCAAGGAATTAAAATTTATAGGGGACCGACATTTAGCATTCGTCCAGATGGTTCTGAAGTACGTTTTCTGAATGCTTTAAATAGAATAATATCTCCAATCATGGCTATTAAGAAGTTAAGTAAAAGGGGGATAGAGTTTGATATAATTCATAATTTTAGTGCTGCAAGATTTCTAGCTTTGAAGTCCCTCTTTGCTAAAAGGATTATTAAAAATAAAGATGCAAAAATCATACATACTCTTAAAAGTTATTCTCGTTTTAAATTAGGTAATAAATTTACTAGATTGTTAAATTCATCAGATTTAATCACGGTTCCCACTAAAAGATTTGCAAAAGACATTCTTAAAAAAGGGACAACAAAAACCAAAGTAAAAGTAATAAATTCATATATTGATTCTGAAAAATTTAAATCGATTGATAAAAAAATAGCAAAGAAAAAAATAAACATAAAAGAAGATTTTATTCTTTATTATGGTGGATTATTAGAAAACAAAGGTCCTAAAATATTAATCGAAGCTATGAAAAAAGTATTTGAAGAAAATGATAATTTAAAACTTGTTATGATCATAAGACATAAAAAACATAAAATTTTTGAAGAATATAAAAAATTGATGAAATCTCTTAACATTGAGAAAAAAGTTTTATTTATAAAAGGAGAATTACATAATGTAGAGTATTATATTAATTCTGCAGAGATTGTTGTTTTGCCTTATATAAATCTAATAGCTACTGAAGGGAACCCTTCTTGTATTTTAGAAACAATAGCTTGTAAAACCCCCCTCATCACAACAGATTTACCAGAATTAAGAGAGATTGTTGATTATAAAAAAGATGTTTTAATGGCTAAGCCAAATAATGTTGAAGATTTATCAAAAGAAATTAATAAATTATTAAAAGATAAAAAACTTCAAAAAAGATTATCAGAAAATGCCTATAAAAAATCAAAAGAATTTGATTTTAAAAAAATAACAATGAAATTTATAAAATTATATGAAGGTTTGCTTAATGGCAGTTGAACATCCATGGTGGAAGAAAGCAATGTGTTATGTTTTTTGTGAATGGTTTACTAAACCATTATTTGGTAAAAGATTATGTGTTTGCGCTTATGATGTTCTTCATATCAAAAAAAAAGTTAAAAGAAGTTTGAATGGAAAAGACGGTGGATTTAAATTTTTACGAGCTCCAAAATTAATCGTTCTTATTGGACTAGATGGGTCAGGCAAAAGTACACATGCCAAAAATATTATTAAATTTTTAAATAAGAATAATTTTAAAACAAAATATTTACATTTGCCAAGTGTTGTTCCATTAAATATAATTGTGAAGGAGAGGGAATCTCATAAATCAAATAATAAAAATAATTCTAAAAAATCATTATTAATTTCATTTTTAAGGCAAATTGCATTTGTAATTGGTATTTATTATATAATATTTTTTAAAATAATTCCTAACATTTTATTAGGAAGAATTATTGTATCAGATAGATGGTTTTATGATGAATTGGTACATTTAAAATATATCAATATGTGTACTTTTCCACGATTATATAAATTCTTAATTCCACATCCCAGTTTATTAATATCCTTATCTATTAATCCAAAAACAGCTATGAAAAGAAAACCCGATGAAGAAGAAAAATATTATATCAAAAAGAATGATTTGTATAATTCACTTTTAAAAAATTTGAAATATGAAAATATATTATCAAATGAAGTAAATGCTACTAAAAAAAATATTGAAAAAAGATTAAAAGAAAAATTAAAGTATACTCTTTGTTAAATTTAACTATTTCTTAATAATTAAACTTTTCCAAGAGCAAAAGATGCTAGGAAATAATTTGTAAGCATTGCACCAATTTGAAAAACGCACAAATATAAAAACAAATTTATTTGATAACTCTATAGCCTTATTTTTTCCTTTATAAAAAACAAATGGGAATGTTATGATATAAATAATTTGTTTTAAAAAGAAAATAAAATTTAAATTTTTATCAATCTTAATATCAACATCATCTGCTCCAAGATTACTAAATATATTTTTTGTTTCTTTAATATTGATATATCTTATAAAATTATTATTAATAAAAAAAAATTTGAAATAATTTAATAATGTCATACATTCTTCATCAATTAGAATAATGCCTCCTTTTTTCGTAACACGAAAAATTTCTGATATCACTTTTTTTCTATGATTATTATCAATAATATGTTGTAATGTACGCATAATTATTACAATATCAAAAAAATTACTTTGATAAGGGAGTTTTGTTATATATCCAACTTTAAATTGCGCTTTGACTTTTTTGCTTGCATAATTGATTCTACTTTTGGAAATATCTATTCCGTACAATTTATTTGAATAATTTTCGCAAAATTTAAGAGAGTCTCCCATACCACACCCAACATCAAGAATTTTTGGATTATTTTTTTTATATTGGTTAACTATATGTTTAATAAGTTTTTTTTTATATGTCAAAATAATTTTTTGCATAATAGTTTTATTATTATTAAAGTTTTTTTTAATTTTCCATTTTGACATTTAATATACCTCTTTACTTCAAAAAATTTATTTAAATTAAATTATGTAAATAAGTGTTCTTAACAAAACAAATAATCTATCATTATATTACTTTTAAAATTATTACACTCTGTGTTTGATATGAAGATTCAAATCTAGTTGAATTTTGAAGATTTTTGAATAAATTATCAAAAGAGGTTTTTGTTTTATTCTCACCATATTGTCTTCCTAAATGTTTGTAAGACAACCCAGATATAACGATGTATTGGTATTTGTTTGTTTTTAAAAAATTATAAACTTGTGTTAAGTTTTTATCTAAAATGTTTTTTCTAAAGTCAATAACATTACTACACCATTCACAACTATATTTGTCAAACCCAATTATTGGTTTATCTGTTGTAGAATATGTAAAAACTTTCGTATCTATAGGTAAAGTTGTAAGCCAAATATACCCTTGTAGTTCTTCGTTTGATGTCCAAAAAACGCCAGGTGGCCACACAGCATTGTGGTTTTGGTTATATTTTTGATAACCTGCTGTTGAAATCACACCTATTAAAATTATAAATAGTACTAACAAATAAGGTATTTTAAATTTTTTCGTCAGTTTGAATAGAGACCAAAGACCTAATGAAGAGAGTAAAGCTACTGGAACTGCCAATAATAACCAAAATCTAAATGCAAATAAACCTATTGGAAGGTTAAAAGTCATAGAATTTGTTCCAAGAAAAGTAAAAACAAACCATAATAAAGTGATAGTAATCCAAATTCTATCTTTTTTCAATAAATTTTTATATTTTAATAAAGAATATACAATTCCTATTAATAACAAGAAGGTTATAAACACCCCCCACCCAAGATGGATATTAATACCTCCAAAAGGTTTTGTGATAAAAAAGTCATTAAATGTATAAGACCTAGTGGCTGTTCCCATTGTAGGTGAAAAAGCAGATTGTATTTTTGAAAAGAAAGTTGTAGAAGTTGTTATATCTATATCGCTTATTCTTATTTGTGACAAAAACATTGATTTCCATTTTCCTATCCACCAAATAAAAGAAAGCAAAAGCCCTCCTATTTCTGCGATTAAAATTTCTTTTAATAAGTTTTTTTCAATAATCGCCTTTACTAACCAATATACACCAAACATTATACCAATCTTTATAGATTGGGATGGGTGAATCAATAATATAGAAGATATAACAACCATTGAAGGATAAATCCATTTTTTATCTCGTTTTATCATTTCTAAACAATATATTGCTGGAAAAAACAACATAATTGATAAAGAAAGTGCCCAAATAAAATGTGTAAAATAAGATGGTAACGCAGCCAATATAAAGGTTGAAAATAAAGCTTTATTTTTATCTCCAGTAAATATTTTAGCAAAGAAATAGAAAAATAAGATCCCTAAGGAAATTATTAACCCATTAAAGAATTTTAAAGTCCAGTTTAATGAAGGAGCGGTTTGATGTAATATCCCCATTAATAAATCATATCCTGGTGGATATGGGTCAATATATTGAAAATCAAAATTTTGTGGTTCGTATACTGTTTTTTCTAATGATATATATTTAACGCTTAATGCATGATCCCAGGGATCATCATTTTCAAGATAAGGGTATTGGAAAGCTCCCCCCACGTACATTCGAAGGCAAAAAAAGAAGATAATTAAAACGAAAAGTATGTTTAAATTTGATTTTGTTAGTTTAAATTTGGTTTTTGGTTTTTTGAATTCTTTTAATTTTATTTTTTTAAATAGAATGAATAAAGGATATATCAAACTTAACACAAAGAATATTTTCCAATCAAGTGGAATTCTCAAGAGATTGAGAAAAACACCCAGAAAAACAAAAGCTCCAATACCAATACCAATTCTTATTAAATTTCTCTCAAAAAAATTGTTTGAATTTTTTAAAAAATAAGTTATAGTAAATCCTAACCCATATGTGTATACAAAAAATAATAGTACTGTTATTACGCTCATTTGGATCTTCTTATAGTCGTAAAAATTCGAAACCTATTTAAATAGTTTATGGTTTTTAGAGTGTTATGAAGATTGCTATTAGCATCCCTGCATATAATGAGGAAAAAACAATTGGTAATGTAATTGAAGATATAAAAAAAATTATGAGTCATACTAAATATGAATATAAAATTCTTGTTGTTGATGATGGTTCTAAAGACAATACTGTTAAAATTGCAAAAGAAAAAGGTGCAATTACTTATTCTCATCATAAAAATCTTGGTTTAGCAGAAACTTTCAAGACAGAAATAGAAAGATGCTTAGAATTAGGTGTAGATATTATTGTTCACACTGACGCAGATGGACAATATCCTGCTAAAGAAATACCTAAACTGATTACAAACGTTGAAGAAGGTTATGATTTGGTCTTAGGAGCAAGATTTGGAAAAGGAAAATATAATGGCTCTTTTATGAAAAAAATAGGTAATGTTGCTTTCGCTAGGGTTTTTTCTAAATTACTAAGAACAAAGATTACAGATACTACAACAGGATTTAGAGCGTTTACATCAGAAGTTGCTCAACTTCCCTTAATAAATGATTTCACATATACACAAGAACAATTAATTAGAGCTGGAAAAGCTAAGATGAAAATTAAAGAAGTTCCAATAAAAGCCAATAAAACAAGATCAAGTAGGTTATTTAAAAATTCATTAGACTATGCACTGAAAGCTTGGGTAAATATATTTAGAATTTATAGGGATTTTGAGCCTTTGCGATTTTTTGTGAGAATAGGATTAATGTTTGTCTTTGTTGGCTTCTTGCTTGGTTCATTTATCTTATATAGAATTCTCACTATAGGTAGTGCAGGAGGAATTCCAAGAGTAATTCTAAGTATGTTGTTAATATTGGTAGGGATACAAATTGTACTATTTGGGTTTTTAGCAGATATGATGAATAGATTAAAATAAATTAATAAAAAAGTTAAAAGCATAATGGATAGAACAATCAAAAAATATTATGATAAATTTAAGAAGTTTGAAAAACATTTTATTTATTTTCTCTATATTTTTCTTTTTGTAATTTTAGTAATATATTCTATAAAATACTTTTCAATACTATCTGAAAATATAAAGAAAATAGGGTTTTTGATTATCTTTGTTATATTTCTAATTCAAATATTGATAGTATATTTTTGTGATGTTCGTATTTATTATTTGCTGAAACCTTTAAATAAAAAGAAAATAAGGGTTATTGATTTATTTCTTGTATTCAATATATCCAACCTGTTTAAATATGTACCACCTAAAGGGATTAATTACTATATGAGAATCAAATTGTTAAATAAAATAAAGAATCTTCAAGGAAAAATAACTTCAACTTTTGGTGAATTTGTTTCAGAAATTTATATTTCTTCAATTTGTACATTAATCTTAATATATAATATTTTAGAAACTTCTCTCTTCTTGAAATTGAGTATTTTATTGTTTATAGTTCTAGCTACTTATTTCATGTTATTCCCATATTACATTAATAAAATTTTGAATTTATTAAAACTGAAACTAAAAAAAATAAGAAAGTTAATATTTCATTTCACTAAGCTAGTAAGATATAAAGAATACTATTATTCTTTATTTTTAACATTAATAACTG
This sequence comes from Candidatus Woesearchaeota archaeon B3_Woes, assembly GCA_005222965.1. Lineage (NCBI taxonomy): Archaea > Nanobdellati > Candidatus Woesearchaeota > Candidatus Woesearchaeota archaeon B3_Woes. The sequence goes on from NJBG01000001.1 coordinate 432,321, forward strand.
CGATATTGCATGGTTTTTCTTTATATATGATATCAAGTTCTATTGGTTTATCTCAATTCTCAATCTTTGAGATGACCATTGTTTTTTATTCTGCACAATTTTTATCTATTTTATTAATGGCTCCTGCAGGTATTGGTGTAAGAGATATAGGCATAACTAGTTTTTTGGTATTCAACGGAGTAGATATTGGAAATGCCATTTTCATATCGCTTCTTCATAGAGCAATAATGTTCATATCTGAGTTGGTTATAGGTTTGGTTAGTATAATTTGGTTAAAATCAAAAGATTCCTTTTCTTTTAAAAATGTTTGATTAAAAAAACAAGAATTTATATATGTTTATTCTGTTTCTTAAATTTATGAAAATTTTAATAATACACCCCCCTTGGCCAGGTCCAGGATTTGGTCTTAGGAGCCAGAATAGGTGGCCTAGGAAAAGAGGCGATAAAACTAACAGATATCCTATTTATCTTTGTTATACTGCTACATTACTTAAGAATAAAGGGCATAATGTAAAATATATAGATAGTGTTTATCAAAATCTCAACTATAAATCGACTTTAATCGAGATCATCAAATTTAAACCAGATGTGTTATTTTTTGAGACATCTACTCCTACCTTTGATTATGATTGCTCTTTTGTTGATATGGTTAAAAAAAGAATTCCTAATTTAAAAATAGTAGTCGCTGGTACACATGTTACTTTTGACCCTATTGGATCTATCAAAAAAAGTAAGATTGATGTTGTAATTAAAGGGGAACAAGATTTCACAACATTAAATGTTATGAATGCTTTTAAAAATTCCAAATCATTAAAAAATATCAAAGGCATTTGTTATAAGTATAAGAATAAGATTATTAATAATCCTCAAGCACCATTAATAAAAGATCTTGATAGTTTGCCTTTTCCAGATAGAGATCTTATACCGCATCAATGGTACATCGAAGGGCATGTTAAGTACACTCCTTTTACATTTGTTATGGGTTCTAGAGGGTGTCCTAACAAATGTACTTTTTGTTTGTGGCCTCACGTTTATTACAACCACACAGTTAGATTTAGATCCCCTGTCAATATATGTGACGAGCTTGAATGGCTCATAAAAAAATATGGGATTAAAGAAGTTTTTTTTGATGATTCTACATTTAATGTAAACGAAAAGAGGGCTATAGATATTTCAAAAGAAATTATTAAGAGGGATATAAAAATAGTTTGGTCATGTAGTGCCAGAGTCGATAAAGTTAGTAAAGAGATGTTATATTGGATGAAAAAAAGCGGATGCAAATTAATTTGTTATGGGGGCGAGTCTGCAAATCCTGAAACTTTAAAGAAAACAGATAAAAAAATTACTCTAGAACAAATAAGAAAGGCAATTAAACTTACAAAGGAATCTAAAATCATAGCTCATGCTAATTTTATGATTGGTTTTCCTTGGGAAACAAAAAAAGATATGGAAAAAACAATTGAGTTTGGGATTAAAACAGACCCAGATACAATCCAATTTTCACTTGTTTTCCCTCATCCAGGTTCAAAAATGTATAAAGAAGCTGTGGAAAAAGAGTGGTTTTATGAAGAAGTATTTGATCATATGGATATGTTTGATATGACAAAAGGGCCTATACTAAAAACAAAAATACCTAAAAAAGAGTTAATGAAAATAGTAAATAAATCTCATGCAAAATTTTTTTTAAGACCCAATTATATATTAAAAAACATATATAAAATAAGAGATAAAAAAGAATTATTTAGAGTTCTTAAAGGGGCAAAGAGCGTTATAAAAGGCAAGATTTTATTTAATATATTTAAAAAGAATAAACTAAATTAACTTCTTTGTTTTATACCAATCTACCATTTTTCTTATGCCTTCCTCTGGTTTTATTCTAGGATGATAATTCAAATCCTTTTTAGCACTAGAAATATCATATTTATTAGATCTTAAAAAGAAAGCTAATTTTTTTCTGTTGATAAATGGTTCTTTTTTAAGAAAAAAGAATAATATTTCGTTTATTATTGCCATTGTCTTTACAATAAAAACAGGCATATTGATTCTTGGCATTTTCTTCCCAACATTTTTTGAAAGCATGCTTAAAAATTGTTTTTTGTTTATTGGTTCTGGACCAGCAAGATTATATTCACCATTAAATGATTTTTTATTATTTATTGAGTTTATTATTCCTTGTACACAATCTTTTACATAAACTGGTTGCATAAATGTTTTACCTAGTCCAATATTAAAAAATAATTTCTTTTTCATTAATTTGCATATTGGCAAAAAGGAAATATCTCTTTCGCCATATATTCTTGATGGGCGAACTATTGTTAAAGGCACTTTATATTTATTTGTTAATGATTTTATAGCAAGTTCTCCTTTATATTTTGTTACGCCATATATTGTCGTCTGTTTTCTGCATGGGGCGTTTTCAGAAATTGGTTTATTTTCGTCTTCTATTTCCCCATAAACTGTAACACTACTACAATGGATAAATTGTTTTAATTTTTTATTATTTTCATATGATTTTCTAAACACATTTTCAGTTCCTTTGACGTTTATATCGTAATAGAGGCTGTCTGGTACATTTACTGGGTGGATAAGGCTTGCGAGATGTATTACAATTTCTATGTTTTTTGTCGCTTTTTTTAAGGAATCTAAGTTAGTTACGTCTCCATGTAAAATTTCTATGTTTAAATTTTTTAAATATTTGATGTTGCTTGTTTTTCTTACTAAAACTTTAACAGTATGGCCTTTTTTAACAAGTTCTTCTATGAGAAAACCACCCATAAAACCTGTTGCACCAGTAACAAATATTTTCATTTTATATTTGATAACCCCCCTATAGTTTCAACCATTCTATTCCATGAAAATCTTTCTTTTTCTTTTTTTATATTTTGTTTAAATGGTTTTTCTTTTTCTTCCTTATAATATTTTACTATTTTATTTGCTAATTCAATTGAATTTTTTGGTGGAACTACAAATCCAGTCTTGTTGTTTTTTACTATTTCTGGTAATCCGCCCACGTTTGTTGTAATCACTGGTTTTCCAAAACCAAAAGCAATTTGAATTATACCACTATTTGTTGCAGAAAGATATGGTAAAACAACGAGATCTGACGCAGAATAATAATAACCAACCTCATTATCTGGAATATATTTATCTACTACACGGATGTTCTTTTTTGCTCCTGTTTTTTTGATTCTTTCAATATATATTTTTTTATCTTTCCAAAACTCTCCCACAATCAGAAGTGTCAAGTCTACTTCCTTCAAAATATGAGGCATTGCATCAATTAAGTACATCAAACCCTTGTAGTCTCTTACATAACCAAAGAAAAGTATTATTTTTCCAGATATCTTTATTTTTTTTTGAGCTTCTCTCTTACTTATCTCTTTAAATTTAAATTGAACGTCATACGAGGGATGTACTGTACTGATAATTGATTTTGAATTTAAAGAGGGTAATAATTTTTGCAAATTTTGTTTTTCCTTATCTGCATGAACTACAAAAAAATTACCGTCTTTTAAAGCAAATTTTGATAAAATTTTATCAATTGTTGATTTTTCATGAGGAAGCACATTGTGACAAAGATAGATTATTTTAGAGTTTAGTTTCTTTTTAATATTCCATGTTAAGAATTTGTTTAAAAAAGTGAAATAAGGTGTCCACCAATAAAATAAAATAAAATCAGGATTATATTCCTTTATTTTTTTAAAAGTAAAAAGCCAACTAAAAGGATTTAATGAATCTAAAAGTTCAATAATTTCAAAATTAGTTCTATTTTCAGCAGAAAGGTCTTTTTGGGATTTTCCTGGGTATATTAGTTTAGGATATAATCTTTTGAAAGATATGCATTTTAAATCGTGCTTTTTTGAAACAAAATTGCACAACCAGTTATTATAATGAGCAATTCCTCCTTTAAAAGGATATGCAGGACCTACTACACATATTTTCATTTATTGTTTCCTCACGAAGTTTATTATAGTTATAACGAACATATCCTTTTTAAATATTTGTAATTGGGTTTTAAAGGTCATGTTCTTTATTCTCATTTAAAGGAAGGATTTATAAATTATAATAGATACCATAATTAAAATGATTTTTCAAGCAAAAACTATGTTTTCAGTATTAAAAGCATATTTTTTTAAAAAAGATAGCCCATGTATAGCAAATTGGATTATAACGAGTCAATGTAATTGTAAATGTCCTTTCTGTGAATTAGGGATAGAAAATAAATACAACCCTAAAGAAGAACTTTCTACCAAAAGATGTTTTGAAATAATTAAAGAAATGAAAAAAATGGGTATAAAAGTAGTAACTATAAGTGGGGGAGAATCATTTTTAAGAAAAGATATATATTTAATATTAGAAGAACTTAATAAAAACGGTATAAAAATAGGAATAGTAACTAACGGCCTTTTATTAAATTCTCTTACGCAAGAAAAAATAAATTTATTGAAAAAATATTTAGATACCTTGGTTATCTCACTAGATTCTCCTTTAGCTAAAGAACATAATAAGTTTAGAAGAACTCCTAGATTATTTGAACTAATTATGAAAGGGATAGACAAATTACATGACAATGGTTTTTGGAACATAACTTTTGAATCAATAATAATGGGGGAGAACTATAAAAGAATCCCAGAGTTAATAAAATTAACAAAAGAGAAAAAAATCAGGAGAATAATGTTCAGACCTATTAATATAATAAGTAATTTTCCTCAGTTATCTCCTCTAAATAATAAAAATGAATTTGCAAACTATAATGTTGAAGATATTATAAAATACATTAATTTTGGGATTAAAGAAGCTAAAAAACTTAAAGTTAACACAGATCTTATGTTTAACAAAAAATGGATTATAGAATATTTTAAAAATTTAAAAGCAAAAAAAGGTTTTTTTCATGATAAGGTAATGTCAAATTATTTTTGCTTTATTCCTTTCTTATATGTAATCATTAATTACAATGGGGATCTTCTTCCTTGTCTATTATTAGAAGGGAAAGGCAATGTAAGAAACAAAAGTTTGATAGAGGAAAGAAAAAAAGCAAATAATATTAGAAAACATTTAGCAAAAAGGAAATTCTATGGTGTTTGTAACTGTTGTTTTGATCAAGCCAACAACAACGTAAGATTTTCGAGTTTGTGTAGTCCAATAAGAAACTATAAAGCCTTGCCTGCTTTGATGTATGATATAAAATCGGTAGTTAAGAGGTATACTCTAAAATAAAAATCACATTTTATTAATATTTATAAATAAACTTATATATCAAATAAAGTGGGTGGAGTTAGAATGAAGCCAAAGTTAAAAGATTATTTATCTGCTGGTATAGCTGCTTTAAAGGTTAAGTTTAATATAAAAGTTCCCTTAAGGGTTACTTACATCGTAACTAATAGTTGCAACCTTAGATGTAAGTATTGTTATGCTGATTCTTTTAGTAAAAAGAGTGATATGAACACTTGTCAAGTTAAAAATATGATGAAAGAATTTAAAGATCTCGGTACCAAAATATGGAAATTTGGAGGGGGTGAACCACTTATTAGAAATGATATAGAAGATCTTATTGAATATGGAAGAAAATTGGGTTTCATTATTAGCATAGATACTAATGGAACTTTAACTTCTAAAAAAATTCATATACTTAAAAAAGTAGATAATGTTCAGATAAGTATTGATGGTCCTAAGAAGATACATGACGCGATAAGAGGGGAGGGGGTTTTTAACAAATGTATTGAATCAATCAATATTCTAAATAAGATTGGGATTAAACCTATGATAAATTGTGTGATATCTGACAAAAACATTGATTACATAGAAGAGATGGTGCTGTTGGCAAAAAAACATAACGCATATATAAATTTTCAGACAGTAGTTCCTGTAACAAATAGGTCTAAAGAAATGATTTCTAAAAAACTTATAGAAAAAGACGTTTTTAATAAAATTATAGCTTTAAAGAAAAAATATGATTTTATTGCTGTTTCAGATGCAAGTTTGAAGAGATTTCGTGATTACTATTCCGGAAAAATTAAAAAATTTCAAAAGAAATGTCTTGCTGGGAAAATTTATTGTATTGTTTCTCCATCCGGAGAGGTTTCAAGATGTATAAGTGAATTAGGCACAAAGAAAATTTCAGGATTAGAAAAAGGATTTGGTAAGGCTTTTAAGAATTTAAGTAAAGATTATGGTTGTGATTGTACTTTTTGTAATTATTATGATTTATCTAATTTATATTCACTAAATCTTAAAAGAATTATAAGGGCCTACAATAATTTAAGAAAGGGTAGGTGGATATACAACTAAAAAATGAATTATATTGTTTTTGGTGGAACCGGTTTCATTGGAAAGAATTTAGTTAAAGAACTATTGAAAGAAAAAGGGAAAATAACTTGTTTTGTAAGAAAGAGTAGTGATATTTCAGAATTAGAAAAGTTAAAAGTAAATTTGTTTTACGGAAATATAAATGATACTAATTCTATTAAAAAGTCTTTAAAAAATCAAGATGTAGTTTTTTATTTAATAGGTGCTGGTTCAATTTCTGCAACTTCAAAAAAATCTTATAAAGTATATTATAAAACTAATGTTAAAGGCACGAAGAATTTTATTGAAGCATGCAAACGAGTTAAAAGTTTAAAAAGAATCATTTATTTTGGTAGTATTTCTTCTATGGGTGTATTTAAAGGAAAAATTTTAGATGAGAATTCAGAATGCAGACCACCTGCTCCTTATCAAAAAACAAAACTTATTGGAGAGAATTTAATAAGAGAATTTGGAGAAAACAGTAAAATAATTGTTTCTGTTATTAGACCTTCTATGGTTTATGGTCCTGGTTCAATAGAAGGAGGAAATAAAGATATTTTTAGAATTGCTAAGTTTGCTAATAAATGCTTTTTTCCTTTGTTCAACAATGGTAAAAATTATGTACCCGCAATCCATGTAAAAGATGTTGTTAATGCTACAATTCTCGCTTCAAAGAAAGGGAAAAAAGGAGCCATATACCTAGTTAACAATGAAGAGAAAGTTACCATGAAAGACTTAGTAAAAATAGTTTCATCAGAACTCAAAAAGAAAGTTATTTTTCTAAGAATCCCCTTTGTAATAGTTATGATTATGGCTACTTTTTTTGAATTAATTTCTAAAATATTTAATTTTACAATACCCTTAACAAGATATAGATTAAGATCTATGACAACCAGTAGATTATTTGACATAAGTAGTACAAAAAAAGATCTTGGATTTCGGCAAACCATCCCACTTAAAACAGGAATTAAAGAAACAGTTAGATGGTACAAAGAACAAGGTTTTTTATAAAGTATTAATATTTTATGTAATAATAAAGAACTTTAATTAGTTCTATTGGATTCATGATAGTATCTAAAAATGATTGACCTACCAAAGGACAATAACAATGTTTTTCTGAAACCCATTTTCTAATTTCTTTTGCGTTTTTTGAATACCACAATTTTTTAAAATTATAACCATAATCTCTAACGTTGCCCATGCTTTTCTTAAACGCTTGTACATTACATATCCATAAATCTCCCCAGGGGTTTAAATGTGCATTAGATATTCCTGCATAGCATGTAGACATTCTTTTTCTGTTGATCATAGTTTTTGCTGCCCTTTTATAATAAACCAATCTCAAAGCTTGTGTAATCTTACTTAATTTTCTCTTGTTTTTCATATCCTTGATTATTTCATTACAAATATTTTTTACGACTTTATCATACTCGCTACCAGATGGAGTAACTTTCAAATTATTTGTTACTTTTAAAAAACGTTTATCAGTCACGCTATCTTTCTTTTTTAAATCAACATTAAATAATTCCGCTCTTGTGTCTGCAATTTCATGTAAGAAATTATCTAATTTAAGATTTTTTTTAACGTAATCATTAATTTTAGGCAAGTCCTTTATATTATTCAAACTAATTGTTGTTCCTGCATCAAGATATAAATTTTTATAATTATTTCTTAAGTCTACTAAATAATCATGTGTTTTTAGTAATTTCTTAAAATTGCCAAGTACCCCTCTTATTTCATCATGTTTACGTCCAATTCCATCTAGAGATAGTTTAACTGTTAGATGAACTTGAGGTGGGATTTTTTTTAGAATCTCTTCTGTTATTTCTTTAATAGATCTTGGATCCAAACAATTTGTTGGAAAATGAATAACTTCTGGGTGAATGTATTTACATGCTAAATGACAGATATCAGGTAAATCTTTTCTTAATGTGGGTTCTCCTCCACAAATATTAAGAAGAAATATATCATCCATGTCTTGAAAAACTTTTTCTATTTCATTTAGTGTTAATTCTTCTTTTCTTTTTTTGGGATTTTTCTTATAAAGTTGCCAGATATTACAAGTACTGCATCTAGATTGGCACATATTTGTAACACTAAAGTTAAGTAAGATAGGAAGAGGGGGTTTTACAAGACCATATGAAGCTAATTTATACATTATTAATTTTGGAATAATTTTAGACCCATATTTAAGTATCATTGTTTCAAACCCTTATATTTTTCATTATTTCGTAATATTTTGATGTTACTTTATCCCAGCCAAAGGTTGAATTTTTCTTTATAGCATTTTTTGATAATTTATCTTGAAGATTTTTATCTTTTATTAATTTTATGATATTTTCACTTAACAATTTAACATCACCTCCTTGAGAGAATATTGCTTCTTGTCCATCTTTTATAAATTCTCTAATTCCCCCAACAGGAGAAATAATAGTGGGTTTGCCAAATGCTAAAGCAACAAGCAATGGACCACTTATTGTTTGTTCAGTATTATGATAAGGTAAAACGCATATATCTGCAACATCAAAAAATTTGTAAACTTCTTGGTTTGGTATGAATTTTGGGAAAAATTTAACAAAGTTTTCTAATCCATTTAGTTCTTTTTCATAAACTTCCATATTCTGCCATAGTTCCCCTGCTATTATCAACCTTATGTTTTTATCTTCCTTTATCACTTCGTGCATCGATTTTAGAAGATATTTTAAACCTTTGTATTCACGAATATAACCAAAAAACAAAATTATTTTTTCATTTTCGTTTAAATTAAATTCTTTCTTTAATTCTTTTTTATTTTTCTTTCTCCATTTTGTAAAAAAATCAAATGTTCCGTGAGGAACAACATGGATTTTGTTGGGGTTTTTTCTATATTCCTTTATCAATCTAAGTTTATTTTGCTCTGCATGAACAATAAAATGATCTACTAAGGAAAAAACTTTTTTTGTGAAAATTCTATCAAATATTGTTGACTCATGAGGTTCAATATTGTGGCAAGTTAGTATAACTTTTTTTTTTCTAAACACACTATTTAGTTTCAAAATTGTATATTGTAATGGGGCTAATAAAGGAGACACCCAATGCAAAAACATTATGTCTGCTTTTTTCATGATATTATATGTTTTTATCCATGTAAATGGATTGTACCATTTGATAAAATTGGTATATTTAGTTTCAAAATGTAACCCATTACCACTTTTAGAAGGTAGTTTTCCTTTATAAAGAAAGGGAGGATACAGTTTATCGAAACCAACAATATTCAAATTAACTTTATTTTTTAATTGGTTAGCTAACAATACACAGTATTGAACTATTCCTCCTTGAAAAGGGGGATTATGAGTTAACATACATACTTTTATTTTATTTTTGTCCATCTTCGTTATATTGCATATTAATAAATTTAAATAAATAAATTTAGCATTAATTTTAAGTAAAATAAAATTTTAGTTATATGAAATTCAATAAAACTTCGCCCCACAACCTTTACTTTTATTAATTTTAAGTACTAAGTTTAAATATATAAAACTATCTTTTTGCAAAATATGCTTTCCTTTATTTGGTTTTTAAAAACACAAATTATTTAAAACTAAATAATATTCAAAAACAATGGCTAAAATCGGTATTATTGGGGGGAGTGGGTTAGATAACCCAGACATTTTAGAAGATGCAAAAGATATTGAAGTAAATACGTCTTATGGTAAACCAAGTTCTAGTTTAAAGGTTGGTAAAATAAATGGGGTTGATATTGTATTATTGTCGAGACATGGGAGAGAACACACCATCCCTCCGTCTCAAGTAAATTTTAGAGCAAATATTCAAGCATTAAAAGAACAAGGATGTACTCATATATTATCAACAACAGCCTGTGGTTCATTAAAAAAAGATATTGAAAGAGGAGATCTTATTATACTTGATCAGTTTATTGATTTCACAAAGCATAGATTCGCAACTTTCTACGAAAAATTTGAACAAAATAACCCCCAACATATACAAATGGCAGACCCTTTTTCATCGAAACTTAGAGAAAAACTTATTAAAACTTGCAAGGAATTGGGATTAAAACATCATGAAAAAGGAACTGTAATAACTATTGAAGGTCCAAGATTTTCCACTAAAGCGGAGAGTAAGATGTTTCATATGTGGGGTGCAGATATAATAAATATGTCGATTGCACCAGAAGCGATTTTAGCAAAAGAGGCAGGCGTTCCTTATGCTTCTGTTGCTATGAGTACAGACTATGATTGCTTATTTGATGATGTTCCTTCTGTAACATGGGAAGAAGTATTAAAAGTTTTTAAGGAAAACGCACACAAAGTTACAAATTTACTTATTGCAACGATACCGAAGGTGAAATAAATGCCACATATCGTTAAATCAAAAATAAGAACAGTTCCACATTGGCCTAAAAAAGGGGTTATGTTTAGAGATATAACTACATTACTTAAAGATAGCGAAGGGTTTAATCGTATGGTTAATCTTCTTGTTGAAAGATATAAAGATATTGAAATTGAATCAGTTATAGGAATTGAATCAAGAGGATTTATTGTTGGTAGTGTTTTAGCTCATAAATTAAATGTAGGTTTTATTCCAATTAGAAAACCAAATAAATTGCCAGCAGAAACTATTTCAGAAGAATATGAATTAGAATATGGAAAAGATAAAATTGAGATTCATAAAGATGCAATTTCTCAAGGAAATAAAGTTTTACTTGTAGATGATTTGATTGCTACAGGAGGAACAGCATTAGCTGCATGTAACTTAATTAAAAAACTTGGTGGAGAAATAGTTGAATGTTGTTTTATTATTGATTTACCAGATTTGGGTGGCAAGGAAAAATTAGAAAAAGATGGAAATAAGGTGTTTTCTTTAGTTGAATTTGAAGGCGAATAAATAACTTTTATTATCTTCCTACACTTATATAGTTAAATCCCAGATCTGACATTTCTTTAGGATCGTAAATATTCCTACCATCTATAATGTTGGGTTCTTTTAATGAATCCTTTATTTTTTCTTTATCAAGGGATCTAAACTCGTCCCATTCTGTTACTACAACTAAACAAGAACTGCCTTTTAATGCTTCATAAGGTGTTTTAAAATAATTTACTTTATTTAGAATTTTTTTTGTTTTTTCTTGAGCTTCTGGATCAAAAACGTTTATTAGAGCACCTTCTTTTTGTAATTGATCTATAACAACTAATGATGGTGCGCCTCTTATATCATCTGTTTTGGGTTTAAAGGATAAACCCCATATTGTTATTGTTTTGTCTTTTAAATTAGGTGTTAATTTTTTGATTTTTGATAACAATGATTTTTTTTGTTCGCAATTCACTTTGTCTACGGCTTCTAATATGCTAGTTTCACATTTATTTTGTTTTAATGTTTGTATTAAAGCTTGTACATCTTTAGGAAAACAACTACCTCCATATCCGACTCCTGCTTGTAAAAATCTAGGGCCAATTCTTGAATCTAAGCCCATACCCTGAGCAACTTTCTTAATATCTGCTCCAATTTTTTCTGATAAATGGGATAACTCATTCATAAAAGAGATTCTCGTTGCCAACATAGCATTTGAACCATATTTTATTAGTTCCGCACTTTTGATATCTGTATAGAATATGGGTTTTCCTGTTCTCGCCACAGGTTCATAGATTTTACCCATTATACTTTTTGCTTTATCTGAATCAGAGCCTATTACAATTCGATCTGGAACCATAAAATCTTTTATTGAAGTTCCTTCTTTAAGAAATTCGGGATTAGATACAACATCAAATTCAATTTGTTCTTTTTGATTTTTTTTTATAATATTCTTTACTAACTCTCCTGTTCCAACAGGAACTGTACTTTTATTAACTATAACTTTATAATCATTCATATATTTTCCAATATCTTTAGCAACAGATGTAACAAAAATTAGATCAGCTTCATTATTTTTCCCAGTGGGGGTTCCAACAGCCACAAAAATTACTTCAGAGGTTTTTATAGCATGTCGAGAGTCTGTTGTAAAAAAGATCCTCTTTTCATTAAGATTCCTATCAATAATTTCTTTTAAACCGGGTTCATATATTGGAATTTTTCCTTTTTTAAGATTTTCAACTTTGTTTACATCTACATCTACGCAAATTACATCATTTCCTAGATCAGCTAAACAGGATCCAACAACTAACCCCACATATCCTGCCCCAAATACAGAGATTTTCATAATAAATAACAATAAAGAGCTATTTAAATAATTAATGAATTAAATAATCAAAATCATAACCTTTTTAAACCGATTAATAATCATTCTGTTTGGACGGTCATAGCAGCCGGGTTCCACATGGTCTCATTTCGAACCCATAAGTTAAACCGGCTTACGTTCTTAGAAGTACTGCATTACGCGGGAACCTAAGAAAGCTGTCCATCTTTACTTTAATTCTAAAATAATCTTTTTGTCCTTAGAATTAACTTCTTTAATGATTTTATGGTCTTTTAACTTTTCTTTAATTTCCTTCCAAGAGTGTTTTTTTGTTGCATTATTTATAGTTTCTAAAATTTCATTTATCAGTTTATGATTATTATATATTTTTTCTGCTTTTTTCTCGTTTTCTTTTATGTTTTTTTCAACATCGTTTGTTTTTTCTTTTTGTTTTAATATAATCTTCTCTATTTTCCCTATCTTTTTCTCATAAATTTTTGTTTTTTCATCTTTAATTATAGAATTTAATGATTTGCTCATTACAAAATCAAGAGCAGAATTATAATTTTCAAATTTTTTACAATCAAGATTGTGATACAACTCCATAGGAAAAGGGATAATATCTAAAGGTTGTTTATTTTTATATATAATACAAGATTCTATTTTCTTTTCTATTAATTTTTTAATTGATTTTATTATTAAATTTGTTTCTTTATCATCAGGTATCATTTTATTTTTATCAACACCAGATAACAAACAAACTTCTTCTGCATAAACTCCACCCAACCCTATCTCGCTTGCTAATTTTTTAACCAATTGTTTTTTTATATTTAGTATTTCTTTTATTGTGCTTTTATCTAATTCAAAAAAATTAACTTTTTTTGGAGGTAAATTATATTTAACATTTGTCTTTAATTCTCTGTCTCTCCATTTGTGCCTCTTTAATAAACATAGGATCTTATTATCATTATCACACAAGATAATGTTTCCTTTATTAAACAATTCCACTATTAAATAATATTTTTCTTCTTTAGTTTCAAACAAAAACTTAATAATTCTCTCGGAATTAACCTGAGTAATTTGTTTTAATCTTGAATTTATCAAATATTTCCTTAGTGTCATACAAAAACCACTTGGTTTTATGGCAGATTTTTTTTCATTTGTTAAATAAATGAGATTAGGCAAAATTCTCAATATCCTTTTTCCTTTTCCTTGAACAAAAAACCGCATTACTAACTCTTCTTTTTCTGGATTTGTAATAGAATCAACTTTAGAGTCAATTAAACATTGAAATTCCTTAATCAAATATCTTATTTCCAATGAACTTATTTCTTTCTTCATTTTATCCTAATATTTTTCACGTTAACTTTTTTACTAGTATCTACTTTAAGAACTTTATGTTTGTTCTCTTTTGCTTCATTTAAACAAATATCAAATATTTCACAATCCAAATTTTCTCTTATTTTAGATTTATTATATTTTCTCTTTTTTAATCTTTTTTCTAATGTTTTCAAATTACATTTGGTTATTATACATAAATCAACATATTTTTTAGGTAAATAATGGCTCAAATGACTATCTATCACTAAATTTTTCTTAGTTTGAACCAATTTAATTAACAATTTGTTTAATTTTTTAACATCAACAACATAACATCTTTTCTTTCTGTCATATTTTTCGTCTAATTTATTGTCTTTTATTAATTTATTGACATCAATATATTCATAAATGAACTGTTTTGACAATTTTTTAGCTAAAGTTGTCTTACCAGTACAAGGTGTTCCTGAAATGCAAATAACAGTCATAGTTTTACACTTATTTGGAAATTATATAAAACTAACGAAAAAATTATATATCTCTTTTGATTAGTATAAATTTATGCTACAAGAAATTTCTCTATCAACGTCAAAAAAACAAGAATTCGTTGACATAACATTAGATATAAATAATATTGTGAAAAAATCCAAGATTAAGGAGGGAATTTGTGTTGTTTACTGTCCACATACAACCACAGGAATAACAATCAATGAAAATGCAGACCCTTCTGTAAAAAAAGACATGATAAAAAAACTATCTCAACTTGTTCCAGAAAATGATGGTTATTCTCATACCGAAGGTAATTCAGATGCCCATATAAACTCTTCAATATTAGGTAATGAAAAATCAATAATTATTAAGAATAATGAACTAATCCTAGGAACATGGCAAGGAATACTATTTTTTGAAGGAGATGGACCAAGAAAAAGAAGAGTATTAGTAAAAATAATTAAATCTTAAAATGGCTTTATGCGATATGTGTGGAAAAGAAACAAGATTAAGAGCAGCACTAATCGAAGGAACTGAACTAAATGTTTGTGAAAAATGTGGTAAGTTTGGAAAAACAATAAGGAAAAATAATTATATTCATCAAACAAAAAAAACAAGAATAAAAGAGAAAGAAATCGAAGAGGAAGTCATAGAGAGAATTGTTAAAGATTATGGTAATTTGATTAAAGATGCTAGAGAAAAAATAAACCTAAAACAAGAGGATTTTGCTAAAAAAATAAACGAAAAGGTTTCATTAATACACAATATAGAATCAGGACACCATGAACCAAATATTAAATTAGCACAAAAAATAGAGAAATTTCTAAAAATTAAATTAATTGAAGAGGGAAAATTAGAAAAAACAGAATTAAAAACAACCAAATCAGAAACATTAACAATTGGGGACTTGATTAAACTAAAAAAATAGAATTATTTTACACACAGCTCTGGTTTTTCTTTATAATTTTTACATATTTCTTGAATTAAATCATCTTTGCCAATTAATTTGTCAAAAACAGAATCTTCTATAACTACAGAAGGTATTTTCGTAATATTATATGTTTGTTTTAATACCCCTACCATGGGTTCGTTTCTGAAATCAGCATCTAAAGAAAATACCAAAAGCCTATCTTTTAATTTTTCTTTTAAATAGCTTAATACAGTTGATTGAGCACCACACTCCACACATTCTTCATTCGAATAAAAATACAATACAGAGACATGTTCTGCTTGACAATTTTCCTTAATCTTTTGATTTAGTAACCAATACCTTATTTGAGCCAAAAGATATCCTCTTTTAAGCTCTGTATAGCTTTTTTTGCTTGTTTCTTGTATGTAAAAATCAACTTTTGATTGGGCCTTTCCTACATCATTTAAACTTGTTTCAAGAATTTTATTAAAAATATGGCAACTTACATTAGTTGCACTTAAATCTAAATAAAGTGATTGTAATTGTAAGCTTTCATAATCTATTTTTTGTTTATAAGATATTTCTTCTAAGTAGTCTGTTCTCTCTGCTGTTAAAGTGTATCCTACTAAGATGCCTATTAAAAAAATAAAAGAAGTTAATATTAAAGATAAAGCAAATCTCCTTTTGCTTATTACTCTCTCATAAGTCCCTTTTACCATCTTTGTATTTTGCCTCTGATTAAATCAAATATAACTCCAATCCATATAACACCAATCATAAAGGGGTAAAGGATAATATAAAAGAATATTGGTTTTTTATTGTGTCTTACTCTTTCGCCAGCTTTATGATGTGCTAAAACTAAAAATATTAAACCCAAGAATAAGATAACTAAACCATAAAACATGGGGGTAAAATTAAGATTAAGGATCGTATAATCTTTCACCCCTTTAGTAAACAAAGGGATAAAGTCGAAGTTTATATGGCTCAAATCATAAATTTTATCTATCAGGGGTTTTAGTAATTTCCAAAAAACCACTATTAAAAACAAAGTAACAGATATAAAAGCCGATATAAAAACCATAGGCATTTGTAAAACACCAAAATCTCCATAAGATCTGTTAAAAATCAATCTTCTATATTTAAAAATATTTATCAGACTTCCCTTGTACCATCTATTTCTTTGTTTATAAAACTCTAAAAATGTACCGGGTGCTTTTGTAAGGATAGATGTTTCAAGGGTTTGAATAATTTCAAAATTTGCTTTTTGTATCCTAATAGCGATTTCCAAATCCTCTACAAGGTTCTTTTCATCAAATCCCCCTAATCCAACAAGCACATCCTTTCTATAAACAGAAAAAGGTCCTGGTGTAACATGTACACAATTTAAACGACTCATGACTCTTTTATAATAAAAATTAATTAAATATTCACAATGTTGTATTTGTCTCACAAGAGTTGATTTATGTTGTACTTCAATAACAGGCAAAACAGCTGCAATATTTTTTTTATAAAAATGAGGGAGCAAAACCTGGAGCGCTTCTTTTTTAACAATAGAATCGGCATCTAAAGGCACAAAAAACTCTCCTTTAGCTCTTCTTAGAGCATTATTCATAGCAACGCCTTTTCCTTGATTTTTTTGGTTGATTAAAGTAATATTTCTATTTTTGTTTTCTTTAATTAGTTTTTCAACAACTTTTTTGGTGTTGTCCTTGCTTCCATCATTGACAACAATTATTTCTATTTTTTCTCTTGGATAATCCAAATCAATAACAGATTGGATTGTTTCTTTTATATTTGATTCTTCATTATAAGCAGGCACACAAATAGTAACAAAAGGGAATTTCTTTAGTTTTCTTGGAGCCAACCTAATTCCCTTTTCATATAATGTTAACAACCAAAAGATTACAAGATATAAAGAAATAAAATACGCTATAAGTATTATTGCTTTAATCATTTTTTACCAAATGTTTTTCCATATTTCTACTTCGTTTTTGTAATACACACTTTTAAATGTTTGGTTATTTCTAAAAGCATACCATAATCCTTCTTTTTTGTCCCATATTTGACCCTTTTTCATCTTCTTATCAATAAATATGTATTTAACATTATATTTATTCATTAGTTTGCCTATTATTTCTGTATTTCTTGAATATAAGATGGTATTCGAATCTTCTAATTTTTGTTTCGCATTATTATAATTAAATAAACCATCTGTTATAACAGGCCTATCTGCCAAGTATTCAATCCAAAATCCTTTGCTATAATGTGAAAAAACAACATCCTCACTATCAGAATTATCATTTAACCATTCTAATGCTTTTTGTATATCTTCATCAGGTTCAGATACAGAAACTCTTCCAATATAAGAGATAGATGAAAACAATAAACCATAGATTAAAAATAATAAAGTGAGTTTTTTTAAAGGTTTTATTTCCCATTTCCCTTTCACAATATATGCAAAAGCAATTCCTGCAAAAATAGAGAAAATAAAGTTAAGATAAATCATAGCATAATTAAAATGATAGCTAATAAATAATAAAAGCAACATTAAAATATAACTATTTTTCAATTTCTGTTTATGCTTCCATGTAAAAGTTATTCCAACAATACCTAAAATTAATGTGAAAATACTTATCCCAACTTCTCCTCCTAAATCAGAAATAAAATCAGTTATTGTATTCCTTCCAACTAATTCTGTTTTAGAAGCAAAACCTCCATAAAAATAAAGAGGGGCATAATAAATCAATGCTAGAATTAATACAAAGGCCAAAATAATGTGGGCCTCTCTTTTTTTTGGAACTCCTATTTCTAGTAAAAATAAGAATAAAAATATGATTACAATAACATTAAGTAAATTAAAGATTGTTGCAATTAAAAAAACTAACAAAGAATATATAAATAATTTATCAGATTTCAAAAAAAGGTATGTACCTAACAATAATAACATTATAGATATACAAAATTCATTTGAAGTACCAAATGTAAATATAAAAGCAGGAGATAGCAACAATACAACAAAAGTAAAAAATCTTTGATAAAGATTTATTTTCAATTTTTTAAGTATCAAATAAAAAAAGATTACTGAAAATAAACCAGTTATTAGTGATATAGCTATTAATGAATTTTCTGGTGTAAAAAAATAGAACAAAGAAGCCAGAACAATATGATATGGTTTTGCAACATAATCTCTCCCATCAATTACTAGGTTATCTCTAAACTTTAATCCTTCTTCTAAAACTGTTTCAGATATTCTCATATCATAATATGATTTTTCTCCTAAAATAATGGGTCTTTCAGAAAGAACTCTTAGAACAGGAACAACAAGTGATGTCATTAATGTTAACAAAACAATGAATATCCACACATTTCTTGTTATAATATATTTTTTTATCATTTTTCTTCTATAACACATAATGTTTTGTATATTTCCACATCTTTATTGATAAATACTCTTTCAAAACAATTTTCTTCTATATAAAATAATTTATCTATTTTATATTCTTCTTTTGCTCTCTTTGAAAAATAAATATACTTTATGTTATATTCGTTCAACAATCTTATTGCTTGTGTTTCGGAGGTTGTTCGATACATTTTATATACGTTTTCTACTCTTTGGTCTATGTCTTCTACAAACATAAAATTAGAATCAATAAAATTTCTTCTTTTTGCAATTGTTGTTATCAAATGACCTTCACTTATAGTTGATAAGATCACCTCTTTCTCGCCTGTGTTCTCGTTTATCCAATTCAGCGCCTCTATCTCTTGATCAGAATATGATTGTTTTATTTTATTTGCAGCTAAAACCAAGGAAGGTATAACTGAGCTTATTAAGATTAATAAGAACAAAGATAGCGTAATTGTAAGTTTTATTTTTTTGTTTCTTGTAAATTTGTACAAAGAAGGATATATTTTTGCAAATAAAAAAGACATCACAAAACCAACAAATATCAAAGCCAAATTTAATTCTATTAATCTTAACCACATCAAAAAGCTTACAACAATTGCAAAGCTTATTAACAGGTATATTTTTTTGTCTTTTTTTTCAAAGATATATTTATATATAGTATATAATCCAAAAGCAAAAGGTAAAATCCCTATTAAATATATTGCTGTTAATATATTTACATCAATAAAATAGTTTTTTAATAATTCTTTTGGGATATTTTGCCATAAAATAACAAAACCATGATTCAAAAATACATTCTTAAAAGATACAAATAAAGTCCATACTATTAAAAATGTTGAAAATAATATTGATTCTACTTCTATTTTAGAGCTTTTAATTTTTTCTAGGAAAAGGAATAGTAAATATATCAACAAAGCAAAAACAAGAAAAATTACAGAAGGTGTTGTGATTCTCAATATCAATAAAGAAGTTATAAAATAAGCAATATATCTTTTTTCTTTATTTATAATTCTAATCATACAATACAATGCAAAAAACAAAATAGGTAATACGAAAGAATAAATGGATATGCTGTTTAATGTTTCAGCAAAAAATATTGGCATAAACCCCGCGATTAAAGCTGTAAAGAATTTGGTTGTTTTATCTTTTGTCAATTGCTCAGCAATCAAATAAGCAAGAATAACCATCAAAGAAGCAAATAAATTAGGAAAAAATTTTCCTACAAAATCTATTGGAAATATAAAGTTTAGAGCAGCAAGAGTATAATAAAATAAAGGAGGAAGATATAATGTTTTCCCACCATAACTTAAGTCATCTTTGGTCATTGGTAAAAAAGTTTCTTTTATATGTTCTACCTGTCTTATGTTATAATACGCTTCATCAGAACTAAATGTTTGTGTTTGAAATGCAAAAAAAAGTCTTGTTCCTAGAACAATAAAAAAGATGATTCCTAAGATGATATATTCTTTTTTCATTAATAAAAGATTATGTTCAGAATTTAAATATTTACTTGTTTTTTAGCAACTTTTATTAAAATAAACATAATTCTCTCTTTTATGAGGGTACCAACTGGGTCTAAAATACTGGACAAGATGCTTGAAGGGGGGTATGAAAAAGATGTTATTACAACAATCTATGGACCAGCAGGTTCAGGAAAAACAGTTTTAGCTATGCTTTGTAGCATAAATATGGCCAGAACAGGCAAAAAAATAATATATATTGATACAGAAAACTCTTTTTCAATAGAAAGGTTGAAACAAATTGCTCCTGATTATAAAAAAATACTTGATAATATTGTTTTTTTAAAACCAATTTCTTTTGAAGAGCAAAAAAAAGATTTTGAAAAATTAAAAGATTTAGTAAATGATAAGATTGGCTTAATTGTAGTAGATACAATAGCTATGTTATATAGACTAGAATTGGGCCAAAACGAGGAAGTCTATGACGTCAATAGAACATTAGGCAAACAAATCTCTTTTTTATCTGAAATTGCTCGTAAAAAAAACATTCCTATTTTGATTACTAACCAGGTTTATTCAAATTTTGAGGACAAAGGAAAGGTAAATATTGTAGGAGGAGATATATTAAAATATGGAAGCAAATGCTTGATTGAGCTTCAAATAACTCCTCAAAACAATAGAAGAGTTATACTAAAAAAACACAGATCACTTTCTCAAGAAAAGAGTATTTATCTAAAGATTGTTCAAACAGGGATAATAGGAACAAGAGAAGAAAGGGGATTTAAATTATTTTAATTTATTCCTCTGTAAAATCTTCAATCTTTTCTTTCATATCTTCTGGTTTTTTAATTAACCCTTTTTTAGTCAAATAGCCACTTGCTAATATCCAGAAAAACAAACCTAAAGATTTCTTTCCTTTATTATTACATGGAACAACTAAATCAATATTATTTGATTGATTGTTTGTATCACACAAAGCAATAATGGGGATTCCTATTTTTATTGAATCTTCTATTACATTTCTATCTGGCCAAGGGTCAGTTACTAAGACTACTTTTGGTTCAATAAAATTATCTAACATAGTATTAGTCAATACTCCAGGAGGATATCTTCCTGCAAAAAAATTACAACCAATTACTTTCCCAAAGGTTTTTACAGATTTCCATGCATTCTCCCTTCTACTAATAACCAAAATATCTTCTGGCTCAAACTGTGACAATAGATTTATTGCTGTTTTTATTCTCTCATCTATTTTTTGTAGATTTAAAACAGATAATCCATCGGGTCTTGTTTTATATATGAATTTAGACATGTATTTTGTCTTAAATTTTGTACCAATATGTATACCTGCCTTTAGATAAGTATCTTGTGCAACTAAAAATTGTTGTTCTTTTGCCATTCTTATTTAACCTCATTATTTTGTTTACCTTTTTTATAACCTCAGGTAACTATGTATATATCTTTTAGCCAAGATAAATACGTCGGTAATATTCAACATAAATTAAGTTCTATTTAAAAAGCTTTTGGTAAAAAGGTAATATAAAAAATAAAAGAAAAAGATATTATTCAATATCTCTCAGTCCTTGTTCTTCAACAGCAAAATTGCATTCACCATCTGCTAGATTAGGGGCATCAACAAGCTTTGCTACTCTTGTTCCTTTTTTACCTTTTCTCAGATAAATTCTAAATGTAGATGCGTGTGCAACTATATGGCCACCAATAGGTGCTGTAGGGTCACCAAAAAACTGATCAGGTTTAGACATAACTTGGTTTGTTACATAAACGCATAAGTTATTCATATCAGCTAATTTGCTAAGAACATGCATGTGTTTGTTTAATTTTTGTTGTCTCTCTGATAATGTCCCTCTTCCTATAAACTCTGCTCTAAAATGTGCAATTAATGAGTCTATAATAACGACCTTGACATTTAAGCCGTTTTTTTTAATCAAGTCTTCTACTTTTTCTGCCAACAACATTTGATGATCTGAATTATATGCTCTAGCAACTTTGATGTTTTTTAAAACTTGTTCAGGATTAAGCCCTGCTCCTTTTGCTAATTGTATTATTCTTTCTGGTCTAAATGTATTTTCAGTATCAATATAAACTGCTACTGCGCTTGGATCTTCTTTTTGACAATTTACAGCTAATAAGTGTCCTACTTGTGTTTTTCCAGATCCAAATTCGCCAAAACATTCTGTTATAGCTCCAGTTTCAAATCCTCCACCCACCAAAGTATCAAAGACTTTGCTTCCGGTGCTTATCCTTGTAACTGTATTTCTTTTTTCTAAGATATCTGCACCAGATTCAAAGCCCATATCAAGATTTGATCTAGCAGATATAATCATTTTTTTAGCAGAAGCTTCTGAAACACCAGTTGCTTCGACTAATTGCCCTGGTGTTGCTACTGCAATGCTCATTAAATCGTTGTAACCTACTGTTGATAATTTTTCAGCTGTAGCTGCACCTACTCCTGGTAAATCAGTTACAGTCATTTCTTTTGTTTTTTCCATTTTTGTTTCTTTTTTAGTTTTTTTGAGTTCTTTAGTTTCTTCTTGTGATAATTCATTATCTATAATTACTTCTTCTTTTGTGTCTGTCTGTGCATCTATATTAGCATTTGGTTTTGATAATTTAAGTTTTTGCATTTTTATCACCTTTTTACATTACTATTTCTTCAACATCAATTTCCCCAGTAGGGGAAGCATCTTGCTCTTTTATAACAAGATACTCATAAGCTTTGTTTAAGACTAAAGAAGCTTTAGGTAAGTCATTTAATCTTAAAGAATTAGTAGACTTCCAAGTGCCGTCTTTATCAGTATATCTCCTTTGTAGAGTTATGGTTCTAAACTCCACTTGGCTTCCATCCTTTTTGGATGTTCCACTATTTTTCCACACAGTTGCGCTTATAGCACCTGTGCTAAACTTTTTTTCTGGCTTATTGCCAGCCTTTTCTGTATTTTCCATACAAACCACCTCTTGCTTTCGCGTTTTATTTCAAACTTCCCTTAATTATGAGCTAGTCAATGACTGCTCCAGGAAGCGAGGTCTGATGTTATTCAAAACATCTTAACTATAGTAAAGTATAGCTTATTTATATATGTTAGGTGTACATGGCAAATGGCAAGTGGTTTCTTATAAAGTTACTAAGAAATACACATCAGCAATTATCAACACAATAAATAGTATTGTTTCTGTTAAAGAACCAGTTTTAATGAATCCTTTTAATCTCTTTTTTAGAGGCCAAACCAACCGAACTCCTCTGACTGTAAAACAATCCAACAACAAATGGCTTAAATAACCAAAAGAAACAGATATTGCAACGTCTATATTTATCATAAATAACAAAAGATAAAGGATTATTGGTAAAAATATTGAATGCATTATTCCCCTATGACTAAAGAAAAACTTGATTAACAATGCTAAAGGTTTTACTTTTTGTGAAACTTTACTTTTTAATTCATCAATATCTGGTGCAAGACCAAAAATCATAAACAATACAATAAATAATATTTGATTTTGGATATCTAAATATTTGATAAGTAAAACTCCCATTAAGAAAGAAAATGCTAGATGTGTATAATATCTCATTCTACTTTTGCTAATCTTTCGATTTCTTCTTTTGGATCTGGATTTAAATCAACATCATTTGCTACAAATTCTAATCTATCGAACATTGTGTTTTTAGTTACCCTTCCGGTAATCTTTATTTGTTTTCCTAATAAATCGTTCTTCACAACTTCAAATTCCTGTGGGTTTGTTTTATAGTTTAGTAGTTGTTCTTTTGATTGACTAACTAATTTTTCAACCTGGTCTCTAAAAAACACAGCCCTTATTGTTTCTGTTCCATCATCCAAAACAATATTCATTACATAAGAATAATCAGGATTCACATTTTTGTGTTCCTGACAAACAAAATTTCCTTCAAATGGTTTTGCTCTTTTTCCACAATCAGGACAAACCTCAAAAAATTTTGGTTCAAAACTTTGAACAACTGTTCCAAATAAAGTAACATTGCTGCTCTTTTCATCTAAATCAACTATATTTTTTCTTGATGGGTCTGGTCTAGCAGTCTCTACTATAGTTCCAATTGTTTCTCCTTCTGGATTTACAGTAAGTGTACTTTTATCATTCATGTGAATTTCTTTTAAGTTATTGTTTTCTCTCGCATATCCTGATTTTACCCTTATAACGTCTCCATCTTCAAATTGGGACATTTCATCAGCTTTAGAACCCCAACAAACTACCCTTATTGTTCCTGTTTCATCTCCAATGATAAAACTTCCAACCTTTCCTTCTCTTCCATTGGTATTAAACTCTCTTACATCAAATTTTCTTGTAACCTTTCCAACCGTTTCAATATCCCTCATACCAGAAAGGATGTTTTTGATTTGTAATTTTCCAGAAGTCTGTTCAAATAACTTAATTCCTAATTCATTTGCAACAATATAGGCTGCACCCTCTTTGCTCACTAAGCCAGATAATTGATCTAACTTAGTATCAATTTTACTTTTAATCTCTTCCTCAGAAAGGTTTGATTTTTCTTTTATTTTTGCAATTGCATCATCTAAAGGCATTGATATCATTAATAACCACCAATAAAAGAAATTGGGTTTTCATTTATATATATTTAGGTTTTGAAAAATAATAATAAATTAAGTTAATGGTATTTCTCCCTTCTCAAAAACAGAACCAGTGTATAATCTGGCCTCTTCAGTATCCATAGTTGATTTTCCTTCTTCAGTTATATAACTCCACCCATCATGATACGCTCTTATTACTATTAAAACATTATCTGGTTTACCTGAATTTCTTAAATACTCTCTTGTTTTCTTAAAATAGAGGGCTCCTGCATAAATTTGCATATTTATATGTTCTCTTTCTTTGCTAGTAGATATTTCATTGTAAAAATAACTAGTATTATACTCATTAAAAGAAATTTTATATTCTTTTAAAGAAGGATATTTTTTTATTAAATCAGGATAGATATCTTTAACAGCTTCATGAAACATTTGCATTGCTCCATGTGCTCTTCCATCATATGCCTTATTCAAATATATTCCAAAATCAGATTCGGTTCCAAGAAGACCTAGTATAACTTTATAATTAACATCTAGTTCTTTTGCTATATCATAAACATCTTTTAAATATATGTTTCCCTTTATTTCATTATCATTTGGTATTGGTGTTTCTCTTGAAAATCCAAATTTAATTTTTTCAAATGCCTCTTCAGGAATATAATAAGTTGTAATGCTTATATCTTTCCAATCTTTTTCAATAGTATTGGGTAAATCTTCTTCATTTTTCAAGAAATAAGCAAAGTTAATATGTACTTTTCTTTTTAATAATCCTTGAAGAGTATAAATCCACACTTCTTTATTACTTGTAACATCAAATAAAGCAAAATCATTTTCAAATTCTATAGACCATTTCCTAGATAACCCTTTAAAATATATTTGTGCTTCAATACATTCTCTAATGTTTTCTACATCTTTACACCAATTAAATATAGATTTTGCTTCATTAACAGATTCTTGGAAATCATCAAAATTCGCATCTATTGCAAAAGAAGGGACGAACAAATAACTTCCAATTTTATCATTATTTTGGTTTATTATATCTAAAGATATATCTTTTATTGGCTCTCCAATAATCTTGTCCTCTTTTATTGTTAAAAAATAATTATCATCTGAGAAAATATTCTCTTCTGGATAATTTGTAAGATAGTTATTTAACTCTTTTTCAAACAATAATTTAAAGTTTAAGACAAGTTCTGGGTAACACTTTTTATCTTTTGTCTCCCAAATTGAATGTATTTTATATCTTCCGCAACCGGTTTCTTGAAAAAATCCTCCTCGCTGACCAAATAAATAAAGAGACTGATCAACAGAATTTTTAGCTGATTGATCTATGTAAAACAAAATGTTTTCTGATTCCTGGGCAGTTTCTAAAAGTTTTAACTGAGTTAAACCAATATTTTTATTTTCTCCTTTGATTTCATTTAATTGTGAAAACAAGAATAGTAAAGCTAGAGGAACAACAACTAATGCTAACAAAACAGCAAAATCTAATCCTTTTTTATTTGTTTTAAGCTTGTTTAAAATATTAAAAATTCTATATTTCTCTGAATTTTTATTTTTTATAAATTGATAGTTCAACTTCTATTGCCTCCTTGGTATACGATGGAATTAGAGTGGATGCTTCATACTTCTTCTTTCCTTTCAATATTCCTTGAATAAAATTGTAATTTCCGGCTTTTTTGGTATTTTCAATAGAAAGATGCCAAATATAATTCTCTCCATAATAAGCCACTATAAAAATAGTTATATGTTTTTCCAAAGTGTAATATTCATCAGAAAGATAAGATTGTATAATCATATCTGATATTGCTCCGTCTGCTGTTTCTGTTCTTAATAAATTTAATAATAAAATATTATTATCTATGTTTTTTGGAATCTCTTTTACAGCAAAATTAATAGGTTTAAATACTTCACCATAAGCACTATAAAAAACAGTTATCTCTAATGTGATAATAGCTATAGACAATAACAATGTTAAAGCCTTTCCTATCCCTTTTTTATCCATTTTTAATCAGGATACCTCTTTTTATGATATGCTAAATCAATTGTAAGTTTTGCTTGTTTAAATTCTTCTTCTGATTTTACTAAAACATAATATTCATTTACAACTCTATAAAATATTTTAGAAATATCATATCCTTCTTCATTATAATAAATGATTGCGTCTTGTTTTGTTTCATCAAAATAATCTAATTGTATTTTAATTCCAAATTCTTTTCCTATATAATTTTCTCTGTCAAGAGCTGTTTGTAATGTTTGTTCATTAAATTTCAAAGGATCCATAATTCCAGTAAATAATCTTCCATGAATATCATCTCCATAAGATAAGGCATTAATAACTCTCTTTGAATAAGTATAATATTCAAGATTATGTGTAGAAGTTGTTTGGGATAATAGGGTATTTGCAGATGTGGCTATAATAATCACTACAACAGCTGTCAAAGGTAAATAAAAAAACCAGTAAATCAAATCTTCTGATTTCCCTCTCTTATTTTTCAAAAGTTTATTCATTTTCAAAATATTCTATTAAACCTTTATTTATTATATTTACAACGTTTTTTGGATAGTTTCTTGGTAAAATTATGGATAATGATGCTTCTTTTCCTTTAAACTGGAAATAAGATTTATCTATAGGAATTGTATTCACAGATTTGATATTGGTTGCAAAAAGATTTGAAATAGAGCAAGACAATGTCTTACTGGATTTACTGAGAGTATGATAAAATATTTTAAGTTCATCATCATTTTGTGAGGTTTTTAATTCAATTACAATATCAATATTATTTCTTATTTCATCAAAAGTATCAGCAGAAATATAAAAGGAATCATGATTTGGATGCTGTGCTTCTAATGAATCTGTTATTTCCCTTAAAGATTCATCTGAAACCAAAAGGAAAGATGTAGATTCTAGACTTTTTGTTGGTTTCAAACTTGGACAAACAACAATATTTTCATTAAATTCTATATTATCTTTATAATCAACTTCGAATTTATTTCCTTGTTTCAAAAAAGCGATTGAAACAGGAAATTCTCCTAATGTTTTTAATAATAAAGGAGAATTTTTATCATCTATAAAATAACTAGATAAAGGTAATTTGTCTTTTTCATAAACATTTACTACATTATCATTAAATTGGAAGCTGAAATTTTTTGTGTCTTGTGCATATTTTAAAAAAACAGTTCCGGGCATGCTTTGTATAGTGTCAATAATCAAAGAAAGATCTGTTGATAAAAATTGTTTATCAAAATCTGTTTTGTCTTTCATTGTTGATATCATAGAAAAAAGCAGAAGACCCACAACCCCCAAAGCCAATACTGTATGAAAAACAGGATCCATCATAATACTCACCAAATCCCCTTTTTTAGAACGATATAATTTCATTTTTATTTGTTATATTTAGGAGAGATAACTGCAATATTGTTATTTTTTTCTAAATTAACTACACTTACTTTTTCTTGATTCTCTATTTTTGGGTTTGTTGTTTGAAAACAAATGTTTCCCTCAACACATTTGCCTTCTTTTATTTTTCCACCATTTTTAAATTTTTCACACTTGTCTGGATTGGTTCCATAATTATATTCATTTTTTTCTCCATCTATTTTAAATAGGCATAAACAAGTTAAATCGCTGCAACTAATGTTGGATTGAAGAGATTCTTTTTCAAAAGCAACCAGATAATAAAACTGCCCTTTGATAGGCACACCTATAGATTCTTTATCGCTTAAATCATTAATTTCAGCAATAATTCTTTCAAAATCAAAATCTCTCTGGTCTTTTGCTTCAGTAGTATAAGATCTGTAAAACATAGTAAGAATAACTATCATCGAAACGGCTAAAATTAAATGAGGTACAAGTTTAACAACCTCTTCTAATGTAATCTCTCCTCTTTTATCATTAAACATAAAAAGAAACGGAGTTTTGAGGTATATATAGTTTTCTGTTTATTCTTTTTGTTCTTTACAACAAATTTTATCTTTATTAACACATTTTAAACTTGATTCTGTTGTCCAACTATCCCCCAACACACTACAATCAGAACCAGAAATACATCTTGTATCGCTAAACAATGCGCCACATGTATCTCCTTTAACAGCTTTTTCAGATTCATCTGCGATATTAGTATATTTTTCCATAGTATTTCCTATTTGGGTTCTAAAAACAAATATAAGAATAACCAAAACAACTAAAGAAAGTATTGCCATAACTAATGTTTGCATTGCAATGCCTTTTTTATTCATACAAAAATATAGATATTGTTCATATTTAAATATTTCTATATAAATGAACAATTTTAAATATATCATTAATATTCTTTCTTACATTATGGGATTAGGACAATTAACAGAAAAAGTTTTTCAAGAATCAAGAATCGGAAGAAATCTAATGATATTAGGATTGGGTGGATTAAGTTTAATTGTTTCTCAAGCTTTAGCACGCAATACAAAAAAACAAGAAACACAAGATAAAGAAGTAATTGAATGGGTCTTACCTCAAGAAACATATAAAGTTGTTTTTCCTTTTAAAGAACCAGAAACAAAATTTGAAAAAAGGATTTACAATCAATTGGGTGATGATGTCAAATATATGATGTGGAAAAGAAAATCAACTGATTTTAAAATGGCTTTGGCTTTATCAAATGTTATTAATAATCCAGGAATTAGTGCTTTTCAGAATGTAATAGATAAATTGATTGAACAGAGAAATCATACGGAATATGTTCCTCTAGAAGATATGGAAAAATATAACATAACTAAATCTAATTACCAAGGCACAATAGATCCTACTAGAACATTACCCCAGCCAGTTTTTTATCAACAAACCTGGTCTGGAGATATAATTCTTTTAGAAAAGGGAGATTTATTGCTACCTGAAACAAGCATTAGTGTTCCTCCAGGGATGGTTTATGTAAAAGGGGGCATTTTTGATATGGGGGATGTGATGGAAGATAATGAAATTTATGACGAAATACCTCTTCATAAAGAAGAAGTGGGAGATTTTTATATTGACATATATGAAGTGACTCAAGCCGAATTTACAAGAGTGATGGGATATATACCAGGCATAGGAAATAGTGAAGAATTACCAGCGGAAGGAATTCATTGGCCAGATGCAGATGAGTATTGTAGAAGAGTAGGCAAAAGATTACCAACAGAAGCAGAATGGGAATATGCTGCAAGAGAAAGAGGGGAAAAAGTTCGTTTTGGTAATGGTAAAAATATTATTGGTATGGAAGACGCAAATTTTTGTTATGTTGGCCAATTTAGTAGGTTTTATCCTTATTATATCCCTAGTCGACATAGTGACCTGCGTTTTGGAGTAGTACCAGTTGGAAGTTATCCCCCAAATGCACTTGGTCTTTATGATATGACAGGTAATGTAGAGGAATGGGTATCGGATTGGTTTTATAATAGGTTCAATAAAAAAGTTTATGTATTAAAAGGCGGTTCTTATACTGGAAATCCTGCTGAAGTACGTGCAACATCTCATATGAGGGATACCGTAGTGGGAGTTAATTCTGAAGCAGGGTGCCGTTGTGTAAAAGACAGATAATAATATAAAACAATAAAATTTATATAACACTAAACTTCATAATCTTCTATGGTTAATAAAAAAAGAGGTATTGTATTAATTCTTGTTATTTTCGTAATTATAATTGTTGCATTATTAATAACATTACCTAAAAAAATAGTATATAGTAAAGATCCTCAAGATTGGATTGAGGAAGAAGGTATAACAAATATAATTGATGTTAAACATGCTACAGAAGGGAATGGCTATTTTAATACAAACAATCAGCAATATAAATATTTACAAGTTAATACTGCTTTTGGTTATGATGGTTTTTACAAAGGAGCATTCTTCAAAAACAAATATATTGATTCTTCTAATCAATTACATATAGAGATAACGCCTAACTTAAATCCTAACGATGGTATTTTACAAGGAATTATTGTTGAAAAATTTGAAAACGGAAAACCAATATCTTATATATTCCTTGATGAAGATTGGAGAAAACAATTTAATGATAATATAAATATTGTTTGGGGCCAAACCTATCAAAACTTTAAGAAATTTGAGTTTAATCAAATATCAACAGGAGTTTATATGGATAAAGTAGAAGATGATTCTGATAGATTTTTTGAAGACTTTAACATACATGTTGGTGGTGTTTTGGTTGGAGATTTGAAAGTTTTTGGAGAAAACATATCTCAAATTGAAGAAGAAAACGTTACACTAATCGCTATACACTAATCCACTAAATTAGATAATCCTTCTCACAAACTTTTCACCAGGCACATCACTACCAGGCCATTTCTCTAACATTCCTATCATCACATCTACAGCAGCAAAAGCAGAACCAGAAGCCCATCTAACAGGAACTGTGCCTAGAAATCCAGTAAGAGTAGAAAGATAAATATCTGTAGCAACAAAAGTTGCTGAAATTGTTGTTCTAATATAGCCTGCTACTGGGAAATCATCATAACAATAACCTTCTTTTTTATCAATTTCTAGTTCTATACAATCAATACTATAATGTATTTGATGGGGATCTTTAAATCTCCCTGAACTATCACATTTCTTAACAGCATTACTCTCGTCTATTATATTTTGATATTCATTAATATACTCTTTATTCAATTTGATTTGTTTTGAAAATGATTGGAATGATTTGCCTTGATTAACAATAATATAATTAAAAAGACCAACATCTCCATTTTTTCCATCCCCTACTTTATAATCAACATAACTATCTAGATTATCAAATCTTTCTTTTTCGTCTTCTGGAAGTCTTTGCCATCTTCTCTCATATTCTTCAACACGTTCTTCATAATCTTTTAAAGTAATAGTTCCTTTTTCTACATTCATTAAACCGCCACCAAAGTCAAAAATAGAAGCTTCCTTATCATTAGTACAATCACACTTTCTTTTTACAACTCTAAAATCAGTTTTACAAGGGCTCACTAAATACATTACATTAGATGGCCTTTCTTGATTTCTAATAAAGTATTTGGTTGCTTCTTCATTTAAGTTATAAGTAATCTTATCAGCTAATAATTTAGGTTGAGTTAAAGCAATATCATTTACACCAACAGGAGTCAATTTCTCATTTTTTGAATCCATAGAATCTATTAAAACCGATAATAATACTGCAGTTGGAAGTGGGTGATTCTTAACCCATCTAGGAACACCAACAGTAACTGATTTAGCCATTGTTAAAGGGATATATCCTGGTCCTGTTACTGCTGCCCACTTTAATGAAGGGAAAGCTAAAGGTATTTGTTTTTTTCCAAGATCTAGAGCAGTAGCTAAAACAGTTCCTTTTTTCTCATAACCGATAGTTCCTTTTAACAAAATATTTCCTACATTTTGAGCTCCTTTGAGAAGAGATTTTTCAACTAACCTTTCGTCTACTTTTTGTAATGCATTTAATTTTAGAAAAGCTGTTTCGCCAGCTTCTTTAAATAATACATCATCCACTTCAGTTGTTCCTTTTTTAAGTAATCCATTAAAAAATTGCCTATATGTTTGTTTTTTTAATAATGTTTCTTTTGCTTCTTTTGTTAATTCATTTTCAAAAATTTCTTTTACTCCTTTTATAGAACTCTTAATAAATACTCCTTCTTTAAGAGAGTCAATCCCTCCTCCCTTTACAATTTTTTCTGCTAATTCCCTTCTATATTCTTCTAAAGGCTTTTTCGCATCTATAAGATGTTGGGGTCTTCTAATATTATTATTATTTAAAATTATATATATTTCACCAATTAGATCTTTTTCTAAGTTTTTGAATCTTTCAAATACTACTGATCCAGATCTTACTCCAAATTTTTTCGCAACAGCAGTTCCTATTTCTTTTGATGTTTCTCGACCAACACCATAAATCAATATTGTTTCTTCTTCTAATGCTAAACTTTTCATAATATTTTTTGTTGAAGCAAATTTAACTCTTTCAAAAAGATGTTTAGATCCTGATTTAATAGCAGTTTCTGCTGCTTCCTTGGCTAATTTTTCAGCTGCTTCTTCGCCTGCTTCTCCAGCTAATTTTTTAGATGCTTTTTCAGCTGCTTCTTTTGCGAGTTTGCCTTTACCCCCAGCAACATTTAAAGGGCCAGCAAGAGTAATATAAGAAATAGTAAAGAGATTAATCATATCAGACCATTCTTTATGCCAATAAGCTTCTGCTTCCTTAGGAAATTCTTCATAATAAACAAGATATTTTGGGTCTCCTAATGCTTGTAAAAATACTTTGTTGAAAATGGAATCACTAACATCTTGTGGAAGCTCAAAAGACTCCACAAAACAAGAGAACTCATCAACAGGATTATTTTTACTACATTCTTTTATATGAATCTTGTTTTGGAATATTGGTGTTTTATCATAATAAACACATCCTTGTCTATAAAAAGGTATTTCGTCTAATTCAACCTCTCCGAGATAGCGCTTAGCTTCTTTCCACTCCTGTTTCAACTCTATATCGTTTTCTTTATTTATTCTATTATCAAAGTATTTTTTAAGAGTATCTTTAGTAATTGGTGGATTAAACTTAGGTTTAAGAGGTTCCCACTTATTCGGACCCTTTAATTCACTAGCATCAAAACGAGCACAAAGTACATAATGGTCATTTAATACTGTTTTTTTTGATTTTACTAAACAATCTTTAACAGCATATCCTAATATTTCTATTACATTCTCTCTTTCTGTTGGTTCTTCTTCTGATTTATCCTTAAAACTCAAAAACTCAGAAGAAATACCACTGCAACTTACACTA
Source organism: Candidatus Woesearchaeota archaeon B3_Woes (assembly GCA_005222965.1). Taxonomy (NCBI): domain Archaea; kingdom Nanobdellati; phylum Candidatus Woesearchaeota; species Candidatus Woesearchaeota archaeon B3_Woes. The sequence continues at coordinate 465,702 of NJBG01000001.1, forward strand.
GACTTTCCATATTCAATTGATTTTCTATCTCTCCTAGTAACAAGTTTTGAGAATAATGCAACAACTTTATTTTGTTCATCAGAAGGAACAGTATAACCAGATGGACAAACATCCCTGTTTTCATAATCAAACATACCAACAGCAACACTATTAAGTGAACATTCCATAGCTTTCATAGAATTACTTACAATTCTTTCTTCTTCATTATAATGTTCCTCAGGAACATATGGTTCAAATTCCTCTTGTTCTTTCCATGGAAACATCGATTCAGATGATTCTTCATCAAAAAACTTTTTCTTTGCAAAACCTACTCCTGGACCAATTACACCAATCACAACCGCACCAATCACAACCAAACCAAGAATTACAGAGATTAATGCAGACCAACCAATCATTCCTCTTTTTTGATTAAAAAATTTCATTTTAAAAAATATTTCTTAAAAATTGAACTTTATCTAATAAAAAATCTTTTGATTTAAAAGAAATGTAAATAAGTGCGAGTATAACGAATAAACCTATTATTAATCCAACTATAACAGACCAACCTGGTAATTCTCCTTTCTTAAAAAGATCTTTTCTCATCCTATTATATAAGTGCATTTTTCACTTACCTCGCTATAAGGCATTAAACTTAATACATTTACTGGTTTATGCACTTTGTCTTTGTTTATAATCCCTGTCCATTTCAAAAATGTTTCTCCATAGTTTACTAGCTTTAGAACATTAATACGTGCGTATACAATTGCTAATGGTTCATCAACCTCATACAAATATTCTGGTGCGAATATTCCCTTATTAACATCATCTTTAGTATATTCATAAAAACTTCTTTGTTGTGGATCAATTATAACAGGATGTTTTTGCATCCATTCTGGTAAAGATGTTATTTCTCTTCCACTAAATTTTTCTTTTACTTTATCTTCAAATTTTATACGTGAACATAATAAACAAAAAGCAGGAGGTCCACTTGCTTCATAATTCCAAAATTGAAGACGGCTCAATACTTCTTTAGGAAGTGAACACTCTTTATTCTCAGGACAACCACATTTAAAATCTCCTTCCTTATTAGGTTCACACTCAATTAAACCCCACCACTCTTGAAAAACAGGCATTTGCCCCTTCCAAGCCACATCCCAACAACCCTTAATTTCATTTGCAATAACCCTATTCATTTCAAATTCTAATAATTCTTCTTCACTATTTGAATGAAAACTAACATATTTTGAATCTTTATATTTTTCATTAAATTCATCAATCTCTTTTTGATTAGATTTCTTTTTATCTTCTAATTGTTCCAGAGTTATGTTTTTTCTTGTCATTTGACAATCTGGGGGTATTGTTTCTACACCTAAAACAGGAGACTTAGTAAGTGAACTCAATAAAAGGTTCCATTGACAATTTTTCTTTAGTGCTTCTTCTTCTAATACATTTCCCCATTCAATATAAACAAGAAGCAGCACACCTAATGAAACCACAAGAACAATTAATGTTACGAGTATTGGTGAAAGATCTCCTTGTGCTTTTTTATTCATGCAAACCCCTTCTCAACAACTTTTTTTAATATGTTCCAAAGCATGAGAAATACAACTAAAGCTATTATTAAAAAAATAAGGAAAACTAGTGCTTTTTTTGTACCTCCTTTTTTCATAATAAATATAATTTAAAGAACAAGATATATAAACTTTATGGTGGCTAGCTCCCCGCAGCCTTACCTATAGGAATACAGCAATCATCACATTCTTGTGTTTTTATAGTTGCTCCATAAGAACAAGGAGTTTTACACTCTCCTCCTTTTTCTGTACAACTGTCTAAACTAGTCTTAACGTCTCCAATTTTACCTGAAAACACAAAAAGAATAACAGCCAGAACAATTAAAGCTAAAATTGATATAACAATCGTTTGTAAACTTAGTCCTTGTGCTTTTTTCATTCTTGGTTCATACAGCAGTAGTTTCCACCATCTGCTTTTCCATCTCCATCATCATCACAATTTATTATATATATGGGTGTTTCGTCTTTATTACAATCAGATGCACCACTAACACATTTACCATCACAAGAATCTATTCCTTTCTTAAAACTCCCCATTTTGCCGGATAAAAGAACAATTAGAATAACCAAAACAATAAGGACCAAGGCCGCTATTACTATTGTGTTCAAACTTAGTCCTTGTGCTTTTTTCATCTTAAAAAGAAAAAATTATACAGAGATGCAACAAACCCCATCTACTGCTTGGCCTTCATTAACAGTTGAATCGCCATCTAAATCGCAATCATAAGAAACTTCTCTTGTGTAATCTCCTTCACAACTGGTTCTTGAACAGAATCCACCCATTGTTTCACAATCTCCAGAACCCTCTCTGAATCCGCCCAACCTTCCCATAAATATAACTGCTAATATAACCATAACTAATAATGCTAATGCTGCTATTATTATAACATTAAGACTTAGTCCTTGTGCTTTTTTTCTCATAAGTTTCACCTCTTTGGATTAAACTGATACTATTAATTGTATTGATTTATGTTATATTTAAATCTTACTATTAAATTATCCATAAATATCCAATGTAATAGTCATAACACCAGCGTCTGTTTGTAAAAATTGGGTTTTTCTTTCTCTTTCTCTTACTGTCCTTTCTTTTCCTGCTTCAACAACAACCTTTCCAGGAACACTAGCTTTAAGATAATAATCTTTTACTAAACTTATGTTAAGAATAGTTTCTGTTAAATTATTTATTGTTTGAGTTGCATACCCTTGTGAATCAGAAGGTGAACCAGGACAAGTTATGCTTGGATTATCCTTACTAGCATCACTTAATAATTCACCTATAGATATATCATTACATTCTGTATTAGTATTCAACAAAGTATTTAGCATATTTGCTGCTAATTGGGTTTCTGAATACTCTTTTCTATAAGTTTGTGGTGCTTTAAACAAGGTAAATCTTAATGCAAACATTAAACCAACCATCAATAATACAACTACAATTGCCAACCCCATTATTTCCATCTGCGCTTTTTTGTTTTTTCTCATTTTATCCGAATATTCTGTGAGGATATTTGAAAACACTTGAAAATCATTTGGATTTTCAGTGCACCAAAAATCTTTGATTTTTGTGTGTCTTTGATTTTCATTTTTAGCTTACTGTATAATATTTAATCTCTAACATTCCAAATGAATTAGTTCTTGTTGTAGCATTATAAAGGAGGATAGGAATTGAGGTTTTATAAACAGATCCGCTCCTTGTTCTATTATAGATATTCCATTCCTTGTTTGAAGGATATATCTCCTTAACAGTTATATCGCTATAATAAAAAAAAGGGTAATAGACATTATTTTTGTCTGGTAAAGTCATAAAAGCACTTAATTTATACATATCAAAACAGTTATCTTTTATTATGTTTTTAGATGAACACTGTAGTTCTGGCAAAAAAGAGATTGCTTGACTAACCTTTATTGATTCAAGTTCTTGTATTTTTGCTATTTTCTGTCCCTGACTAAATCCACTTGTTCTTATATAAAAAGTAAAACCAATTACTATAATTACAAAAAAGATAAGCATTATTGCAATTGTTTCCATCATTTGGATTTGTGATTTCTTTTTCATTTTTAATAAACAGCAGGGCACGAATTTGCCAAAGTAATACCATTATTTGTGCTTAAACTATCTGCCCATATTCTAACATTAGGGTAACTTTGTTCAGATGCAGCAGTTGCTATGTCTCCTATGTCATTTAAAGCATTGTCAAGACTATTATAACAAACTCCACTAACATAACCATCTCTTAATGTTGTAGTTCTATCTTCATAAACTTTTGTAATGTTTTGTAATCTGTAAAATGCATTGTTCATCCCGCAATCATAGATTTCTTTATTTTCAGAAAAAACAGCTGCTAAAAGAGATGCCTTACCAACATAATATGTAGATTCTGACACCCAACTTGCCTCATTATAATTAAAAAATTCTAAGCCTCCATTACAATCCATTCTTTCGTCTGCAGGATCACTCACACAACCGGGCGTTATATAAACTGCACTTATGTCTTCCTCTTTTGTGTCTCCAAAAGTGGAACCAGGGTTAAAAGTTACAGGATCACTAAAATATATTACTCTTACTTTATAATTATTTTTATCCCCGCTAACTGATCCTTTTTCTTTACTGATAAAAAGTTTAGATTGGCCATCTTTAACAATATATTTTGGAGGCAATAAATCAAAAAGAGCATTTGCTAAATCAGTCACATCATCATCAATTATATATCTGACTTCTGGGCTTGTTACATATAAAAAATTAGTAACTCTATAAGGTACACTCCAATCATGCGCATAAACAGAAACAGTATTTCTATCAGATTCTATTGAATCTGGAGCAAAAGCATATGGAAATCTTGCTGCAAATTGATTTCCTACTCTAAACCCTTCACAACCAAACTGAATCTTTTTGTTTGGAATCTCAACCACAGAAGAGGTTCCAGTACTTACATATGAACTACTGAATATGGATTGTAAATCTGTTTGAATTGTGCTGGATATGCTGTCTTCAGAAAACTCTTTTTGTTTTTGGACAATTGAAATAAAAAACATCAAGATTATTCCGCCAATTATTAAAATCATTATCCAATTAAACTGAAATGAAATTTGAGATTTCTTAAACATCTTTTTATTTTACGACCATTCAGAAACCCAAACATGATTTCCCATGCTCTCTAATTTTAATGTCACTTTTCCATTTACTACTTCAACACATTCTTCCTGATCTGCTCCATCTTCAACCTTAATATCTCCAACATAGAAACTTACATCCCCTGGTGGAGCTAAAAACATATTTTTATCCTCTGCTCCGTTATTTATATGCCCATTTATCAATGGATATTGTGTTGAGATAGCAGCAGATGGAAAAGAAGGATATGATTCAACAAAACAAATATGATCATAATTTCCAGGAACCGTCAAAACCTTTTTTTTAATGGTTCCTTTTGAATCTGCCTCAATCTTTTCAACTTCGTTTTTTATATCACTTTCTATCTGTAAATAAGATATTTCCTCGCTTCTATCATTAAAATAGTTTATTGCTTTATATCCATACAACAAAGTCATAGAAAACACAACCATTGCAAGAACATACATAAATACCTGACCAGCCATCTGTGATTTTTTGTTTTTCATTTTTTGCCTTTTGGTTTTTTCTTAGTGCCTTCTTTAATCTCTTTTAATGTTTCAAAAACATCTCCACTTGATTTTTTACCTTTGGTTATTCCTTTTAATTGTGATAAAGCGTCTCCTTTTGTTTTTTTCTGAACTTTTGAAAGAGATACCCACTCTTTTGTTGGTTTAGAAGGTTTAACAATTCTTTTTGTCTCTCTTCCCCTTCTTTGTAATCCTCTTCGTCTTTCTTGTGGTTTAGATGTTCCAGTTTCAAAACTTGAAAAGACCCCTCTTCTCTTTTCTTCTCTTTTCTTCTTGCTTTTTGCAATTAAATTTTTCAATTGTTTATCTATTTTGATTGGTTTGATAATAGAAGGGTGTGGTTTTCTAACTGAAGTAATTGTGTGTGTCTGAGTGGGGGTTTTAGGAGGTTTTTTGCCTTGTTTTCTCATATAATCTACATACATTGGATATCCAAAATAAACTCCTACTGAAATCAAGATAATCAAAAATACTATCCAGAAAAAAGTCCACCACACTGAACCAGGTTTTGAGTTAGCATCTAATGGGTCTGTCCCTTTTTCTATTTCTTTTTTATCAACAAAACCATCTCCATCTGTATCTGAATTAAGTGGGCTTGTTCCTGCTCTGTCTTCTTCAAAATTACTTAGACCATCATTATCAGCATCTTCATCACCATCTAAAATACCATCTCCATCGCTATCAGGAGAATAAGGGTCTAAATTATACATTTGTTCAAATTCATTACTTAAACCATCTCCATCAATATCATCATCACAAGCATCACCTAATCCATCACCGTCCATATCTAATTGATCTAAATTTGATTCATATGGGCAATTATCATCTTGGTTTAATATTCCATCTCCATCGCTATCTGATTTACAAATTCCCCCAATACATCTCAAATCACTCAAACAATCATCATCTATATCACAAAAATCCCCTTCTTCACATCCTTCACAAGAACCCCCGCAATCCACTCCTGTTTCTCCGCTATCTAAAATATTATTATGACATTTATCTGGTGGAGAACATTTACCTGTCACAACATTACAATAACCAGACTTACAATTGCTGTCTTTATTCTCACATTCTTCTCCATTCTCGCACTTTGGACAATTGCCTCCACAATCTATGTCTGATTCAATACTATTTTCTACCTTATCATAACAGGTTGGGTCTGCACAATATCCTTCAATACAAAAACCAGATACACAATCCATGTTTTCATTACATTGAGGTTGTTCAATCTGACACATACTAAGATCATATTCACAATCACTATCACAGTCTAACGAACCATTAATAAAATCACTATCATAATCATTACAATCATTAAAATCACCCAAATCCCAACCATCACATGCTTCTCCTGCATTAATTTCATCATTACCACATTCTCCTTCAGTTCCCCCTTTACACTCGTTTTCATCAAAAGTGCAATCATTATTACATGCTAGCTCTCCTTCATAAAATCCCCTGCTAGAACAGGTAGCATTTCTCAAATCACCAATATCACATTCTTCAGTTGAATCTGCTGCACCATCTCCACATTCGCTTCCTTCTCCGCCAGTACATGAACTTGTATCAAATATACAATCATTACAGGTTAATTCTCCTCCTGTAAACTCATCAAAACTAGAACACTCTTTATCTCCTATTTCGTCGCCTTCGCATTGTTCTCCTGTATTAATATCTATTACACCATCACCACAGTAACTTCCTTCTCCGCCTGTACATGAACTTGTATCAAATATACAATCATTATTACAACCTAAAATTCCTCCTGTGAAATCTGCTATATCAAAGCAAGTGGTGTCTCCTTTGTTCTCACCATCGCATTGTTCTCCTGTATTAATTTCTCCATCTCCACAATATCCAGAAGTTCCTCCTTCACATAATATTGTTTTTAATTCGCAGTTATCGCATATTAAAGTTCCTCCTGTGAAATCATCAAAATCTCTACAGTCGGTTTCTCCTTTGTTCTCGCCGTCGCATTGTTCTCCTGCGCTTGCATCTACTATCCCATCACCACAGTAACTTCCTTCTCCACCTGTACACAAACTTATATCAAACACACAATCGCTAGCGCAAGTTAAGATTCCACCTGTAAAATAAAAATCAGAGCATTCATTAAGGTCTTCTGCCCATTCTGCGTCTCCGTCGCATTGTTCTCCTGCATCAATAATATTATTATTACAGTATCCTGAATCAGGACCACAAGGAGCACAACTTCCTCCGCAATCTACTCCTGTTTCGTCTTCATTTTTTATACTATCATCACAATGAGCAGGTTTAGCACTAATATCAATAGTTATACCATCACTTGACATAACATCTCCTTCTAAACCATATGCGTTTTCTGGCTTTACATCAAACTGATATTTTTGTTTATCTGCAAGATTTATATCATCTACAACTATCCACTCATCTTCTGTTGTTTCATCAAGCCAATCAAATACAAAACTATCTGTTGCTCCAAATTCTTTTAATCTATAATAATACTGCGCAATTCTTGTATCAAGATCTTCTCCCAACCATTTAACTCTTAATCTAGTATGTTTCCATGTAATTTCTGGGTTTGGTTCATTGCTTGAATCATCAACATAATTCATTTTAGGAGGAGTTACGTCAACACTAAAACCTATTTCATAAGGGATAGATGGTAACCAACTAATTTGCCTGCTATCATAACACTTTACATAATATCTATAATCTCCATTGCCCGGAACACTAATTGTTGCTTTGTGGTCTAAAGTGGTCTGTTTTGTAAAAGGCAGCCAAGTAGAAATTGGAGAAGATTGATCTGTAGTATATTTACAATTAGTATCTAGGTTAACTTTCGCTCTTAAATCTATTTCATTAGTTGTAAAGTAAGGATTAGTCATACTAACGACAGATAAAGGAGCACTATCACTCACCTTAAAAGATATTGGCATTGTGCTTATGAGTTCTGCCATATTCATACATTCTACCATATAAGTTCTCATAACATTTCCATAAGGCGGGTAAACCTCTTGGCTATGTGTTGTTTCAAATCTTTCACTATCATATCCAGGAAAGGATCCTTCATCTTCATGACCACTATAAGTACATATTGTTTTATCATCTGTAGTAATTTTTAAACTTGTAAAAGGAGGATCAGTAGCAACAAGCGCCGGATCTGCTCCTGTAAAAGGGACATATGTTGGAGGAGATGTATCAACAGATAAATCAAATTCTTTAGATGTGATTGAATTATAATAAACATCTTTACAATTCACATACAAAATATGTTGTATGCCTTCGTATATTCCTGAGATATGTTCGCTATGAACCACACTATTTGTCGTATCAAGTTGTAATGAATGGGCATAATCTGCTGCTTCATTATCTAAAGCATACTTACATATTGCAGTGTTATCTGTTTTTAATTCCAATGTAAAGGATGAAGTTGGTGAAACTCCATATGAAGGTTTAACTAATGTTATATCTAAAGATGTTGAATCAGCATTTACTTCAAAACTTCCATACTCAAGTATGTTATTTTTTGCATAATCACTAGCATCTACTTCTAAATTATATACTCCATCTATAAATTGCATAGAATCTATTTGAAATACTTTGTTGTCTGTTGTTTTAAAATTGGATGTTATGTCTATGCCATCCATCAAAACCTGGTTTAACAAAGAGGGTTCATCAAATACTAAAATTACAGTAGGGGTAGAAGAGTTAACTGTTTCATCATTTGGTTGAATACTAAGACTAGGAGATTTTGTGTCTACAACAAAAGTAAACTGTTTGTTAGAGCTCATCTTCCTTCCAAATCTGTTTTCAGCATTAAATTCATATTTATAGGTGTCATCTGGAAGATAAGACATATCAGTCAGAATATCTCCTATCTTTATTTCATGATTTTGCTGGGAAGATGTCATTAAAGTCAACAAAATTGGATTAGTTGCTCTGTCTTCTAACCGATGATATGAGAGCCTTGCATTATTAGAAAAATTAATTTGTATTATTGGTAATGGATTGTTTGTATAATATACACTATTTATGTAGTTTGAATCTTTAATATAATAAGCATAAGCATTGGGTCTAATGTCTGTTGATGCTGCAAAAGACATATCCTTAACCAAACCTATGTTTTTTGAGGGATCTTCTGAATAATATTTAAGAATAGTATTTCCAGGTATTAAAGTGAGTGAATCTGATTCACAAGAACCTGCACAAAGTTTTAATGTTCCTTCATACTCTCCAACAGCTAAATTTCTATAAGTTGTTATTTTAAAATCTCCTGTCCTAGGCATACAGGCACTTGAAGTATCTACACAATAATATGTTTTATAATCTACTGATCCTTTTGGTACAGCAGATTCTTCTATTTTAATTTTATCAATAATCTCTATGTTAAAGCCGTTTACAACCCCATCATTATCTTTTATTGTAGTAATTGTTGTTTCTGGTCTAAAATAATCTTTTTCACAATCTGGGTCTAAACTTCCTTCACAATCTGGTAATGCAATCCCGTCTGCATCTTTTACACAATTTCCTTCTGTCCATCTACAAACATTGATTCCACAAGAATCTCCGCTAACATCGACAAATTCATTAAGATTGTTTAATGATGCTGGAGAAGAAATAACACTACAATCTAATTGTGTGGTATATACCGGACAGCCCACGCTTCCACAGCTATTGCATGTTCCTCCTGCCTCAAAACAAGGATATTTATCAGTTGATAATGCCATTAACCTTTCTTCTGTAAAAATATCAAAAACAGAATTATATGCGCCATAATTAATATTCTCCATACCATCAGATCCTTCTTGGTAACAGAATTGACAATTATCTGACTCATCATCAACACATACACCAATACCTAGTTCATCATAAATTGGTTCCCACCTGCAGGATGTTGCTGGATCCTGGACAGCCCCAACCATGCAATTGTCTTTTTCGCATGTTTCTTGAGATTTATAATCATAACAACCCATTGCGTCTCCCCCGCAATTATAACAAGCATCGACATTTGTTGAAGACCTATCTAAAAAACAGTATTTATAATTAGATTCTGTTCCTTCACAAAGTTCTCGAGTTAAATAATACATTCCAAATGGATTTCCAAGGTCTTCATTGCAATCTGTCTCTTCAATACAAGTTCCACTTACGCATATATAATTTTCCTGACAAGCTGTTTCGCTATTAAGAGAATTGTGAATACTGCAAGAATATGGTTCATTACCAACACAAAATGTTGAAGGGGTAGTCAATCCTTCGCATTCAGAATCTCCAGAATAAATATTTACAGCTCCACTATCTTTTGAACTTTGGTATTGATAATTTCCTTGAATAACATACCTATATGTTGTTTCCCAGCTTATAGATATATCTGTATATGTTTTCTGGGTTGTTTCGCCTATTATTGAAAATTCAGTACAATCAGATCCGCTACATCTCATTATTGCATAATTAACTGCTGGACAATTATAATTATCCTCCCATGTAAGAGTTATTTGTCTAAATCCTCTATCCTCTCCTCTTATGATGTTGGTTGGTTTTATATTAAGATCAGGATCACTGCATCCCTCCCCTCCTGCCGCTAGAGAGCAAGATCCAACACAACATTGTTGACTTGAAGAGCATGCCCCCCCTTCTGGATTTGAAGAACAAGCTTCATAATCAGAACATGAACCAGGTCTACAAGTATTACAAAGAGATAATCCACATGTTGTTGCGCATTCTTCATCACTACCTGCCGCCCCTTCAACTATTGTTCCACTACTCCACGCACATAGTTGAGCAATCTCTCCATTAGGGATCTGATAAGCTGTTTTTGGTAAACAACAACATGAAGGATAAGAAGCACCTTTAACAAAAAATACACTAAAGAGAAGAGTAGTTAAAAAAATTAATCCTATTATTATTGTTATTTTTAATTTTTTGTTCATTCTAACATCCTGTACCTGTTATAGTAAAATCAATATATTGCCAATCCCTTGATTTGTCAAATCCAGGAACACACGAATATGGTGAATAATGATTATCTGAAACACAAATTTCTACTGTAAACGACCCACCAATCCCATTTCCTACAGGCGGATAAGATTCGCAATATTGGCTTATAATAGTTTTACTAAAAGAAGTGTTTCTTGCTAAACCTAAATCTAAAGAGGTGTAGTATACAGTTATGCTCTTTTCATCAGGGTCAGTAACATTAACCATATCACTAAAATAAGTTTCATTTAAAACTTCTCCAACCCCTATTGTTTTAGGAGAAGTTATATTTTCTAAAACAGGGTATCTGTTTTGTCTTGCAAATTGAAAGATAAAAGGGGTGTTTGAAAAATTATCTTCTATTTTGATGATATTATCCTCAAAAGGGGATATCTCATTACCGCCTTGTCCATGTCTCAAAATAGTAAGAATCATATTGCCATCAATTAATCCCAATGAATCTATTGTAACGTCATAACTTTCATTATTTTTATCAAAATCAAGCAAAGTATTTGCTATTTCATGTAATTTTTTTAATCTAACTTTTGTGTCATAATAAAATTCATCCACTCTTATCTGCTTTTTTGTTGTCGGATCAACAATATTCAAAGGGTAGTTTATTATTGTAATTATTGTTTCTTCGGTTGTATTAACACTAACACTTAAAGTTCCATTTAATTCTATCTTAAACCCTTCATCTTCAAAAATTGATAAGTCAATGCAATTTTCAAACGTGTTGTTGATATAAACCTTTAATTGATTATACATGCTTCCTCCTCCATCTAATTCTGGTAAATAAGTCATATCCCCAAAACACCCTTTTTTTAGTGTACAATTCCTTTCACTAGGCTTTGGAAAACCCATCCAAGGATACTCTCCTCCTTTAAAATTTCCTACTAAAACTTCAGAAATATTGTTTTTGCAAGTTATACCAGATCCACCTAAACAATTATAACTTTCGCTTGATGACCTTTTCAAACCATAACTTACATTAAGTTTTGTATCTCCTTGTACAAGAGTAAGAGAAAAATTAGCAGGTCTAGGAATATCAATGCCTCCTTGATAATCATATATTACTCCCCCTTGGTTTCCTAATAATTTCATTCCGTCTTTTGCAACCTTTCCCAAACACGCTGTTACATAAGATCTTATGCTGGCTATGTCAAAAGTTGTTTCTTGATGTACTAATGCTTCTTTTCTTGTTTTGTGTCCTGTTGTTTGCTTTCCAGCATAAAAAACAAGCCCCATAACAATCAAAAAAACAAAACCAATTAACATAAAGAAGGTTAATTGTCCTTTTTTTGAAAATTTTTCTTTCATTTTATTCTTAATTTGGGTCCTAAATCGTTTAATAGCTCATAATAACCTTGGGTTAAACCGCCAGTAAAAACATAATTAACATTTCCTTGTTTTACACAATCAAAAGGCACTAAAACAGGATTAGCAACTTTATAATTTTCAATCATAACACATAGATTTGTATTAAAATTAGTATATGTTGCAGACATGTATTTTTTATTCTTTATTTCTTCTGTTATGATATAAATTGATTTTTCTCCTTTTTTGTGTAAATATATCTTATTAAAATTACTAGTTTCATTAACAAATCCATAATCATATGAAAGGCGTATATTTTGTAAATAATAAAGTGTTGGCTCAAATAAATTTCTTATATAAGCTGCTTCTCCTCCTGTCAGAACATCACTTATAGATGGCTCGTTTCTAGTATAAATTACTGATTTGATTTTATTATTATAATATACTCCACCACCACAAACTTCAAAAGTACTTGAATCCAATACGCTGCTGCAATCCCTGTTAGTTCCGCCTATTGCTTCTAATATAGAGTAAGAAGATGCGTCTACGTCATGGTTAATAGAAGCTCCAATTATGACTTTATTTTCATCATATTTCAAAACACATAAATTATTAATACAAGGGACTATGTTTCCTTTTCCAATATTACATGTATATCCTCCTGTTTGGAAATAATTTACAGTAGGATACCATTCATTTATAGAATACCCATAAAAGTTTAATACTTTATCATAGCTATCACAAAATAAGCTATATTCGTTTGAACTACTTCCAATATCCATTAATTGTCTTATTAATAAAGCGGTTCTTGATGTCCATTCTCCATTTCTGCAATAATGGTCTCCGATAAATTCTCCATCATTTATGCATCTGACTTCATTAAGAGGGTAATGAGTAACGCTTGTTGCGTCCTCAACAGTTTTATCAAAACTTAGTTCATCTGGGTTTACAAGACATTGGGTATCATCTAAACAATAACCACTATCTGTTTTATCCCATGTATATGCTTCTTTTAAACTTCCTACACATTTCCCTCCTATAACCTTCATCTTCGGTTTACTGCAACAAGCATAAGAAGCATATGCTCCTTTTGTAAAATATTCTTCTGGGTCATCTCCGCAACAAGCTCCATCTCCTGCATCACCTGTTAAACCCCAAGGTGGATGTCCTAAGGCCTCTTCTTCTGAAATATTTACTATCGCCTTACAAACACCAAGATCAGTATCAGATCCATACCATTGCCCCATAGCACACAGGTGAACATCTGGAAATTCTCCATGCAAATCACCACTTGCAACACATTCACCATCTATAACACAATAAAGTTCGTCTGGACAACACGCTCTATTAAAAGGTGGAGTTGTTTGATCAAAAGTTGGATTTGTTTGATATTCGTCTGTACAATCACTCTCTCCGTCATCATTAACTCCGCAGGTTCTATTCCTAATTGGAGATAGATACCCTTCAGGAGAACAATCTAAATCAGAACAATCAATAGTACCATCACAATCATTATCATATCCATCAAAACAAAAATCTTCTTCTATTGGTATTCGGATGTTTATTGGACCTTCATCAATTCCACTTATAACACCATCAAGCCAATCTAATTTAGGAGTATTTGGATCACAATCACAAAAAGGACTTGATGATAAACCTGGATTTATATAATAAGGGTTGAAATTCATAGTGGAATCGATGCTTTCAGATGTGCCATTATCCATACAATCCAAATATGTAGAACCTAGATGACAAGATTCAGCATGATAAAGATTAGAAGGTTGAATACCATATCCATCTTCATCATCATCAATACAAGAAGTAACACATCTTCCTTCTCCATCACAATGTTTTCCATCTCCTTTTTCTTCATTAGGAGTAAACTCATTACAATCCCATATTGCTGTATAATACGGATATTCCTCTCCAGCCACAAGATAAGAATAATCTTCTGCCTCTTCTTCTGAAAAGATCTTGGGATCATCTACAGAATATTCTCCAGCAGGCAAATTTTGAGCGAGACATCCTCCTCTACAAGTATAATGTTGACAAACAGGATCAGGGTCGCAACTTGCTACGTCTTTTTGCCTGGTGGCTTTTTCAACGTCTTCTGGTTCTAATTCTTTTGTTTCATTAATAAAATCTCCATCACAATACATGTCGCCAGCCCACGGGTCTAATGGTTGACAACGTTTTTCTCCTTCTCTATTATATTGAACACAATGTCCTTTGCCATCTCCTTCTGCGTCCCATGCAAAACATTCTTCATCTTCGCTACATTCATCATTAATTGCTAATCCTCCTTTAACAGAGCAACAAACTTCATACTTATAATCAGAATCATCAAAACAACTTGCAAAATGAGCATTATTTACATATTCTCCATCAATCTCTCCTGCTAAAGAAAACATACAAAAATATGAATTCTCCCCGTTTGAATCTTCTAAAGCGTCACATTCCTGGTCTGTATTTGTAACCTGACAATCCAAGTCAACATCTAAATCTGTTGTTAAACAAACTTCATAAGAATAATCCCCTCTCCAATAAGTAGACCCATGTGCATTATCCCTATCTGATAAAGAAATTATATGTCCATCAAGACCACAAGCAGTATAGTCCTCATTCCTGCTTATAGATTCAAAACCAGAAATATTACAACATATATTATTTTTATTGCTCCCAAAATAAGAATCACTACCAGATGCATGAGCATTATAAGGCGGATCTGATAAACTAATAATAAAATGTTCACCAGTTTCACAATTATCTCTTACAACACATCTGCCAGCGGCTTTTGAACCATCTTTAGTATACTCACAACCTTTTCCATTTATCTTATCCACCTCCCCATCACAATCATTATCATATCCATCACAGCTCTTTTCTGACTCTTGATACTTGTCATTGTGTTGATAATAAGTTGAAGAATCACATCCTGGCCACACACCATTAGTACATGTTTCCTGTGCTCCAACACAAACGCCGTTTAAAGCTTTCGAATCAGTCTTACTACAAAGTCTTTGATCTCCAGAAGAACAAACAGAAAGTTTACAGTAAGGCGCTTTTTCGGGACAGACCGCATCAGTTAATTCGTTACAGTATTTTATTTGTATACAGTAAGTAGAGGCTACCTCTTCGCCGAGTGTTGTCTTACAAACCTCAGTATCACTTGACCCACAAAAAAAGGAGGGAGCTGAAGGAGCACAACCATCAGGACAACCACCAGGCTCCATTGTATGATAGGAACAGTAGAGTGGGTAGTCACCTACACAATCTCCAACAACACCCTCACCAACAACCACAAAACTAACCAAAACAACAAAAATCAAAAAGATTGGTTTTAATTTGGGTTTCATTTTTTATTGATTGCTTGTTTTTTGTTTATTGTTCCTTTCTCATTTCCTATAAAAGATTAATCAACACAAGTCGCACCACATTTTATAGCTCCGTCGTAGCCTCCATCATTTTGGGCAAGAGTTTTAAGAGTCCATTCTCCATTAAACTCACCATCAACCTGGCATGAATATTCCTCATTGTTCATATTCTCTACTTCGTCGAGTCCAACATACGATAAAAAACAAAACTTATGAGTTCCTAATTCGTCTGTTGTCTCCTTTGTCACATCTACGGCGAAATCTCCTTTGTATGCAGTTACCCATTCTCCAGTTGTGGATTTTACTGCTCCTCCGAAATCAAGAGTCCCTTCAACATCTAAATCCCCTGCAATATTTAAATTACCCACCAAACCCCCAGTAATCTCTAAATCATCATCTATTTTTACAGAATTTGCATCTGTTCTACTTGTTATTGTGTTTGTATATACTGGATCATGATAAGCACCGCCTGTTGGAAAACCATCAGCTATTACTAACCCAATCAATAATAAACAAACCAAGCCAGTTAAATAATACAAATGCTTTTTCTTAATGTTAATTTCAATTTTCATTTTATACACCTCATTTATTTTCTATTATCTTTTTTGATTTTTTCACCTAAAGCCTCATTAATATATTTGATTAAAGTTTTATTTTGCAGAAGAGCGTTTAATTTGGCTTTTTTATGCAACTCGTTCTCAATTTCAATATTAATTCGAGTCATTTATACCATTACTGATTTTTTACTATTTAAATCATTAGTTAACTAAGTTCATTTAATTATATTAACTAACTAATATAACTTACTTCTAGAATTAATAATATATAAAAGTTGCTATTTCTTAAGAAAAAAACTAAAAATTATCTATTTCAGAAGAAGTTAATTTAAGTGTTGAAAACAAAGCCAACAAATCATTAAAAGCCCTCATTTCATAAGGTTTTGAAGCAAAAGAACCAACAACAACTTTAGTTTTGTACTTTCTGCATAACTTAATATTAGATTCAATTCTGCCTAGCAAAACATTCCTTTGTCTATCATCAGCATTTAACAAAGAACTAAAAGAAAAAGCAATTTTAATGTTGTTTTTGGCTGCTAAAGTACACATAATATGATTTAAACCAGATCTTCTCTGATGAATAAAATCTTTCTTATTATCTAATTCAAAACCAAAGACAATCAAATCTTTGTTTTTCTCTATAACATTTCTGGTATTTTCTCTGCATTTAACCAAAACAAAATCAGATAATTTGTTCTTAGGAACTTTCTTCTCATCAACCAAAACACCATATTTTATATCAAAACCAGAATATTTCTTTTTCTTTGAATTAAAATCTTTTAGAGAATAAACAAAACATAAAGAATTATAACCTAATTTACCAGCCATTTCAATAAATTCTTTTTCGTTCCCATCAGGAAAAACAAAATCTATCATAAGACTAACATAAATTAAGAATTATTTAAATATATTGAAAATTAAACTATTTTTACTTTAATTGTATCAGAACTAATCTTCCCAGAAGGATTCATCACTTCAAAATTTATAGTTTCCTGTAAAGAGCAGCCAGGCAAAAATACACTACGCAAAATTATTTTATCTTTATTTTCTCTAACGTTTATACAAATCTGACCACTATGCTTCCATCTCATCTCACTATAGTCATATTTGCTGTCTCTAAAATATTTGTTCAGATCAATAATTGAATGCCCGTTCTTCTCTATTTTCAAAGGAGAAACCTTAGATAAGCTTAATTTTATATCTCCACTTGTTTTTGGAGAAAAAAACTCTTTATCGCCATCTTTAAAAAAACTAAAATATGCTAAAGAACCAAATACCAATAATAAAACAACACCAATTGTAACATCCTTAAGAATTATCTTTTCTATGCCCTTTGCTTCTTTTTTAGATTTAAAAACACCCGCTTTCTCAATTAACTCGTCTATAATCTCTTGTTGATAACCTGCTTCTGATAAAACCTTCTTTATTCTGCCAGCATCTGCGCCTTTAGAGGCTTGTTTTTTGATATATTTGATTGTTTCTGAATAACCCATATTAGAATACTAATTAAACCCTTATTTTAATCTTTCTATTATTTAGTATCAGGCACAGATACCAAAGTTAAAAAAACTAGTTTAGTTTTTTTATTATATGACATGAACCACACACACCAGAACTAGAGGGTTCTCCACACACTGTACAACTTAACAAACCAGTGTTTATATTGTGTTGTTTTTTTAGTTTGGGTGAAATTTCTAAAAAATTATCAACAATATTCTCTTTAACATCTCGACTATTAGGTAAACCATTTAATAAATCCCTGACTTTATTACGATATGAATTAACAATACAAGGACACCTATCATACAAAACTTCAAACTTAAGAATCTGAGAATATTTTTTAATATCTTCTTCAAAACAAAAATAAAGTGGTTTAACACGGGGAGTAAATTTTTTATCTTTAACATTACCAGACACAGGACCTAAGCGAGATTGTAAAGACATTGTATTACGAAAGAAGTTCATTAAGATGGCTTGTGCTTCATCATCTAAATTGTGTCCTGTAACAATCTTATCAAATCCCAATTCTCGTGATTTTTTATTCAACATAGATCTTCTCAAAACACCGCAAATTGAACAAGAATTAACTTTAGGATCTTTTAACCTCAATATATGTTCAATATTACATTTGTTATAACCAAAATCTTCTCTAAAACTGGTCTCATGAAGTTTTATATTATGAACAGAACAAAATTTTCTTATATTTTCTAAATTTATTTTACTATAGTTGCCAATCTCCAAATCAACAATTAAACCTTCGACATTATAACCAAACTTATTAAGCAAGTATAATGCGACTGTAGAGTCCTTACCACCAGAACACGCCACTAAAATTCTGTCTTTTTTACTGAATAATTTATTATCTTTAATTGTCTTTTTTACTCTATTCTCAAATTCAACAATAAATTTCATTATAAAAAGAACATTATTAATTTATTTAAAATCTTCTAAAACTCTGTCTAAAATTGCTTTATCATTATCCCATGTTAATTTAGATCTAACAGAATCACCATCCGCCCACAAATAAGTGCTGTGTTCTTTATCATCTCCTTGTGGCATGTGTATAGGGATATTCATGTTTGATTCCACCAGGTAAATAGAATGAATATTTAATTTGTCTCCGACCCCCACAAACTCTTTTTTAAGGTTATCTAGTTTTTTTATAATTTTGAATTTTTGCAGGCCTGTTTCTTCTATTATCTCTCTTTTAACAGCATCTTCTTCTGTCTCCCCTTTATTTATCCCTCCTTTAACAAACTCCCACCCTTCCCAATTTTTACTTCTTTTCAGGATTAAAAAATAAGGTGTATGCATCTTATCATAAACAACAGCTGTAACCGCTTTTCTTATTTCCCTATTGTCTTGAGTAGTTTCTTCCATCTTCAATATCCTTAAACTTATTTTTTTAAGGTCTTTTATAAAGCTTTCTTTTAGGAATAACATAACCAAATGAAAGTATTTAAATACTTTTCGTCATTTATAAACTTTATAAATAAAAAGACTTATAAAAAACCAAATAACTCTTAAAACAACACACAAATCATATTTATTGACTAAACTTAAAATATTAATTAAATAAACGGGGGTTAATAATAAAATGGTAAAGAAAAAAACAACTAAATCTGTGAAGAAAACTAAAAAAGCACCAAATAAACAAAAAAAAGATAATAAAGACGTAAAAAAAGAAATAGAGATTGTTAATATCGTTGTAAGTACTTCTCTAGAACATGATATCCCTTTAGAAAAGATGGCGGCAACCCTGCCAAATACAGAATATAATCCAGAGCAGTTTCCCGGGTTAGTTATAAGAATAAAAGATCCAAAAACCTCTGCATTAATATTTAGCTCTGGAAAGGTTGTTTGTACAGGGGCAAGAACAATACCAGATGTGCATGCTTCCTTAAAGAAAATTGTAAAAGCCTTAGAAAAGATTAAAATAAAGATTAAAATAACACCAGAAATAACAATACAAAATATTGTTGCGTCTGGTTCAATAGGAATGGTATTAAATCTAAATGTATTGGCTATGAGGCTTAATAATGTGGAATATGAACCAGAACAATTTCCTGGGTTAGTTTACAAATTAATGAGCCAAGAAATAAAAGCAACTTTCTTGTTATTTAGCAACGGAAAGATTGTTTGTACAGGAACCAAATCAGAAGAAGAAGTTCATAAGGCTTTAGATAAATTAATTGTAAATCTGAAAAAAGTAAAAACCAGATAAATTAAATTTATTAAGTAGTGTGGGGGCAATTGATGAATGTAGAAGAACAAGTTAAAAGATTTCAGAATTTTCTAGAAAAGAATTATAAAGCCCAGTTAGCTGAGAAAACAAGAAAAGGCGAAAGATATCTAGAAATTGATTTTTCTCTTCTGACAAAATTTGATCCTGAAATAGCAGAATTAATTTTAGAAGACCCAGAAGATCTAATAAAAGCCTTTGAACTCGGTGTTGAACAATTTGACATCAACAAAGAAGCAAAGAGTATAAAAATCAGATTAACAAACATCCCAGAATCACAAAGAATCAATATTAATGAAATAAGGAGTAAACATTTAAACAAACTTTTCTTAATTGAAGGAGTAGTACGGCAAAAATCAGATGTACGCCCGCAAGTAACTTCAGCAAAATTCGAATGCCCCCAATGCGGAAACATAATTTCTGTTTTGCAATTAGACAGTGTATTTAAAGAGCCCACAAAATGTGGTTGTGGTAGAAAAGGGAAATTCAGATTGATTAGTAAAGAATTAGTAGATGCACAAGGCCTAACACTAGAAGAACCCCCAGAAAGCCTAGAAGGCCAAGGACAACCAAAAAGAATGAATGTTCTTCTTAAAAATGATTTAGTAAGTCCAATATCTGAAAGAAAAAGTGCTCCTGGTTCAAAAGTTAGGGTTATTGGTTCTATTAAAGAGGTGCCAATTACATCAAAAAGCGGAGGGAAATTAACAAGATTTGATTTATTGATAGAAGCGAATAATGTTGAAGCATCTGAAGAAAGTTTCTATGATTTTCAGATATCAAAAGAAGACGAAGAAGAAATAAAAGAGCTTTCTAAAGACCCCGAACTTTATAAAAAATTAGTTGATTCGATAGCCCCTTCTATATTTGGTTATGATACAATAAAAGAATCATTACTATTGCAGTTAATGGGTGGGGTTAGAAAAGTTCGAAAAGATAAAATTGTTAGTAGAGGGGATGTACATATACTTTTAGTAGGAGACCCGGGAGCTGGAAAATCTGCTCTTGTAAGAAGAATACACGACGTCTCTCCTAAAGGAATCTATGTTGCAGGCAGAGGGGCGAGCGCAGCAGGACTAACAGCATCTGTTGTTAAAGATGAGTTTTTAAGAGGTTTTGCAGTAGAAGCAGGAGCAATGGTGTTGAGTTCTGGAGGAATTTGTTGTATAGATGAAATGGATAAAATTTCAGAGGACGATAGAGCAGCAATGCATGAAGCAATGGAAAATCAAACAGTTAGTATTTCAAAAGCAAATATTCAAGCCACTTTAATAGCCAGAACAACCGTCTTGGCGGCTGCTAATCCTAAATTTGGAAGATTTGACCCTTATGAAATTGTGGCCAAACAAATAGATATGCCCCCCACATTAATAAACAGGTTTGATCTAATATTCCCAATCAAAGATTTACCAGAAGAAATAAAAGACAATAAACTAGCAACACACATGCTCAGATTACATCAAGACCCCCAGGCAATAGAAGAAAAAATTCCTACTCCTATGCTTAAAAAATATATTGCTTATGCACGACAGAAAGTAAGCCCGAAATTAACAGATTCTGCTTTAAATGAAATCAGAGAGTATTATGTAAAGATGAGGATGATGGGTTCTTCGGACGAATCTTCAATAAAAGCTGTTCCAATTTCACCAAGACAATTAGAAGCATTAGTAAGAATGGCAGAAGCAGCGGCAAGAGCGAGACTAGCTGATAAAGTGGTCAAAAAAGATGCAATAAGGGCCATAAGTTTATTGGAATACTGCTTAAATCAGGTTGGGTTTGATAAAGAAACCGGAAAGATTGATATTGATAGAATAACAACAGGAGTAAGTGCTTCTCAAAGAAGCCACATATCCATAGTAAAAGAAATAATTAATGATTTAGAAAACAAAATTGGAAAAACCATTCCAATAGAAGATATAACAGAAGAAGCTGGTAACAAGGGTGTTGATTCTGATAAAGTTGATGAAATAATTGAAAGGTTAAAAAGAGCAGGAGATATTTTCGAACCAAGACATGGTTTTATAAGTAGAATTTGAGAGAAAAAAGTACCATGAATGGGAATACTCAATCACAAAAAAGAAATGTAGCATATAAAGTAATGGTTAAAGATATTCTTAAAAGCAACTATGTTAAAGTAGAAGGATGGACCCCGAATTACCTTGTCTTGGGGGATGGAAAACAAATTTCAAGAGTTAATCTCATTGGAACAATAATTGACAAGCCTTTAACAGAAAACCCAGGATACCAAAACATAGTTATTGATGATGGTTCTGGGAACATTGGTATTAGAACTTTCGAAGAAAAAGGCATTCTTAATAATTTTAATATTGGCGATTCTATTTTAATAATTGGGCGGCCGCGTGAATTTGGAAAAGAAAAGTATGTTATCCCAGAAATAATTAAGAAAATAGAAAACAAAAGATGGATAGAATTAAGAAAATTAGAAATGGGAGTGTCTTTTTCTAAAGAACAAAAAAAGGAACAACCCTCAAAAGTCGATGTTTATGATTTGGAAGAAGATATAGTTGTAGAAGACAGCAATCTTTTTGCATTAATAAAAAAACTAGACAAAGGGGAAGGGGCAGATTTTAATGAAATTGTAGAAAAATCCAATAACCAAGAAGCAGAAAAAATAATTAACAATATGATAAAACAAGGAGAGTTATTTGAGATCAACCCAGGAAAAATTAAAATTTTAGAATAAAATTGGTGTAATAAATACTTCTACAAGTGCCGCAACAAACAACAACAGTATTGCTATTAAAATCATATCAAACGAATTTACCAGAACTTTTCTAAATTGTTTTGTTCCTCCTTCGTGTTTGATTACAGCAATAGAAATTATTCCTCCTGCCAAACCAGCAGCAAAATAAGCGCTTATTTCAAACACACCGTGTGTCATATACCTCAAAACAGCCAAGGGGAAGACGGAAAAATAATTAGTTATTTTTGCTATATTTGTTTTTATTAAGTTTCCTATCGCAACCCCAATCACAGAAGCATTCCATGTTAAGATAAAGATGGCTCCTGCTCCATAAAAAAAAGCAAACAGCAAACAAAACATGAGAACTTTCATGTTATTTGAAAAAATCCTTAAAAACAAATTAAAAGACCCTATTGCTTTCCCAGTCAGGGGATTATTTATTTTCTCAATAGTATCTGTTTGGATATTAAACAAAGTTTGATGTATTGAAGAAGGAAATACAACATACCAAACAGCAACCGACAACATTATTCCTAAAAATAAAAAGATTAAAAAGATTAAAACTTTAGAATGTTCCTTCATAAGGACAAATTCTTTTTTTATTTTGAGGTCTATCTCTTCTTCTATTTTAATTGTTTTATAGATAAAAGGCACACAGGCCATAACAGTCAAGAAAACCATAACAAGACTTGCGTATTCTTCAAATACCCATAAAGAAAGAAATATTGCAATTGAATTATACAAAAAACCTACAAAAAACATTTCCCAAGGGTGTTTTTTAGCAGTAAAAGGGTTTATTAGGCTCTCTAATACCATATTATATTTCTACTAATTGTAGTTTATATAATTTTTGTTTCGAGATTTAGAAATATTTATAAAACCATTTATATTAATTTCTATCCTTATGGATTATCAAAAACTATTGGAAAAGGCAAAAAAAGAAATGCCGGAATCTGTTCATGAAAAAGAGAGGTTTGAAATACCTCCTGTAAAAGGACACATCCAAGGCACAAAAACAATAATTGTTAATCTGCAACAAATATCTCAACACTTGCATAGACCAATAGAACACGTCTTAAAATATTTATTAAAGGAATTGGCTACTCCTGGCGAAATTAAAAAAAATGATTCTGTAATCTTTGGGAGAAAGATATCTTCCTCTGATTTTAATAATAAAATAAAACAATATGCTGATGATTTTGTTTTTTGTAAAGAATGTGGAAAACCAGACACTGAATTTTTAAAAGAAAACAACTTAATGTTTGTAAAATGTATGGTTTGTGGAGCAAAGAACCCTATAAAATTTAAAATTTAAAATGATAGTAAAAACCCACCAAACAGAAGACAAAAGAATTCTTCTAGTGGTTTGTGATAATGAAATTCTTGGAAAGAAATTTGAAGAGGGGAACAAGCAACTAGATCTTACATCTGATTTTTATAAAGGCATAGAAAAAACAGAGTTGGAAGTTTGTGATTTGATGAGAAATTGTGATATGATTAATTTAGTTGGAGAAAAGGTAATAAATCTTGCTATAAAAGAAGGAGTTATTGATTCAGAACATGTAAAAAAAATCTCAGATATCCCTTATGCTCAGGTCGTTATACAAGGACTCTAACCAAACCATTTGCCTAATCCTTCTTGTTTCTCTTTTTCCTTACCAAACATACCTTCTATCCTTCTTTGTAATAAAGTTAAACTCTGTTTTAAATAAACAGGAACATTATATTTTTCAGCTAAACTAATAGAGGGTTCTAAATATTTTATAACGCTTCCTTTTGATATTGTAAAAATAATTTTTCCCCCGCATTTTGAACATTTTCCAATCAAAGGGGGCCTCCTAAACTTTTCATTGCATTTAACACATCTAAATTTCTGCATTGAAAACTTCCTCAAATTTCCTTTAGTATCTTTAATAAAATGCTTTTCGATTACTAGTCTTGCTTCATCAGATTCATCTACTGCAATTATCTTTTCGCCTAAATCCATTTGGCCTTTCAATTTATCTTCCATTGAGGGGATTGTTTTGTAAGCAGAACAAACTACCCCATCATTTATATTTGAAGTATCGTGAGTAAATCCAACATCACCATAACTTATATCATTTTGTATGTTTTTTATAAGTTGTTTGACTTCAACATCCCATGGTTGTTTATATTCTAAACATGCTTCATAAAAATCAAGAGGATACGTCCATGCGATATCTAAATCAAAAACCATATCATCAACTTCTGTTGGAATTAATTTAGACGTTAAAACCAAAGGGGCGTCTTGTGATGATCCCCGATGTGAAGGTAAGTAAGATCTTGAAAAATTAATTAAAGCATCCATTAATAAAATTATACTTGCCTCATCCCCATCACAATCTCTCCGTGTTGCTGCATGTATCAAAGGATGGGCAAAAAAACCTTGCGTCTTTGAAAATCCAATTATCCTTGTGAGTATGGCAGCAGAAGTGTGTGGTGCCAATGCCAAAGCAAGATGCCCAATTAAATTTTTTTTTTTATTAAAATTATAAAAAGATTTTAAACCATACATTCTCTCGAGAGCATCATCAATAAAATTTGCTACATTAAACAAAATTTCATCTGCTCCTTTGTCTGGTGATTCAGGGCAAGCAGGTAAAATAATATCTTGGGGTTTTAGCTCTATTGTTTGTTCATCGTTGGTTAATTCGCTGCCTTTAGTGTCTTTTGTATAACTTAATTCTTTTAGTTTTTCAATGCTTGTTCCAATCTCTTTTGGTTTAAAATGAGTTATGGGCATCTGGGTCATATCATATCTTGTTGTTCCGTCTTTATTAACATAAATATTATGTTTTGCTCTTAAAATTCCTTTCATTAAATTTTCAGGAGTATGATCTTTATTAGAAGTTCCTCTAACGCCTTTTATCAAATCAGGATAGTTTTTCATTTTTAATTTCTTTAAAGATTTGTTAAAGTAATCTTTTATATCAAAATCTTTAGTTACAAAAGGCATGTTTTTTCCGTGTTGGCATTCTTCTTTAGAAGTAACTCCGCATATTTTACAATGATACATTTGTTTTGTTGGTTTTCCACAATCTAAACAAACCTTAGATATTGTTTCTTTATTGCATTTAGAACAAACAAATATAGGAAAATCTGCACGAATGGTCCCTACATCCAAAGCAGACTGAAAACACCGAAGACGCCCGCCTTCTTCTCCTACCGGAAACAAAACTTGAGGGCTCCCTGTTAATTCTCTTATCTTTGCTTTTTCTGGGCGCCCCATTCTCGCCCCAATAAACAAACCAGATTTGTCCCTTATTTTGACTTTTGAAATAATATTAATAATCTCTAAGATTGGTTTGTCTTTGTTTTGATTTATCTTTTGTTTAATCTCTTTGATATCTTCTTTTGAAATTATACCTAAACTAATCATAAATGGTTTAGCGTGGTTTTTCTCAATAACAATAAATTCTTTATTGATAAATAAATGAGGCAACCCTATTTTTTCTAATGTCTCTTTTCCTTTTTCGTCTGATTTTAATATTATTTTCTCTATGTTATTCCCATCTGCCACAATATCTGAAGACTCTATCAAATCCAACAAATATAATAAATCCTCAGCAGATATAGAATCAAAATGGAGTGTAAAAAAAGGGTGTAAAGGAATCTGCAGTTTTTCTGATATAGATATTGCAGCACCAGGTGATATTTTTGTTGTTAGGGGGTTTTTTAATAAAACAGAAAGAGCGTCTTTAGGTATATTGATTAACTCAGATAATTTATCTAAATTAAGACTCCCGAACATATTAACTGTCGCTTTTTCAAGTTCTTGAACCCACCACTCTTCACAATAGCCAGGGGGAGCTAAAACATGGGCCCTATTAAAAAAATCCCCATAACTAATTAGAATGTCTCCTAAAAACAAGATCTTCTTTATTTTGTCTTTAACTTCTTTTAATTGTTGTTTGTTCTCTATTCTCAAAACGCTTCCGTCTTCTACCTTTACAATTGGCCCTTCTATAGTATCACAAGGAGAAACAGTACATCCCTTGCCTGGCCTTTCTACTTTTAATTGGGTTCCCGTAGCAATATAGTCATTCATTACGCCCATTGTGAGGGGATTTATATTACATGCAGAATAACCAGATGTTCTTGATCTCCCATACCTCATCCTCAGGCCCCCTTTCCTCATAGGGTATGTTAAGATAGGTCTTCCTGCTGGAAGGTCTTTTATAAAAGTGAAGTCTGGGTTTATTTTGGTTTCTTCTTTTGTTTCTCCTTTTGATTTTATTCTTTTTTGTAATTTAACAAAATCATTTAGAAAATTCCATTGTTCTAAATCAAACTCTTTTCCCCATTTAGAAAGTTGTTTCCATAGTTTTGGTGCCTTTTGTGCTATCCCTTCTCCTATTACCAAACACACCCCGTTTCTTATTCGATTTGTTTCAACTCTATTCAAATCTTTATAATTTGATACTTCTATTTTTTCAGAAGGGTCTCCTGCAATCTGAACAGGAATATGTTGTGTTAAAAATTTTATCTCCTCTTCAGAAGGAAGATATTGGAGGTTTGTAATACGTTCATGGTAATCATATAATTCAGTTATATATCTTTTAATTTCTTGTTCGGTTGGATCATAAACCTCAAAACCCATCTTTTTTCTTATATAATCTGCTATCAAAACAGAAACAGATGCTCCTGTTCCTCCTGCGCTCCTTATTGGTCCAGAAAAATATAATTTAAAATAATCTTTTCCATCCTTCCTTTTTTCTATTTGTAATTTAGTAAACCCCTCTAAAGGGCTTGCAACCGTTCCAAGAGTATGATAAGCAAAACCAACCCTTATTCCCACTTCCATTGCTTCTGTTTTGTCTTTAAACTTGCAAAATTTCTCTTTTGCTACTTCCTCTGCAATAAGAAGAGAAACTCTCCAATCAAGAACACCATATTTTTTTTCTAATTCTCTTAATCTCTTAGCAACGCCTTTATCAACAATTTGGGGTGCAACAGTGGAAATAATTCCTTCTACCCTCTCTGCCATGTCTTTAGCTACAGGAATCTCTACTTTCGGCTGGGGGTCGTGTCCTTTTTTTCTAGCTTCTGTTGCTGCTTTATACGCTTGTTTTAATTTTTTGTCTATTTCTTCAAAATATTCTTTCATAAAACTAAAACCTCATTATTTTCATATCTCTCGTCTTTAGATTTACAATAGGAACTCTGCAAGGTTCTGGATGATGTCCTACTTTCTCTTGAAAAGGCGTTTTAGACTGCCAACAGCTTCCACAAATTAAAGTAATGTTTTTGTAACTTGAAACAGAAGATTTATGGATATGTCCTGTAACAAAAAAATCAGGAATTTTATCTATAACTAAATTATCTTGGTTGGCGTCTGGAACATATAAAGTGGAAGTGTGGGTTGGCGCAAGATGTCTTCTTTTCAATAAAAATTTCATAATAAGGTCTGCTCTATCATACCCTCCATTCATTCTTATTCCATCTACATTTGCAACATAATAATCAAAACTAAATCCATGATATAACAAAACATCAAAACCAGAAAAATTATCAGAAGAGTGTATATTAACCATTGATGGGTTGCTTACCATATGTATATTTGGTAATTCCCATAACGATTTTGCAAAATCTTGGTATAATTGGGGTTGTGGTTCTGCAATCCTCATTGCATCATGATTGCCGGGACAAACAATTAAATTTATGTTTGAAGGTATTTCTTTTAAGTATTTGGCGCATTCATCATATTGTTTATAAATATCGTTTATAACAAGTTCCTCTTCTTGACCAGGGTATATCCCACATCCGTCAACAAGGTCTCCAACAATAAAAATATATTTTGTTTTTTTAGCAATTTCTTTTTGTTTTTCAGAACCAACCTCTCCTTTAATCCATTTGAGGAATTTCTGCATGTTTTCTTCTAAAAAATTGTCTGAGCCGACATGTAAATCTGACAAAAACAAAGCAAAAACCTCTTCATCTGCATTTTTTATCTCCTTATTTGAAGGTATTTCTGGCCATACAACATTATTTGCAAACACAATATTCTCTCCGTTTACTCCCACAACCCCTATTATTTCATCTGCAACAATGTCTCTTGCTAATTTGAAAAGATCTGGTTTATTTTTATTAATTAAAACATTTATAGAATCTGTCCGATCTTCCACAGTCAGGATTATATTGCCATTCTTAGTAATTTTTTTATCTCCAACAATGGCTATCAAAGATAGATTGTCTTTGTCTTGTTTTTGTTTTATTCTTTTAATAGATAATAAGTTTTGTAATTCCACCCTATTCTTTAATATTTTTTCAATACTATCGAATCTTTTATTAAACAAATATACAAAATCTTGGACTTCTCTTTTTTTAGATTCTTCATCATAAGAAAATATTATTTTAACATCTTTGTTCCCAATTGGTTTTTCTTCTTCGTTTCCATTCATATATTCTGTGAATTTATCATATAGTTTGTCGTTCCCTTTTTTTGCTAAGACTACCGACTTATCATATTCCTTCCAATTGATGTCTTTTCTCGTTGATACTAAAAATTCTTCTAGGTGTTGATCTAATATTAGAAAAGAATCAGAATCAATTTTATTTTTTATATTCTCATAAAATTGGTTTAAATCGACATCATTTTCAGCTAATTTCTCTATAATCTGTTTGCTAATTAGAATACTCTTATCTAAAAAAAACTTTATTATTT
Source organism: Candidatus Woesearchaeota archaeon B3_Woes (assembly GCA_005222965.1). Classification (NCBI taxonomy): domain Archaea; kingdom Nanobdellati; phylum Candidatus Woesearchaeota; species Candidatus Woesearchaeota archaeon B3_Woes. Next base: position 495,225 of record NJBG01000001.1, read on the forward strand.
CTTTTTTGTCTTTCATTTTTAGGTAAGAAGGTTTGATTAACTTAAGAGATATCCAAACCTTCCTCTAATATTTGTTTTATTTTTTTATTTGTGGTTTCAGGAGTAGATAAAGTGATTTCTCTTGTTCTTCCATATCTTCCTTTACTAATAACCCTTGCATTAATAATACCCATCATATCCATTTCAGCAATCAGATCCCCTATTCGTCTTTGGGTAAGTGGTTTAAGATTTATTTGACTACATAAATTTTTATACGTATCATATATCTGTCCTGTTAAAATAACCTCATTATTTTTTGAATTTATAAGCAACATAGAGTATAAGGTTGCTTGTGATTGTTTTGGTTGTGTTGTGATTATATCAAATACTCTGTCTTTCTCTATCTTTTCTTCTGCCTCATCAATGTGTTTGATATTAACGCTTTTAGATCCTTCTCTTTCTGCAACCTCTCCTGCTACTCTTAATAAATCTAAAGCTCTTCTTGCATCTCCATGTTCCTTTGCAGAATATGCAGCACATTTTTCAACAACCCCTTGTTTTAAAACGTTTTTCTTAAATGCTTTGTTTGATCTTTTTCTTAATATGTCCTGCAATTGAAGAGCGTTATAAGGTGGAAACAATATATCTTCCTCGGATAATCTGCTTTTTACTCTGGGATCAATATTATCAATAAAACGGGAGTTATTAGATATTCCTACAATGGAAATTTGTGAATTTTTAAGTTCTTCATTTATACTTATAAGATTATAAAGAATATCGTCCCCTGTTTTATTAACTAATTGGTCTATTTCATCTAAAACTATCAATAAAAACTTCTCTTTTTTATCAACAGCATCAACAAATATTCTATACACCCCATCTGTGGGGAGGCCAGTATCTGGTATTTTCTTGCCCATCTCCCTACCAAGCTGCGCAATAATTCTATATTCTGTATCTGCAACCCTTTTTAATTTACAATTCACATATATTACTGTTATGGGTTTATCTGCTTTTTCTGCTGCTTCTTTTAATTGATTTGTGATATGTTTTATAGAAACAGTTTTTCCTGTTCCGGTCTTGCCATATATAAAAAGATTAGACGGCCTTTCTAACTTCATTACAGGGGCCAATATGTTTTGTATTTTCTCGATTTGTTCTCCTCTATGTTCAATAGTATCAGGCAAATAAGATATTTGTAATATTTTTTTATTGGTAAATATTTCCTCTTTTTTTAAGAAATTTTCAAAGAAATTTGATGAATTTTGTTTTTTCATAGAATATTGTTGTTTTTATTTCCTATATAAGGATTATTGAACTATAAAATACATACCCCTTTACTTCTATTGGAGATAGTGGTTCAAAAAATGGGTGTTTTGCTTAAATAATCTATTTATTTTATTCATTGTTTTTCTATGTATTTAAACATATATTATAAAAAACATATTTTTTTAAATAACTATTTTAAAATATAAAACGAATAATATATATTTATTCTCTCTTATTATTATTTTCAATATTGAAAACAATATTATATTATAATATACATATAAGATTATAATTATTCAAAATATACTTAATAAAATACATATCAAAAAACCAATAATAGAAAAGATATATACAAAAAACACCAAAAAACCAATTTTTTGATAAAAAATCTTCCACACGCAACAAAGGGGTAACAATCATAGAAAAACCCTTTTTATCACTTTAGAATAACAACAAAATAGAAAGATTTAAATACTGTATACCCATCTTCTTTCTTGAAAAGGGGTTCTGATAATTTAAACAACGTTTGGGGGAATAAAGATGATCGCACAAAAGAATTTTTTATCAAAATTAAGAGATTTTGGCCTAAATACTTATGAAAGTAAGCTTTGGACTGCTTTGTTGTCTAGAGGGGTTTCAACAGCAGGAGAACTATCAAATATAGCAAACGTACCAAGATCTAGAACCTATGATGTACTAGAAAGTTTAGAAAAAAAAGGTTTTATTATATTAAATGTAGGAAAACCAATAAAATATCTTGCAGTTCCTCCTGAAGAGGTTGTCGAAAGAGTAAAAAAGAAAGTAAAAGAAGAATCAGATACAAAAACAATTTTACTCGAAGAACTTAAAAATTCCACAATTCTTGAAGAACTTAATATTATTCACAAACAAGGTTCCTCTGAAATTGAACCATCAGACCTGGTGGGATATTTTAAAGGGAAAAAAACCATTTACAACAATATCGAATTAATGATAAGAGAAGCAAAAACTTCTGTTCTCCTTATGACAAATGAAGAAGGAATTAAAACACAAAAACACATATTATTAGATGTTTTATCAAAAAATAAAGATAAAAAAATTGATGTAAAAATAGCTGCACCAATAACCAAAGAAAACATAAAAGAAGCAAAAGAACTTTCAAGATTCGCAGAAATAAGAAACACAAAAAATAAATCAAGGTTTTGTATTATAGATGGCGAAAAAATTATATTTATGCTTTTAGATGATACAAATCTAGATCCAAACTATGACTGTGCAGTATGGGCAGAATCTAAACCATTCTTAACATCATTAAGAGATTTGTTTGAATCAAACTGGCCAAACCTAGAACCTTTAAACAAAATAAAAATTTAATTTTGATTTATAAACTAATTTTTATTCTTTTTTAATAATCAAAAGAAAACCTTTAAATAATAGTTATTCTATATTAGAGACAACACAATCCAATTATCAAAAAGAGGTGAAAAATGGCATTAAATTTAGAAGGAGTAATTCTTAGTATCATAATCGGTACTTTAGCAGCTATAGTATACAGTTTAAGGGTTCTTGTATTAATGGAGAGAAGAGTATCAAGAATTGAAGGCCATATAGAAACAATTGCTGCAAAAATATTAAGAGAAGAACTTAGAATAGAAAAAGCCCTTAAAATTAGGAAAACAACAACAAAAAAAGCAGCCAAAAGGAAGAAAAAGAAAAAATAATTCTTCTTAATTTTTCATAAATTATATAATATGAAATTTGATAAAATAGTTAGGGATATAAAAGATTTAAAGATTCAATCAGCAGAGAACATAGCAAAACACGCTGTCTTGGCTTTAAAAGATTATTCTAATAACATAGATACAATCACCAAAACAAAATTCATAGATGAATTAGAAAAAGCCAAAACGATATTGTTTCAAACAAGACCTACAGAACCTTGTATGAGAAATGCTTTAAATTTTGTTACTCATGATTTAGATGCTTCTTCTTTGAATAAACTCCAAAAAAAACTCAATTTAAGGATAAAACAAGCACTATTTCATTTAGAATCTACTGAAAACACTATTGCAAAAATTGGTGCCAGGAAAATAAAAAACAAACAAATAATATTTACACATTGCCATTCCTCAACTATTATGGCCATACTAAAAAAAGCAAAAAAACAAAACAAAACTTTTGAAGTACACAACACAGAAACAAGACCAAAATTTCAGGGAAGGATAACAGCTTTAGAATTAAATAAAGAAAAAATACCTATAACACACTATATAGACTCTGCAGCAAGACTAGCAATAAAAAAAGCAGATATAATGATTATAGGATGCGATGCAATAGATTCAGAAGGAAAATGTTACAATAAAATGGGGTCTGAAATGTTTGCCGAAATAGCAGATAAATTTGATGTCCCTCTTTATATTGCCACAGATTCTTGGAAATTTGATCCCAAAACTATTTTTGGATTTAATGAAGAAATAGAAAAAAGAAGCAGAGATGAAGTATGGGTTAATGCCCCTAAAAAAATAAAAATAGAGAATTACGCTTTTGAAAAAATTAAACCAACTTTAATCTCAGGAATTATATCAGAAATAGGTATTTTCAAACCACAATTATTTATTGAAGAACTTAAATCTAAATATAAATTTATGTTTAGTTAGGTGTTTTTAATTCTTTTTCAATTGCCCCTATTTCTTTCTGAATTTCCAATATAATCTTTGTGTTATCCTCTTGATCTAATACAGTACCACACTCAGGGCATTTAAAATTAAAATTTGTAGCATGATCAAAATTAAGTCTTATACATCGGTTTTTACAACCAAAAAAATGAGATCCTTTCTCTCTTTCAACCCTTTCTTTTAATTTTTCTAACTTCTTCTTCTTCAAATCCATCACTAAATATTTTACCCTTTTTTGATTAAATGTCCAATAATAAATATACCACCCTTTTTGCTTGTCTTTTTTCCTCATAAAAGACACTAAATTATTCTCATACAACCTATATAATATGTTTCTGGTAGCATTTACCTCTTTCTTAATAACATCAGCTATCTTAAATTCCGAAACATTCTTATTCTTCTTTAGAAATTTAACTAAGGGAAGCGCATCTTCTCCTACAACTTCCTTAACTACAACATCTATAACATTATTTGAGAGCCTCATTTCTACTCCTAAAGTTACTAAGTCTATCCTTAATACCCCCTTTCAAAAACCAAGCATCTTGATTCTTGCGTAAAACCAGAAATTTAACTTATCTCTGACCCTTCTTATGAGGGAATGCCCTTTATAAATCTTTCGTTTTTTCTGCACATAATTAATGTTTAACTCATTCACCACTAAAGAATAAGAAATTAGATAAAACTCTCAAACAAAACACCAGATTTCTTAGCCAAATCTAAATCAATCATAAAAGATTTGCCCTTCTCTTTTAATCTATCAATATTCAAAAAAAACCACCCCCTTCCTTTGAATTTAACAGCAACATAAGGCTCTGCATTAAAAAACTTTGAAAATTCTTTTAAATCATGGATCTCCTTCTTTTCAAAATATTTATATATATTTTGAGTAACCTTGCACTCTATTGCAATTACCCTCCCTTTTTTGGCTACAAGGATATCTGGAGAAGGATATTTCATAGAACCAGATCCTGCAGATCTTATAGCACCAAAACCATTAGCCCAGAATTTATGAACAAGCTCCCTTTCAGCATTGCTCCCTTTTGTTTTTTGAGACATTATATTTTAACCTTCATAAAATCATAAGAACACTTCACATCTTCAAAAATATCTTTTGCATCATTCTCAACTTCTTTTGCATCTTTATATCTTGCACTTATATGAGTTAAAATAAGTTGTTTTACATCAGATTTGTTTGCTATACTTGCTGCCTGTTTAGCAGTCATATGGAAATATTCTTCACTTTTTTCTTCTAAATCAGAACAATACGTAGATTCACAAATCAATAAATCAGCACCTTTAGCCAAAGTATAGGCATTTTTACAAACTAAAGTATCCGAAACAAAACTTACTTTCCCCCCTTTAACAACATAACTAACGTCATCTGGTTTTATCTTTTTCCCATTAAATGTAATTGTTTTCCCGCTTTGTAATTTACCAAGCAAAGGGCCTTCTTTTAACCCTATTTTCTTTGCTTTTTTTAGATTTATTCTTCTCCTATCTTTTTCAATAAAATTATAACCCAAACAAGGTACACTATGTTCTAAAGGTAAAACTTCTAAAACAAAATCATTATTCTCAAAAAACCTCCCTTTATTTATCTCTTTTATTTCCAAATTAATTTTGTTCTGATCAAACTCAAAAGCCTTAAACATATGTTTAAATTTCTCTTTTGTTCCTTTTGGTCCATAAATCTCTAAAACCCCTTCATAATCACTTGTTGCTAAGGTCTGTATTAAACCAGGCAACCCCAAAACATGATCACCATGCCAATGACTAATCAAAATTTTATTTATTTTAGAAATACCCACCCCAGCGAATTTTAATTGTCTTTGCGTCCCTTCACCACAATCAACAAGAATATTATTACCTTTAAAACTAATCAAAACAGAACTATGGTTCCTTTCCTTGGTTGGTACCATACTCGATGTACCTAAAAATACTAATTCTATCATAGTTTTAATTAATAACACAAGGTATTTAAATTTTTGTCTAATTAACCATCAAGAAAACAAACTTCATCACTAATAGCAGTTATATTATTAGATTTACAAAAATCCAATGTTTTTTGCAACATCTCTCTTTTAACTCTATTATCTATCCTCCCTTCTAATTTATATGCCGCGGTGCCTTCTCTAAGAGTATAAACATATACAATAACCATATCAAACCCTATTTGTTTAATCACATTTAATGTATCTTCTAAATCTTCCTCTGTTTCCGAAGGAAACCCAACCAAGACATGCGTTGAAAGATATAAATTAGAATTGGCTTTTTTCAATTCTAATAAGGTTTTTACAATATCTTCACTTTTATCATAACGATTCATTAACTTTAATATCCTATCACTTCCAGACTGAATAGTGCATCCTAGACATTTTATCTTCCCTTTTTTAACCCATTTAATAAGATCAGATTTATATTCAATAACCCATTTAGGATGTATTTCGTGAATATTCCAATAAACCTTTTGTTTGCCTTCAACACCTTCCATTTTTTCTAATAATACCTGAAGAGAACTTTTTATATCCACCCCATAAGAACCTACATTTTCTGCACATATATTAAATTCTTTATAACCTCTCTCCAAAAGCATTCTATATTCTTCTAAACAAACACCCAAAGGTTTACTCTTTAATGTCCCTGTTGCCTTAGGTATAGCGCAATAAGAACAATTAGATATACACCCCCACCCAATACGCAAAAGACAATCTTTATTTTCTTCCTGAGATAAACCAAACTCTTTATTGCCGTCTGGTAATTCAGAAAATTTAATTTTAAAATCCTTAAAAAAAATATCAATTTCCTCCAATTTCTGAGGAATAATATATTTTCCATTAAATTTTTCCCTAAACTTTGTAGGGGATATTGCTGGCAAACATCCCAAAATAACCAATTCACCCCCATAATTCTGCAATTGTTTAATCAACTTAAAACATTCATCTTCTTTAGATTGTTTATATGCACAAGTAAGCAAAATTATATAATCAGCTTCTTGCGCTTTTTTTACAATATTACATTTATTTAATCTGAAATAATTAACCAATTTTGTAGCATCAAGAGATCTTCTCCTACAACACCCAACAATCTGGACAAATACCTTTTTCATAAGTTTAATAAAACAACCACAACTTAATAAATTTTATTAAAAAGAAAACTTTTTAAGCTTGAACTATTTGATATAGACTATGACAACAAAAAAAAAGAAAACAACAAAAAAACAAGAAACAAACACAATTAAACCAAAAGAACCCATAAAAGCAGTTCTATCCGGAGAAAGAGTTACAACGGAAAATTCTGATCAATCTCGTGAATTATATAATCAAAGCAGATATGGAATACTTCTTAATAACGGGAGGGTCCAATTATCATTAATAGAATCAGCATACCTTCTAGAGAAAGGAGTATTAGAAACAGTATCTGCCTCAAACAGAAAAATAGATTTTGAAAAATTTATAAAAAAAGCAATCAAATTAGAACCAAACTTTTGGACAAGATATTGTGTCTTTAAAGATATAAGAAATAGGGGATATATTATAAAAACCGCGTTAAAATTTGGTGCAGATTTCAGAGTTTATGATAGGGGAGTTAAACCAGGAGAAGATCATGCAAAATGGATAGTCTATCCTGTACAAGAAGCATCTGCTTTAACATGGTATGAATTTTCTGCAAAAAACAGAGTAGCACATTCAACAAAAAAGAAACTTTTAATGGCTGTTTTGGACGCAGAAAACGATGTAACATATTGGGAAATAAAGTGGACAAGACCGTAGTAACATTTCTCTATAATAAACTATATAAACCACAATATTTTCTTTATTAACATGCAAAATGATAAAGACAAAATCATTGATTTAATCAGACAAAAAGGCCCTTGTTTGCCTTCTGATATCTATAGAGACTTAAACACAAACATGTTGTTTGCTTCTGCCATGCTTGGGGAATTAGTATCTAATAATATATTAAAAGTGACATACTTAAAAAGAGCATCCTCTCCTTATTATTACCTTGAAGAACAAAAAGAAAAACTACAAAACATATCCAATTTCCTAAACGAAAAAGACAAAGCATCATACGATTTAATCAAAGAAAAAAAAATTCTAAAAGACACAGAACAATCCCCTTTAACACAAGTGGCCTTAAGAGCAATCAAAGATTATGCTGTCCCTTTACAGATTAATCACCAAAATCAACAAATTCTATTTTGGAAGTGGTATATGTTATCCAACCAAGAGGCAGAGGAACAAATAAAATTAAAAATAGGCATTAAAAAACAAGAATCAAAGAAAAAAGAAATAAAAAAACCAACACAAATTAAAGAAACAAAACCAAAACAACAAATACATTCAACATCACAAACTTCTTTTTTAGAACAAACCGTCAGATATTTTAAAAAAAACAATATCACAATTATCAACCAAGAAATGAAGAACACCAAAAAAACAGAAATTGATTTTGTAATTGAATTACCATCTGCTGTGGGCACATTACAATACTATTGCAAAGCCAAAAACAAGAAAAAGATAAATGATGCAGACATTGCTTCCGCATTTGTCCAAGGCCAACAAAAAAAACTACCAGTTATCTTGTTAATAACAGGAGAAATGACAAAAAAATCAAAAGAAATGTTAAACAAAGAGTTTAAAGGACTTAAAATACACCAAATATAAGATGGGAATAGCATTTAAGGACATCATTCTAGGAAAAGAGATAGACATTAAAACCTTAAAAGGAAAAACCCTGATCATAGATACATTTAATCTATTATACCAATTTCTCAGTAGCATAAGATCAAGAGATGGGTCTTTGCTTACAGATTCTCAGGGAAACGTCACAAGCCACCTAATTGGATTATTTTCTAGAATAACAAATTTACTCCAATATGATTTAAAATTAGTATTTGTTTTTGATGGAGAACCCCCTTCTTTAAAACAAAAAGAAAGAGAAAGAAGAAAACAATCCAAAATACAAGCCCAAAAAAAATACGAAACAGCAAAAGCAAAAGAAGACATAGAATCAATGAAAAAATATGCATCAAGAACAACAGCACTTTCACAAGAAATGATAGAAGACGCCAAAAAATTAATACAATATTTAGGATTGCCAATAGTACAGGCCCCATCAGAAGGAGAAGCCCAGGCAGTTTATATTGCTAAAAAAGAAAACTGTTTTGTAGTAAGTCAAGATTATGATTCCTTGCTGTACGGCATACCCCAACTTATAAGAAATTTATCAATACTAGGCAAAAGAAAACAAACAAATAAACTAAGTTATACAACTGTTAAACCAGAGATAATTGACTTAGCAGATGTTCTTAATAATTTAACAATAGATTTAGACCAGCTAATAGCAATGGCCATGTTAATAGGCACAGACTATAATCCTGGCGGGATTAAAGGGATTGGCCCTAAAAATGCATTAACCTTAGTCAAAAAATACAAAAAAGATTTTGATAGTTTATTTAAAGAAGTGAAATGGAACGAGTTTTTTGATTTTGAATGGAAAGAAGTATATGATTTATTTAAAAAAATGCCGGTTACAGATGATTATGAACTAAAATGGAAAAGTATTAATACAAAAGAAATAAAAGAATTTTTATTAAAGCACGATTTTTCAGAGGAAAGAATAAATTCAACCTTAGAAAAACTTGAAAAAAAAGAAAATTCAAAAAAACAAAAATCACTTTTTGAATTTTAAGACAAAAGAGGAATAAAAAATGTTACCTTGGTGGGTTTTTGCCTTCGCATCTGCAATATTTGCTACGTTTTTTACAATATTTAGAAAAAAAGGAACACGCAAAGAAAACGCACTAGAATTTGAACTCACAAGAACAACCTTTAACGCACTTTTTGGGCTGCTGCTTCTGCCTTTTCTGACATTTAAATATACACTTACTTCAATTCTAATAATCTATTTTACATCTATTCTTGCTTCTATAGGGATTTTATTGGCATCAAAATCTTTAAGACATTCAGAAATATCACAAGTTATCCCATTACATAATCTGACCCCTGGTTTTTTGGCTGTTTTGGCTTTCTTATTTTTAGGAGAAACATTAACTAGAAACCAAATAATTGGATTGGTTTTTTTAATAATTGGAGCATATGTATTAGAAACAGAACACCATAATCCTCTCAAATCTTTTTTAAAACATCTAAAATCTAGATACGTAGATTACGCAATTATCTCAGCTTTTATATTTAGTATTACAGCACTACTAGATAAATATATTATTAATCTTTATACAACCCCTTTTGATTTTTTATTTTTAATCTGGATTTTTATAGCAATTAATTTTATGATAATCTCCTTTATATCACACAATGGAATAAAATCAATAAAAAATTGCATAAAAACAACAAAACACAACGTTGTTTTGACAGCTTTCTTTAGTTTCTTAGCAAACGCTTCTTATTTATATGCACTGTCTCTCACTTATGTCTCTTTAGTAATGCCAATAAGCAAATTATCTATTTTGATGAGTACACTAATCGGAGGAGAAATTTTTCATGAAAAAGGAATTTTAAAAGGAGCAATTTCTTCAGTTATTATGATTATAGGAACCCTCCTTATAATTATTTAAGTTAATCTAAAATGCCCACACTAAAACAAACACTAAAAGGAAAATTAACAAGACAAGAACTGCAGCTAGTCCCCTCATCATTCGATGTAGTTGGTTCTATCCTGATTTTCTCAGAGTTTCCTAAAGAATTAGAAAGAAAAGAAAAAATAATTGCTCAATCTTTAATCAAAGAATTAAAAAACGTAAAAACAATTTGTAAAAAAACAAGAAAATACTCTGGTAAACACAGAACACCAAAACTAAAAATTATGGCTGGAGAAAAAACAAAAGAAACAATACATAAAGAAAACAATATAACACTAAAACTAGATGTTGAAAAGGTTTATTTCTCCTCCCGACTCTCTAACGAAAGATTAAGAATTTCTAAATTAATAAAACCAAAAGAAAATGTTCTTGTTATGTTTTCGGGTTGTGCACCTTATCCTTGTGTAATAGCTAAAAACACTAAAGCGAACTCAATCATAGGAATTGAAATAAATCCTGTTGCTCACAAATATGCCCTTGAAAATATCAAACTAAACAAAATAACCAACACAACATTACATAAAGGCGATGTAAACAACATTTTACCAAAAATAGATTTTGAAGGAATAGCATTAAAATCAAGATGGCATAAAAAATATATTGGACCAAAACTAAAACAAAACCCCCCTTTAATAGAATTTTATCTTCCAGAAGGAGATCTTGAATCTGATAAAAAACGAAAACAGATGGACAAAACAATAAAAAAACTTGCAAAAAAACAAATTAAAGTTATGATCCATTCACCTCACGTTTATAACAAATCTAGGGAAATGTATTTAGCACAACACCCAGCAAAAATAAAGAACATAATAGAATGCATCAAAAAATTAGATTCTGTCCAAAAAAATAATAAAAATGTTGTAGGACACATCTTTCACTCATCAGACGATAGATTAAAAAAAGACCACAAAGAAGAATGGTTGATTAAAAACATAAAAACACTAAAAAAACTAGATTTATTAAAATACCTCTATCTTGAAAATGGAACAACAAAACCATTTGGTACAAAAAAAAGCATATTAAATGTTATTAAAAAAACACAACTAAAAAACATGTGCTTTGATTTTGCCCATTTTATGTATCTAAACAAAAAACTAACACTTGATGATTTCAAACAAATAAATTCTAAAACAAAACTATATAATCATGCAGTTAATCATAAATACAACAGTGGAGAACACTGTTGCAGATTAAGAGAAGGGGATCTTGATTTTAGAAAATTTGCAAAATACATAGATTTCGGTTGTGTAGAAGTATATAGCAAAAGCGAAATAACAGCAAAAGAACAAATCGAAGACTATAAATATTTTTTATCAATAAAACCAACCAAAAAATTTGACAGAATTCTAATGCCCCTCCCAAAATCAGCAGAAGATTATCTTGATTTAGCATTAACAAGAACAAAAAAAGGAACAATAATACATTTTTATGATTTCCTAAATGAAAAAGAATTTGATTTAGCCAAACAAAAAGTGGAAAAAGCATGCAAAAAGGCAGAAAAGAAATTTAAAGTACTGAACCTTGTTAAATGCGGCCAATTCGCACCAAAAACATACAGAATCTGTTTAGATTTCAAGATATTATCATAAAATATTTAAAAACAAAAACATTATTCTATTACGCATGCAATGATGATGTGAACACCAATAGCAAATTGTGCTATACGGAAGTAACTGCTGAGCATGCTTTTTTTAGAAATCTTAAACAACAAACTTCCCTTTCTTTATTATCCAATGGTTTTTGTGTTTACTATCTACTCCATAGACATCCATCTTTTGTCGTGGAGAATTGATTACCATATCCCAATGATACAACGTTTTTCTGTCCGGCTCAAACCCCATCCCCATTGCAACGTGCATCATCCTTGCTATTTTTTCATTAACAATCAAATAATCACATAATTTTGCTTTAGGATTTAGATTTACAGCAAATTCCCCAATATAATTAAAACACCTTCTGTACATTTTAGTCATAGAAACAGGCAAGGCCTTTTTATCCTCTATGTTCCTTATCTTTTCCATAGCATCGTCCTTTGTTGTTTTCATTTTATCTAATATTTTCTTTGGACCACTAACTACTGTATATTTGTTATCTTTTACTTTTATCACCAAAGGCTGTTTTGGATTTAATCTATAGCTTTGGTCAATACTAATTACAACATCTCCAACAATTAATCCTTCTAATTTTTCAGGTGTTACAAAAGCCTCACCAGAAGGAAAATTAGCATACAATCCAGATTTTATTCCGGTTGCTTTATAATACTCTTGATCAATTTTAGTTGTAACATCAGAATCAGAAGCAATAAAATACCTTCTAATTTTTTTATCATCACTAACAAGACAAACAGTAAAATCTGTTTTCAAACCATTTTTTTCTTCACCAATCACCCTTATCCTATCACACTTATCTAAAATTGATTTTATTTTTTTGCTCCTCTTTCTAATTTTTTCATAATCAACATCACAAGTTTCAATAAAAATGTCTATAGGCAAGGTTTCAGTCATTGCATACCTCATTATTGGGTCCCTTGTTTCATATTTTGTTTGAGCTTCATACCTATCTTTTAACATCATCTGACCAGGACTCGTCCATCTTGATTTTTTGTTCAGAGTAGGATACCCAATACTTTCTCCAAAAAACATTTTTCCAGTATATCCTTTCCCATGTATACCAAAACCAGCATCGTTTAACTCAATTTTTTCCGCACCGAGTATAGGGGACAAAATCTTAAATTTCTTAAAGACTTCTTCATCAACTTCTTTATCTAACTCGCATCCAATCAAAGTAGACATTAAATCAATAGTCCTTACACTATTCGCCAAAACAGAAAACTTATTTGTTGATGAACCCAACCCAACATTAGCTTTTAATCTCCTAGCTTCTAACGCCATAGCCATAGCCATACTATAAGAATCCAAATAATCTTTTAAAGGGAGCTCTAAATCTTCTTTTTTTGGGATTGTCTCAAAACTTATTCCTAATCTTTCATTCTTTTTAATATCATAACCTTTTTTTAATAGGGTATTAACAGTACCTACTAATTCATTCCATCTATATTTTTTATACCATGAAAATTTATATTCCAAATCAAGTGTTCCTGTGAATCCTTTTTCTGTAGAATACAATAATAATTCTGGTTTTTTGAAAATATTCTTAAAAACTTTTGTTTTTGTTCTTTTGTTCACTTCATTAATAAAACTTTTTAGTGCTTTGGTTTTCTCAGTCTCTAACCCCTTTCTCATATCATGATAAATATTCCATACTTTCTTTAAAACCAAAAAATTTTCAGATTCTTTATGTTTAACAAGAACATGTAGTTCTCCATCTAAGTTATGAACAGCTCTACTTAAGGGAGCAATTGAAAAAAAGGCCTTTTTATTAGTCAGATCACACACCAAAAACAACAATTTATTATTAACTTTACCTCTCAAAGAATTCTCATAATATTTAACATCGCTCTCAAATTTTTTACTACTATACTTCATATTACCACCATCTCCTTTTTTGTTTTTGTCAAAACATAAGCTTTATCTTTTACCAAAACACTATCTTCAATTCTTATACCTAATTTATTTTTAAAATATAAACCCGGTTCTATTGTGATAATTTGGCCCTCTCTTAATATAGACCTGCTTCTTGGACTCAAAATAGGGGCCTGGTGAACCTTTTTTCCAACCCCATGACCTGTTCCATGAACAAAATTTCTAAAATACACCCATAAAACAGCTCTTGTAATCGCATCAATATCAGCAGAATATACTCCTGGCCGAATATGATTTAAAGCTGTTAACTGAGATTCAAGAACCATATTATATAAATCTTTATCTTTTTTTGATGGTTTTCCAAGATAAAATGTTCTTGAACAATCTGAACAATAATCTTTATACTTCACCCCAAAATCAACAACAAGAAAACCCTTTTTTAGTTTTGTATTATTTGATTTATGATGAATTTCAGAAGCATTTTCCTGCATAGCCACAATTGGTTTAAATGCTAATCTACAATTATTAAGGTGTGTTTCTTTTTTTAAAAAATTATAAACATCCAATTCTGTAAAAAATACTTTTTGTTTAAGTTTTTTAACCAATTTCCTAAAAATTTTATCAGTAATCTCACAAGCTTTCGTTATATTCCTAATTTTGACAAGATCTAACATGGTTTCAGTAACAAATATATACTATTAAAACTTTTCTTTTAAGCAGATGAACAAATTTAAATTAAAAAACAAACTAAAAATAATAGAACTAAAAAGAAAATCAGATATTGTAACAATTCAAATAACAATTTGTGTTGGTTCTAATAACGAAACAAGAAAAATAGAGGGAATTTCTCATTTTGTTGAACATATGGTTTTTGAAGGTACAAAAAAAAGAACATCAGAAGAAATAGCAAATTCTATTGAAAGTTTAGGAGGAGAGATTTCTGCATATACATCAAACGAAACAACATGTTTTTTTATTAAAATAATTAAAAAACATTTTGAAAAGGCCTTAGACACATTATCTGATATTATCATAAATCCAACATTTGATTCAAACCTAATGAAAAAAGAAAGAAAAATTGTACTAAGCGAAATCAAACTTGTAACAGACCAACCAAGAAACTATCAATGGATTTTATTCTTAAAAACATTATTTGAAAAATTTCCAGCAAAAAACCCAATTTACGGAACTGTCAAATCTATCAAATCTTTAACCAATAAAGATTTGAAAAAATATCATAAAAAGTATTATACAGCCCCAAACACAATAGTTACAGTTGTAGGGGATATTCCAAATCTCAAAACAAAAATTAAAAAATATTTTTCAAAAATGAATAATTCCCCTGTAAAAACTTCTTTTAAAGAAGAAAAACAAAACAAAAAAATTAAAAAAATTGAGAAAAGAAAAACAAACCAAAGTTACGCCATACTAGGGTATAAAACTCCAAAAAGAAAAGAATATGATTCATATGTATTAGATGTTATAAAGGCAATCTTGGGAAGAGGATTATCAGGAAAACTATTCAGGGAAATAAGAGTTAAACATGGTTTAGCATATGAAGTAGGAATAAATCATGATCCAAACATAAACTATGGAATCTTTACAGCCTATTTCTCTACAAACAAAAACAACATTCCTAAATGTATAAAAATAACACTTAACGAATTCCAAAAACTCAAAAAAACAACATCTAAAGAACTTTTAGAAGCAAAACAATTTCTTGAAGGCGAAATAATCTTAGAGAACGAAGACAGCCAAACATTAGCAAGCTCAGTTGGAAACTGGGAATTGGCTTCCAAAGCAGAAGATTGCTTAAACTATACTAAAAAAACAAAAAAAGTAACTAAAAAAGACATAATAAGAGTAATAAATCAATACTTAAATGATAAATATACTCTGGCCATTATTGAACAATCTTAAGGATAAGCTTTTTTGACTAATTCTTTCTCTTTTACCAAAGTTTTTCTTATTGGATCTATTAATTTTATAATTTCATCACTAATTCCTTGTTTTAAATCAACACTCGCTAACTCTTTTTTTACAAAAGCTGCTTCTAGCTCTTTATAATTCTTAAAAACAATCTCCCCTCCCCATTTTTCTGGCCTATCAATCACAAAATCCCTCTTTTCGTGCTCTAATGTCTTAAAAATAATAAATCTTGCTATTGCCAACAACCCATTGCCTTCAACCTTTCCATCAACACAAAATGCCTTATTTACCTTCTTCTGAATTTCTTTATCTGTTTCATCAAAATCTATTTTCGAGTTTGGTTCAGAACTTGACATTTTGCCAGATTGAGTTAAACCAGGGATCAAATAATTCATCAGATGAATTCTTTTCTCATATCCTATCTTTGGTAAAAATTCTCGTGCAAACATAAATAATTTTCTTTGATCAACCCCTCCAAACTGAGCATCTACAACCAAATACTGCTCATCTAAGGCCTGTAAAATAGGGTACAACAGCCCAGACATTTTAGGAGTTTCTAACTGCTTTACAACATCAGCTCCTGCTCTTTTAGTATCCCTTGTCGAAGATAGAGCAGATAACCTATACATATCTAAAGAATATTCTTTTTTTAATTGAAAATCAGTTCCTGTAACAAATTTTAATTTATCTAACGAAACCCCGACAGATTTCAAAATTTCCTTTATTAACAATTGATAATATTTTGTTCTGTACTCTAATAAATCCCAGTCTGTTTTCATGTTATCAAGATAAGCATGCATATTCGCAAACAGAATAGTTACCTCACAACCAGCTTTTAGAAAATCAGCTATCTTTAACATCGGAACAAAATAACCCAAATTAGGTTTACCAGTTGGAGCAGTACCCCAATATACTTTTAAATCTCTTTTTTTAAGAATATCTTTTAATTCATTCTCCCCAACAACCTCTTGCAATTCCCTTGCGATTAACTTAAACTTTTCCTCTCCATTCATATAACAAGTATTAATCTTTGTGTTTAAAAATTTTGGGTTTTTTAAATAAATATTTAAACAAACAAAGATATTATTATTTCATGTATAAGATAGGAAACCTAAAACTAAAAAACCAATTAATTTTAGCACCAATGGCCGGTGTTAATTGTGCTGCTTTTAGATTATTATGCAAGGAATATGGGGCAGGACTCGTATCTACTCAAATGTTTCATTGCGATTTAATCTCAACATTATACAAAGAAGACAAAAACAAACTAGAAACATTATTAGGGGTTTCAAAACAAGAACACCCCCTTTCAATCCAAATAGTGGGTTCTAATCCAGAAAACATCAAAAAATCAACCATAATATTAAACAAATACGCAGACATTATTGATTTTAACCTAGGATGTCCGGATAAAAACATTTTAGCAAACAAAGCAGGAGCCTTTTTCTCAAAACATCCAGAACAAATATCAAAAGTTATAAAACCCATAATTGAAAATTCAAAAAAACCAGTTACAGTAAAAATAAGGCTGGGGTGGAATAAAGACAACATAACTATAGAAAAACAATGCAAAATCCTAGAAGATTTTGGGGTTGATGCTATAACGATTCACGCAAGAACAACAAAACAAAAATATCAAGGCACAGCAGATTGGAGTTATATAAAAAAAATAAAAGAAAAATTTAACACAAAAATTATTGGAAACGGAGACATATTTAAACCAGGAACAGCAAAATCAAAACTAGAACAATCTAAAGCAGATTTTTTAATGATAGGTCGAGGAGCTTTAGGAAACCCTTTTATTTTTGAAAGAACAAATTACTTATTAAAACACAACAAAAATAAACCAGAAACAACAAAAAAAGAAAAACAAGAGGCTTTCTTGAAATTTGCAAAATTATACAAACAGCACAAGGAACAATTTAAACTATCAGAATTTAGGCAGCACGCAATGTGGTTTACAAAAAACATAAAAAACGCAAAACAAACAAGAAACCAAATAATGAACATAGAAGATTTTGATGAAATTGTTGAATTAGTCAAAAATAGTTATTAAACACCATTTATAAGACAGAACAAAAAACAAAAACTTTAAATACTAAATAGCTTATTACATCTATATAAATTTTAGAATGAAAAAGGTGCAATAATATGGCCGAAGACGATAAAAAATTCTCAAAACAATTGATTGGAAAGACAGTAGTTTCTAAAACAGGAAAAAGATTTGGAGAAGTAGGAGATATAATCTTTGAAACACGATCAGGAGAATTAATCCATCTTATCCTTAAAAATCCAACACCCTATACAGAAAAACTAGAATTAGAAAAAGACAAGGATAATAACATTCTAATACCTTTTTCCGCAGTTATAGCCATAGGAGATTTTATGGTAATTTCAGAGGAAGACATAATCTAACTCTGAAATTTTGAAAATTTTAATTTTCATTAATATCTGAAGAAGATATAATTTAAAACTTATATTCTATAATGTAAAACCTTTTAAATTAGTGATATTTCTTTACGACAATGGAAGAAGATAAAGCAATATGGACTGAAAAATATAGACCAAGCGAGTTCTCAGACATAAAAGGCCAGGAAGAGATAGTAAAACGTGTAAAATCTTTTATTGAACAAAAAAATATGCCCCACCTTTTATTTGCAGGTCCTGCAGGAGTAGGAAAAACATCATTATCATTGGTTGTTGCAAAAAAATTATTCGGAGAAGAATGGCACCACAACTTCTTAGAACTCAATGCATCAGACGAACGCGGAATAGACGTTGTAAGGGTAAAGGTAAAAAATTTTGCAAGAACAAGATCAATCGGAAATGTTCCTTTTAAAATAATCTATTTGGATGAATGCGACGCCCTAACAAAAGAAGCCCAGCAAGCATTAAGAAGAACAATGGAAAATTACACACAAACATGCAGATTCATACTAAGCTGCAACTATAGTAGCAAAATAATAGACCCAATCCAATCAAGATGCGCTATTTTTAGATTTAAACCAATTCATAAGAAAGATTTGAAAATAATAATAGATAAAATAGCAAAACAAGAAAACCTAAAAATAGATGAAAAAGCAAAAGAAACACTAATAGAAATATCAGAAGGAGATTGTAGAAGATTAGAAAACATTCTTCAAAGTTCAGCTGCTATGAGCAAAAACATCACAGAGGACTTGTTATATGACTTAATTTCCATAGCAAAACCAAAAGAAGTAACAGAAGTACTCAAATTAGCATTAGACAATAAATTTAAGGAATCAAGAGACAAACTATTAGATGTTATGCTTAACCACGGGTTATCAGGTATAGATATTATCAAACAAATTCAAAAAGAACTATTAAATTTAGAATTAGACAATAGAAAGAAAATGGAGTTAATTGATAAATGCGGCGAAACAGAATTTAGAATAACAGAAGGTTCTGACGAATTCCTACAATTAGAAGCATTTCTAGCAAAAGTAAATCTAATAAATTTAAAATAAATAAAAAAAGAAAAAGTTATCCGCTTACAATATGTTTAACCAAAACTTCCCTTTCTTTATGCTGCTTATAATCATATGTTAACAGCACATTGGCCTTTTTCTCAAAGTTTCCTTCCACTCCTGTTAAATCTTGTGTACAGATAATCTTTGATTTTCCATTATATAAGGTTGTATATCCTGTAGTTGGGCTTCCTCCTGTTAAACCAGTACAAGTTACACTTCCTATTCCTGTTTCAACCTCAACCCAAACTTTATTCTTTTTATCCAAACCAGAATCACAACTGCTTCCTAATTCAGATATTAAACCATTACTTCTGTGCACAACATCAAACGAAAGTCTAACTTTCCTTGTACCAGCAACCTCTTCCACCAAATTTTCAACCTGAACAGGCGCGCTTGAAACAGAACCAGTTTTTGGGCCAGATACATCACAAACTTGATCTCCTCCTAAGGGTGTTAAATCTTCCAAAACACAGATATCGACTTGTGCCTTTGTTCCATACTTATAACACACATCTGCTCTTATGATATGTCTGTCAACTCCTGTTGCAGCACCTTCAAAATTAAATCCAGGAAAATTAACATAAGTAATAGTTCCTTTTCGTGCCTCTCCATCTGAATCAACATAAGCTCCTCTCAAATCTTCATCAGGATTTTTTTCAGTAGTTGGATTTGCAAAATCACCAGGATAAAAACCAGATAATTTAATTTTAATATCTTCTTTAGCAACATCATACTCTCCTGCATTCTCAACATTTAATGTTACTTCAAAAGGTTGTTGTCCACCATCAAAAACCTCTGCTGGTGGAGTCTCTTCCATAAAATCAAACTTAATAGAATCTGTTCCTCCTATAAATGCCCTTCCTCCAACCGTTTCTCCATCAGAACCACCTCCTGTACATCCTATTAAAAAAACCATTATTCCAATTAAAGCAAAAATTATTTTTTTCATTGCACTAACCTCCTTATTTACCTATAATATCACTTATATATTTAACTTTTTCTATTAAATACCTATTTAATATTAATTATTTTTATCTGTTTTTCTATTGAATTTGAATAAACATAATCCAGCTCAATATTTAAGTTTGTTGTATATGCAGAATCTGTTGCTGGTTTACTAAACTTACAAAACATATATCCATTACCATTTGTTAATCTTATTGGATCAGAAGCAGTACCTTTTGGGCTGCACTCTGGGCTTGCATCATGAGGTAATTTTACTTTTGCAGTTACTTTATCTAATTCACCAATTTCAACATCAAATGGGCAGTCATTATACGCTCTTGGCAGCATTACACTACCTCCCCCATTATTAGAAACATAAATTCTAAAATATATTTGATCAGAACCAACCTCTTCTTCAACATTTGTAACTGAAATAGGGGCACCTTGTCCCCCGCCTATTTGCACATTGTTAACATTACAAACCTTTCTTTCTTCAACTAAAGCATGCGGATCAGGGTCAATACAAACAACAGGATCAGCCACTGTTGTATATTTATAACACGAATGAACTATTATTCTTGGTTCATAATAATCAGCATCAAAAGGAACATGGACGCCATTTCTATCTCTATAACTCATAACAGCATAACCGCCTTCAATATTATACTGGCTTCTCCCCTCTAAATTGGTAGGGATTCGGTTTCCTCCTTCCCATGTACCAGTTATAGAAGAAGGATCAAAACCACTTATCTCTAATTTTCCCTGAAATGTTTTATCCTGTGGAAAAGCCCCTCTATTCCAGACTTCAACACTTATATCTAAATTATCTCCTTCATAAATCCTATAAGGTGGCGCATTGTTTATAAAATTCATCTCCAAACCCCTAGATCCTTTATGATAATCATCTTCAACCATCTGTTCGCTAGGACCTCTGCCACATCCAACTAAAACTAATAAAAGAATAATCAATACAGATAAAACAATTTTCTTCATTACACTTGCCTCTTTTATCACTTGATAATTAAAATAATTAATATTGCCTTATATAAAGTTTTCTAAAAATAATTTTATATTATTTTCCTTATCTCCACCCTTTTAGATATTGTATCAGTATAACCATAATCTAAATTAACAGTTAATATAGTAGAATAAGATGGAACATCTTTACTAATCCCTTCTTCTAAAACGCATCTCACCACCTTTTCGCGCTCTTGTAATTTTATAGGAGAAGGCCTGCAAACCAAAGGCGTTTCAGACAAAAAAGCCTCAACTTCAATATAATTTAAGTCTTCAGGATTAATTTGTTCATCAGAACAGATTTTTTTAATACTATTTGGATTAGTCACTTCTCCCTGCCCTTTATTTTCTATATATATAACAAACATTGGTTTTATAATCCCATCATCTTCCATCATGTTTGGTTCTATTCTTACTATTGGAACATAAGATCCTTGTCCAGAACCAAAAACCATATCTTGTGCACTACAGGCCTTTTTAGCTTTTTTAAGATTGTAAAAATCAGTATCTACACAAACAGTTTTACTAAAAAAAGTTTTATATCTATAACAAGATGTAGCAATAATATTAGAAGTAATTGTTTCTGTTTCTTTTCCAAGTTCTTTTGCTTTTACAAAAAAACTCACAATCTCCATATCCCCTTTAGGGTTACCAAGTGATTTGCCTTTTAATTTTAAATTTTTAATAATATCTCCTTTTTCTAATTCCATATTGTCTTCTTCTAAATTCAAAAGCAAATATCCCTCTATTATATCAAATGCGCCTTTATTGCTTAATTCAATCCCAACAGGAAAAATATCATTTTCATAAACTTTTACAGGAGGCATATTTTGTCCAAAATTCGCCACTAAACCAATATTACCTTTATACAAATCTTCATTAGTTATAGTTGCAGAAGGGCCTTCACTCTGACTACATCCAACAACAAACAATAAAACCATTATTAATAAAATCTTTTTCATGTTATATCTCCCCACTCTCCTGGTTTACACAACGCTAAAGGATAATATAGATTTTCATCTTCATTGGCATCTGTAGTACATGTCCATTTTTTTTCGAAACAAAAAATCCCATCATGTTGACTAGGGTTACACGCTAATTTACATTCTGTTGTCCAGTCTTCATTTCCCCCGCATCCTTCTACTGCAAACAAATCCTCTTGGACATCTTCTATTTCACCACCATCAACATCTACAGGAGGAGTTGTTGCGACATCCACCTCTCCTCCTTCAATTCCACCACAAGTCATATCTTTATAGATGTGCTGGCCTTTTAATATTTCGCATCCATCAGGACACAAACACCCATCATCATCAATACATACCCTAGTACATTCTCTTTCAGCGAAAACAGTTCTAACCCCATCTCCACCTTTAACTTGTATACCAATTTCTTCATGAATATTATAATCATATTTTGCTACAACTTTTAAATATTTGGTAACTAATGGAACCTCTCCTAACAAATCACTCTGATCTTGTACATATAATCTACACAAAATTGTTTCATAATTTTCAATCTCTCTTATTTCAATAGCATCTGATTCTATTTTAAACACATTATGTATCTTATCATCACATCCTTTTTCTTCCTCACCTATTTCTGAACAAGAAGAACTATCAAATATATAATTTCTTTTTCCTCTACAAGAATAAACTCCTTCTGCATTTTTTTCTAATTCCATTTCGTTTGGTGTAACTATGTAAAAATCTGTAACTTTTTGTATTTCTCCATCCCACCAATTTGTCAAAGTAGTACCTAATCTAAAATCTTTATCAGCACTTAAAGGCGGCTTCCCTACATCTAAACCAATCATTATTGGGCCGTTTGTATATACAGCACGAGGATCTCTATCCACAATCCCATAATTTTCTAGAGGATCTATTCCTTCTCTCATTAAGGCCCTTCTTCGTTCTGGATCCATAAAATAAGTCTTAATATAAGCCATCGTTAAAAAATTAAATTTAGCATTCATACTAATCTCATGATAACCTTCTATTAATAACCCTGGCTCAAAACTACATTCAATACCTTCTTCTTCAAAACTTTCAACATCAAAAACTTCTTTAGGATATATCTCCACACCTTCAATCACTTCTCCATCTACAGTACATCCTATCTCCACCTCAATCGGCTCATCAAGAGTTTTAGCAACTAATGTGGCCCATATATTTACTGGTTGATCTTCATAAAATTCTGTATCTGCTCCCTGAAGGTCTTCAATATAAACACCAAGCCTTTCTCTGGCTTTTCTATCGATATCTCCTGTATAATATTCCCCCAAAGTAGCATTAGCTTGTCCCTCAGCAAAAGAAGTTACAGATGAGGTTACAGACTCTTTTAGATTTTCCCAAGCTTCCGTTACAACTTTTAGTGCTGATGTTTTATCTTCTCCAGTAATTGTGTCCATCTTAACACCACTAATTTCAGCACCACCCAAGGTAAAGTAAGACAAAACATAAAACATAATAACTACAAACCACAAAAAAGATTTCCAACCAGAGTCTCTAGCAAAAAGAAGAGCCACTAAAAACCAAACAGGAACAAGCAATTTAATAGAACTAATAAAAGGAATATTAGAAAACCAGATTTCTAATGCTGAGAAAAGAAAAAAATCACAAAAAAGAAAGAAAACAAACAAATAATTTACATGCACCCGATCTTCTATAGAATAATAAAGAACCCATATTAAGACACAAACCCCAAACACAAGATGCAAAACAGCACCTATATTAAACTCCCTATTCATAGCTAAAATCAACCACATGCCCTCTACAAGAACAAAAAAAGAAAACGCTTCTCGTATATTCCTCTTTTTTAAAAGTATATAACCCAAAATAATTCCTATCACAAAAATATTAGTAAAAAATCCAACATAAGGGGCAAAACCCTCTCTTGAAAAATAGAAAGTGTTTACAAAACTACTATACTCAAAACCCTTGAACCCCGTCACAAAAATATCAATAAAATACAATGCAACAGCCGCAATCACCCACCAAAAACTTCCACCCTGCCTTCTATTAGAAAAAGAATCATAAAAATTTGTGCCTCTTGATGCTTTTGAGGAGGGGTTTTCTTTTTCAGCTTTCTTCCTTTCTTCCGCTTCTTTCTTTGCTTGTGCTCTAGCGTTCTTTCTTCCTTTCTTTGAAGCTTCTAATCTTGCTTTTTGTTCAGCAAGTACAGCTGGATCAACAGGTTCTGGTTCTTCTGCCTTGTTTTTTTTGAAGAATGTAGGTAGCTTAAATTTCATCCTAACCTCGTAAAGAAATAAAAAAATTAATCTTCATCATCATCCTTTTCAATCAATTCAATTTGTATACTAACAATATCAACTGTAGTCTTTGGTATTAATTTAACATAATTCCTACCTTCCTCAACCCAACTATTAATTTGTTTTTCATAAAAAGGCTCTTCTTGATCAACTCTTCTCATATGACCATTTACATTTATATCAAGCTCTTTGTTTTCATCATCATCAACAAATTCTAAAGTTAAATTTGCATCAGATACCCCTCCCATGATGTTCTCCATTTGTTCTTCACTTATCTCAAACCAATATAAAGGAGAACTTAGTTCTTCTAATTCTAAATCAATTTCTATAAGATCAATCAGATAACTACCCTCATTAGTCATAAAGATTACATTATTTATTCCAGCATCTAAAGCTCCAACAGGAACTTCATATCTGTTTAGCATCCCGCAATCAGGAACACCAGAAAATACATTTATATTGTTAACCATAACATCTAATGTTCCAACTTCATTTTGTTTACAATCTGGATGGAATTTTAAAGTTGCTTTTTCTAAATTATTATATTTCCATGGTTCTAATGTGAATATATTCTTTGTTTTTTGTCTGCTAATGTCTGTTACATCCCCTATAATCTTCACACCCTCAAAATTATATTCATTTGTACTCCAAAAAGCAAGACCTACTCCAGAAACACTAAACTTTAAAGTATTGCCCTCATCATTAAAATATTGTTTTCTTAACTTAATAGGTTCAACATTTTGGGTTGTAATTAAACTTTCATAAATATTGTTTCCATTAAGGTCTACTGACAAAACACCAGAATGTTTTCTAACAGAAAAACTTAGAATTATATTATCGCTATTATCTAAATTATCTATAAAAAAACTCTTTTCAACAATTTTTTCATCAAACCAGCCCTTCCTAATAGAAAAGTCATTAAACACTTCAAGCTCTTTAGCATTAGTGGTTTTGTAAAGCTTAAACGATGGAATATCAATCTCAAATTCGTCACCCTTTAGATAATCCAATCTTCCAGGCTCTTCATCCAATAAAACACTTACTTCCTCATCCTCACTATCTACATTCCCATTATTATCTCCTTCCTCACCCAATAAATCTGCCCTTTCAGCAGGCTCTAAAAATAGAATATAAAGAATAATCAAACCAGCAATTATAGCAACTAATCCTGCAGCTCCTCCACCACTTTGCCCTCTTTTTTTAACCATAAACGTCACCTACTCTCAAATAATAAATAACTTTATATATAAATCTTTTTATTTTAACAATATGAAAATAATTAACCAAAATCTCAAAAAAGGAGAAATAAAATTAAAAATAGAAAATCTAGATGATATATGGTATCTAAGCCATATAATAGATAAAAATGATATTATTAAAGGAAAAACCACAAGAAAAGTAAAGATAGGAGAACAGGAACAAAGAAATCAAAAAATAGTAAAAAAACAAGTTTTCATAAAACTTCAAACAGAAAAAACAGAATTTACAAACAATTCCTTAAGAGTTTCTGGAAAAATCATTGAAGCGCCAGAAGACATCCCCTTAGCATCATACCACACATTTAATCTAGAAGAAAACACAACCATAAACATAATAAAAGAAAAATGGTTAAAATTTCAGCTTGATAAATTAAAAGAAGCATCTCAAGAAACAAAATCAAAAATACTTATTGTAGTTTTAGATAGGGAAGAATCAATATTTGCATTAATGAAAAAAAGTGGATATAAATTATTAACAAAGATTAAAGGAAACGTAACCAAAAAAGCAGCCGAAGAAAAAATAAAATCAAATTTTTATTCTGAAATAATCAATAAAGTTAAAGAATATGACAAAAGATACAATTTTAGCAAAATAATAATAGCTTCTCCAATTTTCTGGAAAGAAGAATTAATGAAAGAATTAAAAGATAAAGATTTAAAACAAAAAATAATCCAAGCAACATGTTCTTCTGCAAATGTAGACGGAATTACAGAAGTTCTAAAAAGACCAGAAACCCAGGAAGCACTAAAACAAGATAGAATAACAAAAGAAATAAATCTAGTTGAAGAATTATTAAAAGAAATTTCTAAAAATAATTTAGCAGCATATGGTATAAACCAAACAGAAAAAGCGATCGAAGCAGGAGCAGTAAAAACATTAATTCTAACAGACTCTTTTATTCAAAAACAAAGAGAAAAAGAAAATTATGAAAAGATAGATTTAATGTTAAAAAACACAGAAGAAATAAAAGGCTCAGTCAATATAATTTCTGCAGAACATGAAGGAGGAAAAAAATTAAACGGCTTAGGCGGAATTGGCGCACTACTAAGATACAAATTAATATAATCTTTTCAAATTACTTTAATTCTAAACAAAACTTTTATATATTAAACCAAATGTTCCATCCACATAACTTAAAAAATAAAATTATTATTAAAATTTAAAGGGGAGATAAAATGGACACAACACTAATAACTGTAATCATAATTTCTATTTTGGCATTGGTTTTTGCCTTGGTAAAATATATATCAATATCTCGGAAAGATCAAGGAGACGAAAAAACAAAAGAAATCGCAAAACTTATTCATGACGGCGCAATGGCTTTTTTAAAAAAAGAATACAAACTTCTTTCTATATTTATAATGGTTTTTGGAGTTATTCTCTATTTTATTGATACAACTCCTGTCAACTTCCAAGGAGAAATGACAGTATGCTTCTTAATTGGTGCATTGTTTTCTGCAGCAGCAGGAAACATTGGTATGAGGATAGCAACAAAAGCGAATGTAAGAACTGCAATCGCTTCAAAAAAATCACTTAACGACGGATTAAATATAGCTTTTTCATCTGGAACAGTTATGGGTATGAGTGTTGTAGGATTAGGTCTTCTAGGAGTAACAGGATTATATATGTGGCTTGGAAACCCAAACATAATATTTAGTTTTGGTTTTGGAGCATCTTCAATAGCCCTTTTTGCTAGAGTTGGTGGGGGAATTTACACAAAAGCAGCAGATGTTGGAGCAGATCTTGTTGGAAAAGTTGAAAAAAACATTCCAGAAGATGACCCAAGAAATCCAGCAACAATTGCTGATAATGTAGGGGATAATGTAGGAGATGTAGCTGGAATGGGTGCAGATCTTTTTGAAAGTTATGTTGACTCGATTATTGCAGCAATGGTTCTTGGTATTCTTATCACATCATCAATAAAAAACGCAGTTATACTCCCTCTTGTATTAGCAGGAGTAGGAATAATTTGTTCATTAATTGGGGTTTCATTTGTAAAAACCAAGAGAAAAAGCGGTGCAGCATCAGCTTTAAACAAAGGAATATTTGGTGCAGCAGGACTTATGGCCATATTATCTCCTTTGATTATATTAAAAATGACAGGAAGTCTTAACTTTTATCTAGCAACAATATCTGGCTTAGGCGCAGGTATTGCAATAGGCCTTTCAACAGAATACTATACATCTAATGAAAGAAAACCAGCAAAAACAATTGCAAACGCATCAAAAACAGGACCAGCAACAAATATAATAACTGGAATTTCTACAGGTATGATATCAACAATAATACCTGTTTTAGCAGTTTGTGTTGCAATGGGCCTTGCATTTTATTTTGGGATGGGAGTAACAAATTCAGCAATAGGAGGAATGTATGGTATTGCAATAGCAGCAGTAGGGATGCTTTCTACACTTGGAATAACTTTAGCAACAGATAGTTATGGCCCTGTTGCAGATAATGCAGCAGGAATTGCAGAAATGGCAGGACTAGGAAAAGATGTAAGAAAAAGAACAGAAAGCCTAGACGCAGTAGGAAACACAACAGCAGCAATTGGAAAAGGATTTGCAATAGGATCAGCAGCTTTAACAGCATTAGCTTTATTTGTTACGTTTTCACAAGTTACAGGAATGGAAGTAATAAATTTAATGAACCATAAAGTTGTTATTGGATTATTTATTGGAGGATTACTTCCTTTTGTGTTTTCAGCACTTACTATGAATGCTGTTGGAAAAGCAGCAGAAGACATGGTTATTGAAGTAAGAAGACAGTTTAAAACAATAAAAGGACTTATGCAAGGAAAAGCAAAACCAAACTACAAAAAGTGCATAGACATATCAACAGACGCAGCATTAAAACAAATGATGCTACCTAGTCTAATAGCTATAATAACTCCAATTTTAATAGGGTTATGGAGTCCTGAAGCTGTTGGTGGTCTTATTGCAGGGACTCTTGTTACTGGATTCCTTTTAGCAGTTTTCATGGCAAATGCAGGTGGAGCATGGGACAATGCTAAGAAATATGTAGAAGAAGGAAATTTGGGTGGGAAAGGATCTGAAGTTCACAAAGCAGCAGTTGTTGGAGATACTGTGGGAGATCCATTCAAAGACACAAGTGGTCCATCTCTGAATATATTGATAAAACTTATATCAATAGTTGCTTTAGTATTCCTTCCTTTATTCTTATAATTAAAGCAACT
The DNA here is from genome assembly GCA_005222965.1 of Candidatus Woesearchaeota archaeon B3_Woes. Classification (NCBI taxonomy): domain Archaea; kingdom Nanobdellati; phylum Candidatus Woesearchaeota; species Candidatus Woesearchaeota archaeon B3_Woes. The sequence goes on from NJBG01000001.1 coordinate 524,316, forward strand.
TTTATTTTTATATTTTTAAATCGAAACATTTTTATCTATTAAAAAATAGAGAAGACTATGCCTAAAAATTCTAATACAAAAAATAAATTTTACCCACCAAAGGAATTTCAAAAAAAAGCCCACATAAATAATCTCAAAGAATATCAAAAAATCTACAAAGAATCTATTTCTAATCCTGAAAAATTCTGGGCAGAAAAAGCAGAACAATTAGATTGGTTTAAAAAATGGAACATAATATTCAAATATACTAAAAAACCATTTATGAAATGGTTTGAGGGTGGAAAACTTAATGTTTCTTATAACTGTCTTGATAGACACCTAACAACCAAAAGAAAAAATAAACCAGCAATAATTTGGCAAGGCGAGTCAGAAAAAGACAAAAGAATTATCACTTATCAACAACTCCACAAGGAAGTCTGTAAATTTGCTAATGTTCTCAAGAAAAAAGGAATCAAAAAAGGAGATAGGATAATAATGTATATGCCTATGATTCCAGAACTTGCAATATCTATGTTGGCTTGTACACGTATAGGGGCAATACACAGCGTTGTGTTTTGTGGTTTTAGTGCATCAGCATTACAAAGCAGAATAAAAGATTGTAAAGCAAAAATGCTAATCACTTCTGACGGAAACATAAGAAAAGGCAAAGCCCTAAATGTGAAAGAAACAGTTGATGAAGCTCTCAAAGGAATCAAAACAATTAAATCAGTAATAATATGCAAAAGGGCCAAAAACAAAATAAAAATTAAAAAAGGAAGAGATTTCTGGTGGCATGATGAAATAAATGCTAAAGATATTTCTAATAAATGTGAACCAAGACCAATGAACGCCGAAGATCCTTTGTTTATTTTATACACTTCAGGAACAACAGGAAAACCAAAAGGATTAATCCACACAACAGCAGGATATCTATTATACACTTATCAAACATTTAAATGGATTTTTGATATTAAAGAAAAAGACGTATATTGGTGCACCGCCGACATAGGATGGATAACGGGCCATAGTTATATTGTATATGGGCCATTGGCTAATGGAGCAACAACCGTAATGTATGAAGGGGTTATAACTTATCCAGATCCAGGAAGAGCATGGAAAATTGTTGAAAAATTCAAAGTTAATATTTTCTATACAGCACCAACACTAATCAGATCCTTAACAAGAGAAGGCGACAAATGGCCTAAAAAATATAACCTAAACAGTTTAAGATTATTGGGTTCAGTAGGAGAACCAATAAATCCAGATTCCTGGCTTTGGTATTATAATGTTATTGGAAAGAAAAAATGTCCTATTGTAGATACGTGGTGGCAAACAGAAACAGGCGGAATTTTAATATCCCCTTTACCAGGATTAAATCCATTAAAACCAGGCTCAGCAACAAAACCATTCCCAGGAATACAAGCAGAAATCTACAAAGAAAATGGAAAAAAAGCAAAACCAAACAAAAGCGGGTACTTAATTATAAAAAAACCATGGCCAGGTTTAGCAAGAACAATATGGGGGGATTCTAAAAGATATAAAGAAACTTACTTTTCTAAATTTAAAGAGATATATCTCACAGGAGACGAAGCAAAAAAAGACAAAGAAGGATATTTCTGGATAATGGGTAGGTTAGACGACGTAATAAATGTATCAGGCCATAGACTTGGAACAGCAGAAATTGAAAGCGCAATAGTGACTCATAATAAAGTAGCAGAATCAGCAGTTGTTCCTTTTCCTTGCCCAATAAAAGGACAAGGCATCTATGCTTTTGTAACTCTAAAAAAAGGAGTTAAAAAAAGCAAAGATCTTAAAAAAGAAATAATACAACAAGTTAGAAAAGAAATAGGACCAATAGCAAAACCAGACAAAATTCAATTTGCAGACGCCTTACCAAAAACAAGAAGCGGGAAAATAATGAGAAGAATTCTAAAAGCAATTGCAGAAGGAAAGGAAGATGTCGGAAACACCACGACTTTAGCAGACCCCTCTGTTGTTGAGATTCTAAAACAAGAGAAACAAAACACCCATTAAAGATATTTTACACTATACAAATACTTAAATACTAGTATGTTCTCATAAAATTATTATAAACTCCCGAGTGAAAAGAGTTTGTTGTTATTGTAAAGTAAAATAGAAAAGATTATGTCAAAATAGTAACATTTTAATAGTAGTTCCTTTTATTTACTAACTAGCAACAAAATTTTTTTTAAATAAAAGGGGTGTAATAACATGATAGTAAAAGACGATTTTTTAAGTAAGCTAAGAAGGTATTTTGCACTAAATCTTTATGAGGTTAAAATTTGGACTGCTTTGTTGTCTAGAGGGGTTTCAACAGCAGGAGAACTATCAGATATAGCAAATGTACCAAGATCTAGAAGTTATGATGTACTAGAAAGCCTAGAAAAAAAAGGGTTTGTAGTAATGAAAATAGGCAAACCAATAAAATATCTTGCAGTTGCACCTACAGAAGTAGTAGAAAGAGTAAAGAAAAATATGAGGTCAGATGCAGACCAGAAAATTAATAAATTAGATAGCCTAAAAAAAGGAGACGTTCTCAAAGAATTATCTACCCTCCATACACAAGGCGTAGAATTAATTGAACCAGGAGATCTTGGAGGAAGTTTGCGCGGTAGACATAACCTATATAATCATTTAGAACTAACCATGAAAAACGCCAAAGAATCTGTTGTACTACAAACAACAACACAAGGCCTAATAAGAAAAGTTGATGGTCTAAAACCAGTATTTGAAAAACTAAAAAAACGTGGCGTCAATATAAGAGTAGCAGCACCTTTAACCAAAGAAACAAAAGCAGCTGTGAAAGAACTAAACGGTCTTGCAGAAGTAAGACACACAACAGAAAGAGGAAGATTTTGTATTGTGGATGCTAATGAACTTGTATTTATGTTATTAGATGATGATAAAGTTCATCCAACATATGATACAGGAATATGGGTAAACACCCCTTTCTTTGCTTCAACAATGAATAGCATGTTTAATCAAACCTGGAAATCAATGAAACCAGCCGAAGCAGCTTTAAAATAATTTTCTTTTTTATTCACTTTATTTTAGTTTTTAGTTGAAAAACTCTAAATTTGCCTTTTTTCAAATTAAAAAAATTTATATAAACACTTAGTTTCCCTTTTAAAATATGGACCTAAATAAGACAATAAACAACTTACATCGCTTAGAAAGAGCAGTACTGCCTGTTTTAACTAAATATAAAGATATAAAGGGCATAGAACAAGCCACAGGCCTAAAAGAGGTAGAAATAGTTCGTGCTTTACAATGGCTTCAAAATAAAGATATTGTTAGCTTAAAAGAAGAATTAAGAGAGGTTATTGAGCTGGATAAAAACGGCCAAAAATACATAAAAGAAGAATTACCAGAAAAAAAATTACTAAAAGCCCTTAAAAAAGGTCCAATGACAATGGATCAAATAAAGGAAAAAGCAGGTCTAACAAAAGAAGAACAAAACATCGCATTAGGAATTCTAAGGAAAAAAGCAGCTGTTTTTATAACAAAAGAAGGTAAAAATATTATTCTTAAGATAATGGAACAAGGTAAAAAATTAGTTGAAAAAGGATTAACAGAAGAAAATTTTCTTAAAAAAGAATTTCCAATTTATGTAGATGAGTTATCTCAACAAGAGAAATTTGCTTTTGATGAACTCAAAAAAAGAAAAAACATACTCAAAACAAATATAGAGAAAACAAAGAGAGCAGAATTAACAGAATTAGGAAAAGAAATATCAGAAAGCGATATAGAAATATCAGATACTTTTGACAGATTAACACCAGAAATGCTAAAAAACGGGTCATGGAGACAAAAAAAATTCAGAGGTTATGATATAAAAATAAATGTCCCCAAAATACACGCAGCAAAAAAACAACCATATAGAAGGTTTTTAGATGAATTAAGAAACAAATTCTTGGCATTGGGTTTTGAAGAAATGTTTGGCCCTCTTGTTGAGACAGACTTTTGGGATATGGATGCCTTGTTCATGCCACAATTCCATTCAGCAAGAGATATTCATTCTGCCTTTTACATAAAAGAACCAAGATACGGAAAACTAGACGAAAAACTAGTCAAAAAAGTAAAACAAGCCCATGAAAATGGATTCAACACAACATCAAAAGGATGGAACTATAAATTTGATGAAAAACAAAGCCACAAATTATTATTAAGAACCCAAACAACAGCCTGTTCTGCAAGAAAAATAGCTTCTAAAGACCTAAAAATTCCTGGAAAATACTTTGCAATTGGAAGGTGTTTTAGACCAGATGTCATTGACGCAACACACTCAGCGGATTTTAATCAAGTGGAAGGAATAGTAATCGAGGAAAACCTTAACTTTAGACATCTTAAAGGATTATTAAAAATGTTTGCAGAAGAATTTTGCAATACAAATCAAATAAAAATTGTTCCTGCATATTTTCCTTTTACAGAACCATCTGCAGAACTATTTGCAAAACATCCACAGATGGGCTGGATAGAATTAGGGGGTGCAGGAATACTTAGACCAGAAGTCGTCAAACCTCTATTAGGAAAAGAAATGCCGGTTTTGGCGTGGGGAATAGGTATAGATAGAATTGCAATGTTTAATCTAGAAATAAATGATATAAGAAAATTATTTGCTCATGATTTAAATTTTTTAAGAAACCAAAAGGTAATATAAAATGAATTTAATAGAAATTAATAGGGAAGAAATAGTCAAAAGAGTTAGAGAATTGGCCGATGCAAAGAAAAAATGGCACTTTCATTTTTTAACACCAAATTGTATATTTAACAATAAAGAAAAATTTGCATTAATATTAGAAGATGAAGAAAAAAAAGAGTCGTATGTTTGTTATTTTAACGAACAACCTGAAGAATTGAAGATATTTGAAAATTTACTATATAAAAGACCAGAGGATTTTGATTCATATTAAAATGCCAACAATAAATTTTAGTCTAAAGGATTTGCAAAAACTAATAGGAAAAAAGATTACATTAGATGAATTACAAGACCTATTATCCTACGCTAAAGCAGAACTTGAAGATTACGACAAATCAACAGATGAAGCAACAGCAGATTTTGGAGATACAAATCTCCCTTATTTATGGTCAACCGAAGGAATTGCAAGATTAATAAAAGGGATTTTAGGCAAGGAAAAAGGAATACCAAAACTAACCCTCAATAAATCCCCCAATCATACAATAATTGTTGAAAACTCTGTAACTAAAATAAGACCATATATTGCTACTTTTGTTGCAAAAGGATGTAAGGTTGATGATTATCTTATAAAACAAATAATTCAATTACAGGAAAAATTATGTGAAACTTATGGCAGAAAAAGAAAAAAGATAGCTATAGGTGTTTTCAATTATTCAAAAATAAAATTCCCACTACACTACAAAGCAGTTCAACCAAACAAAATAAAATTTATTCCTTTAGGATATAAAAAAGAGATGGATTTGAACGAAATATTAGAAGAACACCCGAAAGGCCAGGAATATTCATGGATATTAGAAGGGTTTGAGAGATATCCAATATTAATAGACGACGAAAACAAAGTTTTAAGTTTTCCACCAATAATCAATTCAAACGAAACAGGCAAAATAGAAGAAAAAGATTCTGATTTGTTTTTTGATATTACTGGAACAGACCTGGAATCTGTTTTAGTAGTATGCAATATATTTGCACAAGCAATGCATGACAGAGGATTCAAAATTTTCTCAGTAGATACAAAATATCCGAACAAAAAAATTACAACACCTTTTATGTTTAACGATTCTATTAAATTAAAGATAGAGACAGCAAAAGAAGTCCTTGGCTTGGATTTAAAAGAAGCAGAAATTAAAACATTATTAGAAAAACAAAGATATGATTATAAGGCAGGAAAAGTTCTAATACCCAGTTATAGAAAGGATATTTTACATATAAGGGACGTTATAGAGGATATAGGTATTGCTTATGGATATAATAAAATAGAAGAATTGCCTTTAACAAGTTACACCCCTGGATCAACCAGCCAGCATATTACCTTTTTAGATAAAATAAGAGAAATGATAGTTGGATTAGGATTCCAAGAAGTAATGAGCCAAATATTATCTAACAAAAATTTATTATATAACAAAATGGAAATAGAGGATTTTGGAACAGTTGAATTACAAAATCCAACTTCTGAAAATTATTCTGTTCTACGTACATGGATTGTACCAATCTTAATGGAATTTCTATCTAAAAATAAACATGTAGAATATCCTCAGAATATATTCGAACAAGGCACTGTTACAATAAAAAAAGAAGGAAAAATAATAGATTATGAAAGAATAGCTGCTCTTTCTATATCCGAAAAAGCAGATTATACAAAAATTAAACAAACATTAGATTGTTTAATGAGGATGTTGGATATAGAATATAAAATAGAAGAAACAAAACATGATAGTTTTATAGAAGGAAGGGTTGGTAGGATAATTGTTAATGATAAAAAAGTTGGTTATATTGGAGAAATAAACCCAAAAGTAATTTATAATTTTAATCTAGAAATGCCTGTTATAGGTTTTGAAATAAATATTTCTGAATTATTTTCAACTCTATAAATTAAGTTATTTTTTCTGCTTCTTTTCTTTTACTTCCTTTTTAGGTTTAACTTCTTTTTTCTCAGCAGCAGGTTTTTCTTTCTCTCTCCTAACTTTTCTTGGCTTATCTGCTTTCTCTTTACTTTTCTTCTTTTTCTCTTTTACTTCAATTCCTTCTGCTTTTAAGGCCTTAACAACTTCTTCATGGCTGGCCTTTTTAGGAAGTTTAATAACTTTATCTAATGGCTCAATATGAAGAATATTACACTTCCTTCTTCTAACTTGTCCATCAATTAAGATATGACCTTTCTCAAGAATTTCAACAATAACTCCTTTTAAACCAGCATCTCTTCCAGCCAATTTCACAATCAATCTTCCAACTTCAATCATTTTATCTCTCCAATCTCATTTTTTTATAAATGATGTTACCAACCATTTTATGAGATTATTCTTTTATTTTCGCTTTAATAGTTTCCCTCATACATCTGCTGCAAAGATTCCCACCATAGGGTCTTGAAACAGTTTTTTGACTTTTAGGAATATTTTGCATTTTTTTAGGACGTTCCCTGCTTATACCTTTAAGAACATCACCACACTTAGCACATTTAGCCTTTTTTGGTTTTCTAGTTAAATAATGTAATTTTGTTTTTCCACCAGGAGTTTTCTTAAATATTCTCCTAAATGTTCGTGATTTTAACCTTCCTGATACCATAATTAATGTGATTTTGGGGGGCTTTAAAAATCTTTCTTTTTACATCTTTCAGAAATTTTATAAACTCCAAAATTTGACAAATAACATGGAACACATATATTTAATCCTCATTATTAGTGTAATTGGACCAGTTTTAGGATCTTTTATAGGGGTTATTAGAAAACCTTCTAAACTTTTTATGTATAACATGCTTGCTTTTGCAGCAGGAGTAATGATTACAATATCCATCATAGAATTAATACCCAAAAGCATAGAGTTCTCTTCAGTATGGTTGGCTTGTTTAGGTATTATCATAGGAACAGCATCCATGTACCTCCTTGATAAATTAATACCACACATACATCCTGAGTTATGCGAACCAGAACAAGGCCGTAAACTAAAAAGAACATCAGTATACCTTCTTATAGGCATATTCATGCACAATTTTCCAGAAGGAATAGCAATCGCTTCAGGAATTGTAACTAATTTTAAAACAGCTCTAACAATATCATTAGCAATTGCAATACAAAATATCCCAGAAGGAATTTGTACAAGCGCCCCATACTATTATTGCACAAAGAAAAAACTCAAATCATTTTTATTATCATCTTCGACAGCAATACCCATCCTCTTGGGGTTTTATCTAGGGTACCTTGTTTTCCCAAATATACCCCTATATATTGTGGGAATAATTATTGCTGCAACCGCAGGAATAATGATATACATTTCTGCTGATGAATTAATTCCAACTTCTTGCAACAAATGCAATAACTCCTGGAACCATAGCGTTATCTTCTCATTAATAATTGGCGTTTTATTTGTTATAATTCTTACTTCAATCTGAACCAGAAACAGCAGCATAATCAGAATTGAGTTTTAAATCAGGCCTACCAAGCAACCTACGCAAATGTTCATCTATTAATGCATCATTATTTGTTGCCCTTCTTTGTTGATCTTGTAAGGTTTTTTCTAACCCTTGGTTAATCAACCTCTCAGATTCCCTTTTATTTTCAGGCCTATAATAAGGGGGATGAATTGGGTGATGTTTATAAGGAACCCTGTGATTTCTTTTTATTAGTTCAACCATTTGGATATTCATCTAAATAATTAAAATACTATATAAATTTTTTTAATAATCTTCAAAAATTATTTAAACAAAAGACCGTTTTATATCACTATGGGCTTTATAATAATCTACATAACTCATCAAAACATCAAAGAAGCAAAAAAAGTAGTTTCTCATCTACTTAAAAAGAAACTTATTACATGCGCTAATTTCTTACCAATTAAAAGCTCTTACTGGTGGAAAGGGAAGATAAAAAATGATAGTGAAATGGTTACTATAGTTAAAACCAAAAAAGAAAACTGGAAAAAAGTTAAGTCAGAAGTAAAAAAAATACATCCTTATGAAATCCCATGTATTATGAAATTTAACGTAGAATCAAATAAAGAATACGAATCCTGGATTAATTCAAAAATAAAATCAATAAACTTTCAATAATTTTCTTATCAAAATACTAAACATTATTGAAAATAGAATATAAGTTCCTAACCAACCAAAATTATTAATCCAAGGTATTGGGAGGACAGTAAGAGGTTGAACCTTCTTATTACTAACTGTAATTGATTTAACACCATCTTTCTTAATTTTTGTAACTGGAAGTTTATAATTCTTCTCATCACTAATCAAAACAACATTAGAATAAATATCATCATTAAATTTATAATTAAGCTGATACTCTCCCACTTCGCCTTCCAAAACCCATTTTACTTGACCAGCCTGAATAGTTTGTGTTAACCCATTCATAACTTCTAAATCAGGAAGCACTAATTCAACCTCTCCATTAACTCCTTCATTAAAATCCATTGTAACAGAAAATTCTTCTCCAGGCAATAAAGGATAATATCCAAGATGAGCACTCATCCATCCAAAAAATATGATAATAGGCAAAAAAGTAAACAACATCGGTTTAAAACTATGCATCATATATTTGCTATTTGTCTGCATCATCTTTTTCTGAACACCCATGGCCTTTTCTGGTTGATCCTTTAATTCTTTTATCTGTTTTTGAAAAGCCTTTAATTCTGCTTTCAAATCTTTCATCAAACTTTGATTAGTTGTGTATTTATAGATAAGAGTAATAATCATTGTAATAACAAAAACTAAAATCATCAATGTCCAGAAATAGCCTAAAAATTCTAATAAGGGATTTAATACAGGATTCAATAAAGATTCAAAAGCCATTTATACACCTCTTAAATTTATTCCATAAACTTTCGCATCATTGGATGCATATCCATCATATGTTGTTTAGCAATCTCTTCATACAATTTGTAAATAATCATAACAGCCAACAATATCCCGGTTCCACTTGATAAAGCACCAGTTAAATCAGCTAAAGCAGCCAAAAGCCCGATAGTAATGGCCCCCATTATTGTTAAAGACCAAATATATCTATTTAATAATCTTTCTAAAATTCTTTGATCTTTTCTAAATCCAGGAATCTGTAATCCAGAAGACATCATATTCTTTGCCTGACTTCGGGCATCCATCCCAGCAGTCTGCATCCAAAAAACAGAGAAAACCACACAACCCAAAACCATAAAAATCACATAAACCAAAGAATGACCAACATCAGCAAAAGTTAGACTACCTTTGATAACTTTTCCTACAATATTAGGTGAAGATATCCATGACACTAATCCTGTTGCAGGAGAGTTTCCAATAAAGGTTCCTAAAAAAGGATGTCCCCAATTTTGCAATAACCTTGCCCAAAGCTGCATATTAGCAATCAAAGCAGATACAAGTATAACTGGAATAACTCCTGTGTATATAAAAGACAAAGGCCATCTAATTCCGTGACCTCTCACCCTGCCCATACTCAAAGGAATCTCAACCTTCATGGCCTGAGCATAAACTACAATAACAAAAACCAATAAAGTAGAAATAACAGCCGCCAACATTAAACCAGCTGTTATAGGATCTCCAGCAGCTAAACTCTGAAATAAAGCAGGAATAGCACCAGTTGCTATACTGGGATTAGTTGGAGAAGGCAAAGGACTCAATGCTCTTATAAAAATTGTCTGACTAACTCCTGCAGCAATAAACAAACCAGTACCTGAACCAAAACCCCATTTAGAAACAACCTCATCCATAAATAAAATCATCATTCCACCTAAAAATATTTGGAAAACAAGCAAAACCTGCAATTGCGAATATAATATTGTTCCAATTAAATCAGGAGAAGGTGACAACCCACCCATATAAACGTAAATAATAGATTCAAATATTATGAAGAATATTGCTAATAATTTCTGAGTACCTTGAAAATTCCTCTTACCTTCGTGAGAATGTAAATCAAACTTTAAAATACCAGATCCATTTAATAATTGTAATACAATCGAAGAGGTTACAATAGGACCGATTCCAAGACTAATTATACTTCCAAACTTAGCTCCTAATATAATACTTAAGTACTCAAATCTTTGCAAAGCATTTAAACCAAGACCAAACAAAGGAATCATACCCAAAACAAAAAATAATATGAGAATAACACCCGTCCATTTTAATTTCTCTTTAAAAGAAAGTTTTTTCTGAGTAGGTCCAGCCACTTCAGGCAAATTTAATAATATTGTTTTAAAAAAACCCATTTTATTCTTTTGTTGTGTTCTCCACAACCTCTAAAATAACCTCTCCACCCTCTTTTTTAATAGCATCCACAACTTTTTTTGAAGCCTTTGAAACTTTAATCTTCATACCTTTCATAACTTTTCCTTTTCCTAATAATTTATTATACCCCAATTTATCTAAATCATAAATCCCTTTTTCTTCTTTTAGTAAACCAGACGAAATTAATTTCTGAACTTTTGTAGTATTAATAGCTTTAATTTTTATCTTAACTCCTTGTGGTTTAAAACCAACATTACCTGTTTTTTTCTTCCAAACACTCGGCTTTTTCTGATCAGCCCTCTTACCAGTACCAGCATTACCACTCCCTCCTTTATTTCCCTTACCTCGCCTCTTCTTCATACTACCGCAACCATGGGTTTTTGATCCCCTATACCTTCCAGATTTCTTTCTTTTGTTTATCATCCTAACATCCTTTTTAATAAATCATTAATCTTGTCTCCTCTATACCCTAATCCACCACTTTTTGAAAAAGCAACTTTGATACCTTTTCTCCCAAACCCTTTTCTAGGAGGATTTAATCTAAAAAACTTTTTAATAACTTCCTTTCCTTCTTTATTTTTTGTTTTTTCTCCTCTTTTCTTAACAACCAAATCTTCAGTTTCTTTATCTATTTCTCCATAAGTAACATAATCTTTTACCTTCTTAATCATTCCAAAATCTTTTTTATCTATCAAAACACAATAATTTTTACGATAAAGCCCCATCAACTCCATAGTGTGATTTATTTCTTTTTTTACTCTAACTAAACCCCTTATTCTTATTACAGCATATTTAACATTGGGTTTTGATTCTTCACTCATCTTTTTTATCCTCTTCTTCTACTTTTTCTGTCGTTTTCTTAATAGAACCTTCCATCACACCAACATTCTCGCTTCCTTTTTGATTAACTCTTGTATCCATTAATTTTCTTAAAGCCATATCGCAAGCATATATAAGATTGTTCTTACTTTTTGTCTGACCAGATGTCCTTGACCACACATCTTTGATTCCAGCCAAACTTAAAATTTTCTGACTTTCTTTTTCAACCTTTAATCCAGTTCCTTTTGGAGCAGGCATCAACACAACCTTTACAGAACCACACTTCCCTTCTACTCTAAAAGGAATACTATGGGGCTCTTTACACCCGCATTGCCACGATCCACAACCCCTCCTTATTTTTATTAAGTTTAATCTTGCATTTCTAAAGGCCTTTTCTCTAGCAGGCACAGTCTCCTTACTTTTCCCAAAACCAATCCCAACATATCCATCTCTATTACCAACTATAGCACAAGTAGAAAAATGAGGTTTATTGCCTTCTCTTGTTTTCTTTTGGGTTTGTTTAAATACTCTTCTTTGACCCCCGCCAAACTTACCTTTTGCTTGTCCAACCAACAATAATTCTGATTCAATATTAGGTATTAAAACATCTACAATTTCTGATTCTAGAATTCTAATTCCATTATCAAGTACAAAATCAATATTATTTACTTCACCACTCTTAACCTGTTTCCCTAATTTTGTTTTTGGTTTCCAACTCTCTTTATCAAATTCCTTAACAAAACCTTCTTTACGTCTTTCTTTTGGTTTATATTTAGTTTTTTCTTTCATATTAATCAATCTTCTTTTTAGTTTCTTCAAAATATTTAGGTATATCTTCAGCTTTAATACCTTTTTTTACATAAGATGAAAAAATCTTCTCATATTTTCCCTCTTTTATTAATTTTTGAGCATAATTTGCTATATGAACCCCTTTTACCGCATCTTCACTGGGAAATATGTCTTCTGAACATGGAACATTTAATCCAGCATCCAAAACACCTTTTAATGAGGCATACAATCTACCCCCTTTTATACTCTTTCCTAATCCAATATCTAAAATAGCGCATTTAATGCCTTTTTTTGCTGCCTTTTTCCCAACCAAATAACCTGTTAAATATGCTGCTGGTAAATTTGTTCTTCCTGCTTTCCATTCAAACTTTTTTTCAAGTTCTTTAGAATCAGCAGAAACCAATATTTTATCCCCTTTCTCATTGTATTCTATAAGTTGTATAGTCATGTTTTTCAAAGATTTTCTTATTATTAATCTAGGTTTTTCATTTAACAATAAGTTCAACCTTTTTTTATAATCAGTTTTCCCTTCTCTCTTCCTTCTAAATTCAACACGTTTCATTTTTTATTTTTAGCCAAACCATGCTCCTCGATATATAGTTTAATATGCCTTCTACTTCTAAAAAATCCACCTTGAGCTTTTTTATAAAGTTCTCTATAAATTTTTTGATCAACGATCTCTCCATCTTTCAAGTTTCTTAATAATTCTCTTTGAGTTCTTATCTTAATCATCCATTTTTCTTTTTTAGGAAATCTTGCAGTTTTCTTACCTTTTCTAGATCCTTTACCACGCATCTGACCTTTACTCTTTTGTTTTTGGATTTTCCTAGCTCTAACTCTTGAAACTCCCCTTTTAGGAATACAATAGATAGCACTATCTTTTATCAAAGATTTAATATCAGCTTTAGTTATGCTTTCTTTTATCTCATCTAACCTTTCAGTATCAAACCTAACATGTTTTTCTGAACATCCAAAAACATCCGCGGCTAATCTTTTCTGAATTTTTAATTTCATACTTCCCTCTTAGTCAATAACTTATCCTTTTCTTTCTTCTCTTTTTTCTTATCTTCATCATCAACTTTGGCTTCGATACCGTCTTTTTTATCTTCGTCTTTACTCTTCTTTTCGGCAATTTTTTTGCTCTTTTCTTCCTGTTTCTTCTTTTTGCTCTCTTTTTGCTCTTTCAGATTTGTTTCTGAATCACTCAAAAATTTTGCAGGATCTTTTAAAGACATAATCTTTAAATTAAGTTTTAAACACTCTTTTACAATCTCTATTTTCTTTTTAATACCGAAATTTGATAAACAAACAACATCATCTTTATTTAATCCTTTAATATCATTCATATTTTTTATTAAAACTATATTTTGGCCATCTCTGCTCATTCCTCTTGCTTCTACAGGCCCCCTAAATCCAACCTTCACCTTTCTTGGATATCCCTTGCGCCCTATTTTTATCTTTGAATCAGATCCACGAGGTTTTCTCCATTTATTGGCCAGCCTTTTCTTTTTATGACTGCTTTGTTTATTAAAATCTGGTTTCTTTTTCTTCTTCATATTCCTTAAATTAACAATATTATCAACCATCTTAATCAAACCATCTTACCATCTTTTTCTGTAATATAAATACCATCCTGGAAAATTCTTAAATCCTTGCCTTTTATTTTTGTTAAAATTTCAATATCAGCAGCAGTTTGTGCAGCAAGTTCTTTATCAATACCACTAATAGTTACAATATCCCCTTCAATTTTTACATCAGCACCATCCTTTAAATTCAACTCTCTAGGTGTTTTTTCACCTAAAAAATTATTTACAATAAATTTATTCTCTTTCATTGTAACATTCATAGGAAAATGCCCTGAACAAATTTTTAATTTGTAAATATGACCTTCTGTAACACCCTTAAACATATTTTTTATATGCGCTTTAAAAGTCCCGCTCATTGTTTTTTCTCTTTTTGTTCCATTTTTAAAACTTATAACAACATTTTTGTCAACAACACTTAAACTTACTTTTTTATGTTTTAATTGTCTTGACAATTCCTTATCTTTATTTGAAACTGTAATAATACCCTCCTCTATCTTAACTTCTATTCCTTCTGGAATTTCAATTTTCCCTTCATATTCTTTTATTTTCATTCGAACCTAATAACAATATGCTATTAATTTTCCACCAATCTTTTTCTTTCTCGCTTCTTCAATAGTCATAATTCCTTGATTTGTTGAAATAATAATTATACCAAAACCCTTTGCAGGTAAAAATCTTTTCTCAAATTTTTCAAACATATCAATCTTTACAGCATGTCTAGGTTTAATAACACAACAATTATTTATTTTGCCAATTAGATTTACTTTTAGAACATTCCCTCTATTATCTTTTATTTCTACATAATTACCAATATAAAGATTATCTTTCATAACTTCTAACACTTTTTTAACTACTTTTGAGCTAGGTTTTATCAAACATTCAGTCTTTTGTCTCTTTTCAGCATTCAATAATTTTGACAAAGTGTTTGCTAGTATATCATTTAACATTTTTTAACCTCAATTGAACTTTTTAAAACCAATATCGCTTGCGATTTCCCTAAAACATTGCCTACATAAATTAAGCCCATATTTACTTATATGCCCTCTAATCCTTCCACATCTCTTGCATCTTTTTAGACTAACTCCACAATTTCTTTTCTTTGGACTATTGTGCTTAATATATTTCTTAAGTTTCGCAGGCTTCGCTTTCAATTGTTTAAATTCCTTTTTATAATCACTATAACTCATTCTTCTTCACCTACCTTGACATTGAATTCTTTTTTCATGAAATTAACCGCATCCTCTTTTGTTATACTGTGTTTTTTAGGTATCTTCTTTTTCGCTCTTTTTCTCTTTTTTATTCTAAATCCCGGCCTATCCAAAGTTAAACATGCCTCCAAACCCATGATTCCAATTTCAGGATCATATTTAACATCAGGAATGTCAATATATTCTTCTAAACCAAAAGAAATATTACCAGAATCATTAAAACAACTCTCTTCTAATATATCATCTTTTGCTTTTAACAATCTTATAAGCAATTCTTTTGCTTCTTTTTTCCTTAAAGTAATTTTACAACCAACAGCCAAACCAGGCCTTAATCCCCATTCTGGTATTCTTTTTTTAGTATGGGTTTTTACAGGTTCTACTCCTGCAATATGTTTCAAAAGTTTAACAGCCTTGTCCAATTTAGCTTGGTCTTTACCACAACCTATATTTAATGTTAATTTCTCTATCCTTATATTTTGCATAACATTCATTCTTCAACCTTAATAAGGGGCTTTTCTTTACCAATTGTAAAAGCATATTTCTTTAATGTTTCAAAATCCCCTTCTTTAGTACTACATTTCATGACACTATTTTTTATCTCAACAACATTAGCTATCTTTCCAGTGTGTTTTCCACCAATTAAAAAAACCAAAGAACCCCTATCAAGTTTTATAACATCTTTTATGTTTTGTTTTGGAAATTCTATTAATACACCATCTCCCACTTTACAATCTTTTTTATCTGTTAAGATGTTTCTTCCATCTGAAAGATTTATTTGTAAACCTTTATACATTCTTTTACCTTTTATTTTACAGATCTTTAATTTAGATTCCTTTTCATCAATTTTTATATAATCCAATTTTCCCTTTTTATTAAACACAACTCTAAAATATTCTTTTGTAGATGGAATAGAAATTGTATCCATAAAACCAACAACAAATTTATCATCTCTTCTCCTGATTCCATCAATCAATACTTCATTATTATTCATAATATATTTTGCTTCTTTGTTAGTATTCGCAATCTTTAATACATCTCTTAGAAATACTGATAAAGCCACACCATACTTAAAACTATGAGGACCAGGAAGTGGTCTTTTAATATACTTTATTCCTTTCTTTTTAACATCCCATGTTTTTGGAATGTTTAATCTTTTCAAATGTTTTTTAGTCATTCTTTTTCCTCTCAAATATTTTCTTTCTCTTTTTATCTTCAATATCTAATTCAGTTATAATCAAGTTTGAAACAGTAATTGGATAGATAACTTTTGAACCGTCCTTTTTTATTAGTTCTACACCTGTGATTATTGCCTTGCCTTTTTTCAAATCAATTTTATCTACTTTGCCGGTCTTTCCTTTGAATTGGCCTCTTAAAACTTTAACACTATCTCCTTTTTTCAAACCAACATTCCTTTTATTGTGTTTTTCTCTTAATTCTTTTGAAAGATGAACATGAACAAACTTCTGTCTTATATGGAGGGGAGCATTATACTGATACCTCCTTTGTTTTCTTGGCTGTTTGCTTTTTTTCAGTTTTGTTGAAAATTTTTTCATTTTAATTACCTTAAACAATTATCTTAGCTAATTTTGAAATTCCAGGCCACCTTTCACAAGCCTCTTTTGCAATAGCACCTTTAAACAAAGTGCCTTTTGGATTGCCTTTGTCATCTTTCAAAACAACAGCAGCATTGTCCTCGAACTTTATTCTTGTTCCATCCGGTCTTCTGTACTCTTTCCGTTGTCTCACAATAACTGCAAAAACAACCTGTTTTCTTATATCAGGTCTTCCTTTGACTACAGAAGCCAGACATATATCGCCTATTCCTGCAGCAGGAGATCTCCCTTTTCTTGTTTTCAAACCCTTTACTGAAAATATCCTTATAACTTTAGCACCTGAATTATCACAAGTTTCAACTAAACTTCCAACATTCAATCCTCTAGTTACTCTAGCACTAATCGCCTTCATTAGATATTTCCCCCTTAGCTTTTTCAGGAACCTTTTCTTCTATGTTTTTCTTTTTATGAACTTGTTTTGATTCTTGTAATCCTTCTTCAATTTGTTCAAAACCAAATTGTTTTCCTAAATTTTCAATTATAACGAAATTCTTTGTTTTACTTAAAGGCCTGCACTCCATTATATTTACATTATCCCCTTGTTTTGCGTCTATACAAGGCGGATTATGTGCATGTATTTTGGTCTTCTTCTTCTCAAATCTCTCGTATTTTGGAATTTTTATACGTCTACCCCATTCAACAGTCGCACTTCTATGAACATCTCTTGCAACAACTATTCCTGTAAAGATTTTACCCCTAAGGCTTATATCGCCATGAAATGGACATTTCTTATCATTACATTCCTTACTAGGTAATTTTACTTTTACACCTATGTCTCTTGCTTTTTTTACCATTTTTTCTTTCCTTTAACTTTAAGATACAAACAATTGTTAGTATCTTTTTTTGATTTCGATTGTGTTTGATGCAAATCCCATTTGAATTAAAAATTCTTTAACCTTTTTTGTGTGTTCTCCTTGTAACTCAATTTTCCCTTTTTTCACTGTGCCTCCACAAGCGAATTTTGACTTTAGTTGTTTTGTCAAATCCTTAAGGTCTATCTCTTTGTTATCAATACCATCTATTGTTGTTTCTAATTTGCCAAATTTTCTTTTTTCTATGCCAATAACAATTGTTTGGCTTTCTTTGGCTATTGTTTCACAAACACAAAGGTCTTTAGGTAATCCACATCGTGAACAAATTTCACTCATTAGTTTTTTCACCCTCCTTATTATTCAATAATTGAATTATTCTTGCTATTGTTTTTTTCATTTGTTTTATCTGACCAGGGCTTTTTGGAGTTGTTCCAACAGCTATCTGGGCATTTTCTTTAATTAATTCTTTTCTAAGCTCCAAAAGCTTAGCGTTTAAATCTCCTTTATTCATATTCTTCAATTCTTTTTTATTTATAATTGCCATATTTAATTTTTACCTTCTTCGATTTTTACTAAATCAACGTCAGCAGCAATACCTTTAATAGCCTCAATTGCTAATTCAAAAAAATCATTTAATTCTAATCCTAACTTTTCACACTCTTTTATTATATCCCTATTGATGGAAGCCACAAAAGCCTTATCCTTAAATTTCTTTTTCAATCCCTTAACTTCCATCCCTTCCATCGATCCCCTCATCAAAGCATAAGCATGGATTAAACCAGTAATTGTTTCAGAACACGCAAGAGCATGTTCAACCTTTTTAGTCCTTTTTTTATCTTTTAACTCTGCACAATCAAACCCATAACCATGTGAAATAATAGTATTAATAAAATCGTCACTAAATCCTGCTTCTTTTAAAATTTCAGGGGCTTTAGTTAAATGCTCTTTAGTATTATTTTTTGTTAAACCCCAGTCAACATCATGCAATAAACCAAGCATACCCCATTCTTCTTCATTTTTCTCTAATTTTTTAGCCAAAGCCTTCATAATAGCTTCACTCTCAAGATAGTGATTAAGGTCTGATTTTTCCTTGTTATGCTTTTTCAAAAGTTTTAGCGCAGCATCTCGTGTTAATGGAAGACCAGATTTAGATTCTTTTTCCTCTTTCTTTTCTTCGTCTTTTACTTCAGGTTCTTTTGCTTCCTCCTCTCCTTCAAACGTAATCTTATCAGGCAATTCAATATCAGGAGGCATAATCCTAACCTGAATACCAATCACACCTTTCTTAAGATTAGCAGTTTTATAAGCAGTTCTTATACCTGTTATTGAAATGTCTCCACATTTTTTCAGATAACCTTCATAAAATCTCCATCTTTTTGCTCTTGAACCAGGAATCTTTCCTGATATTATAATTTCAACACCTAAAGCACCGGCAGCCATAACATTCTCTATTGTCTTATGACCTACTCCTTTGAATTTAGAAGACCCAAACCTTTCCAAAGATGTTGCAATTCTTTCTGCAACAATATTAGCATCAAGATTTATATCTTCAACCTCATTTATCTCTATTTGGGGATTTTCCAATCCAAAATCTTCTTTCAATAATCTTGTTAACTTTCTTATATTCTCTCCTCCTCTCCCTACAACCAATCCGGGTCTAGACGCAAAAACAATTATTTTCTCACCAAGAGGGGTTTTTTGAAGTTTTATATGACTTTGACCAACATCACCTAACAAATTACCTACATACTCTTGAATTTGAAATTCTTTCAATCTTTCAGCGACAAATTTTCTTTCAATCATTTTTCTTTTTACCTTCTTCTACTTTTTTATTATCTTCTTTTTTTATTTCAATTTTAGGTTTTTCTTCAGAAGGTTTTCTCTTTTCCTGAGTTTTTTCAACCAATATAATATCCATATTAGTTCTTTTCATCTTCCTTCTTCTTTGTCTCCCATAATGCCAAGTATTGCTTCCTTGGTTAGCATTGATATGCCCTATAATCAAATTTGCAGTATTTAATGCCTTAAACTGAGCATTTGCTTCAGCAGATTTTAATAAGCTTAAAATCTCTGTTGAAGCCTTTAAAGGATATCTTCCAGGGCCCATACCTTTTTTGTGCCCCACTCCTTTATTGAATCGAGTAAATGGAACAACTTTTTCCTTTTTAATGACTCCTTCTAAAAAAGTTTTCATTTTCTGAACGTTTTTGCCCCTAATATAATTACTAATTTCAATAGCATGCCTTGTTGAAATAGGTAAAGCTCTTCCAACCGTTCTTGCCATTGTTTCCTTGTTATATTCTTTTACAATCATTTTACTGATATATTAGAGCTTGATTTAGTAGCACCCACTCCTGGTGCACTATGACTAATATTTTTTCTTGTTAAAACAAAATCTCCTAACCTAAACCCAATCATTTCTGGTTCAATCATAACCATGACAAACTCCTTTCCACTATGAACTCTTACTTTTTTACCTATTATTTCTGGTAATATTATTAAGTCCCTGCAATGGGTTTTAACATTATCCTTTTTCTTTAATTCTTCCATCAATTTTTTTTCCTGTTCTGTAAATCCCCTTTTTAAACTTCTCCTCTCTCTAGCAGGTAATAATTTGATAAATTCCTTTAGTTCCATACCCTTTAACTCTTCCAATGATTTTCCCCTATATGCAAATTCTTTTTTTACCATTTTTACCTCTTCTTACCTGTTTTTCTAGGAGCCAAACTTCCTACCTTCCTTCCAGGAGGAGCGTGTCTTGATGATTGAAGCGGCATTTTATTCCTATTGCTTGAACTTCCACCAAATGGATGATCTACAGCATTCATTGAGTTTCCAGACACAGAAGGCCACAATTTGTTTCTTGCCCTCTTTGCCATATATACCTTTCCTGCTTTTACAAAAGGCTTTTCTTTTCTTCCAGCACCAGCTATTACTCCAATATTAGCTCTACAATCTGAACAAAACTTCTTTTCTTTTTTTGATGGTAATATAATTGTAACGTTTTTACCTGTTCTTGTTAATAATCTTCCAAAAGTACCAGATGTTCTACAGAATTTTCCACCATCTCCTGGTTGGGATTCTATATTATATATTAAAGTACCTTCTGGAATATTCTTTAATTTAACAACATCTCCTTGCCCAATATTCTCTTTATTCCCTGCTGTTATCTTGTCTCCTACTTTTATTCCTTCTGGAGCAAAAATTAAACTATCTTCACCATTATCATATTTTACTTTAGCAATAGGAGCATAATGTCCAGCACAATTTACAATATCTATAACATTTCCTTCTACTCTATCTTTTGAATTTTTCAAGTGAATAACTCTACCTACATACCTCTTTGATCTCGCTTTATATCTTGCAGATCCTTTTCCACGTCTTTGCTGAATTAATGGTTTTCCCATAAACTTTTAAGAAAAGTTTAATCAAAACTTAGGTGACATTCCTCGTTTCGCTCGGAAGTCACATCAACTTTTCCACATCCTCCTTGAACTTTTATAATCATCTTACTTAAAATTACATTAACCCCATATTAGTTGCTATATCAATAGCAGGTGTTTCGTTTGAAAATTTAACATAAGCTCTTTTATATCCATCCTGTGTAATAAGAGTATTAATCTTTATAACTTTAGCTTTGAAGATATCTTCAATGGCCTTTTTTATATCATGTTTGTTTGCTTTTTTATCAACAACAAAAATTAATTTATTTTCTGATTCCATCAATCTTAATGATTTTTCAGTTGATAAAGGATGTTTAATAATACCATAACTGTCTTTCTCGATTTTCTTCTCTTTCCCTTTTTTAACTTCTTTTTTCATATGAATAACTTCTTTTCTCCTAATTCTTTGATTGATGATTCTGTAAACAAAGTTAATCTTCCAGGCATTGCTCCAGGAGCCAGTAACTCACAATTTATATTATTTATTTTTACTATTTCAACTCCTAAAATATTAACAGCAGATTTTAATAATTTACAATCTTTACCAACAATAATTAAAGGTCCTTTTTTAACTCTATACTTCCTTCCTCTTAATTTACCTTTGCCAGATCTAATGGTTTTTTTTGAAGTTCTCCCTAATTCTTCTTTAAATCCTAATGTTTCTAAAACCTTTTTAACATCTTTTGTCTTATCTATCTTTTCTATATCATTATTCACAATAAAAGGATACGCACCAGGTATGATGTGTCCTCTTACTTCTACTAACTTTTTGTCTAACGAAGCAGATAAAGCGCATCTTAATGCCTTTTTTCTTTCTTTTGTATTGATAGATTTTGTAAAAATTTTATCTGATTTAGGAGGATGTGCTCTTCTCCCACCAACAGTTCCAGGAGCAATTGCTCCAATCCAATTCATTCTGGTACCTCTTCTTGATACAATCTTTCTTGGAACACGGCTTATACCGTGGCCATAACTGGTTCTGTAATCATGTCTTCTTTTCGATATTCTTCCAGAAGCCCTCATTCCTGCTCCTTCTTTAGCACCATATGGCTGTCTTTTATTAGCTTGAATAACTTCAACAGCCCTTTTTATCAAATCTTTTCTAACTGTTTCTTTGAACTGCGAAGGTAAATCAATATTTCCTTTCTCTTTCCCTTGAATATCTAATATTATCATTGGTTTAATCTCCGATTAACACCTTGAAAAAATTTTATTTTTTTCATTGTACTAATTTAATATTAAGCTCCACTTCTTTCATTTTATTTGGTCTTATTGCATGATTAAATCTTATCAATCTTTTAACAGGACCAGCAATACTCCCTTTGAATATTATATAATTATTTTTTATTATTCCATAATGTTTAAATCCAGATTTAGGGTTTATGCCCTCTTCCTTATCTCCAATTTTCAAGATCTGTTTGTTATATTCTGTTCTTTGGTGATATCCCATCTGTCCTGCATGCGCAATTCTATACATAAAATGAGCATGCCCTTTCCATCCGCCTAAACTTCCAGGACCCCTCTTTGTTTTTTCAGATTTATGTCTCCTTATTCCAATTCCAAACCTTTTAACAGGTCCCTGAAATCCTTTACCTTTTGTAATAGCATGAATATCAACAATTTGTCCAGTATTAAATACATCTTTTAATTGTATTTCTTTTCCCAACAGCTCTTTAGCAGCATTTAATTTCTCTTCTTTTTTCCCGCCTAAAGCCATTTCAAAAATCTCTGGTTTTTTCTTTCCAACAGTTGTTAAACCAGGATTAGTATGAACAATTAATTTTAAATCATCAAAATCTTCTTCTTTAACATCATTAACTGATTTATTTTTGGGAATCTTACACTTTCTCTGAAGATTTTTATCAAACTTTTCAGCAAAAACCTGAGAAACAGAATCATTATTTTTATAAAATTTTATAGAAAATGCAGTTAAAGGCGGACACTCAATAATTGTCACAGGCCATGAAACTGTTTTGCCTTTTGAAGGTGAACGATCTCTTGTATCCTCAAACATGACATGAGCCATACTAACCTTATAGCCTGCAAAACCAATTAAGTTTGCATCTTTTTGATTAGCCCATAATCTAACTCTAGCTACTTCTGACTTGGCCCTTTTTCTTGGCCAAAACTGCATACTTCCGTGTCTAGGACTATGTGCTTTTGGCATTTTCTTATCTAAACAACCTCTTTGTAAAGATTCCTTTTAAGAAACCAATATCCGTGCAAGGGTGTATTGGTAAGGTCCTTTTTTCAGGCTGGTTACAGGCATCTAATCATTACTTCAAATGCCCCTATGAGCAAGAATCAGTAGGGCATTTATAAAGCTATTGGTTACAAGGGGCTTTGTGTAAAAAATGCCTATTTTATTTAAAAAAATAAAATTAGAAATCTTACCTGTTTATTCCTTTAAGTTTCACCTTACCCGAAATTAAATCTTTCAGTTTAACAGAAACTTGTTTGATTGAAGCCTCTCCAGTATTTTCATTTAAAAGTACAGTAGATATCTTTGTTTGTTCATTTGAATCTAAAGTTGAAATAAAATGTTTTCCATAAAACTCCAAAAATTCTGATATATTATTTCCAAGCTCGTGTGCAAAATCTAAATCTATATTAATTTTATCCGTTTTAAATACTTTTTTATTCCTATCGGATTTTATTATATTAAAATATTTAGGTATGTAAATTCCATTTTCATCTTTATCAAATGTAATAAGCCCACTCAAAAAATGAGTTGGCTCACTTCTTATTGTATTTAATTTATCATACCAATCAAGATTTTTAATCAAATAATCACTATATTCTTTACAGACAGGAAGATTTGAATTTTTTTTAAACCAATTACGTTGTTTACGAAAACCTCGTTTTAAATTATACTTAGGAAGAAAAAAAGGCACAGTTATTTTTGCAACATTCTCCATAATAGAGTATACATTATTTAATAATGATTCAAAATAAGCCAACAATATTATATTATTTTTATTACTTAATGAACCCTTCCTATCCCATTCATTAAAC
Organism: Candidatus Woesearchaeota archaeon B3_Woes; assembly: GCA_005222965.1. Taxonomy (NCBI): domain Archaea; kingdom Nanobdellati; phylum Candidatus Woesearchaeota; species Candidatus Woesearchaeota archaeon B3_Woes. Next base: position 548,508 of record NJBG01000001.1, read on the forward strand.
TCTTTTTTTACAATTTCAAAATAATTATCCAATTGAGATAAAAAATAATTATGTATATGTAATTTATCGTATAAAGACCAAAATAGTCTAATAAAATCTTGATTATTTGGATCTATTACATGAGCAAACTTAGATAAAATCATAAAGTTTTCCATATTAAATAAATTATATCCTTTCTAGTTTTATTTGATTAATTTAAAATAAAATTTTTAATTTTATCTTTAATATTAATCCCTTGTTCTTCTAAAGCAAAATACAATCCCCTCTTATCAAATTCTTCCTCTTTAATTTCAGTTGGATTTTCTTTCTTCCAGTTGACCACTTTTTCTAAACAATCCTTACATAAATATTCATCTAATGAAGAACGTTTCTTATATTCTTTCTTCATTTCCATTTTAAATGTATTTACTCTTCCTTTGTGCAACCTATTCATACAAAAATCATACATTTTTATCACCCACCAATAAAATTAACAATAATAATATATAATTCTTCCCCTTATTTTCATAACATTTATATATTTATAAGAATAAAAATATTAGATGAGAAAACCAAAATATTACACTGGATTAATTACCTTATCTTTACTTGTTCTGTTTTTAGTGAGTGGGTGTACTGGAACTAATAACAATAATCCAGATATAACTAAAAAAAAATCCTTACAAGCAGAGATAGGTGAACTAGGTGATTCAGGCACATATTTGCGTGTTATAAATCGTAATGATTATGATTGGCATAATGTTAAAATTACTGTAAATGATTATTATTCTTGTTGGAGTAGAGATATTCTAAAACCTGAAGAAGTTATAAGCGTAAATGCTGTTACTTGTAATCAATTTGTTATTAATCAGAACGTAGTATATTCTCTTACAGTGGTGGCTGATGAAGGTCAAACTGATTTTACTAGATAATTATTTTTATTTTTTAGAATTCTCTACATTCCCCTTCTTCTTACCTTTTTCCTTATTCAAATAAAAAGTCTTCCTTCTTGAATAATTAACAGGATTCTTTATCTTCTCACATAATCCATCAGGCTTACAGACATGAAAATCCTGATAATACATCTTATTAGAACAATTTGGAGGTAAAACCTTGCTTTTGTGCGTCTTATGATAGCGTAACTGGCCAACTAAATAAACTTCCCGCAATGGCTCTTTATTCTTTTTATTCCATTCCTTTAATCTTTCCTCTATCTTCTCATAACCCCACCCTACAGACGTTAAAAAATTAACAAGAATAAACAAAGCCCTCTTCTTACCATCATCCAACCCATTTAAAACTAATTTTATACAAGGAGGAAAAAATTGCTCAGGCAAAGCCTCTTTTATTTCATCATACTTAAAACCAGTCTTAACTTTTATTTCCTCTTTTCTCTCCTCATAATCAAAAGCTTCTACAATCAATTTTTTAGCTTCATTATTAACAACCTTTGATCTATCTAAAAAATTAAATTTACTTACCTTAACATTAGAAGGCGTAGCAACTAATTTATTAAACTCTAAAACCTTAAAAGGATTTATAGGAACAGAAACTAATCCAGACTTCTCATTAAAACTATATGGTGTTCTGTATAAATGTCTGGATGATATTAATATTGTATCAACATCTAAAATACTAAAAGGATCAAAATTATTATGTTTAACTAATTCATTAAATTTCTTCCCGGTTCTCTTAACTACTCCATCAATTCCTTTATCAAATTTCAAAATTTCTTTTGCTAAATGCTCTCTTATCATAACCTTAAGATAATCAGCTATTTTTCTTGGGCCTTCTGGAAAAAGATTTTTAGTTAATTTATCATGAACCTCTTCAGGAAAACTTTCAAAACAAACACCAATATGGTAACCATGATTTCCTGAAAATTTGCAGGAAATATTCTCAACACCATGATGTTTTATAGCCTTTATCAATAAATCAGCAGCAATTGCACTATAATCTAAAAACTTACAGTCAATATCTAACACCAAATCCCATCCAAATCTCAACTCATCAAGATCTTTTCTGCTTAGCGTTGGTTCTAATCTTAGGGGATTTTTCCAAATCTCTTCCGAAACATGAAAAGAAGTAGCACCCCCTTTTACCTGCTCTATAACGTCACTCTCATAAGTTAATATGTCTGGTCTTTTCCCAAAACCAACACCAAATTGAGCCACAACCTCTCTATCCTTAACACTACCCAGAATTGCTTTTTGTATATCTTTTCTTTTGTAATAATTCAAAGCTTCACTTAAATTTACCATTTCGCCCCAAAAAACAGATAAACAACTTTATTTATAAAACTTTACGAAACAAATCACTATATTTTTAAATAAAGATTATTATCTTGTTACAATGGTTATCGGAAATCAAATAAAAACAGTATTTTTACTAGGATTACTAACAGCACTATTTTTATGGGTAGGTAACCTTGTTGGAGGACCTAGTGGATTAACCATTGCAATATTCTTTGCTCTTATAATGAACTTTGGATCATATTGGTTTTCCGATAAAATAGTTTTGAAAATGTATAAAGCTAAAGAAGTTAAAGAATCTGATGAGCCAGAACTCTACAAATTAGTAAAAGAAATTATAAACACAGCTAAAATACCTATGCCTAAAATTTATATAATGAATGCACTCTATGCAAATGCATTTGCAACTGGAAGAAATCCCAAACATTCTGCAGTTGCAGTAACAAAGGGAATAATAGACTTATTAAGCAAAGAAGAATTAAAAGGGGTTATTGCTCATGAAATTTCTCATATAAAAAACAGAGACACATTAATACAGGCTGTTGCAGCTACAATTGCAGGAGTAATTTCTTATGTCGCTTTTATGGCCCGTTGGGTAGCAATCTTCGGAGGAAGAGACGATGATAGTTCAGGATTAGAATTTTTAGTTTTAGCTATTCTAACACCAATACTAGCAGCAATCATTCAAATGGCTATTTCAAGATCAAGAGAATTTATTGCAGATTCTTCTGCAGCAAAATTATTACATTCAGGAGAAGGTTTAGCAACAGCATTAGAAAAACTAGAAAACTCAACTAAACATATATCTTTAAGAAAAAATTCACAAACACAAGTCACAGCACATCTATTTATAACAAACCCTTTTCGTGGAGGAAATTTACTTAAATTATTTTCTACACATCCACAAACAAAAGAAAGAATTAGAAGATTAAAAAATATGAATTTCTAAACTATTTCCAATATCTTACCATTGGCCTAATACTTATTAAAATAAACAAAAATATAACTGGGAATAAATTTTGTTCTACAAAACCTCCAAGAGATAAAAAACAAGTTGCTATAATCATCCCTAAAACCAAACTTGACAATTCTATTAAAGCAATATCTAAAGTATCTAATCTTCTCAGCCTTCTTCTAAGCTCGATTAACTTCATTTTTTCTTGCTCTTCTTTTCCCAGGGTTTATGTATCAACAAATAAACAATAGGCAGTATTCCAATAGTATTAAATATTAATATACACACAAACCAAACCTTTTGTTTATCTCTAGCAGAATACCACAATGCAAACCCTTTCCAAAATAGTTCCCATAAACTAAAAATTATAAGAATTGGCATAAAAAAAGCCCATGGAAATCCTCCAAACTGCGCAGTTGCCCAAAACATATTATCACCTAACCTTCTAAACCTTTAAAATATAAAAAAGTATCTATTCATACTCAGAATCTAAAACCTTTCTTATCTCTTCTGCTTTTTTAGGACCTATTTTAGCTACTTTCTCAAGTTTATCTTTTTTAGCATTAACAATTTTTTTAACACTCTTAAACTTCTTAAGCAAAGGTTTCGATAGTGTTGGACCAATGCCAGGAAAACTTGAAACAATATACTCTTGCTGCTCTTTTAATGTTAAAGGCTTTTTCTCACCATGCAAATCAAAATCTTTAGTAGTTGCATCCTGTTCACGCCTGGCAATCGCTTTCAACAAAGAAGCAGTTTCTAAACTACTTTTAGTTTGTATTATTGGAATACCATAACTAATAGCAATTGTTGCCAACATACCATGAATAGCATTTCTATGAACTTTTCTAACACTATAGAGGTCTTCCTCACCTTCAATAATAATCAAAGGCCTGGAAAAGTTATTCTTTAAATCTTTTAACTGATTTAACAACCTACCATCTATAATAGAATTAACAAAATCTTCAACAGTCTTGAATTCAACACCACACCTTGAACTCAAAACATAATCACCACAAACCAGCTTATCCAGTTTTATATCAACATCCAAATCAATTAAACACTTTATAACTCCAGAACTTTTCTCACGATAATCAGCAAATATTTTTACCCCTTTAATAAAAGAAGTTAATTTTTTCTCAGGCACAATACTTAAACTAAAAATCTGTTTTTTAAGACTATCCAAATTTCTATACATCCTCTTTTCCTTATGATAAGAACTCCACTTATAACCTTCATCTCTTGTTTTTTTAGCCATTAATATAACTACGCGCCCTTTTTCCTGCCGTCCAGTACGCCCGCGCCTCTGAATAGTACGTATTGCAGAAGGAATTGGCTCATAAAAAACAACCAAATCAACCTTAGGAATATCAAGACCCTCTTCACCAATAGATGTAGCCACAATAACATTAAATTTTCCTTCACGAAATTTGTCTAAAACCTTTTTCTGCTCTTTTTGACTTAAACCAATCCCTTTTTTCTTAGTTTGTCCAACAAAAAGTTCACTCTTAACACCTTTTATTTTATTAAGATTCTCTTTAATATCAAGAGCATTATCCCTGTACTGATTAAACACAATTACTTTCATATCTTTATTAGATTTAATCTCTTTATCAATTAAATTTTTAAGTTCAGTTAATTTTGGATGCTCAATATTATCAGAAACAAGCTTTTCAGTTTTAAATAAAGCAGATTTAAAATTTTCATCAATCACTAAATTCTTCACAGCCTTAACTTTAGTTTTAAAACTCTCCTCATAAATTCCTTTCAGGTATTTATGTAAAGTTATTACTCCTTGTGTTTCCAAAAGATCAAGAGCATGATAAACCTTCATGACTTCTGCAAGAACACTTATGGAACTCCACATAACAGGGTTTTTCTCACCTCTTGCAATATCTCCATGAATCTTTCCCTGTAAAGCCAATAACTCTCTTTTATTTACATAATTCAAATCAGTCCTTCTTAAAACTCCCCACGATTTTAATTTTTGAAGTCTTTCCTTTAAACAATCACTAAGATACTTATGAATTTCATAAAAAGCAGGAGTTAATTCTACCTTAATCCATTTTTCATCAACCTCTTGAACATACGGCTTAACATCTCCATCTTCATGAGTTCTAACCTCAATATTTTCAATATAAAGATTTTGACAAATCTCTTTTATTTTTTCCATATCACTTCCAGGAGAAGCGGTTAGAGCCAATATCCGAGGGTATTTAGCTATTTTATTATATTGTTTAGCCACAAAAACATAAGCATAATTTCCTACAGCACGATGAGCCTCATCAACACCTAATAAACTAACTTCTTCTAAATTAATTCTCTTAGAAATTATATCATTTTCTAATCCTTGTGGTGTTGAAAAAATTATCTTAGATGTTTTCCAAAGATCAGCCCTTTTGGCAGGACTAACTAATCCAGTAAATATAGATATCTTATCTTCAGGAATTTCAAAATATTTTTTAAAAACCTCAAAATACTGATCAATCAAGGGTTTGGTAGGTCCTATAAATAATATCTTAGAATTAGGATGTATCTTAAGTCTATATGAGGCCAGCATCAAAAAAATATTTGTTTTACCCAACCCAGTAGGCAAAACAACTAATGTATTTTTATTTACAGATGTGTTTAAAATACTCTCCTGATATAATCTTGGTTTAAAATTCTTTATCATCCCATTAAGAGTAAATTAAAGCCATTTAAATACTTTGAGGCAGTATGGCAAATGAAACAAAAATTAGTATTGTAAACTCTTTATAATCTCTCTATCATGTAGATAATAACTTATTGCAATGCCAAACACATAAAACAAAAGAATTATTTTATTACTACCATATCTGCTTCCAAGCATAAAACCAATCAAAAAACCAGTTAATATAATCACCCAGGGAGTTTTAAAACCTTTTTTTACTCTAAACCATATCCTCCCTCCCATTAAACCAGCTAACAACACAAGGGTGTAAGCAATAACCGCAGAACCAGAACCCAAAGCAGAAAAGAAACCAATAACTAATAAAACAAAAGCAAGAACTTCTGGCCAATCCATAAACAAATTTAATTTCATACTGCTTCAACCTTCCACAAGTGTAAAACCCATATTATTACCCCTACAACAAGAGAGAGCAATATTATGAGGAATATATTGAGATTAGATATTATTAAAAAAGTAGCACCAAGAATACTACCAAAAACAAATGCATAAGTTGCTCTTGAATAAAAGAATAATCTTGAACCATTTAAAGGAGGAATTGGCAAAATTGAAAAAAATGCAAACCACAAACTAACAACCATTCCTTTATAAAAAAATAAACTTCCAGGAAAAACAACCAACAATATTTTAAAGAATAAAGCCAAAAAAACAGTTGACAGAGAACCCCACATACAACAAAGACCTGTTTCAATCATATTTACACCATATCTAAACCACCCTAAACGATGAACACTCATATGATGAAAAAATATTCCACCTGGTGCCAAAACCCACAATACAAAAGGATGCCCCACACTTCCTGTTAGAGAAGCAGAAAAAAATGCCAAACCTAAACCAGTCAAAAGACCATACCACCACAATTTAAATTCTGCCCTGTAACCCCAATACAAAGCTATTAATTTTATAACAATAAGATGAGATCCTAAAACAATTCCAACAATAATTATTGATTCAAATAAATTAATCAATCCAACATTAAAATCAAAAGCATCTCCAGCCCCCCACTCACCAAAAGAAACAATAAATGCCAAAACCAAAACAGATATAACACTAGCCTCAATTTCGCTCTTGTTAAACCTAAAATAATGTCTAAATTTACTTATAAAATTCCTAAAACTAAACATTACCATTTCACCCATAATTTAGTCATAAGAATATATAAATATTTGGGTTTTAACTATAAGAATAAGTATAACTATAACTTACCACATCAACCTTTTTCTTCTTTATTAAATTAATTAAATCTTCCTCATGTCCGGCTCCAATAATCCCTAAAACTTTTTTATCATCATTAACACTAATTATTTTAGCTAATTTTGATGCCATAAATTCATTCCTTTCCTCAATCAAAACCTTATACAAACCAGGATATCTTTTCTTAACTTTATTAAGAATCTTATCAATAACCTTTTTATTTGGAACTTTTCTCAAATCAAAATCAATTTCCTTCTTCCTAAACACAACAGCTTTGATTATATCACTTAGTAATCTAAATTTTTCTTTCCAAGTAAACTCCTTAGAAAACCTTTTCAATGTTTTTTCAATATCCTGATCAATAACCATTATTTTTATTTTGTTTTTCTTTGCTAACCCGATTGCTTTTAACATTTCAGAACCAGGAGAAACCCCAACATACTGTCCTAATTTCTTTTCAGCATAAGCGCCAATTATACTAAACAAATAACCTTTTAATCCAACTTTTCTTATATCACTCAAACTAAATTTATTTCCTTTAACATTATGAACAAGAGCATATAACCTTTTTTTATCTAATTCTAAACAAACAATATCCGGCTTTAAATTAATAATGGATTTTTCTACATCATCCATACTTTGTTTAGCAATATGACTTGTTCCAATCAATGTTAAATTTTTATATTTCATATAAAAATAAAGAACAAATACAGTTTAAAAATTATCCTTTTTTATGATTAATACAATACTTAACAAGGTTGTTAATGTAATAATAAAATAAGGTAATGTTTTCTTTATTTTTTCATTTTTTGATTCATAAATTTGTTGTTTATAGTGTATACTTTCTGTGCATAAAAGCCGATTAAAAATATTAAATTCAGCTAAACTTATTGGATTTCCAAAATTAGGGCTATATTCTGCACTAAGACATTTAGTAGAATAAGAACCAGAACCACTAACAGATATCTCTTCTATAATCTCTTTATTTGTCTTCTGATTATCTTTATTAATTACAACTTTTAGTTTATAATCGCCATCTTCTAAACTTGAAACTTTGTTTGTTAAAGTTATGATTTCAGAAGAACCTACATCTATTGTAATATGTTTTTTATTTTGTTGTCTATCACCAGAGTAAGATTTGGATCCTCTATAAACATAACTCCATATGTCTACTTCAGAATCCTGATCATCATCATTTTTTATCTCTACATTAATATTAAATTCTTGTGAAGAACTTATTTTTTTAGGATAATTAATTAAGCTATAATCAAATTTTCTTGAGCTAAGGCTTGTAGAAGAAGTTTTTGTGGAGGATTTTCCGCATAAAGATGTTTTAATGCCTTCTATCTCTATTTTTTCTGAATCAGATTCACCAAGTCCTTCTACAACTACTATATGTTTGCCATCTTTATATTTTTCATCACAGTTTGGTTTTAATTGTATTGGAACAGTTAATGTGTAACCAGTGAATTTATTTTTAAAATGCATTGTACTCTTTTCAGTTGCCTTTTTTCCACTTTTAGTCTCAATATAAGCATAAACAGCATATTTTGAAGTGTCACCTCTATAAACATTTATTTTAGCCTTGACAATATCTCCAAATTCAGCAGAAGAAGGAACATCTGATATTTCTATAGATGACTCTGATTCTTGGTTTTCTTTATCTGTTTCTTCTTCAGAGAAAATAGTATCAACAACATTAAAGATGTATAAGTTACTTTCAACAGAAGAGCCTGAAAATCTTAACTTAGCCTGAATAGTTGCTGTTCCTATGTAGCTTTTATCAGGATCAATTTTCAGATATGCTAGATAATTTCCAGAGCCATTTTCCACTTTAGTAGAATTATAAACATAATAGGTTGTTGATTTCCATTTTTTATCATTTGTGTCATAAATTCTTCCTATTCTGGTTCCATTTTCATCTTTGATATCAATTTTAACATCATACAACCCATCAGAAAAACCTGAAATCTCAATTTTAATTAAAAATATAGTGCCATCATTCAAAACATGCGAAGGATAATTAAGAATAAAAGAGGGTTGGGAAGGACAAAAGTTATCTTTTCCTGGTGTTGGGGTATTTGTGCACCAAGAATTATTAAAAAATTGTAATGAATTTCCATCTCCATCTGCTCCAAAACTTTTATTATAATAAAAACTATCTATTAATGAATCATTAGAAGAATAAAGATTTACAATTTCCTGACCATTATTCAAGCCAAAAGAGACCTCAGCAATAGGGCAAGAAACATTCCAATACCGAGAAAAATTTACTGGTTTTTTTGCGAATATTAAATATCCACCAGCAGGTATATTTGTTTGATTCATAATAATACTTCGATTATATTCTTTAGATAAATCAGATTTCATATCAGAGATTTTCCAGCCGCTTAGATTAACAGAAGATGGACCATTGTTAAATACCTCAATCCATTCACAATAGGTATCTGAACACTGGTTTGGATTATACATTATTTCATTAATTATTATATTAGCAAATATTGTTTTTGAACTTAAGATTAATATTATTAAAAATAAAAATCTAATCCCACACCCCATTAATCTCTTGTTTACAAAATTTACATTTGCCATTAGAAATATTATTTTGGGATATGTTAAATTGCGCTCTTTCTATCAAAAGTTGATTGCATTTAGGACAATAGGTATTTCCTTGATTTTCCAGTTGAAGATTTCCAATATAAACATAATTAAGTTTGTTCCTCTCTGCTATTTTTTTAGCTTCTAATAATATTTCAGCAGAAGTAGGTGGCAAATGTTCCATTTGATAACAAGGATAAAATGCACTAAAATGCAAAGGAACATCATTTCCTAGATTAGAAGAAATCCATTTACACATTTCATCTATTTTTTCCATATTATCATTTAATTTAGGGATAATCAAATTTGTAATTTCAAGCAAAGTGTCTGATTGATGAATCATCTTTAAAGTATTTAGAACTGGTTGAATCCATGCATCACAAATTTCTTTGTAAAATCTGTCTTCAAAAGATTTTAAATCAATATTTGCAGCGTCTAAATAAGGTAATAATTCTTTTAGAGGTTCTTCATTAATAAAACCATTACATACAATAACATTTTTTATCCCTTTTTTCTTAGCTAATTTTGCTGTTTCAAGCACAAATTCATAAAAAATAATTGGTTCATTATAGGTATAAGCAATTATTCCACATCCAGAATCAATTGCTTCTTTTACAACTTGTTTTGGAGTAAATTTTTTTGCTTTAGTATCTGGTTTTATTTGAGAGGTAGTCCAATTTTGGCAGAACTGACAATGCAAATTACATCCTGTTGTGCCAATAGAGAATACTTGTTGACCAGGCATAAAATGAAATAAAGGCTTTTTTTCAATAGGGTCTATTGAAATTGAACATAAATTTCCATAGACCAAAGAATAGAGTCTTCCTTTGATGTTTTGTCGAGCATTACAGTTACCAAATTTGTCCGGCTTTATAATACATTTTTTAGGACATAAATGACACTGTACTATTTTATCTCTTAATTTTTCATAATATAATGCTTCTATTGGCATATTAAAAACAATAATAAACCAAGTTATTAATATTTTGTTATTTTAGTGTTGATGAATTGGTTCTATTGATTTAGGAAGCGAACCCCTAAATGTTGCTAATTCTTGTTCTGATACTTTTGGAGTTTGGATTTCATAAGGTTGTCTGCAATATCTACATCTCATTGTTCCATCATCATAAAATTTAAGGGGGATGTCTTCATTTACAACTCTTGTAACACAATTATCATTTTGACATAAGAGATACACAAATTTCTCAGATACTTCTCCCTCTCTTATAATATTAATTGTTGCTTCTGGTGACATCAAAGCAATTCTTTTCAATTCTCTATTTGTAAGTTCTGGCAAATTTGTTTTTAAGAATGTTTTTTGGTGTTCAGAGAGAGACGCAATAACAGAATCATATCTTCTTTTTTCTAATCCCAACTCATCAGCGATTTGTTTACCAACACCTTCAACCAAATGGTCTATAACCACGCCATCTGAAATTTTATCAATATATAAGACTCCATTTACTCTTTCTTTCCCTGTTCTTTGCAATCTATTATTCCCATGTTCCAGCGCTGAACTTAAACTTCCACTAAATGTCGTGTATCCTTCATATTTTAACATTTCATAAAGCAAAGCCTTTCTCATTAAAACACCATTTTCTGCTTGTGGAAAAAATCCTTGCACAGAACTAAAGAAAACCCTATAATCAATCTCTGCAATTTCACTATTTACAGGAAGAGGATGCATAACTTTAACATCTAATCCGTCAACTTTACTCAAATCAATTCTGGCATCTCCCATAAATCTTATTACATCTTCTTGAGTAACTCCTTCCATTCTTTCAAGTTGAGGTCTAGTCATATAATAGAATTCAGATTGTCTCATAACATCTTTTACAGTTTGCTCTCTAATTACATTAATTCCTCTTGATTCTAACAAACTTGTTAAATCAGTTGGCATAGCTAAGAAATCATCTGCAGACCATCTTATTGTAATATCATCAAAATGAGATAATGCCAAACTTAAAGATCTTATTGTTCTACCATAAGCTAAATCTCCCCCAAGACCCATATTTAAACCATTTAATCGACCATCATTATACATATATAATGTAAATATATCAAGCAAAGCCTGTGTTGGATGCTCATTTGTTCCATCTCCTCCATTAATTACAGGGATATCAGCAACATCAGCAGCCCATTGTAATGAACCATCAAGAGGATGCCTCATAGCAATAACATCAAAATGATTTGCTTCCATCATCTTTATTGTATCCCTTATTGTCTCTTTTTTCGTTACAGATGTTCCTTCTGTTCCTACAAAACCATCTCTTTGACCGCCAAGTTCGCGTATAGCTGTGTTGAAACTTGTTCTTGTTCTTGTACTTGGTTCATAAAACATAGAAGCCAATGCTCTGTTTGTAAGTTGATGAGAAGAATCATATCTTTTGCCATTTTTCTCTAAATCATACATTCTTTGTGCTTGTTGACATAGATAAAGAATTTCTTCTTTTGTAAAGTCAGTTATTGAAATTATATCTTTATCTTGAAAGTCTATTTCCATTTTGTTTACCTCTCCTTTCTCCAATATTTATCTTTTCACCTGATGTTGTCAATTAAAACACCCCTTAAAGAATTCTTTATCGCTTTTAATAATTTGGACCATACTAAAAATATAAGAAATGAACTATTCTTTAAATATTTTATTGTAATCCAGTAGTTATGTCGACGAGAAATTAAAAAGGTTACCCCTATCAAAAACTTAGAATATACCTATTTTAGAATAGTAATAGAATTTAAATATTTTTTGGTGATACAAAAGATATATTTGATTATGTTCTATTTACTGTAACAAATCTTTTAAATAGATGAATGATCTTAATATGGGGGAGTTGAATGTTGGACGATTTAAGACATAATTGTGGAGTTGTAGTAGCCCATACGCTTCATGATGCTTATTCTTTTGGAGAATCTCTTCAACCTAGAGGGAGAGAAGCAGCTGGACTTGGAGCAATAGGCGACGATAGAATAGATGTTGTTAAATGGAAAGGTCCAATTAAAAGATTTAGTATTACGGATTTACATAGAATTTTTCCAGGACATAATTATCATACTTATTTTTTTCATACAAGATATGCAACAAGAGGGAGAAAAGATGAAATTTTAGAAGATGCACATCCTATCACAATAGGTGGACGAACTGAAGGCAACGGAGACCATGTTTTTATATTAGATTGTGAAGCAGCCATTATACATAATGGTCAAGTCAATGGGGGGTTTTTTAAAGATATAGACTCTAATTTAGTAAGAACAGGAGGCGACTCAGAATATTTACTACATTTCTTTAGACAATATAGTGAACGTGAAATTCTAAGAAATATTCCTGGAGCGTATACTTTAGCAATTGCAGATAAAGGAAGAAAAGATGTTGTTGTGTTAAGAGATAGAACAGGTATGAAGCCAGGGGTTTTAGGTTGGAAAGATGGGAAAGTCGTAATGGCTTCAGAAGACGTAGCATTCAACGAGAATGGAGCCACAGTGATAGAAGAATTAACTCCTGGTTCTATTTATTATCTCCACCCACAGGGAGATTATAGAAAAGAGCAAGTTATTGATTCCAAATTAAAATCTTGTTTTTTTGAGTATAATTACATTGCTAATGTGCTTTCAACATTAGGTGGAGTTAGTGTAAGAACAGTAAGATCTTTAATGGGAGAAGCACTTGCAAATGATCCAGATATTTCTAATATCATTGAAAATATTGATATTGTGACTTACATGCCTCGTTGTCCCGAACCAGCAGCAAGAAAATTCGCTGAAAAAATAGGTAAACCATTTGAATTTGTTTTTTATAAGCCAAATGACGAAAGAGCATTTCAAGGATCAACACTTGAAGAGAGAGCAAACTCTATACGTGGAAATTTATTTCTTATACCAGAAATTAAACAAAAAATAAAAGATAAAGTTGTGGCTGTTGTTGACGATAGCTTAGTTAGAGGAAATAATTCAACTCATGCAAGGAATCTGCTTTATAATCAAGCACAAGTAAGAGAAGCACATTTGATAAATTATACTCCTCCAATTGGAATAATTGGAGACGATGGAATCCAAAGAGGGTGTAGTTTTGGTGTAGATATGCCTCAAAATGATAAGTTTGTTGCAAGAGATAGAACATTAGATCAAATAGCAAAACACATTGGTATGCCAGTTCATTATCTCTCTTTAAAAGGTATGTTAGGAGTATTTGCTAAACTAGGTATTAATAAAAAAAACCTATGTTATTTCTGTATTGGTGGGAATGAGCCATTTAAATTAGAAATCTAAGTGAAAACCAATGAAACCTTTTTCTTGTTACCATTAGGAAATACTCCACAAAGTTTTTAATAGACGAGCAGTTTTTATACTATATAACTAATGGGTGGTACTAACAATGCATTTTTTTAAGAAAAAAAAAGGAGACCTAGATTTAGATTTACCTCCACCGCCAAAACCTGGTTCTGAAATGACTAAACCTAAAGAAAAAACAAAAGAATTAGAACCTGCTCCCCATCAATTAAAAAAAAATGAAGCGAAAGACAAGTTTCCTCATATTCATGATATCAAAGATCTTGAAAAAGATCTACCTCCTTTGCCTGATTTAGAAGAATTAGAAAAAGAATTGCCTCCTTTAAGAAAAATGGGCAAAGAAGAACTTCCAAAATTAAAATATCCTGAAATAGAACACGAAAAAGAACCTGAACAAATAAGCGCAGGACCTATTGAAAAACCAGAGTTAACTCAAGACGAAAAACCTATGCTAAAAGGACCTGTTTTTGTAGGTGTTGGTTCATATAAAAATGCACTTAGTGATATTATTCTTATTAGAAGCAAAATAAAAGAAAGTGAAGATTCTTTGAAAAGATTAAACGAAATAAAAAATTCTAAAGATAAATATTTTGAACAGTTCAGATTTAAATTAGAAGATCTTCAAAGAAAAAGTGTGTATGTTGATAAAAATTTATTTGAAGGGGGGATGTCAAATGAATAGTCAGGAAATGCCTATTTTTGTTCGAATCGAGGAATACAAAGAAGTGTTAGATGTTATGGAATTAATAAAAAATAAAATATCACAAGCAAATAGTATTCTTGGTAAAATAAACGAACTAAAAAACGAGGAAGATGCTGAATTAGAAGCATGGAAAACAAATCTCGAAGAAATAGAAAGAAAAGTAGATAACATAGATAGTTCTCTAATTGAACCAGAGTCTGTTTAAAATGACCGAAGAAGATACATTTTATGTTGGAGTTAATGATTCAGCTAATTTACGGAAGGAATTGCTTGGGTGCTCAAAAGAAGCAATATATATTCTAAAAAACTACGATAAAATAAATTCTATAAGAAAAGACAAGATTGAAAAAATAATAGAATTACAAAAAATACTAGGAGAGATAAAAAAATTAAATAATATATTAAGAGAAAGATTACCTTCTGAAAAAGTAAGAGCGAAATCTTTAAAAACAAAAAAAAGAGTTGTGAAAAAAACAACCATTAAAAAAATTATCCCAAACGTTGTTCCAAAAAAACAAGATAATGAAATACAACAGTTAGAAGGGGAATTAAGCGAAATAGAAAATAGATTAAGTAATATTGGTGTTTAGGGAAAGGTTTTTATAATACATTCTGATTCTAAAATTTTGTTTGAGGGGATGCCGGAGTGGCCAAACGGGATAGTGTTTGGTAACATATGGTACTAAACATCCAAACTCAAGTTATTGAGTAATGAGGTCTAACAAGGTCGATGAAATACTCGTATGCGCCATCTATTGGCTTAGTGCCTACTAGGGTTCGAATCCCTATCCCCTCATTTTCTCTTTACAAAGATTTTTATAGTATAAAATTTGATTTGTTAACTATGATAGAAATAACAGCAGTTGGTGGTTATAATGAGGTTGGAAAAAACTGCACCGCTATAAACATTGACGGAGACGTTATTCTTTGTGATTTAGGATTACATCTTGAAAATTATATCAAATACACGGATTCTGAAGAAGAAGACATAAGAAAGATTAGTGGAGCAGCATTAATGAAAGTTAAAGCTGTTCCTGATATAAGCGCCATAGAACATATTAAAAAAAAAGTTAAAGCAATAGTTTCAACGCACGCACATCTAGATCATATTGGGGCAATTCCATATCTAAGCAACAAATTTGATTGCGATATATTTGGAACTCCATTCACAGGAGCAGTTTTGAAAACTATCTTAAAAGACGAAGGAATTAATCTAAAAAACAACATCAAAATATTGAATGTTAATTCTATTTACTCTCTAACAAAAAACATTAAAATTGAGTTTATCAACATGACTCATTCAACCCCTCAGACTGTGATGATAGCTATCCATACAAAATATGGTATTATTGTTTATGCTAATGATTTTAAGCTTGACAGCTACCCTGTTTTAGGAAAAAAAGCAAATTTTGAAAGACTAAGAGAGATAGGAAAAAAAGGAGTACTCGCTCTAATATGTGATTCATTATATTCCCGCGATTCCAGAAAAACTCCTTCTGAAAGTGTTGCAAAAGAAATGTTAAAAGATGTTTTATTAGGAACAGATTCAAAAGACAAGCTTATTGTTGTAACAACATTTGCTAGCCACCTAGCAAGATTGAAAAGTATTGTTGATATTGGTTTGAAATTAAACAGGAGAATAATATTTCTAGGAAGAAGTTTAGCAAAATATACTCAGGCAGGAGAGGATATAAGAATTATAAAATTCTCTGATAAAGTAGAATTAATAAAATATGGTAAAGCAGTTAAAAAACGTTTAAAATTAATAAAAGACAATAAAAGAAGCAAATATATGCTTGTTGTAACAGGGCACCAAGGAGAACCAAAAGCTGTTTTGAGTAAAATAGCCAACAACGAAATTGAATTTAAATTAAAACCAGAAGACCATGTAATATTTTCATGTAAAACCATACCTACAAAAACAAACATTGAACAAAGGGCTTTTCTTGAAAAAAGATTAAGAAAAGTAGGGGTTAGAGTTTTCAAAGATATACATGTTTCAGGTCATGCAGGTAGAGAAGATTTAAGAGATTTATTGAATATATTAAAGCCAAAACACATATTTCCTGCACATGGTAATATGGAAATGATGAGAGGAATGGAAGATTTAGCATTAGAGATGAAATTCAATAAAAATAACATTCATTTGATGAAGAATGGTTCTAAAATAAAGATTACATAGTTAAGAAAGTTTTATATATTGGCACATTTTACTCTATATATTGAGAGGGGGTTATTTAAAGATGAAACTTACACTAGCTGAACCAAAATATCTAAAAGACAGTATTTCAATCATTTCTGAATTAGTTACTGAAGCAAAATTTAAGATTACACCAAACGCAATGGAATTAGTTGCAATGGATCCTGCAAATGTTGCTATGATTATTTTTAAGCTATTGAGTTCTTGTTTTACAGAATACGATGTTAAAAAAGAAACAGAACTATCAATTGATTTAGGAAATTTTAAGCAGATCTTGAGAAGAGCAGGAGCCAACGACATGCTTAGTATGGAAATTGGAGACAACAGATTAAAAGTACAGCTTAAGGGAAGAACAACCAGAACATTTTCATTACCTTTACTTGATAGCGAGGAAAAAGAACAAAAAGTGCCTGAGTTAAATTTCCCTCTTAAAATAACCACAACCACTTCTATATTTAATGATGCTATAGAAGATGTTGATATTGTTGCAGAGAGTGTTACATTTGAAGCGGATAAAAACAATTTTGTTATTGAAGGAGAATCTGATCTATCAAACGCACATATTGAGATAAAATCTAGTGATGATACTAATATAACTTCTGATAGCGATGATAAAATAAGATCAAAGTATAGTGTTGAATATCTAAAAAAAATAACTAGTGCTTCTAAATTATGCGATAATGTTGTAATCCAGTTTAACAAAGATTATCCTTTAAAATTAGACTATGTCATGGTTGATAAAATTCAATTGAGTTTTATATTAGCCCCAAGAGTAGAAAACGACTAAAGTATAGGAGCTATTAGTTTTTATCAATTTATTCTTGAACTTTTAACGTATCAATTGTGATGGGCGTCAAAATTCTTTCCCAACCATTATATTGTAAATGTTCAATATGCGTTTCTTCATTTGGGTTTGTTAACCCCAGTTGTCTTTGCATATCATATATTTCGGCAGCAAGAGTTATGGTGCCAACAACAGAAGGCAAATTCAATCCTAATTGTTGATTTAGTTCACTTGTAATTATTTCTCTTGCTCTGCAATAATGTTCTGCTTGACCTTCAATTTCTTTTTCTTCTGCAATTGATTCTAACCTTATTGCTTCTTTTAGATTAGTATCATATAAATCTCTTGATGGCCATTCCCCTTTAGATCCTAAAAGCATTCTCATAATGTTCTGAGAACTAGCAACAAAAGACACTGTATCTTCTACGACTCCATTAAACCCAGAATCTTTTACATATTGAGAACCAGTAAAATCAGTTATACTTCCTAAACGAATATTTTGTTCATGAATAGGACCTAGATGAGTTATTCCTGCTTTCCACATAATAGCCAAATCTCTTGTTGCACCCCGGATTATATACTCTGCTAAGTCCTCTTTAGACATATTTAATGCTTCTGCAACATCAGGAAGATCCTCATGATAATGAGATACTGAAGGGCTTGATTTAACAGCTCTAACATATGCACCCAAACTTTCTCCATTAAATTGATGTAACTGTGGTATCTCATATGCACAAATTAATATAACACTATCATAACTATTAGCATTTAAGTGATTAAGCATTTCGACAGAATGTTCCATTCTTGTTTTTGTCATCCCACCATTACATTCTCTACCACCCCGAAAACCATTTATTAAATCAAGAGGCATATCTCCATAATTTACCCCTTTTACTTCTAAGAGATATAACTCATCATTAATCAGGATAGGTTGTTCTAAAGTGGCTGTTCTTCCAGTAGTCCATTTCATTCTTTGAACTTCTACTGGAACTTTCTCCCCAGTAGACTCTAATCCAAAATCATTTGGACTATAGAATGCTGCTAAAGAATTAACTCCTAATTGTGATAAAATTTCATCTAAATCGGGATGTGCTTGAACTAAATCAACCCCTTTTAGGATATCAAAATCCTTTGAAATTAATGTATATTCATTTGTTGCATCATCATTGTTTGAACTAGTCTCAAATCCAACCAACCTTTCCCATAATTTATTTTCTTCTTTGTCCCAAATACTACCTATATCGAGTAATGGGCTTTTTGAATCTGAACATATAATCTTTTCTACGCCGTCTTCATTAGGTCGAGGATATGACATAATATTCTTGTATCTTGAAAAATCAAAGACATAACTATTTCTTTCTGGAAGCATTATATCTCTCAATTTGCCATCAATTATGACCCTACCATTTCTTACTTTATTCATTTCTACCCTCATTTTCAAGAAGTTTTCTTATGGCAAATTCAAATATATGGGACTGATTTCTAAAAGAACCATCTCTAAGCTTATCTTTTAATTTAAGCATGATTTCTTCATCTATTGTAATACTAGTCTGATGTTTCATAATATATTATATCAGAATACATCATTCCTTTATAAATGTTTCTACTGATTAGTAGTTATATTATTTAATGGAGATAAAAACGACCAAATTTAGAAAGCAAAAGTTTATAAATATCTAGTTCTAGAAATATTGCAAGAATGGAAGAAGAAAAGAGTGTTGTTGAAGATTACATAAAAAAGGGTTTAGAAAAAGGTTTTAATATAAAATACATAAAAGAAGTTCTTATTAAACACGGCCATTCCTCTAGCAATGTTGAAACTGCAGCAAACAATATAATAGGACTAAGATATCCTGAAAAATTAAAACCACATCTAGATGAAGTTAGAACAGAAAAACAAAAAACTAAGTCTCCTAAATGGTTATATGCTTTAATTATTATATTGATTTTAATCAGCGGATTTTTTGTTGTTAATTATCTCTTAAATAGAAGCGAAGTTGGAAAAGTACAATCACAATTAGACGAAATTGAAAATATTGGAGTAGACATAGATGATTTAAGCACAACAATGAAAACACAAATGGCTTTAATAAAAGAAAAAGACTTAACTATTGATGAAAAAGAGAAGATTATTGAAGATCAAATAAAAACTATTGAAAAAATTAATGATAAAATACAAGAACAAAAAACAAAATTAAACTCTTTGCTTTTAGATATTATGAATAGAATGATTGGAAGAATGAGTGGATAATTCTATAATTTAAATATTAATAAAATAATATAAAGAAATTATTCTTCTTTGTCTTCAGGCTCTGCTTCTGAATCTTCAGGATTATAGGATGGTACTGCTGCTTTGCTTATAATCATTATATCTCCCATTGATTTAACAAGTTGGTGTGGCACAATAACACCTTTTGCAGAACCCAAAACCTTTGATAAAAAAGAACCTTTTGTTGACCTCACCCTCCATCCAGAAACTCTTGTTGATGTGAGGATTGCTTCTTCAACATCCCCAAAATATTCACCATTATCTGTAAAAACACGTACATCATAACTTTCAGTTATTTTTTTCATCTTTAACATTATATATTCACCTTTTATTTTTATGTAGTAGTCAATATAAGAAGGTATTAGTATATAAATTTTTTGATTAATGATATTATCTCAAACCAATCCAAACCTTTTTAAATCGTCATATCCCTCCAAGATGTATGACAGAAAAAATATTATGCAGATCAATAGTTGAAGTAGTCGGCAAGCCAAAAGAACACGTGGAAAAAGCCTTAAATCTTGTTATTGAAAAAGCTCAGGAAATAAAAGGATTAAAAATAGAAAAAAAGGAAATTTCAGAAATAAAATCTCTTAAAGATGAAAAACTCTCAAAAACAGAACACAAAATTCAGCAAAGCACAGGAGAATTATTCACATCATTTGTCGAAATCGAGTTTATGGCAAACAATCTAGATGTAGTTGCCTCTTTCTGTTTTGATTTCCTACCTTCTTCTATCGAAATAGTTGAACCAGAAAAAATGAAAATTAACACACACGACGTATCAAATCTAATGAATGATTTATTATCAAAACTTCACAACGCAGATATGGCTGTTAAAAGGTTAAATTTTGAAAATGCCGCTTTAACAAACAACGCAAAATTATTATTAAGAAACATGATTATGGTATCTCTAAAACTAAAAGAGCAAAAACTAGAAGATTTATCAAGCTCAATAGGAATACCTGTAGATCAATTAAAACCTTTCTTAGAAGCTTTAGTTAATGAAAACTTTGTAAAAGAGGAAGAAGGCCTTTACAAACTAAATAAAGATGGATGATATTAAAAATAAAGTAGAAGCTTTATTATTTTCTTCAGGCAAAGCTCTATCTCATGAAGAAATTAAAAGATTATGCAGATTAAGAGAGGACGAACAACTCAACAAAGCCTTACAAGACCTAAAAGTAGATTATGATAATAGAGATTCTTCATTAATATTAGTAAATGAAGGTGATAGATGGAAAATCACAACAAAAGAAAATTATTTTCATGTTGTAAAAAAAGTAGTTACAGAAACAGAATTATCCAAAACATTAATGGAAACATTAGCAGTTATAGCGTGGAAATATCCAATAAAACAAGCAGACCTCATAAAAATAAGGACAAACAAAGCATATGATCATCTAAGAGAATTAGAAAGTATTGGATATATCACCAGACAAAAACACGGAAGAACAAAATTAATAAAACTAACAGACAAATTTTTCTCATATTTTGATTTACCACCAGACAAACTAAAAGAAAAATTCTCAGATTTTAGCCAAATCGCAAAAGCCATATCAGATAAAGAAATCGAAATCGAAGATATGAAAAAAGAACATCAAAAAAATATAGGAGAGGCCAAAAAAATGCAGGAAGAGGACGAACAAAAACAAAAAAAAGATTTAAAAAAAACAGAAAAAGAAATCGATTTAATTGACGATAAAAACGAAAAAATTAAACTAGATACATACGAAACAACCCAGGAACCAGAAAAACCACAAGAACCAAAAAAAACAGTAGAAACCTATGAATCAGAAGAAACAAAACAAGAACCAGCAGAAAAACCAAAAGAAACCAAAGAAGAACAATCTGCCGAAGAACGACCAAAAGAAGAAGCAAAACCAGAAACACCAAAGGAAGAAGTTGCTAAGCCCGAGGAAAAACCCGCTGAAAAAAAGAAAGAAGAAGAAAAAGAACCAGAGAAGACAGAAGAACAACCAAAAGAAAAACCAAAAACAACTCAAGAAAAATCTATGGATGAAAAAGCAGACGAATTAGTAGAAAAACTATTACATCCAGAAGAAAAAGAAGAATAAATTAAAATGATGTTTCTGCTTAAATGCCCTAAATGCAAACACGATATGAAATATCAAACAGATTCTATGATTTTATCTAAAAAAAGAAAAAAATGCGTTTATTGCAACAAAAGTTTTATAGTAAAAGACAGAATTGTTAAAAGATTAACGTAATTTCCAGACGGCACCAAACCCTTGAAAACAGCCGATACAGGCCTTCTACCCTCTATTTTCAACCAAAAGACTTATAAACAATTAAGTAGTTTTAACTACTAGAGAACTCTTCTCTATCTTATTAAAATGGAAAAATCTAAACCAGAAATAAAGGAGAAAATAGTCGACAGAGTCATCGAAGAAGAAATGAAACAGTCTTATTTAGATTACTCTATGTCAGTCATCATAGGCAGGGCATTGCCAGATGTCAGAGATGGACTAAAACCAGTCCATAGAAGAATTCTTTATGCTATGAATGACATGGGCATGTTGCATAACAAACCTTTCAAAAAATCTGCAAGAATTGTTGGAGAGTGCCTAGGAAAATACCACCCACATGGAGATACTGCTGTTTATGATTCAATGGTCAGAATGGCTCAGGATTGGTCATTGCGTTATCCTTTAGTACAAGGCCAAGGAAATTTTGGAAGTGTTGATGGAGACAGACAGGCCGCAATGCGATATACTGAGGCAAGATTAAACAAAATATCTGAAGAAATGCTAAAAGACATAGACAAACAAACAGTTAAGTTTGTTCCCAACTTTGATAATAGCCTAAAAGAACCTTCTGTTTTACCTAGCAAAATCCCGAATCTATTAATTAATGGTTCATCAGGAATTGCAGTCGGAATGGCCACAAACATTCCACCGCATAACATGATAGAAGTTTGCGAAGCAATAACCACCACAATAAACAATCCAGAAATAACTGTTGATGAATTATTCAAAATAATAAAAGGCCCAGATTTTCCAACAGGAGGAATAATCTGCGGGAATAAACCAATTCTTCAGGCCTATAAAACAGGAAGAGGAAAAGTAATTGTAAGATCTAAAACAGAAGTAATAGAAAAAAAACAAAAACAAGTCATAATCATAAAAGAAATACCTTACATGGTAAACAAAGCAGAGACAATAAAAGAAATAGCCAGATTAGTAAATGATAAAAAAATAAGAAACATTTCAGATATAAGAGATGAATCAGACAGAGAAGGAATGCGTGTTGTCATAGAGTTAACTAAAAACGCAAATCCAGAAATTGTAATTAATCAATTATTCAGACACACAAGATTACAAGTTACTTTTGGAATTATTATGTTGGCTTTGGTCAACAATGAACCAAAAATACTAAACCTAAAACAATTAATCCAGGAATACATAAAACACAGACAAATTATAGTAAGAAGAAGAACAGAATTTGATCTTAAAAAAGCACAGGAAAGGCAGCACATACTATCTGGTCTGATAATTGCTCTAAACAATATCGATTCTATAGTCAAATTAATCAAAGCATCAAAAACAACAGAAGAAGCAAAAAAATCATTGATTGTTGACTATAAACTAACAGAAATACAAGCAAAAGCTGTGCTTGAAATGAGACTACAAAAATTGTCTTCTCTTGAACAACAAAAAATAAAACAAGAATATGATGAACTAACAAAACTTATCGAAAAATTAAACAAAATTTTAGCAGATGAAAACAAAATCCTCAAAATAATCAAGCAAGAACTTGAAGAGGTAAAACAAAATTATGGAGACAAAAGAAAAACATCCATAATTGAAGAAGAATATGAATCATTTGAGGAAGAAGAACTAATCAAACCAGAAGACAACATAATAACAATAAGCCACACAGGCTATATCAAAAGATTACAGGTAAATCTATACAAACAACAAAAACGAGGTGGAAAAGGAGCTAGATCAGCTACAACAAAAGAAGAAGATTTCATAGAAGAAATATTTGTAGCTAATACACACGATTATATCTTATTCTTCACAAACAAAGGAAAATTACATTGGTTAAAAGTATATCAAGTACCAGAAACAGGAAAACAAGCAAAAGGTTCAGCAATATCAAATTTGCTTCATCTACAAGAAGACGAAAAAATAAGCGCCTTTGTACCTATTAAAGATTTTAATAAAGGATATCTGATGATGGCCACAAAAAACGCAATAGTCAAAAAAACAAGCCTAAATGAATTTTCAAAACCAAGACGCGGCGGAATAATCGCAGTTAACCTAAAAAACGACGATGAATTAATAAATGTACTCAATACATCAGGAAATGACCAAATTATGTTGGCAACAAAAAATGGCCAGGCAATAAGATTCAAAGAAACAGATATAAGGCCAACAGGAAGACAGGCAGCAGGAGTTAGAGGAGCTAGGCTAAAAGAAAAAGATAAAATAATCGATATGGTTAAGGCAGACGATACAAGAACCCTATTAACAATAACAGAAAACGGTTATGGAAAAAGAACTTCTGTAAAAGCTTATAGATTAATATCAAGAGGGGGTTCAGGAGTTAGAAACATAATCTGCTCAGAAAGAAACGGCAGGGTTGTTGCAGTAAAATCAATCACAAACAACGACGACATAATGTTCATAAGCAAAAAAGGAATTACAATAAGAACCCCGGCAAAAGACCTAAGAATTATAGGAAGAAATACACAAGGTCTCAGACTTATGAGATTAAATAAAGGAGATAAGGTGGTTGCAGCTGCTAAAATTATTAAAGAAAATAATAATACAGAACAACAAAATGAAAGCACTGGCAATAACCCATAAAGGAATCGAAGACATTACTTCTCTAGAAATCAACGAATTAATCAAAACAAAAACAACAACCAAAGAAACTTGTGTTATATTTGAACCAAAAGCATTTGAAGAAATTGCTCTAATTTGCTATAAAGCCCAATCTGTCAAAAAAATTCTCTATCTTTTAGATTCATTTAAAATAAATTCCTTAGAAGATCTAAAAAATGTTAGTAAAAGCATAAAAGAGATAAGTAAATTCATAACAAAAGACAAAACATTTGCAGTAAGATGTGATCATATTGAAAATGAAAATCTTGAAAGAGATGAAATTTGTATAACAACAGCAAACGCATTAAAACTTAATGCTAAAGTTGACTTAGAAACTCCAGACATAACAATTTTTGTCTATATTTATAAAAACGATTGTTACCTAGGAATAGATTTTTCAGGAGAAGACATAAGCAAAAGGGATTATAGAATTTATACCCATTATGACGCATTAAAAGGAACAATTGCTTATTCATTACTAAGAATTGCAGATTATAAAAAACAAGATATTATACTTGACCCTTTTTGTGGTTCAGGAACAATCCTAATTGAAGCTGCTCTTTTTGCCAATAATTTTTCTCAAAATTTCTATTCAAAAGACAAATTTGCATTTCTTAAATTCAAGGAAATGGACTTAGAAAAGTTTGATTTAAAACAACCTTTTAATGGAAAAATTATTGGTTATGATATTGAACTAAAATATATTATCTCTGCAAAGAAAAACGCAAAAATTGCAGGCATTGAAAAATCTATAACTTTTAGTAGAGTTGAAATAAAAGATTTAGACATAAAACTTAAAGAAAAAAGCATAGATAAAATAATAACAAATCCGCCAAACCAAACCTATAAAAATCAAAGAACAATCGAAAGAGCGTATAATGGTTTTTTCCAACAAGCAAATTTCATACTAAAAAATAACGGAACAATAACAATCATTACAAGAACCTTTGATTTAATCAAGAAATCAGCAAAAAACAACAAATTCAAAATACTAAAACAAAGAAACTTGGATATAGGCAAAGAACAATATGAAATAATTGTCTTTAAGAAATAAAATGGAATGCAAAAAAGAACAAAACCTAAAAAATTGTAATTGCAGTTATCCTGGATGTAGCAGAAAAGGAATGTGCTGTGAATGTCTAAAATATCATCTAGACAAAAGACAACTACCAGCTTGTTGTTTCCCAAGCGATATAGAAAAATCCTATGATAGAAGCTTTGAAAAATTTACTGAATTAATACAAAACAACAAAATATAAAATTATTGGATAAACTTTATAAAGACAATAAAACTACTCTATCTTTATGTTAAGAACTAACACATGCGGAGAATTAGACAAAAAAGACATTAATAATAAGATAGAGTTAGCAGGTTGGATGCACTCAAGAAGAGATCATGGTGGCTTAATATTTATAGATTTAAGGGACAGATATGGTCTAACCCAAATTGTTTTTGATCCTAAACACAACAAAAAAGTTCATTCTGTTGCAGAACACCTTAGAAGAGAGGACATAGTCCATATAAATGGCAAGGTTCGTGCTCGTGGCAAAGGTTTAGAAAACCCAAAATTAAAAACAGGAAAAATAGAAGTTTTAGTCGATTCTGTTGAAGTAATTGCAAAAGCAGCAACCCCTCCAATAGAAGTTGATGACAGGATTGAAGCAGGAGAAGAAATAAGATTAAAATACAGATATTTAGATCTAAGAAGACCAATCATGCAAAACAGATTATTGACAAGGCACAAAATTGCACAATCCACAAGAGAATACTTTGATAAACACAATTTTTTAGAAATTGAAACACCACTTTTAGTAAAATCAACACCAGAAGGGGCAAGAGACTATATTGTTCCTTCAAGAGTTAATCTTGGGAAATTTTACGCACTGCCTCAAAGCCCACAGCTATACAAACAACTACTTATGATTTCTGGATGTGATAGGTACTATCAAATTGCACGTTGTCTAAGAGACGAAGATTTGAGGATAGATAGACAACCAGAACATACTCAAATTGATTTTGAGATGAGCTTTGTAGATTCTAATGATATAAGAGAGTTTATAGAAAACCTCTATAAACACTTATTTAAAGAGGTTCTTAATATAAAATTAGACAAATTCCCTATTCTTTCTTATAAAGAATCAATGGATAGATTTGGAACAGACAAACCAGATTTAAGATTCGGTTTAGAATTAATTGATGTAACAGATATTGTAAAAAAGTCTGATTTTGAAGTATTTCAAAAAGTAGAACAAGTTAAATGTATAAATCCTAAAAAAGATTTCACAAGAAAAGAACTTGACGAATATATAGGTTTCTGCCAGAAAAACGAAGCAAAAGGCATGGCCTGGATGAGAGTTACTGATGAAGGCCTAGAATCTAATATTGTTAAATTCTTTAATCCCTCTCTTCAAAAAAAACTATTAGAAAAAACAAAAGCAAAAAAAGGATCTGTTTTAATGTTTATTGCAGACAAACAAAAAAATGTAGCTGATGTATTAAGCAGATTAAGATTAAAATTAAGAGATGATTTAAAACTAGTTAAAGAAAAAGATTTCAAATTTTGTTGGGTTGTTGATTTCCCATTATTTGCATATAATGAAGATGAAGACAGATGGGAACCAGAACATCATATGTTTTCAATGCCTAAACCAGAATTTGTAAAAGATTTTGAGAAAAAACCCAAAGAAGTTATAGGAGATTTATGGGATATTGTTCTTAATGGAACAGAATTAGGATCTGGATCAATTAGGGTAACTAATCCAAATGTACAGGAAAGAATAATGAAACTTATAGGATTAAATAAACAAGAAGCAGAGAAAAAATTCGGATTTTTACTACATGCTTATACATATGGTGCACCACCTCATGGAGGAATGGGGCTTGGTTTTGATAGATTAGTGGCTCTAATGTGCGGATTACAAGATATAAGGGAGATTATTGCATTTCCAAAGAATAAAGCAGCACAATGTCCAATGGATGGAAGCCCAAGTGATGTTCCAGAAGACCATTTAAAGGAATTACACATTAAATCTGAAGATATTAAGGGAAAATAATTCTTTAAAACGATATATTTATATAAAAACAATTCTATTGTCTAAACAAGTAGTAAATATTTGTTTAGTATTAATATGAAAAGAGGTGTAAAATCAGTTTTTATTACTTTAAGTATTATTCTGACTATTTTTATTACTTTAAGTCTACTTGTAAATGCTGCTATTTTTAATAATAACTTAGATACAGGATTAGTCTCATACTGGTCTTTTAATGGAAGCGCAAACGACGATCAAGGAAGTAATGACGGTTCTGTAAGTGGCGCAACTTTAGTAAACTCTTGTATATCAGGACAAGCATATTCTTTTGATGGTTCTAATGATTATATTAATGCTGGAAAAGATTCTAGTTTACCTTCAACAGGAGTTATTACTGTTTCTGCGTGGATTAATTTTACAGATTCCCAACATGCTGCCATTGCTGGAAGATTTATTGCACAAAACAGCCGCACAGGCAATGATTCATACATAGTCAATAATACAAATCTTTTAGCAGTATTCACAGATACAGGAGATATTGAACTTAAAGGAGATTGCAAAGTTCTAGCTTCTTGTGGTTCAGGAATATTTGAAATTTATAATAGCGGTATTGTTGCATCAATCAACTCAACAGGAGATTTATGCTTAGAAGCAGGAGATTGTACAATAGATGCCAGTTGTTCTGCAGGAAGCTTAAAAATAAAAGATGGAAGCGGAACAGTAGTATCTAGTATTAATAGTTCAGGAAGCCTATGTTATACAGGAAATTTAATTCAAAGAGGTTTTAGATAAAAATGAAAAAAATTACACTAATTATAACATTTTTACTAGTTTTGTTGCCTCTTCAAACATATGCTGCTGGTTATACTTCAGACGATGGCAAAGGATATCTTCTAAGTATTAGTGATGGAACTTTAGGAGGAGCAGGAACTAAAGCAGTATCTATACTGGCTTATAAATATGATTATGCTATTGAAACTACAACTCCTACTTATAATAATGGCAAATGGCATCATGTTATTGGAGTATTTAATATTGACACTGGAACTGTAAAATTCTACATTAATGGATATTATATGGGCTCAACCACAAACACAAGTCTAACAGATTTAGATATATCAAATGCAGATTTTTTAATCGGTAGTCTTTTACATATTAATACATCCGGAGAAAACAATGCAGATTATTTTAAAGGAATGATAGATGAAGTAGCTGTCTGGAATCGGGAATTAGACTCAACAGAAGTTTCTGCGCTTTATAATAATTATACTGATAAATGGCTTTGTGATGAGTGTGGAGATTCTAATATAAGTGGTGGAGAAGAGTGTGAAATTGATTATGACTGCCCAACATATTATGATAAATGTCATAACTCTACCCATATAAACCAAACAGCATCATCTTGCGGCAGTTGTTTATGTAGCTATCAAACAACCACTACTATGTGTGGTTCTAATGAACAATGCATAGTAAATGAATGTGTAGATCTTTCAGAAAGTGAATTTTATTTAGATACATGTGAAACAACATCAGATTGTGATGCTAATTATTGTTGTTATAGACCATATTCAAACATCAATGGAACATGTAGAAGTGCTCTTCCATCAGGAACAACCAATGCTACTATTGAAACAAACTCTTGTCTTTGTTTAATATCCAGATCTGATTTAGGTTATGGCACAACATGTACTAATACAGGAAATTCTCCTTGTTGGGATGTAGATTCAGCACAATGCTGCGGCAACGAACCAACAGAGACATGGAACACAACACAATATTCAAGCGAATTTGTAGAAGATGTACTTATTAAAGGAACATGCACATCAGGGGCATGGAAAACAAGAGAAGAAGCAGCACTTACATATTATGATATATGGTCAGAAGAAGAGTAATTTATTTATAAAAAACGAAACATTTTTATATCAACTGATATAATATTATAACATATGATACAAAAATGTAACACATACAAAGTATTAAAAGTATTTTTAGATGACCCTTTAAAGGGATTTAAGCTAAGGGAAATCTCAAGAATATTAAAATTAGGGTTGCCTTCAGTTTCAAAATATGTTAAAGATTTAGAAAAAACAAAATTAATTATTTCAAAAGAAAAATATGGAAGTAAATTATGGTTTAGTAATAGGGAATCAAGATTATTTAGAATATACAAAAAATTTGAAACAATTAGATCCATAGAAGAAAGCAATTTAATCAAATATTTAGATAAAGAATTAAACTTTCCAACCATTATATTGTATGGATCACATGCACTAGGCGAAGATAGAAAAGAATCAGATATTGATTTGTTTATAATAGCACCAAACAAAAAAAAAATAGAAACCAAACAATTTGAAAAAACACTTAAAAAAAAATTGCATTTATTCATTCACACAGAACACGAAATAAAACAAATGAAAATAAACAATAAAGAACTGCTTAATAATGTTTTAAATGGAGTTGTCTTAACTGGATACTTAAAGGTGTTATAATGAATGACTGGGAAAAATCAATAGAAGATGGAAAAGTTTTGAAAATATCCCTCAACCAAGAAAGAGCAAAATCATTAATGATATCCTCTTTAAAATTACTAAATATTATTGAAAAAATAAAATTAGATAAAGAAAATGGTTTTTTTATTTTAACAAATTACTATGATATTATCTTAGAATCACTGCATGCTTTGTTATACAAAAAAGGATATCAATCTTTAGATCATTTAAGTATTGGGTATTATATAAAAGATGTACTAGATAACCAGGAATTTTTTAACATATTTGATAAATATAGAAAAACACGAAATAAAATTTTGTATTATGGAAGAAACATAGACCCCGAGACAGCACAACAAGGAATAAAAGATCTAAAAAGATTGTATCAATTTGTTAAAAAGTTATTAGAATAAAAATAAAAACTATATAAACCACTAGTTTACATATATAAACTGTTAGTTTAAATGAAAGATGTAACCTACTATTAGTGTCAATTGATACTAATAAATAATATACCTTAGTTTACGATAATATCACTGATTTAGAGAAGAAAGATACCTTAACAAAACAAAAAATTTGAACAATAATTGTAACATAAATGTTACATATGGCACAAAAAGATTACAAACTGGAAATTATGAAACTTTTATCAAAAAAAACAAACGTTTAAATATCCAAATTCATAACAAATAAATGAGAAAGAAAAAAGAGGTGGTTTAAATCGAAATCAAAAAAAGAGGAATATTTACTTTAGTTCTAACTTTTTTATTAATTTTTTGCACAACTTTAACATTAGCAGCAAACGAGTTTGTAATTGACGCCGCAACAGGAAACGTGGGAATCGGAACGAGTAGTCCAAGTGAGAAATTGCATATACAAGATGGGAATCTTATAATTAATAATACACCTTCACAACCAGCTATACAAATTTATCATTCTGACGCTAATCAATTAAGAGCTGCGATTGATGGGTATGGGAGAGCGGTTTTTGGTTACACTTCTGCTCCAGGTACAGGTCTGGCGACAGGTACTACAGTTTATATTCTTGCTGGTGGTGCTTCTACAGTTCCTCTCAAAATAAGTGGCTCTGGAAGCGGTCATACAGGGAATCTATTTCAAGTTTGGAGAGATGGGACTATCCAAAGATTTGTAATACAAGCAGACGGAAACGTAGGAATTGGAACTAGTAGTCCTGGTCAGAAGTTGGATGTAGTAGGGAATATACGTTTAAATAACGGAAATTATCTTCAAATAAATGATAGTTCTGGATATGAGAGGGTAAAGCTTACAAGAGCTGCGTTAGAATTTTATGAATCTGTTGGAACTATCTCAAACACTTTTACTAACAGCCACATGAAACTTGGGAATTTAGGGTATGGCTCTCTTGCTACTTTTTTACAAAGTTCAGATAATGTAGTTAGGATTTGGGCAAATGGAGCGCTTTCTGTTGGGCAGTCTCTTATAAACAATACTTCTCCAGGAACAGGTGACCTTATTGTTGCAGGCAAAGTAGGAATCGGGACAAGTAGTCCTTCTTATCCCTTAGATGTTAATGGAACTATAAAAACAAATGGTGAAATTAGAATGGCAGAGCCTTCTATAATCAGATTAGGAACTGCAGGTTTAATCTGGGAGTCCGGGGCGAATTTGATAATACAAGAAGTAGGCAGGAACTTCTTTCTGGGAACAACAACAGAAAACGAACTGCAATTTAAAACAAACAACACTGCACGAATAAGTATTATGTCTGATGGTAAAGTAGGAATCGGAACAACAACCCCCTCACAAAAATTAACAGTCATCGGAACAGTAAACGCAACAAACTTTGTAGGAGACGGCTCAGGCTTAACAGGAGTAGGAGGCGGAGGAGGCACAGGAATATGGAACCGCTCTGGAACAAACGTATTTCTAAACAATAGTGGCGATAAAGTAGGAATCGGGACGAGTAGTCCTTCAAACTCCTTGCAAATAGGAAACGCAATCTTTTTTAACGCAACGTCTGGAAATGTCGGTCTAGGTGAAGCACCATTATCAAGCATTCGTATAAATGTACAAGGTAATCGAGTAATGAGATTTGAGAATGCAGCATTAGATGGATTTGAACTTGCTCAAATAAATACAAAAACCTGGGGATTTAATCAATTATCTGGTGGACATACTTTTCAAATTCAAGCACATGCAAAGGTAAATAGTGATTTAACTGTTGACACAGACACACTTTTTGTTGATGCGAGCGAAAATGCAGTAGGAATCGGAACGGACTCTCCAGAAAGTGCATTACATATAATTGATAATCCTTCTGCCCCTGGAACAGCAAAATTAATTCTTGATAATACAGGAGGTTCCACAAATGATGAAGATAAAATAGAATTTAGGCACGGCGATTATGAACAAGCATATATCAAGACGATTCTAAATGTAGGATGGCCTACAGACCTTGCTTTTGGCACAGCTACAGGCATGGGAAGTGGTTTAGATGAACGAATGAGAATTAAAAGCACTGGAAATGTAGGAATCAATACAACAACACCATTAACAGCATTAGAAGTAGTAGGAACAATAACAGCAACAAACTTTGTAGGTGACGGCTCTGGCTTAACAGGTGTTGGTGGTAGTGGAGGCACAGGAATATGGAACCGCTCTGGAACAAACGTATTTCTAAACAATACTGGTGATAATGTAGGAATTGGAACAAGTAGTCCAAATGAATTACTTACAGTCAGTAATAGTAATATTCTTCAAGAAGGAGGTGGAGGAATTTATGCTGTTCAAACTGTTGGAGGTTCTGATGTAAGATTTCAATATAACAAAGCAGGAGGAAATGCTTATTTAAGATTGATGGATGTTTCTAATAATACTGATTTTGAGTTTAATACAAATGGTGATTCTTGGTTGAATGGTGGGAATGTAGGAATTGGAACAGATAGTCCAACAGCAGAACTGACAATTAAAAATTCTGCTGATAATACAGATATGTTAAGTTTAGAAAATGCTGCGGGAACAAGAGTGGCTAATTTTGGAACAGATGTAAGTGGAGATGGTGTATTAATTGTGAGGGATTCTTCTGGAAATGTTAAACATTATTTAGATGGTGATACAAGCACAGATACTTATTTTAATGCAGGTAACGTAGGAATTGGGACAAATAGTCCTCTTTCTAAATTACAAATTGGTGATGGTTCTGGTACTGCGTGGACTAGCACTTCTTATCCTGCATTATGGATTTATGGATATGATAACGAAGCAGCTGTTGAAGGGTTTAGAGTTCAAGATGAAAATGATAATATTGATTTCAGATTAAAAAGTGTAGGGGATGGAGGAACAACAGGGGCTACTGCTTATTTTAGGGGAAATGTGGGAATAGGGACGAGTAGTCCTGCAACATTATTACATACAAATTCGTCAGGGCAGAATTATTTGAAAGTTGAGACTACTGGCGCTTCTTCACAAGCTGCCCTACAATTAAAAACAGGCACCGCAAATGCCGACTGGATTACGTATATTCCCGAAAGTTCTACTGATTTGAGATTTTATCGTGGTGCAGATAGAATGGTATTGGATGCCTCAGGAAATCTTCAAATAGATGGTGACCTAACAACAAGCAGCCTAGCAAGTTGTGATACAATTGATACAGATTCAAATGGACTTTTATCTTGTGGAACAGATGCATACTCAGCAAACACATGGAGAGGAATTGATGACTCCCCTGTAAATGGTGTTACTACTGAATCAATATCCTCCAATTGGGCTTATGACCACGATGCAGCTTCAAGTGCACACCATGTAAAAACAGTAAACACAGACACCCAAGACTTGGGCACAAGCGGTACTACAATAACTTTAACAAATAGCCCTGCTGTTACAGCACCATATGCAACCTATTCTGGAAATACAAATTCATGTAATAAAGATGCAACATGTGAAACAGGAAATATCCTAACAGGGGCAAATGGCTATTTGTACTTGGGTGGAACAGATATGTTCTTGCAGGACAACAGCGGTAACCTAGTCGTAAGTTCCTCTAGCACCGCCTCTTATAAATATGATTCTACCAACAATGGTGTTGGATTTTTTCAGATTGCTTCAGGAACTGATACAGTACTGAAGATTGACAATGCTGGAAAAGTCGGCATCGGCACAACAAGCCCAGCATCAAAATTAAGTGTTGGTGGCACTGGTAGTTCTAATTATGCTATATCTGGGCAAGGCGCGTTATATGGCGTTTTTGGCGCAACAGCAACCAATGGTGGAGCTGGTGTTTATGGTTACGCTAGTTCCGCTGCTACTTCTTATGGTCTCAGGGGCCATGCTACCAATGGTTATGGTGTATATGCATCTGGCTCTGTGGGTGCAGGATATATGTCAGGCAATCTTTATGTATCTGGGGTTTGCAGTGGTGGTGATTCTTGCAACCAAGATATTGCAGAAAAATGGGCGTCAGAAAAAGCATTAAAACATATCCATTGTGGTGAAGATAGATTTGATTATACAAATGAAATTATTCCAGATGACATGAAAGAGGATAACCATCAATACAAATGCATATTAGACTCTTCCTTTGAACTAGAATTTGAACAAGGAGATGTTATTTGTTTTGATAAAGCTATTGATTCTGTTACTGTTATAAGATATTGTG
This sequence comes from Candidatus Woesearchaeota archaeon B3_Woes, assembly GCA_005222965.1. NCBI lineage: Archaea > Nanobdellati > Candidatus Woesearchaeota > Candidatus Woesearchaeota archaeon B3_Woes. Next base: position 583,444 of record NJBG01000001.1, read on the forward strand.
ATAAATCCTATGACAAAACAGCACTATCAACACTAAGTTATCATGCAACAATGACTATTGGAGCAGATTATTATCCTTATCCGATTGCTTTAACAGGTAATATTCCAGTAAAGGTTATTTGTGACAACCCTATAGAAGTAGGTGACCCTTTAGTAACATCAAACAAACAAGGTTATGCAATGAAATTGGATATTTCAGATATCACAACATTTAAAGAATTTCAGGAAAGAAATAATGCAATCTTTGCAAAAGCCCTGGAACCTTGTGATTCCGGAAAAAAACTAATTAGGGCTTGGATTTAAAAACATCTTTGAAACAAGAACCCTACCAACAAGGCAACTCATACATGTGGTGTGATATATTTAATCAAACTTAAACTAAACAACATACCTTTAATTTAATTAACAAAGCCCCTGAAACCCCCCAATCCACCCATCTCATCCCCAACAACCAAAAATTCTTAGTAAAATCAGGTTGTTAAATTACTAGTAATATTAGATTGTTTTTTTAGTAGAATTATGTTGATAAAACAATTTATAATAGAAAACACAAATAATTGAGCAAAATAGTTGTGTTTTCCAGATATCATAGCGGATTTATTGATAAATTATTTTAGTCTGCTATTATACATTTAAAAAACCAATAATTTTAAATATACTAAAACTATCTAAAGTTATAACAGAACAAGATGAAATTTAGAATAATTATGGAACAAGACGAAGATGGTATTTTTGTAGTTGAATGTCCATCATTACCTGGATGTGTTTCTCAGGGAAAATCAAGAGCAGAAGCCGTAAAAAACATCAAAGATGCTATGAAAGGTTATGTCCAAAGCTTAAAAAAACATAATGAAGCAATACCCCCTTCTATAAGGGAAGATACAATTGAAATAAATGCCTAAACTACCTGTTATTTCTGGATTGAAAGCTGTAAAAGCGCTTTCTAAATTAGGATATAGGATTGACCACCAAACAGGTTCTCATTTAATTCTTAGACACGAAAAAGAACCTCATAGAAGACTAACTATTCCCAATCACAAAGAATTATCCAAAGGAACGTTAAGAGCAATAATAAGACAAGCAGGTTTAACAAGAGAAGAATTTTTAAGATTAGTAAGATAAATTCTATCTACTCAATTCACCCATCTCAGCCAATCAACATACAACTTCTTAGTAAAATCAGGTTGCCAAATTACTAGTAATATTAGATTGTTTTTTTAGTAGAATTATGTTGCTAAAACAAAAACATATAAATATAATGTGCTGAAGATTAGACCAAGATTTCTTTTTAAAAAGAGAAACATAAGAAATGTCAAATATTATTCTATGCTTCGGAAATTTGAAAAATTTCCGAAAGATTTAAATAATTCCAAAGATTAAAAAAGTATCATGACAGGCTTTAATATGATTATAGAAAAAGGAGAAGATGGATATTTGATATCTGAAGTAGTTGAGCTTCCAGGATGTCATACACAAGCAAAAAATATGAATGAACTTCTTGAAAGAACAAAAGAAGCTATTTCTCTTTATTTAACAGAACAGGGAAGCGAATTTAAAGATAAGTTTATTGGTGTACAAAAATTAGAGGTTTAGATGTCAAAACTTCCTTTAATAAGTGCTAACGAATTAATTAAGATTCTTGTAAAAATGGGATTTAAGATTATGAGGCAATCTGGAAGCCATATATTTCTCAAACATATAGATGGAAGAACAACTGTTGTTCCAAATCATCCCGGAGAAAAAATTGATAGAGGATTATTAAATAAAATCCTTAGAAAAGATGTACAGATTTCTCGAGAACAGTTTTTGAAATTATTATAACTTATTTTTAAATTACAAAGAGATAAAACTCGCATTTATTTTTATTACATCAGTGTATTATAAAAATATGTTTTTTGTTCCATCACTATAGAAACATTTATATATAAGTAAGATAATCTTATTTTATGGAAATAACAAAACTGAGCACAAAAGGACAAATTGTAATACCTGAATCTATGAGAAAAGGTTTAGAAGTTGGTAGCGCATTTAAAGTAATTAAAAAAGGAGAACTTATAATTTTAAAAGAAGTAGAAGGACTCACTAAGGAAGAAATGGAAGAAATGAAAGAACTTGATAAGATTTGGAAAGGTATAGATGATGGTAAGGGAGTAACCATGAATAAAAAAGAGTTTCTTAAGGAACTAGAATCTTGGTAAGAGAATGTCTGACGAAATAAAGAAAATAACTCGTTCTCCAAAATTTATCAAACAGACCAAACAACTAGATGAATTCAGTCTCAAAAAGCTAGGGAAACAAATATTAAAAATCTTAGAAAATCCCAATGTTGGAAAACCTTTGAAATATAAAAGAGGTGAACGGTCACTCTATATTAAACCATTCAGATTAGTTTATGCTGTAAGAGAAGATGAGGTTATTTTATTAAAATTTGACCATAGAAAAAGAGTTTATAGAGATTAAGTAATGTGAATAAATTATGTATGAATAATATATACTCCAAAACCAACTTATCAAACAACAACTCTGCTCGCAAGACAACTCATACACGTGGTGTGATATGCTTAATCAAATTTAAGATAAACAACACACCTTTTAGTTTTTTAGTTTAATTAACAAAGGTCCTGAAACCCCCCAATCCACCCATCTCATCCAATCAACATACAAATTCTTAGTAAAATAATGTTGCTAAACTACTAGTAATATTTTGTTGTTTTTTTAGTAGAATTATGTTGCTAAAACAAAAAGATTTAAATAACAAAAAAAAACAAATTTAATATATGCAACCAGAAATTAACAAAATAAATTGTCCTAATTGTTCCTCAAAGAATCTTAAAAAATACGGTGTTCAAAAAAATAAAGCACAAAACTTACAAAAGTACCAGTGTAAAATTTGTAAAAAAATATTTACATTAAAAGACCAGTCCAAAAACAAAACATATCCAATAAACATCATCCTTAATGCATTATCTTATTATAATTTAGGATACTCTCAAAACGATATTAATAAAATTCTTTCTAAGAAGTTTAAGCTAAAGCCCTCTCAAAAAACAATCTCTAACTGGATAAATGAATACAAAAACATCACAATATTTAACAAACTAAGAAAAGAAGCATCAAAACTTTACACAAAAGAAGAAATAATAGAAAAACACACATTCTTACACAACAATTTACCTTATAAATTCCAAATTCACAAAGCAAAACTAGATTTGTTATTCCAAAACAAATACAATAATAAATTCTCAAATCACTCAAAATTCCAAAAACCAATAAAACAATACCTGGAAAAAATTCCAACAAAAAAATTTCCTCACCACATATTCAAAGAACACAAAGAAAAGAAAAGTTCAAATACATCAATTGCTCAAATTGATAATATTAAAAATAGATCAGAACAAAGAGCATCACAATTAAAATTCTCACATCTTAAAATAACACACATCTCAAAAAATAACCTAGCCAACAAATTAGCATCATTGGCTCTCAATCTGGCAAAAAACAATAAACAAAGACATGAAGCAGTACAAACCTTCATGCTAATCAACGATTCAACAACAATAGCAGCAGAAGTCCCTATCTACTTAACAAATGATGACATAACTTATTTTCTAAGCAGAAAATTCACTCTGCCATTAGAAAACCAACAAACCCCAATCACAGGGCACATAGACATATTACAAATTAGAAACAATCTTATCCATATTCTAGATTATAAGCCAGACGCAGCTAAAACAAAACCCATAGAACAACTGACAATATATGCCTTAGCATTAGCATCAAAACTAAAATTAGATCTAAAATCATTTAAATGTGCGTGGTTTGATGAAAAGAACTACTATGAATTCTTTCCTTTGCGTGCTGTTTATGAAAAGCCATAAAAAACCAAAAAGTTTATATACTATAGCCACTATAGTACCTATAGAATGCCATCAACAATTCAATTAAGCAAGTGTACAAAAGAATTAGTTAGTTCCTTCGGTACTAAAGAAGATACTTATGAGGATATAATTAAAAGGATATACAAACTTGCAGTTAAAGAACAGTTAAGAGAATTTCTCATGTCTTCTAAAAATACAGTAACACTGGAAGAAGCAAGAAAAATTATTAACAAGTAAGATGGCTAAGATAGAAATTCTAAAATCTCTTGTGCTTGAAATAAAGAAGAAATTCAGTAAAACAGAAGCAAATAAAATTCTTGATATTATCCATAGTTTAAAAAATAACCCTAGAAAAGGAAAACTTTTAGGAAATGTTGGTGGACTTGTAATTAAAGAACTAAAATACAAAAATTTTCGTTTCTATTTTATCACAGATGGGTTTAAATTAAAATATTTTGATGAAGAAAACCTTGTAGATTTGCTTTTAAGGTTTGTTAGGATGTCTGATAAAAAACATCAACAAGAAACAATAGATAAAATCAAACATATTCTTAAAACAATAGGTACTGAAGAATTTAAATAGAATCACAAAACCAAACAAACTAATATTATAATAAAAAAGAAAATATGAATTTACTATTTTTTTAAATAATATACTAAAAATAACAAACCAGTTACAACCAAAGATGATATCCAGAGGTTTGTCTTATTAAACATTTTTAAAAATCCCAACACCAATCCAATTAATATATTAATAGACAAACTAAAAGCAACAGACAATGCAATTTTCTCCAACAAATCAATCTTTTTAAATAATATTGAAACTAGAAAATAACCAGGAACCACAACCAATAAAACAAGCCCAATTATATCAAATATTATCATTTTTATTACAACACACATATAACATCAAAGTTATTCCATTATATAAACTTGAATATAGTACTCTTTTCTTTTTATTTTATAAACATTGCGCTTATTTGCTAAGACTTTTTGAACACAGCCGTTTTCATCCATTAAATTTATATATTGTAACTTATATTTTTATATTATGAAAAAACTTTCGTCACACCAAATAATTTTGCTTATAGTAGCACTGCTTTTTATATCTATCCTATTATACAAGGTTCATTACAATAATACTATTCATTATATAGATCCAAATGCTCTTTTAATAATAAAACCAACAGAAAAAACAAATTATCCCTTCCCCTATCATAATGACGAATGGAATCATATTGCACAAGCAAAATATTTAATAGAGAATAAAGAACTCCCCTTTGTTAACCCATATTTTATTGATAAAGAAAAACATGAAAACCTAGAAACAGGATTTCATGTTTTTTTAGCAGAACTATTTTTATTCACAAAAATTAACTGGATTGAGAATTTTGGTCTTTTACCTATGTTCCTCATTATAATAAATTCCTTTCTAATTTTTGTTTTTGTGAGACATATAACCAAAAACTTTTATATTGCTTTGTTTTCTTTACTATTCTTCGCTCTTTTAAAAAACAATGTAAATTTTTTAGGCAATTGGTTTTTTATACCTTTAACCTTTTCTTTAATATTTATTTATGCTTTTTTTATTTTATTATTCATGTTTTTAGAAAAACCAGACAAAAAAAGTTTATTGGCTCTATTAGGCACCCTCCTTGTTTCATTTTTTATTTATCCACTCTCAACTATACTCATTTTTTTAATAACATCTTTGTATCTTCTTTTAAATAAAGATTCTTTTAATAAAATTTATTATTTATTTAAAAAATCAAATAAGCACGAAACAAAAACATTCAAAAAGAACACAACAATTTTCATTTTTTTACTTATAGTAGCATCAATAATGCTCTCCCAAAGTTTTATTAAATGGAACCAATTAGTTTTTAATCAATTATGGACCCTTCCAGAAATTACCTATGATATGATGATTTTATATGGTGTTATACCTCTAATTTTTGCTTTAATAGGCATATGGCAAACATATATCAAATATAATAAAATATTTTTATTATGGTTAATCCCTCTTTTAATCAATCTTTATTTATACTTAATATATAAAATTACATTATTCATTCCATATCCAAGAGCAGTTTTTTATATTTTTATAGGAATGGCAACATTATCAGGAATTGGTTTTTATTATATATGCAATATTATTTATAAATGGAGGAATAAACTTGATTTTGAATTTATAAAAGAATTATCAAACGAAACTTTCTTTACATTAGGTCTTTTTGTTTTTTTAATTATGTTCCATGGATATTATAACCAAACTGAAAATACATCGTTATACCATTCATCAGATTTATATGATTACGATTCTATCAATTTTATTGATAATAATTTTGATAATAATAAAATTGTTTTAGCACCACCTTTTATATCAACCACAATCTATCCAATTAGTGGAAATTATGTAATTGCTGCCATGGATGCAAATCTAAATGGGAGAGACAGCGATTTTTATTTGAATTTTATGAAAAAAGATTGTAATAATAAAATAAACTTAATCAAAAAAAATAACATAAGTCTTATTCTAACTAAAACAAAAATCAATTGCGATGAAGTGAAATTGATTTATCAAAACAAAGGAAGTTTTGTTTACCAAAAAACTTAAAAACGAAATATAATACAAAATCATTACTAAAGATTTAGAAAAAAACCAAACTTTAGTTAATAAAGACGTTCACTTAAACAGAAATGAAAATAGCAATATTCCATAATTATATGGATAACATAGGGGGTGCTGAAAAAGTGACCTTGACTCTTGCAGGGGAATTAGATGCTGACATAATCACAACAAATATCAATAGAAAAGCTATAGAAAATATGGGTTTCAAAAACATTAGAATAAAAAGCATTGGAAAAATTCCTATAAATGCTCCATTCAAACAACAGTTTGCGTTGTATAAGTTCAGAAAACTCGATCTAAAAGAAAAATATGATTTTTTTATCATAGATGGGGATTGGGCAATATCTGGAGCAGTCAAGAATAAACCAAATTTATGGTATGTCCATTCACCTATAAGAGAGATATGGGATTTGTATGAATACACTAGACAACACAGTGTCCCTTTAATCCTAAGACCTATTTTTGATATTTGGGTAAAATACAATCGTTACCTTAACAGGAAGTATGTCAAACATGTTGACAAGATAACTTGCAACTCAAAGAACACCCAAAAAAGGGTTAAGAAATATCTGAATAGGGCTGCTGTTGTGATAAACCCGCCAATTGAGACTTCTAAATTTCATTATAAAAAGACAGGAGGTTACTGGTTAAGCGTTAATAGACTCATTACACATAAAAGAGCAGATATGCAAATAAAAGCTTTTGCAAAACTGCTTGATGAAAAACTAATCGTTGTTGGCTGTTATGAAAAATCAAGACATTTTACTGCATATGCAAATTATATAAAAAAAATTAAGCCAAAGAACATTACTTTGCTAAATGGGATTGGTTCTAATCAATTGATAAATCTCTATGCTAATTGTAAGGGTTTTATTACAACATCCAAAGATGAAGATTTTGGAATGGCTCCTGTTGAAGCAATGGCTTCTGGAAAACCAGTTATTGCTCCAAATGAAGGGGGATATAAAGAAACCGTTGTTGATGGAGTTACTGGAAAGTTAATAGACGATATCAGTGTTGATAAATTAATCAAGTCTATCCAAGAAGTAAGCAAAAACCCTAAAAAATATAAAAATACTTGTTTAAAACAGGCAAAGAAATTTGATACAAAAATTTTCATTAAAAAAATAAAAGAACAGATGGCTACATAAAATGAATATCTGCTTTGTCATACACACCGATTTTATTGAATCCTCCTATGGCGGTATAGAGACCTATTTAAAAAATCTGTCGCTTGAGCTTGTTAAAAATGGTCATGAAGTTCACATTATATGCTGCACCGGGAAAAAAATTACTGATTATGTGTATAAGGGCATTCATATTCACAGGGTCTGTTCAGGGGTGGTGTTCTTTCACCCTCTTTTATTAAAAATCTTTCCTCCTTCTAGAATTATTGATAAATACTTTTACCACACCACCGTAAACTTAACCATTGGATGGAGGATTTATCGAAAGTTTAAGAAACTTCACAAAAGAAAACCCTTTGATGTTGTTGAATGCGATGACACAGCTGGTTTAGGTGTGTTCTTTCCCCTGTGTAGTCGCGTCAGGTTTATAACCAGAATGCATACTTCATGGACCATGGTTGCACTACTTAACAAAGAACAGGTTACCTTAGACAAAAAAATTGTGTATTTCCTTGAAAGATTACAAATTAAAAAGAGTGACGCCTTGAATGCAGATAGCTTTTCTCTGAAGAAAAGATCCTCTAATTTCTTTAACATAGATCCTTCAAGAATTGACGTTACTTATTATGGTATTGACATCTCAAAGTATGAATCTATTTCCAAGAAAAGGATAACAAAACAGGATTACATCCTTTACTTTGGAAGGTTAGAGGAAAGAAAAGGTATGCGACTTCTTGCACGTGCTCTGCCAAAGGTTTTTTCAAAGCATCCCAATCTAAAAATGGTATTTGTCGGAAATCACCATGTTGAAACAAAACACAGCCGCCTAATAAAACACTTTGATGCGAAGAGGCATATACGTGGAAAAAACAAGCCGTTTGCAAAGAACATTATGTTCATCAAACACCTTCCTCACAAAAACCTGAATCCTATCATAAAAAATGCAAAATTGGTGGTACTTCCATCTACATGGGAAGCTTTCGGCTTCACCTGTCTGGAATCAATGGCTTTGGGAAAGCCTGTCTTGGCTACGAGCGGAAGCGGTTTTGAAGAGCAAATACTCGAGGATGAAAAATACGGATTTCTGGTAAAGCCCAACAACGCAAAAGCTCTCGCAAATAAAATTCTTATATGTCTGAAGAGAAAAGATTTAGATATAGTAGGAAAAAGGGCTAAAAATAGAGCTAAATTTTTCAGTAATGAAAAAATAACAAAAGAAATGATAGATTATTACAAAAAGGTAAGTATGAAAACATAAAATAAATTTTGGATATAAAAAATGAATAAAAATCCCAAGAAAAATTTAAGAATAGCCATCATACATGATGATTTTTCCTTGTGTGGTGGAGGAGAAAAATTAGTTGCAATACTTGCTAAAGGACTTTCTAAAAAAGGTATAGAAGTGGATATAATAACATATAATTTTACAGAAGAACCCAAAAAAATAATCCCAAAAGGGATTAAAATTAAAACCATTATCAATAAAAAATACCCCTTTCATGACCATAATGTAAGAAAGTATTTATTCTCCAAATTAAATTTAAAAAAAAAATATGATTTGTTTATCTTTAGTGGTTATTTCTGCTTGTATGCATCAAAGATAAACAAACCAAACATTCTTTATTGCCATAATGTTAGAAAACCATATCTGTCAACACAAAAAAGATTTGAAGAAAAACCAAACAAAAGACAAGTCCAAGCAAAATTAGATTTAATAGATAATTCATTCCTTGGAAAGAGTTGGACATTTTTATATAAAATAAAAAATAAATTCATTAAGAAAAAAATCCCAAGAAAAATCTCAGAAAAAATAGAACTTATTCGTTTTTTATTTGCAATCTCCCCTCATCCAATATTAATAAAATACGCCATAAAACCTCTCACAGAAGAAGAGGAAATCAGAAAGGAGATTAATTATATACAAAAAATTATAGTGAACAGCCTTACTATTAAAAAAGATGCTAAAGAGTATTATAAAAGAGAATCCATAATTATACACCCCCCTATTGAAACAAAAAAATTTCATTATAAAAAAAATAAAAATTTTTGGATTTCTATAAATAGAATTGATCCCCATAAAAGAGTAGAATTACAATTAAAAGCATTTTCTAAAATGCCTAATGAAAAACTTTATATTATTGGCCATATACAAAATCAAAAATATTATGAATTTCTTAAAAAAATAAAACCCAATAATGTGAAATTCTTAGGAGTTATTAATGAAGATAAATTAATTAAAAAATTAAGTGAATGCAAGGGAATGGTATTCACAGCAAAAAAAGAGGATTTTGGAATGGCTCCTGTTGAAGCAATGGCTTCTGGTAAGCCAGTGATAGCTCCAAACGAAGGGGGGTGTAAAGAAACAATTATTAATGAAAAAACCGGAATATTAATAAATAATATAAATGAGGATAAAATAATAAGAGCAGTAGAGAAGATAAACAAGAATCCTGAGAAGTATAAAAATGCATGTTTGAGGCAAGCACGAAAATTTGATGTTGAAGTTTTTATTAAAAAAATGACAGAAGAAATAAGGGATTCTCTGGTTCAATAAAAATGAAAAAGACAAGAGGGGTAATTTATATTGCAACAGGAGAAAAATACATTAACGAGGTTTTAGTTTCTGCAGCTAGTCTAAAGAAACACATGCCTGATTTACCTGTAACTTTATTTTCTGATTTAGATGTAAAATCTTCTTATTTTGATAAAATACTGAAAATAAAGAATCCTGTTTTTGGTTTTGAAGATAAAGTAAGATACATGTATAAATCTCCTTATGATTTAACTTTATTTTTAGATACAGATACTTACATTTGTGATGATGTTTCTGAGTTGTTTGATTTGCTCAACAGGTTTGACATTGCAGTTGCACACGTTCCAACGAAAAACAAATCTAGTATTATAGGAACTCCCGAAAGTTTTGTGTTGATAGATACAGGAATAATCTTATTTAAAAAATCCCTAAAAATTAAAAAACTATTTTCCGAGTGGCTGAGATTATATAATCTTGATAAGAAGAGGGGGTATATTAGATTAAAGTCTGGTTTGAAAAGTCTAGAAAATAAAATTAAGTGGAAGGAGAAAGGCATTCCAGACGCATTAAATTTTAATAAAGTTCTTTATAATAGTAAAATAAGATTTGTAACGCTGACAAAAGAATATGATTTTAGAGCAAAATGTGGTTTTGTTAATTGGAAAGTTAAGATACTTCATCGTAGGAATTGGGATTTTGCTTTGGTTGAGAGCATTATCAATTCATATTCTTCTCCCAGGGTTTTTTTTTGGTCTTTTGATCGTTTACATGTTTTCCCTTTAGATAGGAGGTTTGGCTTGTCTACGGGTTTATTTAGGAGGTTTGGTTTTTTATGAGTAGGGATATTCTATTATTTCAACCCTGGTTTTCTTTTTACCCATTTAACAAATTTGGAGTAAGTTATTGAATGCTTCTTGAGATTTGAAGAAAGCCTAAATAATTTCAAATCATAAAATTTTGAAGTAATAAATGAAGGAAAATCCTGTAGTTTCAAATGAAAACAAAAGAATTTTTTAATTCTCATAATAAGCACTATTAAGAAAAAAAATTTATGATTTTTCTTGAATTTTCTATTCTGTTTTAAACAATAATTATAAATCTTTCTGTCAAATTCCAAATCTTTAGAAATTAATATTTTGGCTTTTTCAACCTCTTTTTTTCCCAAATATTTTGTAGACACATTGAAATTTCTCAGGAATCTTCCACTTCCAATCTTATTATAGAAGAATAAGAAGTCCTCAGGATTTTCAGTAATGCCCACAAACCAGAATTTGTCAATAAGATTCTTTATTCTTTCAAGATTTTGTTCATTAATATCTCTATGTTTAAATTTGTCATTAATAAAGAAGAAGAATAAATACCTGAAAATATAATTATTCATTTTCAAATTGTTCTTTCTGTCTTCCTCTATCCAATTATTGAACCACGATGTAAAAGACAAATCCTTTCTTCCTTTGGGAAAAAGTTCAGACCCTCTCCTTTTTGACATCTCACCATTATAATAGCGCATCAAATCCCAGTTGTAATGGGAGATAGTTCTATTGGTGGGTTCTCTAATGAAAGTAACGTACCTGCAATCCCTGTTATGAAAAAGCCTATGAAGGCCGTAAAAAGCTATGTGTCCAAATATTATTCTTATTTTGTTTTTTTGCTCTTCCGTTAAAGAACTAATATATTTATTAATGTTCCCCTTATTCTTTTCAAAGATTGGTTCTTCATTATAATAAAGTAGAAGAAATTCATCCTTATCAAGATTTTCCTTCTTATGAAATCTTATAGTGGTGCCAGCACATTTCATGATATGAAGAAATATGTATAGTGGTTTTTCATTTTTCATTTTTCATTGTTTTAATCAGTTTGTTGTATGTTTTTGATTTTTTCTTTAATTTTGATGATATTTTGAATAGTAGTTGTGTTGTTTGTTGTATTTTTGATAGTGTTTGTGTCTTTATGTTGTATAGTGTTCCCTTTGTTGCCATGATTGTTGTTATCAGTTTGTATTTTGGGTTTTGTTTTTTGTGTTGTTTATTTAGTTTTTTTGCGTGATTGTATAGTTCTAAATCGTACTTGTTCTTTGTTAGTATGAACCTTTCTATTTTTTCTTTGTTTTTTGGATTGAAGTATTTTTTAGAGATATTCTTATTTTCCGAGAATTTGCTGATTCCTAGTAGGAGGTAGAGGTATAGAAAATCTTTAGGATTTTCTGTCAACCCTATAAAGTAGAATTTATTGAGTGTTTTTTTTATTTTTTCTAAGTTTTTTTTATTTATGTCTTTTTTTTGTATTCTCTTGCTTAGTGATAGATAAAACATATGAGTACTAAGTGGTATGTTTAATATATGGATACTAAAGAATTTATATATGAATTCTTCTGTTAGATATGTGTTTGCCAGGAACCATTTTTTGAAGTTTAATACTCTTCCATTTTTTATAAGTTCCTTGTTCTTCTGTCTATGAATATCTAACTTCACTTTTTTAATGATTTTAAACTCTTCAGGATTAAGTTTATTTTTAAGCTTTCTAATATCTTCTTCAATCTTTTGTTTCAAAAATTGCCGGTTGAAGTTGTACTGTGATATTGTTCTGTCTACAGGGTTCCTAAGAAATGTTATGTATCTTGCCTTTCTGTCTGGAAAGAATTTGTGTAAGTTATAGTATGCTCCATGGCCAAATATTATTTTTATTTTGTCCTTCTGTTTTTTGTTTAATGATCTCAAATAGTTCTCGGTGTTTTCTTTGGTCCTTTCAAAGACCGGCTTTCCCCTTATAGTGAGAAGCAAATAGTTGTCTTTTTTCAAGTTAATTTCTATGTGTTTTCTTATTGTAGTTCCGGCACATTTCTGGACATGTATAAATATGTATAATGGCTCTTTTGACATAATGTTAACCCCGTTTAATAAATTTCACATATGCCTCAATAACTTCTTTTGGCTTTCCGTCTTTTATAATCTTGCCTTTGTCAAGCCATATAACCCTATCACAATATTTCTCAATAAGTTTCAGGTTATGACCCACTAAAATAAAAGTTGTTCCTTTTCCCATCAATTCTTCCAGTTTTTTTAAACTTTTATTTTTAAATTCCTCATCTCCTCCTGCAAAAATTTCATCTAATAGAAGAATATCTGGTTTATAATGCTCTATGTAATGTATGATAATAGAAAAGGCAATTCTCTTTCTCATGCCAGAAGAAAATTGATATATTTTTGTATTCACAAAATCCTGAAGACCTGCAAATTCTACAATTGAATTAAATTTTCTTTTAATATCTTTTTGACTAAGACCCAAAATAGAACTAACTAAATAAATATTATCCATTAAAGTTAATCTTGATCTTAATCCTACTCCAGATAATATAACAATATTTCCATTAGTTTTTATTTCTCCTTTATCTAAATTATAAATTCCCATAATAGTTTTAAGAAGGACGGTTTTTCCAGAACCGTTTTTTCCAATAATTCCAATATTTTCTCTTGAGTTTACGCTAAAAGAGATGCCTTTTAATGCCCAAAATTCTTTCTTAGGTTCTATTCCTGAAAAAAAGGAGATAAAATATGATAAAACACTTTGTTCTTTCTTAAAACCAATTCTAAATTTCTTTGATAAATTCTTGATTATTATCTCTTCCATTTTTTGTTTCATCATACTAATTCAGCAAATTTATGTTTATATTTTTCAAAAATAAACATTCCGAAAAAAAATAATATAAAACTAAATAATATTGCTCCAAATATCATCCATAATCTAGGAATTTGATTATAAATTATTATTTTTCTTGCTATCTTTATAAAATAATACATTGGATTTAAGGAATTAAAATTAAATGGTAAATCTAAATTAGCACCATAGAAAATTGGTGTCGCAAACCACAATACTCTTGTAACAACATTCCAAAATCTTGCAAAATCAACGAAATAAGTTCCAATAGTGGATACTACAAATGAAACACCCAAGACAAAAAAAGAAAAAAAGGCAAAAATTAAGGGGTAAAAAATTACATTTATTGGTGAGATATTAAATAAAATTAAAAGAAGTATTAAAAGAAGTATTTCAAAAAAATGAGAAAAAATATTTTTAAAGACAGTTGAAACAACAAAGACTTCATGATTAATATTTACTGATTTTATTAATCCAGCATTACCAATCATAACTCCTGTAGATTCACTAGTGGTTTTTCTAAAAAAGTTAAACATGATTAATCCAAGTAACAAATAAAGAGGGTAATTTTCTATATCTACTCCAACAATATTTCTTATACTTAAAAGAATAACAAACATAAGAAGAGGATCTAACAAATACCATAAAATTCCTAGATAACTTCCTTCATTTCTCAATTTAAAGCCTGCTTTTGCTAATTGTAAACTCAAGCCTAAAATACTTTTTAATTTATGCCAACTTATTCTTATCTTCATCATATCTCCCCATATTATAAATATTTTTTCTGAATAAATAACTTTATTTTAGTATATAAATACAATTCACTGAAATTATAAAAACCAGATACAATATTCTTTTTTGTTATTAAGATCATTAAATTTACTAAAAACATTTTAAATTATTTCTTTTCAATTCCCAAAATACTCAAATAAAACACATTAAAAATTATTTGTATACCTATTATTAAAATAGTTGATGCTAATATAACCCTTCCTGGCTGGAAAAACCCACTAAAACCAGTCAATAACCATCTTATAAAAATATTCCCACTAATCAATAAACCTATTAAAAATATTAAACTACCAAAAAAAAGACCCTTTTCTAATGTTAAATATTGAATAAACCTTTCAATCAAAAGAGATTTTTCTTTTAAAACTGCAAATAAATATATTTTAGCAAATAATGTCAAAAAAATTAATTGAAAACCCAAAATAGCCAATAAACTGCACAAGATTGCAGTATGGATACCTAATCTAAAATTATTGATCATTATATCCCCTGTACTTAAAAAAAGAACCCCTAAAATCCCAACAAAAAATATTAAAAAACCAGGTATAAAAAATAAATAAGAAGGGGTATGTAATAACATGAATCTTAGATGCTTCCACCCATCATTAAAACTACTTAATTTACTTTTTCCTATTCGTTTATAATAATTTATAAGGACCTCTTTAACCTTAATTTTTTGTTTTACTGCCTTCATCAACATTTCAGAAGCAAATTCCATTCCACCAGTATTTAGTTCAAGCTTTTCAAAAGCTGTTTTTTTAATAATCCTAAAACCAGAGTGAACATCCTTAATTTTTGCTTTAAAAAATAATCTAAAGATAAAAGAAAGCAAAGGATTACCAATTGTTCTATGTAACCAAGGCATGGCTTTTTTATGAAAATAAGTTCTTTTTCCAAGAACTAAATCATATTTTTTAGAATATTGGATTAACTTAGGCAATTCATACAAATCATAAGTATTATCACTATCAACCATTATTATTCTATTACCTTTTGTTACAGAAAATCCTTTTAGATATGCATTTCCATAACCTTGTTTTGGTTCAACAACAACTTTAGCGCCAAGTTTTTTAGCAATACTAGCAGAATTATCTTTACAACCATTATCAACAACTATTATTTCATAACTAACCTTTAATTGAGAAAAAACCTTTTTTGCTTTTTCTATACAAATTCCAATAGTTTTTTCTTCATTCAAACAAGGCAAAACCAAGCTAAATTCAATATCAACACCCATAAAAAGAATATTATCAAATTATTATTTAAATTTATGGGATAATCACATTTACCAGAAGGATAAATTTAAAGATTCAATTCATTTAATATCTTTCCTACACATGTTTTAACATCATTATGTTCTGTATCTACAATAACATCTGCTTTCGGCTCTTCAAATAAGTCAGATACTCCTGTAAAATTTTTAATTTCCCCTTTACGCGCCTTTTTATACATTCCTTTTTTGTCTCTTTTTTCGCATGTTTCTAAACTACATTTAACATACACTAAACTAATATTTTCTATTATCCCCTTAACCATACTTCTTAACTCATTAGTGGGAGATATAAAGGAAGAGACCACAAGATTGTCGTTTTCATTAAAAAGCCTTGCAACATGCGCAATCCTTCTTAGATTTTCTCGTCTATCTTTGTATGAAAATCCTAAATCTTCATTAAGCTTTCCACGCACATCATCACCATCAAGGTGAACAGTAGCATAACCTCTGTTGTATAACTCCTCTTTCAATTTTTTTGCGAGAGTGGTCTTACCAGAACAAGGTAACCCTGTAAACCATATTGTTGTCCTTAACGATTTGATATAATCTGTAACTTCCTTTGGAACACGATTTTCTTTTTTGTTCCTCACGTTTGTTCCTGATATCTCAAGTATGGTGCTGGGGGGATCGATTTTGTTTATATCATACCCAACATTTCTTCCAATGTTTATG